>CAZKIQ010000011.1:17755-139736 GCA_964552815.1 uncultured Alcaligenaceae bacterium | reverse complement strand
GCATCAAACGGAACGGAACTGCTGTCGAAAAAGGGAGGAAACACCGAACCCGGCGAAAGGAACGATCCGCAACCCGCGCGAGGGCTTTCTTCGCGACTCATACAGGTCGCCGTCCACCCGAAGTACCGCCAGCCGTTCGACCAGCAGCGTGTCGCGAAAACCACTTGTCTGCCTAACCGATTCCTATCTGAGATTTTCCTGCCTCGGCCTCAATCAGAATGCGCGAGCGCAGCCTCAAGCTCGCTGAAGGAGCAGATCGCGGTTCCGACTTTGCCGACGACGACCGCCGCTGCGAGGCTCGCAAGCAGACACGCGTTTTCAAGTGACGACCCAGCCGCGAGGGCGAGGGCGACCGTGCCGGCGACGGTGTCCCCGGCCCCGGTCACGTCGTACACCTCCCGCGCGTGCGTGGGGACATGGTAGATTGCCTGGCCGGGTCGGAACAGCGTCATCCCCCGCGGGCCGCGGGTCACGAGGATGGCAGTGTCGGGTCCTAACCGCTCGCTCAATTCGAGGCAGGCGAGGTCCACGTCCCCGTCCGTCCGCAACTCACGATTCACGGCCCGCCCGGCTTCGACTTGGTTCGGCTTGACTACTGTCGCCCCCCGGTATTTCGTGTAATCCGTACCCTTCGGGTCGACAACGACCGGCGTCCGTTGACTGCGTGCGATCGTGATGAGCCGGCTTAGCAGTGAGGTGGAAACGACCCCCTTATCGTAGTCTGAAATGACGCACGCCTGCACCCCGGGCATCACCCGCTCGATCCCCTCTTGCAACATCGTCCGGACCGATTCCGAAAGTTCGATCGACGCCTCCTGGTCGATCCGGACCACCTGCTGGGAGTGTGCCAGGACCCGCGTCTTGACCGTCGTTGTTCGCCCGGTTTCCCGGACAATCAGCCCAGGGTCCACCCCTGCAGCCGAGGCGAGTTCGACGAGTCTCGCACCCGCCGGGTCTGTGCCGACCACGCCCGCCAGCTGCACCCGCCCGCCGAGAGCGGCGACGTTGACGGCGACGTTGGCCGCGCCGCCGGGCGTTTCCGAGCGGCGGTCGACCACCACGACCGGGACGGGAGCTTCGGGTGAGATGCGGGAGACCGTTCCCCAGACGAATTCGTCGAGCATGAGGTCCCCGACGACAAGAACCCGGCAATTGGGAAAGCATCCGAGTCGCGCCTGATCCATGAAAGGAAACTCCTAGCGTGCACCCGAGGTGACCAACTCGGCCCAAGTAACCCGACCAGGGCCTTCGGGGTAGAGAGGGTGTGAGAAGGTTTAGAGAAAATGACGCGACGGAGATTGACTGAACCCGTCAGGAACTGCAAAATTCCAAACACTAGCGAATAGACGGACTCTCGCGTCCAAATCGAGAATGCTCCGATCGCTGCCGGACGTTCGTGTGCGACACCGGTCTGAAAGTCGACATCCGTTGCGGTCCCCTCTCCTACCGCGACATACCCCGCAATTCAAATCGGGATACTCATGAGCCGGATCGCCCGCTGGTTACTGCTTGCACCTTTGCGGCGCGTCAATCCTGTTCACAACGGCTCCCGATCAAACCCCTTGGTGGCCATCGGAAGGTGGGTCCGCTGGGCGTGGAACTCCTTGCGACGCGAATCTAAGAAGGAAGTCCGACTGAGTGTGGAAGAGATGGAGCCAAGGCTCGTCCCGGCTACCATCGCGCAATGGACGTTCAACTCCGCCGGCCTACTCCCTGACGTCGGCGCAGGGAGCGTTTCGGCGATCGGTGGAACGAGCCCAGCGTTCGTAAGTGGTTCGGGCTCCACCGACGGCGGGACTGCCGTGAACTTTAGCCCGTTCCCCAGCCAGGGAACCAACAACCTTACAGCCGGCGTCGTGTTCTGGGTCCCCACGACCGGCTATGAGAATATCGTACTCACCTTCGACCAGCGCAATAGTGGGACTGCTTCACGAACGGAAGCCATCCAATACACGGTCAACGGAGGAGGTAACTGGACGACGTTCACGACGCTGACCATCGCGCCGACGACGAGCTTCGTCAATGGTCGAACTGTCGACTTCTCGTCGCTCACCATCGCCGATAACGCTGCGGGTTTCGGTATCCGAATCGTCTCGGCGTTTGAAGGAAGCGTGTATGTTGGAACCACTAGTACCTACGGTATTGGGGGAACGTGGCGATTTGATCATGTCACATTCTCCGGCGACCCGCTCCCGGCTTCGCCCACAATTACTGTCGATGCCAGCAATCCGTCCGCGTCAGAAGTAGGCACTTCCACGGGTGTCTTTACCTTGACTCGAAGCGGGGGCACAGGGTCGTCACTGGTCGCGTTCTACACCGTCTCGGGGTCCGCCACGGACGGTACTGACTACTCGTCTCTCACCGGAACAGTGACGTTCTCGGCCGGGTCGAGCACGGCGGACGTGACGGTCACCCCGTTGGTCGACAACCTCATCGAAGGAAACGAAACGGTCGTCCTGACGTTGGCTTCCTCCTCACTGTACACGCTTGGGAGTACGACCACTGCCACGGTGACGATCGCCGACGACCCGCCGGTCGTCACCGTGACGGCGACCGGTTCGCCCGCGGAGTCGAGCCTGGCGACAGGCACGTACACGTTGACCCGATCCGGAGGCGACACGTCGCAACCACTCGTGGTCTCGTACACGATGGGCGGTGGGTCGACAAACGGGACCGACTACGAATCCCTGTCCGGCCTTGCCACTTTTTCGGCCGGGTCGACGTCGGCCACAATCGTGCTAACCCCGAAGAAGGACAACCTCGCGGAGGGGGCCGAAACTGCCATCCTGACGGTCGCTCCGACCGGCTCCTACACAGTGGCTGGAACAGGTACTGCCACGCTGTCGATCGCTGACGATCCGCCGGTCGTGACCGTGTCGGCGTCCGGCTCGCCATCAGAAACGGGCCCCGCAACCGGCGTGTACTCGTTCACCCGTTCGGGTGGAGATACGAGCCAGCCGCTGGCGGTCACGTACTCCATGTCCGGGGCCACGTCGAACGGCACGGACTACCAGACGCTCGACGGCACTGTCACGTTCGCGGCCAGCGCCACGACCACTTCCGTTACTCTGACGCCGTATAAGGATAACCTCCGCGAGGGGTCCGAGTCTGCTGTTCTCAACGTGGCCGCCTCGGGCGAATACACGATTGCCGGCACGGGCTCGGCCACGCTCTCCATTGCCGACGACCCACCAACCGTCTGGTTCAACGCCGCGACCCTCGACGTCGCCGAGGGGGGCAGCAAGACCGTCATCATCAGCCGCTCGGGCGGTGATCTTACACAATCGTTCGATGTGGTCGCCCTGCTCGGCACGACCAGCCTTCCCGAAGCGAAATTCGGATCGGATTACACGCTGTCAACGGCCTCAGGTCCGGTCAGCGGGTCCGGAGGGAACGTGACGGTGGGGTTCGCGGCCAGCGTCACCGCGGTCACGCTGACTCTGTCGGCTGCGTACGACCTGATCCTGGAAGACGACGAGGGGATCCGACTCGAACTCGACAGCGGCTCGTCGTACTACGTCGCCGGCACCGCTTCTGCCGTGGAAGTCACGGTCGCCGACGGCCCGTTCAAGATCGACGGCCGGCTGAGTGTGGCGGCTCGCGGGACAGGGTACTCTGACCTCGTGGCGACGTTCCTGGCGGAGAACGGGGCCGAGGAGACGCCCACCTACACGATCCAGTGGGGAGACGGGTCGTCGTCCACGGGATGGGTCGAAGCCGCGGGCGGTGGCGTGTTCGAGTTGCACGGGTCTCACACCTACCTCTACCAGGGGGCGTACGCCCTGACCGTGTGGGCGGCCCGCCCGTCCGCCCCACCAGGTGCCGGCGGCGGGCTGATGCTCGTTGTCTCGCCGACCGACATGCGAGAGGCGCAGGCCGTCACGTCCCTCGAACTTGACGGCGGGGCAGGGGCCTCCTCGAATGCGGTCACTTTCTTCGAGTCGGGCGGGTCGTACACGTACGCGTTGACCGTCGTCGGCTCCGGCGAGTACGAGGTCGCCTCGGAACTCGCCTGGCCGCGCGGCACGGGGACGCGAACGGTTTCGGGGGCTCTCGACTACACGCTGACCGCGGCCGGTTCCGCCTCGTTGCCGACCGCGACCCTTTCGGTCTCGGGCACCGAGACGGTCATCGCGGCGAGTACGAACTTTCCGGACCGGGGAACGACGACGGCCGAGTCGACCCGGACGACAAGTTACGATCTCCTACGCATGGCGGTCGGCAACGACTTTACCTGGGATCAGACTGGCACGGCCACGGTCGAGGGTTCGGACGCAGGCACGCTGCCCGCTCAATCGTACGCCGGCACCACCACGGCGATGGTCACGGACGCGACGCTGTGGGGGACCGCCTTCCCGGTCATCGGCGGGATTGCCTTCTCCGAGTCCTGGTCGGAATCCGAGGAGTCGACCCGCACGGCGACGGGCCATGATGGCCCTACCTCCTTTTCGCGAACGGTGACTGGTGAGAGTACGGTCACAGGCGGAGCCGGAGGCCTGTACAACGGGACCGCGGTCGGCTCCTCGGAATCGCGATCGGGTTCGTACACGCTCGACGAGTCCGCGTCGGATGCCGCCGGAGAGTCGACCCGCTGGGGAACCGGCTCGACCACCAGCAACGCGTCCTCAACAATCGACGACGACACGGGGAGTCAGGCCGGCGATTGGGTCCGGTCCTTCACCGAGACGCTCTCGAACTGGCGCGTCCAGTCGGATGCGACGACGACCGGCACGGTCCAGTCGAGTGGTTCGACCGCGGGCGGCGTGAGCGGCAACGTCGTAACGGGGGACTACGAGTGGGACCAGACGGTCAGCCAGACGAGTACGGCGACGAATCGGATCGACAACCAGGGGTCGACTCGCTTTTCGACGGCCACGACGTCGTCGGACGAGATCGTGTCGGAATCGGGCGAGTGGTTCAGCGGCTCGTACTCGGAGCGGGACAGTCAGACCGGGTTCACCAACACGGAAACCTGGGTCGCGACCAACGGCCCCGAGGTGTCGTTCGGGACTAACGCCCAATCTGAGGGTTCGACGGCCACGGAAAGTGGGAACTGGTCAAATGGGACCTATTCGTACGAGTCGACCGCGTCCTCGTCGGGCTCGTCGGTGCGGACCGTGACCAACGCGGGGACGACGGCGACCGACAGCGCGACGACCAGCCGTTCGGCTACCGCATCCGGGTCGGGGAACGCGCTGAGCGGAAGCTATACGGAAACCGCGACGGCGACGGCGTCCGCGTCCGGCAGCGGCACCACGGATTATTCGCCCACGACGTCGACCGGAACGCACTCCGAATCGTCGCTGTCCACAACCCGCAGCACCGGAAATGTGCTTTCCGGGACGTATTCCTCCACCTCGACAACGACAGGCTCCTCGACGACTTCGTCCTCCGGAACGGATCTCACCGGGGTTTCGTCCGAATGGAAAACCGAAACCACCCAGTCGACCGGCACCGCGAGCGGGAACCTGGCAACTGGAACGTCCTCCAGCACGGTCACCGTGACGGCCCACTCGACCGAGTGGACCTCGGGGACACTGCAAGCTGTCCTCGCGAGTACGGCTACCGCGGTCACCGACTCGACCGGCACTACGACGACGTCCAATAATGCCGTGACTGGCGAATACAGTGAGTTCGCGACGGCCTCCGTGACGTCGGACGCGTCCTCGACGGGGGTCTCACAGTGGACCCCGCCCGAGGAGGCGACCGACTGGACCACCACCACAATTCGCTCAACTTCCACGTCGTCGGGCACAGCATCGTCGCAGGGGAATCGCATCCGGGGGACATTCACGGACTCGGCGACGAGCACTTTCGCGTCCACGTCGACAAGCGAGGCCACGCTTCAAGGGGTTGCCACGCACTCCACGAGCTCCACGGCCGGTGCCGACTCCTCGTCGACACAAGGAAATAAGATCGTCGGAACGTATACGACAGCGGGCGAGTCCGGCTCGCTGGAAGAGTTTACTGGCGAGGAACTCGGCGACGGGCTGGTGAGCGTCGTCTCGCAGGGCTGGAGCACTGTCACGCAGGTCTTTACGGACTTGGGGAATTCCCTCACCGGGTTGTCGGCCCGTGGCGACACCGTTTACCACGCCAACGGCGGCACGGAGACATTCTCACCGAGCGGGGCGTTCACCTTCACCTCGATCTACGCGACCTCGACGCTGATCGGAGACCGACACCGAGACCGGTTGCACCCGTCGACGTTCACGGACTGGGGGACTTCGACGGCAAGGTCGACGGCCACCTCCGCCGCGACAGTGGGGCCGTCTCTGACTCTTGGGACGGTGTTCGCCGAGTCGACGGAGACATTCACGACGGTAGCCACTTCCACGGTTGGCAACGCGGATGTCAGCCACGACACGACCCTCTTCTCCGCCGAGTACACGACGGCGACGAACCAAGGGACGAGGGCGGTTCGCACGGTGACCGCGTCCTCGACTGTAAACGTGGCAGGGACGGAGAGCTTGGCGACCGGCCATTACTCCGAATGGGGAACGTCCTCGGGTGGTTCCACCGAGTGGTCGACCGCCACGAACACGGCCGCCACAAGTCTCGGCTCAGCGACCGCGACGTGGTCCGGGGTGGTAAGTCAGACCGGCAACAGGTTGAACACGAAGGAAGAATTCGCCACCCGAACAGTTTCAGGAAGCCACAGTTCCACCACGACCGGACAGGGGGCGACAGGCAGTGAGGAGGGGACCTCTCTGTCCACGGTGACCACCACCTCACAGTTCCTTCCGATCCCCCAGAAGACGGTAACGAGTACTCTCTCCGACGGGGTCTCGACAACCACAACGTCGAGCCGGAATCAGGACGCGCTCACGACGGGGGCCACGACGGCGTGGTCCCACGCCACGCAGAATGCAACGAGCTTCCTGAACACGGGTTCCTATACCGAAACCTCCAGCTCGACGACCACGGCAACCGACACGACGACCACGACAAACCAGGGCTTGACGACCGACGCGCATGGCGAGTCGACCGTGACTGTGACCAGTCAGGGGAGCGGTGGCTCGACGACGGGGGCGTACTCCGACACGCGGACCGTCACGTCGGCGGGCACGCAGTGGTCCGAAACGACTCACCTCGGGGCCACCTCGTCGGTGACGGCGATCACCTCGGGTTCTACGACGACACGCGACACGGGCAACCGCTTCAGCGGCACGTACACGGAAACCGTTTTCGCAACGAGCGACTCGTCCGAGTTTGCAACCACGACCGGCCAGGGGTCGGCGACGAGCGTGGGCACCGCGACAAATCACACCCAGGCGACTTCGACTGCGTCGGGGAACCGAGCCGAAGGCACATACTCCGAGGTCGCAACGACTACCCTGTCTGGCAACCAGACGGCGACCACCACGAACCAGGGCGCTACCACCCGGGCCACCGGGACCTCGTCGTCGACCGCCACCTCGAGCGCGAGCGGCAATCAGGTCACCGGCGTGTACACCGAGTCCTCGACGACGACCGGCAGCAGCACGGACACCAGCACGGCCACAAACCAGGGAGCCACGACGACCGGCAACGCGACCGTGACCTCGCGTTCGACCTTGGCTGGAAGCGGCAGTCGCGTCACGGGCACGTTCACGGACTCCGTCACGACGACGTCAACGGCCGTGGAGTCGTCGAGCTCCGCGAACCAGGGGGCCTCATCCTCCGAGGGGCGAACCACGGTCGCCACGACCACGGCCACCTCGACCGGCAACCGGATTACGGGCACGTACACCGAGAGTGGATCGGCCACCACAGGGACCGTCTCGACGAGTTCGAACGCCAACCAGGATGCCCTCACCACCGGGTCCAGTACAGCGACCTCGACCGGCACCTCGACCGGGTCAGGCAACCGAGTGACCGGCGACTACACCGAATCCGGAACGACGAACGCTGTCGCAACAGCCTTCGCCACCACGACGAACCGCGGGGCGACCCGGACGGAAGCGAGTACGACAACCTCATTGTCCACCACGTCCGCCGATGGAAATCGTGTGACCGGCGAGTTCTCGGAGGGCTCGACCTCGACCTCCACCGCTACGACCTCGGGGGCGTCCCGCAACCAGGGCGTCACGCTCACTTCGCTCGAAACCGCCTGGTCGACCGCCTCGTACTCTTCGTCCGGCAATCAGGTCGGCGGCACTTACACCGAAGATTCGTCGGACGAAGGGTTCTCAACGGCGACCTCGTTGAGCACGGATCGATCCGCTTCGGCAACGGGAACGACTTCGGGCTCGAACTCTTCGACCAAGTCGGGATCGGGCAACCGATTTACAGGCGTCTACACCGAAACGGTGACCGCCGAGTCGGACTCGACGACGACGGCTACGACGACGAATCAGGGAGCCACGACGACCGAATCGTCAACGTCCGGCTCGACGTCCACGACGACCAGCAATGGCAACCGCTTGACCGGGTCCTTCACCGACTCCGTCACCTCCACGGCCTCCGGTGAGACGGAGTCGACGACCACCAACCAGGAAGCGACGGAAACCGCGGCGACTAACTCGGACTCCACGACCACGGCCACCTCGACCGGCAACCGGGTCACCGGCGCATACGTCGAATCGGCGACGACGACTTCGACGGAGACTGAGTCGTCGACCGACACGAATCGCGGCTGGACATCCGAGTCTGACGGCACGACGTGGATGTCGGCAACCGCCTCGACCGATGGTAACCGCGTCAGCAGTGCGTCGACTTCCACGACCACGTCTACCGCGACGGCCACCACTTCCTCCTCGAGTGAGAATCGTGGGGCCGAAACTTCCGACACCTCGCTATCGACTACCTTCTCGACGGTTCGGGCGACGGCCAACTCGGTCTCCGGCGACTACGCCGAAACGACCACCGCAACGACGACCGCGGCGAGCACCTCGACGGATGCGAATCAGGGCGTGACGACCACCGGGTCGGACACATCCCTCTCGGTGGCGACCCGTACCACGACCGGGAATACGGTCACGGGGACGTACGCCGAAACCGGAACTGAAACGACGGGTAGTGCCGCGGTTTCCAGCACGTCTCACCAAGGCGCCCTCCTCACGTCGACGACAACCTCGGACGGGACGACGACCTCCAGCGGTGGGGGAAATCGCGTCACGACCTCGTCTCACTCGACCGTCACCGCGACGACCAGTTCCACCGCGATCGCCTACAGTTCGAACCAAGACGCCGTCACGAACGGCACAACCACTGCGCTCACCAGCGCGACCACGACCGAGTCGGGGGATCGGGTCGCCGGGACATTCTCCACCTGGGTCGCAACCGGGTCGCTGGCGACCGCAACGGCCGTTACGGTGAACCGCGGCGCGACCGCTTTCGAACAAGCGATCACATCGTCCGACGGGACGGTCACGACGGGCGGCAACCGGATCCTCGGGACGTTCGCCGAAACCGCCTTTGATTCCACCACGTCGACTTCCCTGCTCGATTCCGTGAACCGCGGGGCCACGACCACGGGAGGGGGCTCCACTGCCACGACGCAGTCCCGCACTACGAGCGGGAACCGGATCACCGGAACGTACACCGAGACCGTTGTCGCCACGTCGGACTCCGGGGACGAGTCCTTCACCACGAACCAGGGGGCCGAGGCCACGTCGACATCGACCGCCGAGTCATTCTCAACGACGAGCGAGTCCGGGAACCGCATCACGGGCACGTACGGTTCCGCTGGCTCCTCGACCGCGACCACGACGGCCTCGAACACAACCTGGAACCAGGGGGCTGAGACGTCGGACGGATCGACGAGCGAGTCCACGGCCGTTTCGACCGGGTCCGGCGACCACATTTCGGGTGCGTACACCGAAACGGTGACGACAACCGCGACCAGCAGTTCCTCGTCCGGCTCGTCGAACCAGGGGGCCAACACGTCGCGGTCGGGCAACGAGACCTCGACCACGACCAGCGTCGAGTCCGGCAACCGCGTCGACGGCACCTACACCCTCTCCTCGGTCGCGACAGCGACCTTCACCTCGACGGTCGTCACGACGAACCAAGGTGCTAGCGACTCCGAGACGATCGAGTCTACCAGCGACACGACAGCGTCCGAGTCCGGCAACCGGGTGACCGGCGACTACGAGACCACTTCCACGACCGTGGCGGTCTCTACGTCTTCGAGCGAGGCGGTCAACCAGGGAGCCACGACGAGCGGGACCGGTTCCTCGACCGCGACGACCGTCGCGATGGACGCCGGGAACCGCGTTTCGCAAGAGTACGACCAGTCCAGTACCACCACAACCGTGGCCACGCACCTGTCGACCGCGACAAACCAGGGCGCGACGGAGGTCGAATCGGGAACAGCGACAACCACCTCGACCAGCACAGACACGGGCAACCACCTGACGGGCGAGTATGACACGACGTTGAACTCGGATGGAACGAACCGATCCACGACGACCGCATCGAACCGCGGGGCCGTCTCGTCCGCGACGGCTACCGGCACCTCTTCGAACGCGGACACGGACCGCGGCAACCGGATCACAGGGGATTACACAGCGTCCTCGTCGGGGACGGTCACTAGCACAGAATCGTTGGTCTCTGTCAACCAGGGGGCCACGACTACCGGAACCGGGCGAACCTCGACGACCACCACGGGCTCAGATCTCGGCAACAAGGTCGTCGGCACGTACACGTCTTCCACAACTGTCATCTCGAGCGGAACGGACACGGCCCATACGACGAACCGCGGCGTGACGGCCGACGCGACGACCACCTCGAGGTCGTCAGACACCACCACCGAGACCGGCAACCGGGTCACCGGCGAATACGAGGCGGACGGGCACTCCACTTCGACGAACAACACGTCGGCTGTGACTGACAATGGTCCGGTGACTTCGAACACGACGGACACCGACTCGCGGACCGGCGACCACAATGAGTCGGGCAACAAGGTCAGCGGAACTTACACGGTGCTCGGCACGACGACCGCCGCCACGAGCTCGCTGGTGCTGACGGACTACCTCGGCGTCGACGTCACCGAGTCCGCTGAGGGATCCTCGACCGAAGTCCGGTCCGAGGACGGGAACCGAGTTACGGGGGAGTACGCTGGCACGTCGACGACGACGGGTTCCGATTCCACTTTCTCCTGGACCGCGGTCTGGGCGGCGCTGACCGAACAAAGCGGCACGGTGGCCTACGACCTGTTCGTCGTTGATAGCGGCAACCGGGTCACGGGCGACTTCGGCAGCCTGTCGGTCCGGGAGTCGACGGGCTCGCACACTGGGTTCATCATCAACGACGTGGCGACGACCAACGGGTCGGGGACAAGTACGGCAACGGAAACGGTCAACGAGTCCGGGAACCGGGTTTCGGGCGAGTATGGCCAGACTCGGATTTCGACCGGTACGGCGATGGACGAGATGACCACGACCAACCAGGGCGCCACGGCTCGCGAAACGGTCACGACCACGTCCGAAGGGTACGCTGACGATTCTGGCAACCGGGTGACCGGAAGCTACGCCACGTCCTCGACGACAACCGCGGTGGCAGTCACGACTGCGACGGCGACGAACCGCGGCGCGACCACCAGCCGGGCGGGGACCGAGGAGTCGACAACGACGGAGGAAGAGGACGGCAACCGTGTCTCCGGCGAATACGCCACGACGAGTACGACGAACGGGACCGAAACAGCGACGGCCTCGACGACGAACCAGGAGGCGACGACGACCGAAACGGACGACAAATCCACGTCGCAACAGTCGACGGACGTCGGCAACCGGGTCACGGGTGCGTACGCCGCCGCCTCGACGACGGTGGCGGACGGCACGTCGACGTCGACGACGACGAACCAGGGGGCGACGACGACGGGGACAAGTTCGAGCCTGTCGACGACGACCGCGACCGATGCCGGAAACCGGGTGACGGGCACATACGACACCGCCTCCACCGCCACGAGCACTGGAACCAGTTCCTCGACGACCACGAACCAGGGGGCCACTTCGATCGGGTCAGGCACCACGGATGCGACCACCACCGAAACGGAAAGCGGCAACCGGATCGGCGGGGACTACACGACCTCGACGACGGCCACAAGTACCGAGATCTCGTCCGAAGTCGTCACGAACCGGGGTGCTGTGTCGTCTTCGTCCGGCACGATGGACACGACCGTGACAACGGTCGAGAGTGGCAGCCGGGTCACGGGCGAATTTACGCTGGATTCGACCTCGACCACATCGTCCAGTGGGACTTCGTCAAATGAAAACCGCGGCGCGACGGAGACGGGCAACTCGTCGTCGAGTTCCAACGCCACCCGGAGTGAAGCTGGCAACCAGATCAGCGGGACGTACGTCTCGATCTCCACGACGACCACGGCCGGCACCTCGGACTCGACGACCACGAATCAGGGGGCCACGGCAACCTCGACCGACGCGTCCGCCTCCACATCGACCTCTTCCGACACTGGGAACCGTGTCACCGGGGCGTACACGACCACGGTGACGACGAACGCGACCTCGACCGCGACTGTCTCGACCACAAATCAGGGGGCCACGTCCACGGAACGGAGCGTCGAGACTTCCACGGCGACCGAATCCGACACCGGGAACCGGATCGCGGGGACGTACGTCGTGTGGGCGACGACGTCGGCCGAGTCGGCCTCGACGACGACCGTGACAAACCGCGGGGCAACGTCCACGGGGTCCGGCTCGGAAAGTGGATCGACGCTCAAGACTGACACGGGAAATCGAATCACCGGGATCTACACGCTCATCACGTCCGGGTCGTCCGATTCGACTTCCACCGCGACCACGACGAACCAGGGGGCCACGACCCGCGAGTTCGGCACGGGCGAGGGCACCTCGAACGCAACTGAGACGGGCAACCGCGTCACGGGCGAGTATTCGGTTACGTCGACCGCGGTCGACACGGGCACCTCGTCCTCGACGGGGACGAACCCGGGGGCCACGACGACGGCGGGCGGGACGAGCGAAAGTACGGTGACCGGGACAGAGTCCGGGAACCACGCCTCGGGCGCGTACGACACGACTACGACCACGACGGCGACCGCGTCGTCCGACTCCACGACGACGAACCAGGGGGCCACGACCACCGAGTCCGGCGACCAGTCGTCCACGGGGACCACAACGGACTCCGGCAACCGAGTCACGGGGACGTACGCAATCGTCTCGACGACGGTGGCGGACGGAACGTCGACCGTGACGACGACGAACCAGGGGGCGACGACGACGGGGACAAGTTCGAATCTGTCGACGACGACCGCGACCGACGCCGGGAACCGGGTGACGGGAACGTACGACACCGCCTCCACCGCCACGAGCACGGGAACCAGTTCCTCGACGACCACAAATCAGGGGGCCACGAGTTCGAGCGAGGACGACGCGACCACAACGGCCGTCTCGACGGGGACTGGCAACCGGGTGACGGGCGCGTACTCGGGCACGGACTGGTCGACGGCCACGACAGTCCGCACGTCGTCGACGGACAACCAGGGCACGAACGACTCCGGCACGACCACGGTCACGTCGTTTGGCACCTCGACCTCGTCCGGCAACCGAGCGAGCGGCGACTCGAGTACCACCGCCACCACGACGGAGTCGTCCACCGCGACCTCATCCGGGGTCGACGCCCGAGGGGCATACACGCTCTCGAACGCGAGTGAATCGACCGCGACCACGACCCAAACCGGCAACGCGGTGACTGGCACTTACTCCGCGTCGGGTTCCCACTTCAGTTCCTGGGACCGTGCGAAGACCGGTGTCGGCTACTCGGACTCGTCCAACGGCACCACGACCGCAACGTCGACGTCGAACGGCAACGAGGTGACCGGCGCGGGCTCCTCGTCCAACACCGGCACCACGACGAGTACGAGTACCGAGACTGGTGCGGGCACCGCGTCCTACGAACTCGTCACGTCGAGCACATCGACGCAAACCGGCGGCGGCACGTCGAACGCGTTCACGGGGAGCTACACTTCGACCGGGACCGTGTCGGCTACCGCGTCCGCCCACGCCGAAGGAGGATCCGGCACCGCCGAGTACACCTTCGACTCGACCTCGACTCGGGGTGCGACGACGACCGAGGCGGGCAACGCCATCACCGGGCTGTACACGCGGACGACCACGGACGAAACCACGACCGAGTCCGACGAGGTCCGGACGGACACGGAGGTCAGCTTGACGGCCACCTCGAACCAGACCGACTCGCGTTCTGGCACCGCGACCCGCTCGGGGAACTCCGTCACTGGCGACTACACGCTCACCGGGTCTGAGGAGCGGGCGAAGGCCTTCGACGCGAGCGTGGCGGCGGCATCCGGTTCGTTCACCCAGACGGGTTCGTCGACGGGCACCGTGACGGTCGGCGAGTCGGGGAACGCCGTGACCGGGGTGTACACGACCTCCGAGACGAGTTCCACCGAGTACGACTTCCTCAACCAGGCCGGCTCGGCGGTCACGCTGACTGGCGTCGGTACTCTTACCGCCACCGGGACTGTCACGGGCAACGCCGTGACCGGGCTGTACACGCGGGCGGAGTCGGGCACGGACGATGTCACGCTGACGGGATCGGCCATCGCCCCCGCGGCGTACACCGAAACGCTAACCGCGGTCGAATCCTACACCCGCACCGCGACCGGCAACTCGGCGGCGGACACAGTGTCCGATGCGGTAACGGGGTCCGGCACCTACGACCGAACCGCGACGGGGGCGGGTTCCGGCACGCTCGCCCCGGACGGCAGCTACGGCTACACGACCACCGGCGAGGGGAACGCCCGGTCTGGCGAGTACGGGTCGTCGGTGGATGGCACGGACCGCTACGGCTTCGTTCGCGGGTTTGACGATGCGACGGGCACCCGCGACGGCGTCGCTTCCGGGCACGGTCGGTCCTCGTCGATCGGTCTGCCGAATTTCTTGGCAGGGCCGGGTTCCGGGGCATCGGAAGCGGGTGACGCCGAGGGAACCGGGGCGGTGGCGCTCGACGACCTGAAGGCTGCCGACGCGCCGATCATCGCACCCGGCATCGTCGGACCCGGCGAGATCAGCCTGGCTGAGACGCCGAACGCTGGGCCGGGTGAGTTGGCCCCCGCGTACAACGTGACGATGACCGGGGTCCGCCTGGACGCGGTCGAATTGCCAGAGCTTCCCGACCTGAGTCTGGCGGAAGTCGAAGTCGATGCCCTGATCGTCGGCGTGCCGGAAGCGGTCATGGTTCAGCCGGTTGACGGCAGCGAAGCGGGCGACGCTGGAATTGACACCCTCAGCGTCGGCTCCTGGACGGACGAAGCGGTGGCCCCGGTGACGAATGACGGGTTGGCAGCACCGGTTGGCCGCGTGACGGCCGGTTCGCCGGGGGCCCTGGCGCCGGTCTTCGGCTTCTCCCTCAACCCGAACGGTCACGCGCCCAAGCCGGTCGAGCCCGTTCCCGGCGCGCCCGAACGCAACGCCTGGATCAAGAACCCTCTCGGGCAAAAAGCGATCGCGAACTTCCTCGGCGACCACTCGGTCGACCCGCTCGGCATTCTGCCAAACGGTGATGCACGGGACACGCTGGTCGCGTTGGCGTCAGGAGCCGTCGAGAAGTTCTTGAACAACTCGTATGCCGCGTACGAATCGCTGCTGCCGCGCAACCCGGTGACCGGGGAGATCTCATTTAGCCGGGACGCCATTCTGAACGGGGAAACGATTACGCGGGCCCAGGCGGAAGCTTTACAAGAGTACCGGGAGAAGCGGGCCCGCGGCATGTCCGATCAGGACATCGCCGATGAAATCTACATCGAGACAGTCCACTTCATCCTGGATGTCGTGTCGATGATCCCCATTGTTGGGATCCCCGCGGCGTTGATGAATGCCGAGCTTTACATGGAGGAAGGCAAGTACCTGGAGGCCGGGTTCGAGGTCGCGGGGGTGATCCCGTTCGGCAAGCTCCTCGGTAAGATTGGGTCGAAGGCGGCCAAGGCCGCGAAAGGGGCCGCCGCTTCCAAGGCGGCCGCGAAGGCGACGGCGAAGAACGCGGGCGAGGCCGGCGGGTGGATCGCCAAGAACTTGAAGCCGGTCAACGACATCGCGTCCGTGATCGTGCACGGCGGCCTTGCGCGGGTGAACAAGAAGCTCCACGACAAGGTCTCAAACTTCCTCAACTCGGTCGGCTTCAACGTCTGCTTTACCGGCAACACGCCGTTGCTGCTGGAAGACGGGCGGACGATTCTTGCGAAGGATCTGGAAGTTGGAGTCAAACTCCTGAGCCGGGATGAGTATGATCATGAGGGAGCCGTTTGCGGGAGGGAAGTGGAGGAGGTGTTCCGGCGATGGGGGCCGGTGTGGACGCTGACGGTGAAGGGCCGGACGATCGAGTCGACGCCGGAACACCCGTTCTACGTGCTGGGCAAGAAGTGGGTGCCGCTGAACGAACTCCGGCCGGGCGACGCGGTGCGGCTGGTGGATGGCTGGGGGTTGGTCGAGGCGGTGGCGGACACCAGGCGGCTGGAGTTTGTGTACAACTGCCGGGTGGCGGACTACCACACGTACTTCGTCGGGGACGAGGAGTGGGGGTTCGCGGTTTGGGTGCATAATGCGAGCTACACGAAATTTTACGCTAAACTAGGACTGTCGAAGACTGATCCGCTAGTCGCAGGTGGAGGCAAGCTGCATCAGCTTTATAACGAAGTCATTGCTGGGAATATCACTTACAAACAGTTTAAACAGCGACTGCAGGCATTCTCCAAAGACAAGGTGAAAAGGGCATGGAAATCGGCGGCTCCTACCGCAGATATCGGATCGTTCAAGGGGGATTCCACTGCGATAGCAACCTGGGTCAAAAAAGGCTTCGGAGTTACAAATAAAACAGGTCGCAAATTGACTCCTGCCGACTTTGGCCTAAGTACGATTGCCTCGAATCCCGCACTTCTTGGAATCTGGCAAAGTGTGGAAGCGGCTACAGCGGGCGGCAAAAATGCGTACAGTAGACTCTTGAAACGAATAGCTTCCGGCAAGACTGTGTCTCAAGCCGGACTCGAGCAAGCATGGAGCTTGGTGAACAGGAAGTTTATGCAACAAGCTAAGGCAGCAGGGCACAAGATCAAGGAAGTGCATCACTGGAACTTTGACAAGCAATTGTTTCCGTCAATGCTGACGAATCCTGCCAACCTGGTTCCGACACCAAACAGACAATTGCATACACTTATGCATCGACTTACTTCGTCGAACTCTGCAAACATCTGGAAAGGGCCCATATCTTCAGTGCATAAGATCTGAAATTGTCAATGACGAGGATCGCATCATGAGTCCCGAATATGTTGAGTACGCACAGTCTCTTGGAGTTCCGCAATGCTATCTTGAGATCATGAGTGGAAACGCTCGACTTCCGCTTTCTTCATGGGTCGCACCCGCGAAATTGTACGGCTTCCCTCCGGCAATGATTCCGTTTTTCAGTGATCACTCTGGGCCGAGTTACTATGGCTTGTGGAAACACTGGTGCTGTAGTAGAACGCCTTCGTTTGTTACAATGTTTATCGAGCCTCGTCATCAAGTAGTTGAAATTGCACGCACTCCGGATCAGTTTGCTTGCCACCTGATTCTTCAGTCTCTTGTTGATGTAGGTCGGTCAACAAACAGAATACGCAATTTCGCAAGCGATCTTGGAGTGCTTAACTATCAAGAGTTGCTCGACTATTTTGATAATTACGGCGATGATCCAGAATATCTCCATAAACTTCCGCAGTTTAATCAAAATCGACCGCTAGTGTGCTATGAGGAAGGCATTGGCTACGAGGGAGATTTTCCAACTGGCAATTTTGACTGCGAAGAAGTCTCATGGGCACAGTCTTCTTCTTCACTTGAGTTGGAGTCTAGTGCTTTAGATTCATGGCCGCCGCATGTTCACAAGCCTTCCTGGCTTGCGGAAACGTCACAACGAGATCCCTTCGAATCCTTCCTGGAAACGGATGACGTTCGTTCCGCCTGGCTTTGTCTTAATTCCTCAGAGTGGGGCACTGACGATGCGACTGAGTCGTTGATGTTGCTGGGTGCCAAACTGAAGATTCCACAATTCGACCTTTTAGTACACGCATGGCTATCCGTAGTGAAGCGATTCGATAGTGGTTACTAATTCAAATTCTTTGCACATTTTCGTCATTTTTCCTCTGTCGTAGAAACCGTCAGATTCAAAGTATCATGAGTGTTCTTCACCCGCTTCCAACACTTCCTGATCTCCTCGATACCGTCCAGCGTGGTGACAACCGCGACCCGGCGATCTTCGCCCTGTTCGCGGACCTCGCCGACCGGGCCGGCCGCGGCGACCTCGCCGACGAGTTTCGCCGCCGCGCCGCACCCGCCCCGTCCGCACCTTCGTCGGCGGCGGCGGCGGTACCGGGGCTCGGGTGGGGGGCGGTGGCGGCGAAGTGGGGCCGGCGGGGCGTCAAAGCGGTCGCCAAGGGCGCGGACGCGGCGGCGACGGCGGGCAAGGTGGCGGCGAAGAACGCGGACACGGCGGCGAAGGCGGGCAAGGAACTCGGGTGGGTGGCGACGCACCTGAAGCCGGTGAACTGGGTGGCCGAAAAGATCGTCCACGGCGGGATCGCGAAGATCAGCACCAAGCTGCACGACGACGTGGCCAGGGCGTTGAACAAGGTCGGGTTCAACGTCTGCTTCACGGGAGATACGCCGTTGCTGCTGGAAGACGGGCGGACGATTCTGGCGAAGGATCTGGAAGTTGGAGTCAAACGCCTGAGCCGGGATGAGTATGATCATGAGGGGGTCGTTTGCGGGAAGGAAGTGGAGGAGGTGTTCCGGCGGTGGGGGCCGGTGTGGACGCTGACGGTGAAGGGCCGGACGATCGAGTCGACGCCGGAACACCCGTTCTACGTGCTGGGCAAGAAGTGGGTGCCGCTGAACGAATTGCAGGTCGGCGACGCGGTGCGGTTGGTGGACGGGTGGGGGCTCGTCGAGGCGGTGGCGGACACCGGGCGGCTGGAGTTCGTGTACAACTGCCGGGTGGCGGACTACCACACGTACTTCGTGGGGGACGAGGAGTGGGGGTTCGCGGTTTGGGTGCACAATGCCAATCCGAAGTATCTTGCCAATGAGATCCGGGCTTTCCGAAAACAACATGGTTTGGCTCCCGTCACCTTGGGGGAAGGGAGTTTCAAAGGTACCGTGTCCGTGATTCGGGGGAAGAAAGGTGCAACCATCGGAGTAAACAGCGAACTCTCGCTGGGACGAAAGGTATTTCGGCGACAGAAACTTTCTCCAAAGCAGATACAAGAACTGGAATCCGCACTTGCTGAAAACCCCCTCTTCACCAAGGCTTCAACACAACTCCAAGGAAATATGAAAACATTGATCAGACATGGCGAGGCCACGTCTCTCTACAAGGCATGGATACGAAACGGACGGAAACCACTCGGAGAAGTCACAATCTACGCTGACCGAACTCTGTGTACTTATGCTTGTCAACCCTATCTCCATTTGATCTTCAAGAAACTTGGAGTCACGAAACTGACTGTTTTTGATCGAAACAGAGTAAAATTTGTCGGCACACAATTTCAAGCGATGACGAGAATCGTTCCTAAGCTTTGAGGAAATCGACATGGATAGTGTGGACTTCACCTCGCCCTCTGGCGAATTTACTCAGAATGTCAATGGAGAGATCGTGCTCGCGTTGATGCGTACAGAAGATGAGAGTTTCTGGAACAGTCGGGCAGATACCGGTTTTGCAACTCTCAGCATTGTTCGCAAACAGGTTGAGATTGCTCGCCTTGTTTTCACCAAGATAAACGGTTACGGATTCCACATGAAGTTCACGGAATGTAGTAACTCGTCAGACTTGGCCTGGGGATATATCGCTAGTGGAAACGATGATTACAACACAGTCATCGAAGTAAATCTCTGCGACAGCCCGATTTTCTTGCCGAAGGCTTATTTTATTCCACTTCACTTGGCAGAACATGTCGTTCAAGAAGTGTTTGAATCCGGTTCGCGAACTCCGAAGGTCATGTGGCTTGATGAACGAGTTTTGAATTGGGATATCCAAGAAGGCAAACAGTGCGACTAGGTTTTGGCTTGCATTGAAATGCACTTGTCATTGAGCATTTGCAACGAGTATGAAATCCGTGGTACGACACCCGATGCCAACATTGCCGGACCTGCTAGACGTCGTCCAGCGTGGCGACAACCGCGACCCGGCGATCTTCGCCCTGTTCGCGGACCTCGCCGACCGGGCCGGACGCGGCGACCTCGCCGACGAGTTCCGCCGCCGCGCTGAGCCACCCGCCCCAGTTGCTCCCGCGACGCCTCCGCCGTCCCCTGCCTGCACGTCCGCCGATCGCGGGCTTGAACTGCTTCGCGAGGGCAAACTCGCCGACGCCGAGGCCGCACTCCGCGAGGCCGTCCGGCTCGACCCGAAGTTCGCCGTCGCCCACACTAACCTCGGCGTCGCCCTCGCCCGCCAGAAGCGGTTTGCCGAGGCGGAGGCCGCGTTCCACCTCGTCGTCCGGCTCGACCCCACCGCGTCCGGCGGGTACGCCAACCTCGGCTCCGCCTGCCTCGACCGCGGCAAGTGGGCCGAAGCTGAGGTCTGGTTCCGGCAGGCCGTCCACGTCGATCCCGCCGCCGCCGGACCCCGCCGACTCCTCGGCACCGCCCTCGAAGCTCTGAATCAACGGGAAGCGGCGGAAGCTGAGTATCGCGAAGCGGTCCGGCTCGATCCTCGGCACGCTGACACCCACTACAAGCTCGGGGTGCTGCTCGCCGCCACCAACCGCAAGGAAGAAGCCGCGAACTTCCTGCGCGACGCCGTCCGCCTGGACCCGACCAACGCCCAGGCATGGCACCGACTCGCCCTCACCCTCGAACAGATGGAGCGTTTCGCCGACGCTGAAGGCCCGGCGCGCGAGGCGATCCGCCTCGATCCGAAGTCCCACGACGCCCAGAACCTGCTCGGAGTCGTCCTCGCCGGTCTCGAACGCCACGAGGACGCCGCCCCGTTCTACCGCGAGGCGATCCGCCTCAAGCCCGACTTCGTCATCGCCCTCAGCAACCTCGGCAACACCCTCCGCATGGTCGGCGAACTCGACGAGGCCGAGAAGTCGCTGCGGGAGGCGTTCCGCCTTCAGCCGAACAGCCCCGAGGTGCGCAACAACCTGGGCATCGTCCTGGTGCAGGCAGGGAACATCGAGGAGGGGCTCGTCCACTACGACGAGGCGTTGCGGCACCGGCCGGACTATGCGGAAGCCCACCTCAACCGCTCGCTGGCGCTGTTGGCGAAGGGGGACTATGCGAACGCCTGGCCGTCCTACGAGTGGCGGTTCAAACTTCGTGGTGGTCGGGGGCCTCAGCACGAAGCCCCGAGGTGGGACGGCTCGTCGCTGGACGGGAAGACGATCCTGCTGCGGGCCGAGCAGGGCCTCGGGGACACGGTCAACTTCGTGCGGTACGCGTCGCTGGTCCGCGAACGCTGTGGAAGAGTCGTGGTCGAAAGTCAGGGACCGGTCGCCGAACTCGTGAAGACAGTCCCCGGCGTCGACGAGGTGATCGTCAACCCGCCCTCGCCTCCGCCGGCCGACGCGTGGGTGCCGCTGGTGAGCTTGCCCGCGCTGCTTGGGGTGCCGCCGACCACCAAGTCGGCCGAGGTGCCGTACATCCAGGCCCCACAACACCGGGTCGAGTTCTGGCGGAAGGAGTTCGAGCCTCTGTCCGGGATCAAGGTCGGGTTCGCCTGGCAGGGGAGCAAGGTCCACAAGGGGGACCGGCTGCGGTCGGTGCCGTTCTCATTGTTCCGGCCGCTGGCCAAGATCCCCGGCGTGCGGCTGGTGAGCCTGCAGAAGTACGCCGGGATCGAGCAACTGAACGGTATCACGTCGGACGAGGTGTACGAGGTCGGCTCGCGAATCGAGCCGGGCCTGGAGGACGCGGCGGCGGTGATCGAGAACCTCGACCTGCTCGTCATCATCGACACGGCGCTCGCCCACGTTGCCGGGGCCCTGGGCAAGAAGGTGTGGGTGGCGGTGCCGTTCGCGGCCGACTGGCGGTGGCTGCGGGAGGGGGAGGACACGGTCTGGTACCCCGACATGCGGCTGTTCCGCCAGCCAACTTCCGGCGACTGGGTCAGTGTGTTCCAGCGGTTCGAGTCGGAATTGAGGGCATTGGCGGCGGGCCGTGCCGATCCAGAAGCGGACGAGGAACCGGACGCGATGGTTGAGTCCGAGCCGCACGGCGTGGCAGTCGCGGTCGGGTAGCCCTGTCTTTCGGAGCACGTCTTTTCGATGCTGTCATCCTTGACGACTGCCGTCGACGCGGTGGCGGAGTTCCTGCACTGGCAGGAGCGATTCCGCGACGTGGAAGGCTACCTCCACGACCAGGAGGGGCACGCCTTGTTCCGGCTGGCGGCGACCGGGCCGGGGGCGGGGGCGATCGTCGAGATCGGCAGCTTCCTCGGCCGCTCGACCGCGTTCCTGGCGGCCGGGTCGCGATCCGCTGAGCGTGAGAAGGTCGTCGCGGTCGATCACTTCCGCGGCTCGCCGGAGCACCAGCCGGGCCAGGCGTTTGCCTGTGAGACATTGGCCAAGGAGGGGAGTACCTTTCCGCGGTTCCAGGCGAATCTCAAGCGTCTTGGGCTGTCCGAGCAGGTCACGCCGGTGGTGGCTTCATCGGGGGAGGCCGCGTCCCGGTGGTCGGGACCGGTTCGGCTTCTGTTCATCGACGGTGACCACTCCTACGAGGAGTCGCGGGCAGACTTCGAACGTTGGTCGGGCTTCGTCGTTCCGGGCGGGCTGATTGCGTTCCACGATGTCGAGGTATGGCCGGGTGTCACGCGATTCTACCGTGAGTTGATGCGGGAGGCCGCTTACCGCGAAGTCGCCGTGGTGCGGAGCCTTCGGGTGATCGAGAAGGTCGGGCCATCGACGGAAGTCCACCCCGCGTCGGTTCCTACACCCGTGGTGATTCCGCTCTCGGGGCGTGCGGTGACGGCTCCGTTCGACATAGCGGTCGTAGTGCCAACGGTCGGACGATCCACCCTGGAACGTGCGATCCGGTCGGTCTTCGCCCAAGATTTCGCGGGCTCCATTCAGATCCTTGTTGGCGTCGATCTTTGGGGTGGCGATCGGGAACGCTTGATGGCCCTGGCCCGAGAGGCACCAGCGAACCGTACGGTCTTTGTACTCGACCCCGGCTACTCGACGTCGGTTCGTCACGGCGGTTTCGTCGCCGCTCAAGACGGCGGAGCCCTGCGAACCGTCCTGAGCTACCTCGCCCACAGCCGGCGAATCGCCTACCTCGACGACGACAACTGGTGGGCACCGGACCACCTTTCGCAATTACACCGGGCGATCACCGGCCACGAGTGGGCATTCTCAATGAGGTGGTACGTCAACGAGGAGGGAATGCAACTGAGCGTCGACCGCTGGGAGTCGGTCGGTCCAGGCCGCGGCGAGTTCGCCAGGAGGTTCGGCGGATTCGTGGACCCGAGTTGCTTGATGCTGGACAAGGCCGCCTGTGAGCCGGCGCTACGTTTGTGGTGTCACCCCCTTGCGAGTGACCCCTCGGGGATGAGCGCGGACCGGACAGTGTTTTCTTACTTGTTGGGTAAACGCGGCGTCGGTACGGACACAGCCACCGTGTACTACACGCTTCGGCCGACGGACGTCAACCACGCGGCTCGGATGGCGTGGTTGGCAAAACCGTCGTGATCGAGTCGCTCTCTGCCACAGGTTGGTCATTGTTGTCAGGCCGAACTGCAACCAGAGGGTGGGAAAGCCCAAATCAACCCATGAAAACTTTGACCGAATCCAACGTCCCTTCAGGTGAAGACTGGCGGGGTGTCGGTCGGGGTAAGGTTCTTGCCCAGGTAGGTCCGGACTAAGGAGGTCGTCGGTCCGGTCAAGACGCCCACTACCGGGTCCGCGAACGGGTCTCCGTAGAGGTGCTTGGCCGCAACCCGGGCTCCGCCGGTGAGGCCGTGCAATCCGTAAAGAAAAGTCACCCATCCCACTCGCTTCTTGCCAACTCGGTCCGTCACATTTGGTCCGCGGCGGCGCGGGGACGCCTTGGACCTATTCTCATTCGAACGCGCGGGCTGACCCACCTTGTGCGAGTGGGCGACCGGCCGTTCTGTTCTCGTCACCCGGCGAGCTTTCGCAGGGACCGTCGGGCCCACAGACCCAGTTGCACGGCCACGGCGGTGGTCCCGGCACCCGTTCCGGCCAGGATCGCGGCGGCCGAGTGACTGAATGTTGCCACCGTTGCGACGGCCACGCCGATCCCGACCCCGACCACCACGATCCGCTTTAACTGCCAGGCAAGGTCGAACGCCGTCATCACACCCTGGATCTTCGCGATCGAGTTCCACACGACACCGGTCGCCCGCGTTCGGACCACCTGGGCCACGGCCCGGACCTGGTTCGCGGCACTCTTCGCGTGATTCACCACCCGTTGTGACAGTTCCGTCATTTTCTCCCGCCAGCGTCCGAACGGGTTCGTCGTGGGTGAGGGAGAATTCGTCACGGTCGCCTGCCGGATGCGGGACAAGGTGGCCGGGTCGCTCAGCAATTCGAGGAGAACCTGTTTCAACGCCGCCTCGGTCCCGTCGCGCACGGCGTCGCGAACCGCCTCGGGGAGGGCGTCGGCCAGGGCATCGATGATTCCGTCGAGGCGGTCCAACTGGTCGGCGAGTTGCTTGCGTTGCGGCTTGCCGTTGAGGGTCGCGGTCATGGTTGTCTCCTATTCGAGGGTGGAACAGTTCGGCTCCGACCCGCGATGCCGAGCATCCGGGGCTGGGAGCGATGGGAAACGGGAACCAGGCGAGTCAGCGATCGGGGTGGGACCGGGCGATCGCGAGCAGATCGGCGATGGCGATTCCGGTGGCGAGGACAGGTCCGCCGCACCAGGTCGCGAACGAGGCGAAGAGCCCGAGCCCGACTCCGGTCCAGGCTGGGGCGTTCCTCGCCACCGCCCAGTGAGCCGCCGCCACTCCGACCGCAATCGCCGTCGGAAGGGCGGGTGGGACATCAACTGGGTTTGGGAAACGGGGTTCGAACTCGTTGGGTTCCGCCTCGACTGGGTCGTCCTCGTCCCAATCGTCGGGGTCGGGTTGGTAGCGGGACCGGGAGTGGGAAGGCGACCGAGGTCGCGAGGGAACCGGGGGTCGGCCGGCGACCAACACCCGGAGGATATCCTTCACAGCTTCGCCAATCGCACTGCCGAGTTCGGAGGCAATCGCCTCGTGGACCCGGTGTTTCAACTTCACCAGGGTCTCTGTCAGTCGCCGCATTCGAGCAGCGAGGTAGTCGTGGGGCGGGGACATGGGTTCCTCAACCAGCTGGGTGCTTGGGAATCGACCTGGTTCCCCCTCACCGCGAGATCCGCACCGTCACCGGACGCAGGGCGGGGGACTGGTGCAAGAACCGCGTCACCAGTTTGGCCAGCCGACGCGACAGGGATCGCCGCTTCAACACGCGAACCATGTCGTCGGTCGCGGTCGGGGAAAGCTCGGCCGGGATCCGCAGGGTCAGGTGAAACTCGTCGAGCGTGATGCGAGCCACAACGTCTCCTCCAACACAAGAGCCGCCCGACCCGCCAGGCGACGGATTCGAGCGGCTCAGGCTTCAATTTCCGATGGCAACGTGACTCCCGAACGGCGGTTCCGTACGGGTGTCACCAACGACCGCCCACAACACCGGGACCAGGGGCGGATCCGACGGGAACGAGGTCTCCAGGTCCGTCAAACAGATCAGGCAGGCCGGCTCGACCCCGCTGGAGGCCAGCCAGTCGAAGACACAGAGGTGGGACGTTCCGCCACCACCGACCGGGTCGAGTGACAGGGGTCCGTCACAACTCTGCCAGGTCTGGATTTTCTGGACCGCGGTGTCGTGGAAGAGGACCGTCACGGTGCAGTCGTAGGCTTCGAGGACAGCGTTGACCTCGGTGGCAAACAGACCCAGTTCCTGGGTCCCCACGGAACCCGACGTGTCCACGGCGAGGACCACGTCCCCCAGTTCCTCCGACCGCAAACCGGGCAGATAGAGGCCCTGGGCGAGGTAGCGGCGGTTCGGCCGACTCCAGGAAAAATCGTTCCTCGCCTGGGTGGCGACGAACGCCCGCAGGATCGCCTTCCAGTCCGCCGGGGGGCGAATCTGGGTGTCAACGGTGCGGGCCAGGCCACCCGGGAGTTCGCCCCGGGTCCTGGCGGTTTGCTCGGCTTGGGCCACGGCCGCCTGGCATTCCGCTTCCGCATCCCGCACTTCCGAGGGAGACCCATTCCCCGGTTCGCGAACGCCCCCACAACCACCTGGGTCCGGGGATTCCCCCGACGGGATCCCCTCTTCCGGTCCAGATCCGAGCAGAGCGTAGTATTCCTCGGCACTCTTGCCACGGGGTAGCTGGGGATAGTTCCCCTCGCCCGGTACCACCCGACCCAGGGGCAGGGTGTAGCCGACATCGAGGAGCAGCGGGTTGATGGCGAGGTCGCATGCCAGGTTCCAACGCGCTGGTTCCCGACTCCCACGCCGGAACGGGTGGGCGAGGGCGACGTGGAGGACCTCGTGGACCAGCACGCCGATCCGTTCGTCCGGGGCCAGGCCCGCCACGAACCCCGGGTTGTATGCGAGCACCCGGCCATCGGTCTCGATCGTGGGACAGGTCCAGTCTTCCTGGGGAACCAGTCGCAGGGCGAGTGAGGCGAAGAAGGCCGCCCTGGCATCGCGTCCGAGGACGAGTGCAGAGCGAGCCGCCCGCACCGCTTTCGCCGCCTCCTCGGACTGCTGCTGACGGGCGGCCAGTTCCGTGACCGCCGCGAACGGGTCGCTCGACATCGTTTTCCTCCGTTCATGGGATGAGTTTCTCGGGACCAGTTACTCGGCAACCGTGACGGGGACCCGGCTGGGTTGAGCGGCGAGAAGGAGCGATGCCCCGGCCGCGGCCTGGTCGGCCTCGTCGACGACCCGGTGCAGGCCCGCCAGTCCCACCGCGAGCAGATCCTCGTAGAGGAGCACCTTGTTGCGGAGGTCCGAGGCTTCCTTTTGCCGGGTTTCCAGGGCCCGGGTTCCAAGGTCCCCCGTTGCCACATCGGCGGCAATTCGACCCGCTTCCGCCGTGACCTCGGCGACGACGGCATCGCGGACGGCTCGAACCGCATCAGCATCGAGCCGGTGTCGAATCGCGTACACGGCACTTGGCCGGGCCGTCGAGGCCTGTTCCACCGCCGTCGCCACCTCGGCCCACTCACCCAGTCGGTGACCAGGGACCCAGTAGACCGCCCCGCTTGGACGCAACCGGGTCCCACCCAGTGACTCGACAACCTTCACCAGGGTCGCCGAGAGCTGGCTCGCGGGGATCCGGTCGGCGTGTCGGCGATAGGACTCGCGAACCCGGTCGGCGCGATCGTCGTCGGGCTCGAACAGCAAGTGCGGCGGCTCTCCTTCCACCCGGGCCACCAGGGCGGTCGCATAGGAATTTTCCGAGACCCCGCGGTCTTCCCGCACCACCGTGAAGCCATCGCGAGCCGCCAGTGGCCGAACCAGGGTGAGTCGGCCACCCAGGATTTCTTCGAGGGCGTCACGCAGCACCGCGGACGCTGGTCGCGGTTCGGGAACGAACTCGCCCAGCCCGAGCGGTTCGAACCCCTGGCGAAGCCGGTGCCGGTCGCTCGACTCGGAAATCGACCAGAACACGACCGCTCCGCCAATGTCGAGATGGGACTCGACCATGGGTTTTCTCCAGCGTGGAAATGGGATTGGGAACCAGAACCAGGAACTGGGAACCAGACCCAGGAACCAGGATCAGGGACCAGAACCAGGAACGGGAAACGAGGAACCGGTAAACAGGAACGAGGAACTGGGAACCAGGACTGGCGAACTCAGGCAGCGGGAAAGAGTCCACGAGCACGGGCCCGGGCGACCCACTGCTGCACGGCCGGCAAGGCGACGAGTTTCGGCTGCACGGCGAGGGCATCGCGGACGGCGAGAAGGGCGAACTCGTCGGGCAGGCGGGTCGCGTACTTCACGAAGTTCGCAAGAGGAGCCTGGTCCTGTTTGCAAGTTTCCACCAGGGCCCCGACCAGGGCATAGAGCACGGCCGGGTCGGTGGGAACTGGGGCGGTGTCGGGGGATTGCAACACGACGCCCAGGTCTGGGAGTTCGCGGTAGAGCCGCAGGAAGGCCACAAACTCGGCGGCGGGTCCATCGCCCACACACCCCGCCACCACCCGATGGACAAGGTGCCCCACCAGGCCGGGCATCACGTCGGAAACGAACTGCCACGACCGCGGCGTCGGGAAGGCACGCGGACTGGTGGCCGGTTCGAACTGGAACAAGAGCCCGGGTCGGAACCGCAGAAACGCCCGGACTTCCGGGACAATTCCCGCCGTGACGGCCCAGGCCTGCCAGTCGTCGGCCGAAACATCCAGGTCCAGGTGCACAAACCGGTTCAGGAGGGGACTGACGAGGCGGTGGGTGCCGGCCCGATCCTCGACGCGGTTGGAGGCCGCGATCACGTTCCACCCGTCGGGGAGGGTGTATTCGCCGAGTTTGCGATCGAGCACGAGTTGGAGGCAGGCCGCCTGGACGAGCGGGGGAGCCTGGGCCAATTCATCGAGAAACAGGATCCCCTGCCCATCGCGGGGCAGGAACGCGGGCGGACACCACACCGCAATCTCCTCGCTGAGTCGAGGGAGTCCCCGCAGGTCAACAGGGTCGAGAAGGGTGGCGCGTAGGTCAACCAGATCTCGGTTCATCTGTTGAGCCAGGGCGCGGACAACCGAGGACCTCCCAACCCCTGGCGGCCCCCAAAGGTAAGCGGGTCGCCCCGAGGGGACGATGGCGGTCAAGGCCGCGGTCACTTCCGAAGCACGCATCGAGATCCTCCTTTGCGAATGGAAGCGATACCAGGGAACGAATCCCGGCATCACAGATCCTGACGCAAATGAGGCGAAAATTTCGATTGAGAAGCGACTCGGAGGTATCCATGCTCGTTCGGAACTTATCAAATGTTGATTGATCAGTTAAGGATCGCCTTGGATCAGTCGGCGACGTGAACCATTTCTCGACCCCGGCAGTCGTGGGATGGGGGTTGTTGAGGTGGACGATCGGGTTCGTCGCCGGGGTCACGGTGGCGACCTGGTCGTCTCTCTAAAAATGCTCGGCTCGCTTCAGGGACTCGGACAGAGCGTCCTTTCCCCCTGCAGCTTGCCGAACTCGTTGCCAGCGACTTTCCGCTCCCCCGCGGCAACGAGCGTCACCGTGCTGCCGAGTTGTTCAACTCCTCGGAACGGTCGATGTGCATCTGGTAGACGCCGATCCGCGGTTTTCTTCCATTGCCATTCGATGGCTTTCTGACGGCTACTCCACGGTCTCCTCACTAAACACCGTGGCGATCGCCTTGTGTCGGACATCGGGGTACAGGTGGCGGTAGCGACGTCGCTGCTCGTCGGTCGAGTGGCCGACCATATCGTCGATCACTCGCTGATCGGTCCCCTGGCTGGCCAGGGCCGAGATGAAACTGTGCCGGAAAACGTGCCAGCCCTTCAACACTCGCCAGGGCGAAATCCGCAACGCCCGACGCAAGTAGTTCTGGGCTTCCCGCGGGGTGATGGCCGCCTTTGTGTCCTTGCAGAACAGCGTTTGTCCGCTCGCACGCTTCCCGACCCAGTCCTGGAGAACCTGCTTCAAAAACGGGCTCAACGGCACCTGCCGGGTCGTCAGGCGACGCTGGTCTCGCTTCTTTTCGCGAATAGTGACAATCCCGGCTGCCAGATCAAGGTCCGATGCCAGAGCCCGAACCACTTCCGAGCGCCTGGCTCCGGTATGGGCGGCAAAACACATCATCGGATAGACCCAAGGGCTCACCGGTCGTTCCTTGACCCAGTTCAGTAACGACGCGATTTCGACTGGCCGAAGGTAAACGCACTCCCAGACCCGATCGGGATTGTCACCGGCAGCGACCCGCCTCTCGGCTTCCTCCCAGGTCAGGAATGGCATTTTTTCTTCGATCTTGGCGTATCCCAGCCGGGAGCCCGGAAACGTCGGCCCGAGTCCGAGATGGTCCCGAGCCCAGTTCCACGCCGTTCGCAAGCTCACCATTTCCTTGCGAATCGTGGCGGACGAGGGATGGCGACGAGGCTTGTCCTCGGACCTGGAAGGGGGCGGCTTCCGGTTCGAGCGAGGTGCCTTGGCCGCGTCCTTCGCTCGTCGATGGGCGCGATACACATTCGGATCGATCCACTCCGCCGCTCGCGAATCGACGTATTTCTGCAGGTCCGGGCGGGTGAGAGTGTCGACCTGGCGATTGGCTCCCAGAAGCCGGAGCAGGTGACTGAAGTGCAGCCGACAGGCGGCGAGCGTGGTCTCTTCGAGTTTGCCGGCCTGAGCGGCGAGATACTTGTCCACGAGTTCGTCGAGACGAAGCCGTGGTGGTGCGACGGCCGTGGGTTTTGGGGGATTGCCTCGATGGAACAGAAAGGTTTCGAGGGTACACCAGGACGGCAATTCAATGACATTCCGTTTGAGCAATCGCAGGAGTTCTTCGGTCGAAGCGACGTAAGCCTCGGCGTCGGCCTTGGAGACCTGCCCGATGGCGAACGTGAATTTTCCTTTGGGTGTGCGGTAGCCGATTCGCCAGCCGTCGCCGCGTTGTTCCGCCCAGGCCATGGTCACCTTTGGGGGCAAAATGGGGGCAACATTGATCCCTGTGAATCCTACGCGACCGCAATGTGAGCACAAGCGAATGCGAAGGAAATCCTAGAAAACCAGGGATTTTGCAATATGTTTGCGATGTGAATCCCACGCGAGCGAACAAACAGAGTCCCAGACTGTCGATCCGGTGGTTGCGGGTTCGAGTCCCGTCGTCCTCGCTAGACAGAAGTTCTTGGCCGAACAGCCTTTAGGTGTACCCTCCCGGTGGTCGGGAGGAGCGGCCGGCAGAAGCACAAACCCGGTAGTCTACCGGGTTTCGCTTTTCCGGAGCAGCGCCGTGAAGGCACGCACGTCGACCCCGTCCCTCCGCCGCCACAAACCCAGCAGCCAAGGCGTCGTCACCCTCAGCGGTCACGACCACTACCTCGGTCCCTGGCCGGACGGCCAGAAGTCCCCGCCCCCCGAAGTTCGGGACGCCTACGACGCCCTCGTCGCCGAGTGGCTTGCGGGCGGCCGCCGCGCACTTTCCGAGAACGCCCCGCCGCTCACCGTCGAGGAGCTCATCCTCCAGTTCTGGGAGCGGCACGTCACCGTCCACTACCGCCACCCGAACGGCGACCCCACGAGCGAGGTCGATAACTTCCGGCTGTCACTGCGGCCCCTGCGGAGGCTGTTCGGCAAGCTCCCGGCGGCCGAGTTCTCGCCGCTCAAGCTCAAGGCCGTCCGCGAGCACCTCGTCGCCGCCGACGTCAGCCGCGGGGTCATCAACCAGCGGACCGGGCGCATCAAGCGGCTGTTCCGGTGGGCGGTGGCCGAGGAGCTAGTCCCCGAGCCGGTGTACCGCGCCCTCTTGGCCGTCGAGGGGCTCAAGATGGGCCGCTCCGCCGCCCGTGAGACCGAACGGATTCTGCCGGTCCCCGACGCGCACGTCGAGGCGGCGCTGCCGTTCATGGCGGGGCCGCTCAGGGCACTCGTCCGAATCCAGCGGCTGACAGGGATGCGGCCCGGGGAGGCGGCCCAGATGCGCGGTCGCGACATCGACCGCACCGGCGACGTGTGGGCGTACCGGCCGGTGCGGCACAAGACGGCGTGGCGCGGCAAGGAGCGGGTCGTGCTCATCGGACCCCGCGGCCAGGAGATCCTCACGCCGTTCCTCAAGCCCGACCCGGACGCCTACCTGTTCAGCCCGCGGGAGGCCCGCGAGGAGCGGTTCGCAGCCATGCGTGCGCGGCGCAAGACGCGGGTTCAGCCCAGCCAGAAGGACCGCCGGAAGGCGAGCCCGAAGCGCCGGCCGGGCGAGTTCTACTCCCGGACCGCGTACGCGGCCGCGGTCGCCAAGGCCTGCGTGAAGGCGGGCGTGCCGCACTGGCACCCGAACCAGCTCCGGCACAGCCGGGCCACCGAGGTCCGCGGCGCGTTCGGCCTCGAGGCCGCGCAGGTGATCCTCGGCCACAGCCGGGCCAACGTGACCGAGGTGTACGCCGAGCGGAACCTCACGCTTGCGGTTGAGGTCACGGCCAAGTCCGGATGAGGACCGAACGCCAACCCGGATAGTGTCACGTCCAGGGCACAGGCATCGGCTCGCCGACGAACCTTGAGTCGGTCCCGTGGGTGTTCACGGGCGGGGAGCCCACCCGGGCGTCGGGTTGTTACCATAACGGTTGCTCCCGAATCACCACCTGAGCGGTGCCGTACGCGGGACGACCGCGACCGGTGCCGCTCCGATCGCGGGTCCACGTCATCCCGCTGACAGAGTGGCGAGTCGGACACACTCGAGGCGTTCTACGCCCGATCCGGTCGGAGAGCCCGGCCGGCCGATGTCCCGCGCCTGGAGGCATGCTGAATGGCAGAAGCTAAACGTCCGAGCAAGACGACAAAGGGGCGACGGCAGGTCCGGGTGCCCGGCCCGCAGCCCGACGAATCGGGAGCGGGCACCGACCGGGCCGAGTTCGTACAGGCGCTGTTCGGGGCCCTCGAGGACTTGAAGGGCGACGGCGAGGAACTCGGAGGCGCGCCGCTCGACTTCGGTCTCGATAACGACGATGGCGTCCGCACCTGCGTCCGCAATCTGCAGCGGACCTACCCGCCGCCGCACCAACTGCCCGGGAAGGCTCAGGCGCTCTGGCGGAGACTCGAGGGCATGATCGACGAGAAGTTCCGGCGCGCCGGTGAGCCGCGGGTCGAGTGGGAATCCTGGGCGACGGTGGTCGACGACTTGTTAGTTTGGTTGGCAACCAATTACGAGTTGAACCCGCCGACGGGGACCTGCGACCCGGGCGAGTGGAACGCCCGGATTCAATTCGACGATGTCAATTGCCTCGTGCGCATCCCGGGGCTGTCCCTGGAACGGAAAGTGACCAGTACACAGTTGCGATTCCTCCGGGCACTGGTGGAGGATGGCAAAGCGGGAAAGGACTACGTGAGTATGGAGACGTATGCGGAAAGGCTGTTCGGCAAACCCAGCAAGCGGCGCATTCAGGCACTCCGGTCCAAACTCCCCGAGGAGATCAAGAAGCTCATCGTGAGCATGCCTGGGTATGGAAAGGGCATCGGACTCACGCTGCCTCCCCCCGTCAGGGTGTAAATAGCGCCCCGAAAGCCCGGGCACACCCAAAATCGCCTCGAAATTCCTGCGAAAAACTCGTGTACGAAATGTCTCGATAGTGGGCACGAAGCCCAGCCGAGGATTCGGTGTAATCTCCCCATCGCCGTGCCGAACCTCCCGCGTGGGAGGCGGCGGGCGAAAACCTGATGGGGGATTGCAATGCACGTCACACGCCTCGCCCCCGCTTACTCCACGATCCCGCCTGAGACCACCGCTCCGGGCGGCCTCGACCCGCTCGACACCTACCTGCGACCAACCGCTGTGTTCGCCGAGTTTGGCATCCGCCTCCACACGTCTACGACCGTGCGGTGGATCAAGCACGGTCGGGGCGGCGTGAAGCTCGACGCCAAGCGGGTCGGGGGGAGGTGGTATTGCACGCGCCGCGCCGCGCTGCAGTTCATCAACGCCCGTTCGAATCACGACGGGGGTACTCGGCCCCCAACCCCGAGCGGCCAGGCCAGCGGTTCGAGGCGCCAGACTGCCGCCGTCCTCGATGCGCTCGGCCTTTGAGTGCTGTCCGCTGCTGCCCGCACGGGAACGCATACCGTCGCGCGAACAGCATTCACAAGCATGGGAACTTCGCCGACCGGCCCCCTTCATTCTCGAGGTGACACGTGCTGAGTGAAACAGAACCCAACAACCTTCGGGAGGTCGGGGCGCAACTGGCCCCCCGATACGACCTCGCGGGCCAAGTTGTCATCGTCAAGCTCCCGTTCTGGACGGACGAGGAAGGAAACACGCGGGAGGACGATGTCCCGCTGACCGACCCCCGAGTCACTGATTACCTCTGCCGCCTCTTCAGCGCCTGGGACGGAAAGTTGCCCTCGGACCGCCGCCTCAACCAGGCAATGAGGTACCTCCGCGGCGTGGCCCTCGCCAACGAGCCCGAAAACCTACCCGACAACGTGCCGCCCCGGGCCCCTTCGGTTCTGGAAGAGGCGGTGATGGGACTGGCCGAGTCCGGACCCCACCAGCATCCGCCCGAGCAGTTGCTCCGGCTCCTGACGACTTACGCCCGGAGGGCCGGACTGCTCAAATCCGACTCCCCGTGGCCGGCCTCGGCCGACGCGCTCGGCCAGCAGCTCGCGCGACTCGTCGATGTGGTCGCGAGCCGCGGCGTCCTTCTGCAACGTGGCAAGAGCGGCGGGCGGTACTGGTTTCTCGACAAGATCCGGTCGGACACTTCGGACGCGTCACGGCTGCACAGTGGCAGCAAAGTGCCCGACGTAATCGTCAATCGCGTCGAGGGTTATGACGCACCGGGCACCCGGGCAGTTGACCCGCACGCGCCGGGCCGGAACGGGGTGCTGTCATGAGGCATCGGATCACCCCGAAGGCGGCCGAAACGTGGATCCCCTCGACCATCGAGGACATAGTCGGCAACTACGGAGTTCTCCGGTTCATGGGACCGTGGACCACGCACCCCGACCCGACCGGTATTCCGAACGTGCTCGTGCTCGGTACGCCCGGGACCGCGAAAACCGCCTCGTCCATCTGGTTTCTGCGCACGATTCTCAAGGACCCGACCATCGGCTTCTCCGACGACTTCGGCCTGCTCACGGAGTTTGCAGGCAAAGTTTTCGGGTTCGCACGGATCAACGGCCGCAAGTGCGACGAGCGGTCGCTCAACCGCAAGCTCGACCAGATCCTCGCGTGCGACCACCACGTGTTCGTCCTCATGGACGAGCTCGGCGAACTCTACGCCGCCGGGCTGGACGAGGCGATCAGGCCCGTGCTCGACAGCCCGCACGTCAGTACGGTCGCCACCGCCCAGAACCTCCACGGCCGGCGACGGTCGGACACACCAGAGGAGGACGAGGCGCGGCGCAAGGCACTCCTGCGGCGGTTTCGCAAGCGGGTGTACACGGAACTTCCGACGGAGAGCGAACTGGTCGCCTTTCTGGAGCGGAGGATGGACGACTGGGGCATTGCCCACCCCGACAGTTGCGCGGCCGCCGCACTGGCCCGAAAAGCGGGCCTTGTCCCCGGGCTCGCCCTCAACTGCTTGGTCGATCTACTCTCCGAGGCCGACCCCGTTCTGACGGCCGAGGCGGTGGCAGGTTACCAGGTCGATCCGCTGCTGGAGTTCTGATTGGCGCGCCGAGCGGGGTCTTGGTGAGGGACCTCAGCGTTCGCCCTTGGCTCACCCGCACCGACAAAAGGGAGTTGCCGTGGATGACCTCTTCGACGTGTTGCAGCAGGAGGGCTTGTGGCCCTCCCCTCCGCCGGCCGCACCAGAACCCCTCCTGGATTATCTCTCCAGGCATTTCCCTCTCCGGGACCGCCGCTGGAAGACCGCAGGCCTGGGTCGTCCGTTCAAGATCGACGACCGGGACAAAGCCGACCACTACCGGGGTTCGTGGTCGATATCGGCCACTGTACCCGGGTCAGACGCGGTCGTTCTGCTTGAAATCGAAGACTGCCCGCACGACCCCTCGGTGCAGACGGTGATCAGCCGGTGCGACCCGACGCACCCGGCTCTCGCCCCGTCGGGGCGGGTTTCGCTCCTCATCCGTCCGAACAAAGACGCTGCACTGACGGAACTCGCCCGTGCGGTCCGGCAGGTCCCCTGCGGCCGGCGGAGGTACTCCAACCCCAACTGGGCCTGGATGGCACCGCGGACGGCGGATGCCCTCGACCGGTTAGCCCGCATTTTGTCCGCATATCGGCCCCTCACGGCAGGGACGTGAAAAGGCTCGAGGCCGCGACGCGGCCGGCGCCCGCCGCATTTGGTGACCGCAAACCCCGAAACGCAACAGCCAGGAGCCTCAATGTCGGACAATTCCCAGCCAGTTGACCCTCTTGACGAGATCCTCAGTCTTTACCAAGCTGTCCGCGCAAGCGCCGCGGCCAGCCCCACATCGGACAAGCTCACGCTGACCATGTCAGAGTCGTTCGCCCCGGTCACCCTTCGCGAGGGACTGGAGCTGGTCACCGCCGGTGTCTAGGCGGTCGTCGAGAACGCGGCCGGGATACGGGACCACCTCGTGGCGATCTGCCAGATCGGTGCCAGAATCGACCTCGGCGATGTCGTCAGGTACGGGGGACCGCGACCGAATCCGGAACTCGCCGACAAGCTCAGGGGCACGGGTGCCGCCGCGTTGCGGAGCCTCGCCGGACCTCGCGCCGTAGCGCGGATTCTCTCACGCTGTCCGTGCCTGGGGGACTTTTGGGCGGTCCTCGACGCTTACCGGGCGACCCCGCCCCGCCTGTCGGGGGAAGACCTGGCCGAACTAAACCGGAACGGAGTCACCTACCCGGACCTTCGCCGTTTGTCGTGCCCGCCCGTCCTGCTCGACTGGCTCGGCGCATACGGGCGGGCGCTCTCCCGGGCGCTCTCCAGGGCGCGCCGCTCGGCACCGGGGCAAAGACGCCGCGTCAGGCTCCAGCTCCCCGAGTCTTTCCGCCCGCTTGCCTACCCGTACGGAATGAGCCTGGTGTGGCGGGCGGCGGACGAACTCCCAGCCGCGGTCGAGAAGCTGGACCGCCGGGTCGGCGAGCTCTGTCGGTCCGTCGTCCGGGCACACCTGTCCGATCACGTCCGCACGGGCTCGGTCACGCCAAACCCGGAACTGTCAGCCACCTGCGGAGAGCTCGCCGCAGGGGTCGTAACTCTCCTCGAGGACCTGGCGTGTCACGCGGACCTGCTCCGAAACTATCGCGGCATCTCGGAGCTCCTCGAACGTTCGGGCATCTCCAGTCACTGACCCGCGACCAAGGAGTGGTGTATGCGGGAGGGCCGCTGCGAGCCCCCCCAGCGCGCCACTTACCACCCTCAACGAGGCACCATGAGCACGACGATCGCGATCTTCGATCCGAACCGGTACCGATCCCCGGCGCCCACCCGCCGCTGGGTAGACCCGAATACGCTCCCCGGCGACGAGCTCGCCCCCCTCCTGAGCTTCTACGACGTTGACTACGTCGTCGCTGCCGTCGCTGCGAAGTGCGACACCCTGACCGCCATGGCCGGGCTCGAGAGTTCGGTTACCCGCGCCAAGCGTCAAATGGCCCGGCAGATGTGGGCCGACTTCCCGCACCGGGACGAGAAGAGTGGAATGTGGCTACCGAGCCCCGCGGTGGTGGAGGTTAGGCCCCGCGGGCGGAGTTTCCGGGAAGCTGCCGTCCCTGACGAGTACGCAAACTCCCTCGCAGCGTTCCTGAGCCGGCAGCGGGATCGACGCTACTGGGAAGACTTCACCCTGTGGTACGTCCCGTTCACCTCCCAGGTCCAGGCGCTCACCCGCCAGATTGGGAGTGGCTCGGACCTGTGGCCCGTGGTCAAGGCGTGCGGCCACCTGACCCGCCGCCGGCCGCGCAACAGCGACGTGCTGGTCTGGGCTGACGAGACATACACGACCACCGCGTACCTGAAAACCGAGTTCCTGCGCCGCCTGTTTTCCGCCTTCGTGGCCCGGGAACCCGCGGCCGTACGGGTGCTGCCGATCCTGCTGGCCGCGCCACGCCAGCCCCGGCGTGAGGTGCTGATCCCCTTCATCCCCCGCACCAGGCAGGAATGAACCCGTATCGGGCGAGCCATACCCAGTGGTTGAGGCAGAGTACCGTAACGAACGAGGACTCCCCACCTCTGATCGGGGGCTCACGCCCGACGGCGTGAAACGTGCCTGTGCGTGGGCCGTATCCAACCACGCAGTGACGCCAGTGGATAGCCGGGCCCACTCGACCCGGTGAAAGGGTGCGACCCGTCACGCGGCCCGGCCGCCGTATCGCTGCAGCCTCGGTACACCCACACCCCGCGGGCAGGCCCGCCGCCAAAGCACGAGATGCGGGCGGGGGAGGGGAACCAGGACCCAAGGACAAGCCGCCGAAGCGAGAGATGAAGTAGACGATGCAAGCTGCGAAGCAGAAGTACGCGAAGCGAATGAGACCGACTCACGAAGTGAAGGACGAGTGAAGTGTGACCGAAAGACGTTCAGTGAAGGACTTTTCCCGAAGGAGCTCTCGATGACTTTCCCCAGTGACACCGCGAACACGAAACGGAGCCGGCGCATGACGACCAGCCACATCCCACGCACGAAACGCGAAGCGGTCGCGAAGATCCGGGCCGCGTCCCTGGAGCAACTGCACGACTGGCTGGCCGCCCTCGGCGGCGACCAGTGCGCCGACGCGAAGCTCCGGCGACGCCCATCCCCCTGGATCGCCCGCTGTGCTGGTGAGCTCAAGCGGGAGCTTGACCGCCGGTACCAGGCCGGCCGCAACGCAGGTGCCCCGTGACCAGACTGCATTCATGGTCCCGCATGGCCTCGATCACCGAAAGGAGCAGATTCCATGTCCTGTTCACCGCCCAAGTGGGATCTCGAGAAGGAGACCCATCCTGTGGGGCAACGCCAACGCTCCCACCCCCGCACGCGTCCCTCAGCCCGGTGCGGTCGTGCCGGTCGTCGAGACCTGCACACCGCAAAGGGCCGCTCACCCGAAGACACATTCGCTGGGCCGAACCCACGGCCGGCCCACGGGGCAAGCCGAAGGATGCGGATGCGGCACCTCCACGCGAGTCTCATGGCCGGCGGCGTGGGCGAAGCCGCCTTGGAACCCTGCACTCAGAACGATGGTCGGCTCAATTTGTCCTGTATGCACGATCGTGCCAACAGCCTCGATACTGCTTTCTTGCCGGTCGCCGACGAAGTCGATCTTCGAGGCGACCGGTAAGGTCATCACCAAGGGGCCAGACCCTCCCCTGCCTTCCGACGCCCGCGGCGTTTATACCAGTAAAGACAAACAATTATTTTAAAAATTGCAACACAAAAATATAATATCAAATGGATGAGCGATGCAACCTGGACAAGTGAGTGGTACCGGAATGTGTTGGTGGTCTCCGGGGTGGGGAGGCCGGATAGCTACCGGCCTCCCGCTTTCTTCTGCCCCGAAGGCACCAACAAACCTCTACCGGAGACCCCAATGTCCGACCAACTGCCCGCAGACATGCCCACCGAGCAGAAGCTCCTGGCCTTTATCAACGACGTCGAAACGTCTTGTGAGGACGCCGGAACCACGGTCAAGGTGACCTACCCCCGGGAGCTGCTAACACTCCTGTACGCCCTGACCGTTCGCCTTCAGAAAGATCTGGGCCTACCCCTGGAGGCGAACCGGGACACCATCGCCGCGTACCTCATGATGTCCAACGACATCAGGGACATCTATCTCGCGAAACAAATGAAGCTGACGAATCTGAAAAAACGTGGGAATGTCAAGCGGTCCCAAAAATACAGGCTCCACTTCAGCAACGAGGAGATCTACGCGATGATGAGAAGCCATGCCAAAAAGGCTTACGAAGTGTTCGAGAAGGCGCGGGCTGAAGAATGAGCCTTCACGGTCAGCCGGACACTGCCATCCCGGAGCGGATAACAGAGTTCTCTGGCCGAAACACCGTCACTTCTAGGCTGTCAAAGGGCCTATGCTCTGCGACGTACTGTCGCGGAGTGGCCCAGCCACCTGGGAATCCTGCTTGACAGTGCTCCGCCTGCCGACTGCTGTGAGTCGCAGGTCGGCGACAACTTCGCCGTTCAGCCGACCTCGTAGTTTCGCGTTTGAGGCGAGACGCCAGACCGGGATGGGTGAATCCGCGCTCGTGGCCGAGAGCGGGGCACTACGAGGCCAGCAGGGAACAGGAAACCCAACGCTCTCGGCTGCTCTTACGGCGAGAACCTACTGAAGAATAGCTTTCGACAGGGGTCGGACTTCCGGCACCCCGACGCGCTTCATGAGCCACTCGACGAGGGCCCTCTGCCGGTCTTCCCAGCGGAACTGCTCGCTCGGCAGTGCTGTTAGGCCGAGAGCGTACTCGCGGGCGATGCCCACTTTGGAGGGAGGCTGTGTCAGCCCACCGAGCTCTTTGGCCGCCCGGAACGCCCACTCGAGCACCTTCGTCGTCACCCGATTCTTCTCGAATTGCTCGTCGAAGTGGGCCAGGAACTTTGCCCGGAACTCCTGCTCGTCGGGCTTGTTCGCCCCCTGGAGCGTCATCAACTTGGCCGTGTAGTCCGCCACCGCTGGCACGAACACTTCCCGCAGGTTCGGGATGTGGTCTTCGACGCTCGTGTCTTTGGTGAGTTGCTTGTCCGGGATCTCCTCGTTTTTCGTCAACGCCTGCACGTACACGAGCCTGTCCTTCCCGCCCTGGTCGCCGTCGGTCAAAAGCCCGATCTTCGGACGAGGCGACGTCTCGAGGAGCAACCGGAGCATCACCTCCGCGTGCTTCGACTCGCCGGTCGGCATGAACGCAAGGGAGTTGAGGTCGATGTGGCACTTTCCCGCCGCAACGCCCTTCTGAAGCATCGCGTACAGGTACATCGGGTCGGAGTCCCCCTCGGTCAGCACGACGTAGTTCGAGAACAGGATGGTGCCGGTGACCGTCATCCCGAGGGAGCTCAATACCCCCGACCAGCGGCCCGTGTACGGCTTCCCGTTGATCGTCGTCCCGTTCTCCCCCTTCATCAGCAGCCGGTGCCGGATCGGGAACGTCTTGTTGATCATGAACAGCGAGTGCGTGACGTACGCGAGCTGGTTCTCCAGCGCCAGGGTGTCGAGGACCTGGAGCAAGTCGTACTGGCCGGACGGGTGGAGGTAGATCCCCGGCTCGTCGAACATCAGGAAGTACGCGTTGGCCGCGTGATCCCGCTGCCGGGCGTGTAGCATGGTTTTCAGCGCGAAATAGTGGGTGAACCCGCTGCTTCGTCGGGAAGCCCGAACGAACCGGCTGTTGACCGCCGGGTCATCGATCAGGAGCTCGATGCGCTGGTGCTTCGAGTCGTGCCGGAGCTTGAATCTCAGGCTCCGGCCCTGCGACCACGTTTCTCGCAAGGTGGTGTCCAGCGTCTCGGACGCCCGCTCGAGGGCCCGCATCGTCCGGTCGGTCTGGTCGAACAGCCACGCGGAGTCGTCTGGGGCGAGCCCGGCGTAGTAGAAGATCCCGCGCATGAACTCGTTCTGCCCCTCGGCGAGCTCGGCGGCGGTGACGCTGTCCGAGAGCTTGGGCGTCGGGACGAACAGTTCGAACCGCGGCACCCAGGATTTGACGAGCGTCTCGTTCTCCTCGTAGAGTTGGGCCGGGTACTCGAACTCGAGCTCGCCCTTCACCCCGACGCGGCGCACGACCACCTCTTTCGCCAGGTGGGCGGGCGTCAGTAGCTCGTAAGGTTCCCCCTTCGGCTCGGCCGGGAGCGCGGCCGGGTCACTGGTCTCCGCGGCTTGCCGCCAGCTCGCCCGCTCGTCCTCGAGTTTCTTGTTGTGGGCTTCGATCTGGGGGTTCTCGAAGGCGAGTATCTGCTCGACCTCCTTCGGCGTCAGAGCGAAGTACCCCTCCACCGCCGGCAGGCCCGTAGCTCCCTCCGCGCTGTCCCAGTTCAGGTCGGTATCGGCGTCGAACGGGCGGTCCTGGTTCAGGTGTAGCAGGGCGCTCAGGCAGTTCGTCTTGCCGTGGTCGTTCGGCCCGAGGATGACGGTGACGTCCGGCTCGACGTGGAGCGTCGTGGACTGCTTGATGGAACGGTAACCGGTGATCACGACGCGGGTGAGGCGCATGGGTCTCGTGGGCTCTGAGGGCGTGGAGGCGTCGGCTACGCCTGGGAAAGTGGTTAATCTTCATCGAGGCCGCCCGACGCTACAAGGTCGGTTGAACTCACGGTTGGTTGTGCGGCCCGAGCCTCAACGTGAAGGCGTGACGAGCCCATGGGAGAGTCTGGCGATTGACGTGAAAGAAACCCACTTGTCTGAGTTCGGCCGCCGGCGTAGCATTGCATTTGTCGGCTTCACGCCGCACCGGTCGAGAGCCGCCCACTCCGACCACTTATCTAAACTCAACTCGATCGGTTCCTTCCGCTCGCAGGGCAAGCCGCTCTGTTCGGGACGCCACGTTCCTTGCAGGCCGATGCTCCGGGCGGGGCCGCGAACCTCCTGAACTACTCCATACCTCACGACACGCACAGCGATGCGCGGACAGTTCGTTCGCGGTCTGCGGCGTGTTCACCGCTCGTGGAGTCCAATCATGCCTGAGTCGATCCCTCCCTCGCCGTATGAGAACCTGCCTGAGGGTCAAATCACCTTCTCCCAGGCCGCCGCAGCCCTGGGCGTCAAGAAGTCGAAGATCGAGTCGCTGGTCAAACAGGGCACGTTCCCGACCGTCGTCCCCGAGGAGTATCACCTCCCCCGCCGCCTGCTGCTCGACGAGGTCGAGCAGTTAAAGTACTCCGGCCACGTCAAGCGCGCGGGGCTCATCGCCGCAGCGATGACCGAGTCCGTCCCTGCCACACTCCGAGACCTGACGCCGCTCGGGACGGGTTCGGACAGCGCAGGCGCCGCGTAGCGGGCCACGCGCTGACCCGGGGTCGCTCTCGTACGCACCCACCCCCGACGTGACCCCGAACGCCGGCGGCGCGCCAGCGCCGGAAACGTTCCCAACTGTCATCCGCGGGCGTGTCGACGACGCCGTTCGGCGCCGCCCAACCCTGCCCGGCACCCTCGTTCCGACCGCGAATGGAAGCGAGCCCGTATCGCTCTCGACCACAACTCCTGCCGGGTGTCCTGCAAGTCGGCCGCCAGGGGCGGGACGTTGCAAAGACTCAGCGCCGCGAGAACGGCACAGAGCCAGTCCCCCGGTACGAGTACCGGTTCGAGAAGCTAACTCCCGAACAACGTAATGCCGAATACGAAGCGAGAGGCACCGTGAATACCGACGAACGACCGCCGTACCCAGTTCTGACAAGCGACGACCTCGCCGACATCCGCAGCCACCAGCCCACCGCGGCCGACCTCAACCGCGTCTGCCGGCACTGCGGACAGGACACCCTGGAGATCAAACCGCAGACGTTCAAGGACGGGTCGACCCACCGACGCGGCACCTGTACCGTCTGCAAGAAGTTCAGCCACTGGGTGCCGGGGTAAGAAGCCCCGGTCCGGAAGTCGGCGGCACAATTGTGCCGCCGGCCCGGATCGGGCGAAGCCCGCACCCGCCGAGCGGCCGACAACGGCCCATCCGTACCGCCGGGGATAAGAGCCGCCGGCCACGAATTTCCCTGTACCCTGACCCCGGAGGTGTCACATGCCCAGGGCACGTGACCTGACGAACGCCGTCTTCAACCACGTCGAGGTGATCGAACCCGCCGGCCTCGACGCGTACCGCAACCGCCTCTGGCGGTGCCGGTGCCTCTTGTGCGGACGCACCGACGTGTGCCGCACGTCGAGCAACGTGCCCCGGTCGTTCTCCTGTGGGTGCCAGGTCTCCCCGAGACCCCGCCGCCAAACGTCATCGAGTTAACGATCCGCTGCCCTCGGGGGTGAGACCCGAACCCCGAGGGCTCGAATGACCATCCCACTCCACCCGCCCGTCTCGGGCACAACCCAAATCCCCATTTACAACCGCAAGCGGGCTGTGGTCGCTCACGCGACCGTGGACAACGACCCGGCCCTTCTCACCGAACTCAACCGCCACCGCTGGTCCGACGTGAAGGGGTACGCCAAGGCCGGCGTTCGGCGGCCGACCGATGGCCGGGCGACGACCGTTCTGCTCCACCAGGTCGTCTGGCGCCACTACCACGGCCGCCTCCCGGCCCCACCCCTGCAGATCGACCACAAGGACCGCGACACGGCGAACAACGTGATCGCCAACCTCCGCGCCGCCGACCGCACCACCCAGCGGGCGAATACGAACATCTCCCGGGCCAACCGCTCGGGCTACCGCGGGGTGAGCCGGTGCGGGTACGCGACGCGCGGCGGCACCCGCCGGTACTGGGCGGCGCGGGTGAAGCTCCGCGGCCGGTACGTCCTGCAGCGGTACTTCCCGCACACCTCACGGGGCCTCCTGGACGCGGCGCGGGCGGTCAACGACGCCTACCGCGTCTACTACCCGCACATCGACGTGCCGAACCCGCACGCGGAAGTCGCCGCGCCGACGCGCCCGATGAACTCGGCGAGCCGGCAAAGCGAGACAGTTAATGATCCGGGTTTGGCGTAACGAGGATGGACGAGAGTGACCCCGAATCAAACCATAGGAGAACTCCGTGACCGCGAATCCGCACACTGCCGCTGAGAAAATCTGGACCGCGTGGTGCGATTCCCCGGCTGCAAATCACCTCTTGAACGAGATCCGCCAGGCGTTCTGGCGGGCGATTGAGAAGGACCCCGATCCGTTCCGCCCACTGTGGGACTGCTGCCAAACCAAGACGGTTTACTGGGAGGACACCCACGGAGAGAACTGGGCTGATGACGACCTGTGGTGGGACATCCACCCGCTGAAAGACTTCCCCCAGACTCCGGATGAGGTGCCCGCGTACGCCTCGCGAACCGCCTAGGCGTCGACGTCCAACTCCAAGGTCAGTTCCATTGAGGCGTTCACGAGGGCGGCAGGGTTCTTCCGTCTCCTCGCGGCAACCCTGCACCAGATGTGGCCCTCACTCTGCGCCGACAACCCGGGGCTCGAGGACCTGATCCCGTCGCCCTCCCCGCGCTACCGATGGCGGTACCTCGGGTACTGCTTCCGCGACTTCATCTTCGAGGGCGGCTGGGACTGCATGAGCCCGGCCGAGCCGTTTCCCCTGTGCCTATTCGCGTGAGCATGCGAGAGCGGGCGCGTCCAAGTGACAGTCCACCACCTTTCCAGATCGATCACCGCGACCGGGACAAACAACGACACGAGCGCCAACCTCCGGGCCGCCGCTCCATCAACCCAGGCAGCCAACAAGGGCCAGCGGCGCGACAACCGGTCAGGCGTCAAGGGCGTGAGCCACTACCGGCGGTCGAGCCGCGGGCTTGTGCGGTACTACTGGGTGGCAAGGGTGAAGCGAGAGGGGCGGCTCGTGCTGGACCGCCAGTTCCCCCAGACGCCACAGGGCCTGCTCGCCGCGGCCCGGGGCGTGAGCGACGCCTACCGACTGCACTACCCCGACCTGGAAATCCCGAACCCCGAGGCGGAGAACTCAGACGCGGAAAATGAATCACGAACGAAATAGTGACTGATGCGCGACGACCGTAAGGGGTGGAGAAGAAATACCCGCCGGATTAAGTCCTGGAGAACGGATCAACGTGCAACACAAGGAAACCGGCCTCGGTCGCGTCGTCCTGTGACCCTGCCAAAACCTGTTGAAGGAGCACCTATGAATCCGCAAACCGAATCTACGCCGAGGCCCGCCATCTTCCGTCCCGAACTCGTGACCTTGCTCCAGAAGGAACGTGCTTTGAGAGTAAAAGAGGAGACTTCTCGGGAGAACTCGGCGCACAACCTCGACCGCCAAGTCGAGAAAGGGGTGATTAAACGGTACCCCGGCCAGCCGGGTTACTACGAACTACCCGCCCCGGAGGCTCTGAACCTCATACTTGAAGAGTGGAGTGGCATTGAATACTGCTCGATCGAGCGGCCCCCAATGACCCTGGCGAGGGCTCGGTACTATCTCGGCACGTACCGCCTCTTCCGCAAGGCCAACCCCCTGCCCGAAGGGTGGACCGACGACACCAGCCCGCTCGAAGCCTTCATCCAGCAGGGCGAGTGGACGGACCAAGAGGTGACGGGATTTCGGTTTCGCAATGGCAGCCGTGAGGCGCAGATCAACGTGGACCGCGTCGGTGAACTGGAGGTGAACCTCTCCGACCACGATGGCCACGGCTTCACGGCCCACGAAATCTTCGATCTGCTCGCCGAACTCATCGGGAGCCACCCCGATGCGGTCGAAGAACTGGAGCATCAACGGGAAATGGAGCAGGACTTCCCCGCCCCGCCGTGCCCCGGAAAGACCTGGAACGACTTCTTTTACATCGAAGACGACGTGTTCAACTGCTGAATGGCTCCGTGTAAGCCCCAGCCCCAAATAAGGAGAACCTCCATGAGCGCAGTCATGAGCCCGGCGAGAACCATCGCTGTGCCGGCGTACCCCCGAAGAGTGGGCCGGGCATGGAAGGAGGGCGAGGGAACGAACCTCGACCACCCGGTTACGCTCATGTTCTGCACGTCTGGCGCCATCTCTGTGAGGCAAGTCAGAGCAGGCTCTCGGCGGTCGCCACGCGGGCGGCTGTAAGCGCACTCAGTACGTCCGCAATACAGGCCTGCACTTGCGGCCCTGAGGATTTTGGCAACACGATTTTGAGGAGGCCCTTGGCACGCGACCCACCGACGTAAAGCAGCCGGCGCGCCTCTGCAGTGTCGATCCTCGTAAGGCCAGTCAGCACAACACAGGTGGCCTCCAGCCCCTTGAACCCATGCACGGTCCCAACCCTGATCGCTCCCGCTGGTGGAGGCACAAGCTGTTCGCTGAGCGGCCGCAATAACGCCCCCGTGTCCCACAGCGACGGGGGTACCGCCCGCCGCTCGGTGGTCAGGACGACGACCTGCTCGGGCTTGTGCAGGCCGCGGTCCGGTTCCCCGATGAGGGAGTTGATCGCAGCGCGCAGCACCTTCACGTGCTCTTGCTCGGTGGCGTAGTACACAAGCTGGACGTCAGGTCCGTCCGCCCCCTTCACCGAGATGTTGCCCGAACCACTCAACCCTTGAACGTAGGCTGCCACTTGGCGAGTGTTCCGGCAGTTCACGGTCAGGTTCAGCACGGGGTACCCGCTACTCATCCTGGCATACAGGTCAGTTGCGAACTGATCGGCAAACACCGCCTGCGACGGGTCGATGCCCATCAGCCACCGGCCGCTCTTGAGCCCCCCCCTTCAACAAGAGGTCAAGGACCTCGAAAAAGCTCTGGTGCATCAAATCCTGAGCCTCGTCGACCACCAGTGCTTCGTAGGCACGCACCCTTTCCTCCCCCAGCCGGACCATCGCCGACAGCAAAAGGTCCGGGAGGGCGTGGTTGAACTCGCTCCAGTCCTCAGGAACCGTCCCACCGATTCCTGCCTCGGCGAGCAATCGCATCACGACTTGGTGATATGTCCCCACCACAACCTCCGCACGCCGGGGGAGGTCGCGAAACCGGGCTGCGAGGTGGGCCGCCAGCGCGCGGGAGTAGCATACGAACAAAACCCGGCGGTTTGGCGGACCCTCGGCGAGCCGAAGGGCTTGTTCGACGGCGAGCACCGTCTTGCCCGTTCCCGCCGAACCCGTGAGAATCAGCCTCGGGTTGGAAGACGCGGCGTCCAGAATGCGATACTGCTCGCGGGTCAGGCGCTGCTGCTCGGCCTCCGCGCTCTGAGTGTGTAGCGCCAGCCCCCGAACGGGGAGTATGGCCGGCCGCAGGTGGTCTCGTAGTTCCTCCCGGCGCCGCGCCGATATCGACGTCGCCAGCGTGTCGACCGGGATGCGATTGTTGCGCTTGACTTCCAGACATCGCTCGCGCCACAGATCGGTGAGCCGGTCGAGGAACGAACGCAGCTGGCCCGGGAAGCAGCGCTGATCCAGCCACCAGTCCGGGTCGATGGCGGTGTCGGCCTCCGGCACACGCACGGCGCAGTCGGGGGTGATCACCCCGTACCCCCAGACGTGGTCGTGGAAGAGGTCGATGCGCCCCACATCCCGCAGGTGCTCGCGAAGGGCGTAGTACGCGCCCCTCACCTGATCGACGGGCCCCTCGCTGCTGGTGTCGGTGTGGCTCCCGGAGCGCGTCTGAAAGTGCCACCTGTCATCCTGCCGCCACACGATCCCGCCCTTGACCTCAATGAGCAGCACCGCGCGGTCCGTGATGACGACGAAATCGACCTCCGCGTGGGCCTTGTAGCCATGGTTCTTCAGCCACAGTGAGTGCATCACCACCCAGTCGGCCGGGCAGGCGGCCTCAAGCGCCCGGCGGACTGCCTCTTCGGCGTCACTCATGTGCTGCTCCGGGAACGGGGGCTGCGACGGACGCGAAGTAGCCGAGAGATGGACGGCCCGGCAAGCCGACCACGAGGCCACGATCGAGGAAGGTGTTGTGGTGTTCGCAGGACGTTTCGGACACCAAGCAACAGGCGTGACACGCCGCGAGGTTGAGCGCATCACTCCCCTGACCGCGGCACTCGGAGCACAGCGGGTCGGACGAGCACCAGCCAGCGCCCTCCAGCGCCGACAAGAAGATGTCGAGAAAGCGTTCCGGCAGCCCTTGCCTGACGAGACCGCCGTTCGTTCCGTCCGCGCCAGTGGTGGCCGTGTAGATCAGGATGCCCAGTTCGCCCTCTCCTCCCTCGTCGCCGCGGACGTAAAGCCTCTCACGCAACGACGCACTCGAGTACCCACACTCGATCGAGAGCTGCTTGATCAGCAAGTGGGACAGCGTGTGGAGCAGGACGTAACGGGCAGTCGGGTAGGCCTCTTCCGGGGGCTCGTTGCGAAACCTGCGGGTCCACGCCGTCCTCAGGCTGTCACGCAGTACCTGGACCCGTGCCTTCACGATGTCCTCGTCCTCCCAGCTGCGCACGCGTGTCCGGTCCAGCTCAAAGTAGATTCCCTCACCCCGGACCTCGATCGCCGGCAACCAGTTCTGCTCGTTGGGTTCGCGGGAGACCCGGCGGCGGGAAATTGGCGCGCACCGCGTGCTGTACGCGTCGCCGGCAAGCGGCGGGTTCACGCGGCAGAAGCCCCGCAAGGCGCGCACCTCGCGGATGCGGTGGACGAGAACCACATGTGAGAAGAACGCGGTGAGCTGCCCGGGTAGATCTGCCTGCGGATACACTTCCGCCTCGAACTCGGACGGCCCCTGATCATCCGGCTCCCTGCCGACAAGAATCGCCGCCCGCTCTCGCGTCCTCTGCTCTCGCTCACTCTGGACCGACGGCACGCTGCCACCTCCTGCGAGGGCGAGAAGCGCCGCCTCGATTTCCGAATCGCTGAACAGGGGTTCGTCGCTACCCGTGCGCGAGCGCGCAAGGTCCGGAATGGCATTGCGCGCCATCTGGACCAGGGTGCCAATGGGCACCTTGCCAACGTTTGGAATGATGCCCGTGCCCAGATCCTGAAGCAACTGGTAGACGCTCTGCGAGTATGGAGGGATGGAGATGGCGGATGCGGTAACCGGGAAATACACGTTCGAGGCCCCGCGGAGCAGGGCACGGACGGGGCGGCCGCACTCAACCGGGTCACGGTCCTGAAGCCACGGGCGAGAGCCGAAGCAGCGACAGTGCGAGAGCGCTCGGGACGCGAAAACCCCTTCCAGCGAGCGCCTGACGTTCCCTTTGCATCTCGCGCAGTGGCAGCTGACCTCGAGACCAGCCAAGCCGGCAGTCGTACCGGTGGACTGGAGCTTCAACTGCGGGGTCGGGCACCGGACCTCTCGGTCGGGAAATAGCCAGATGACCCAGGGAAAATCGTCGATGTGTCCGGGCTGCTGATCCTCCTCGCCCGGGTTGGGGTAGCAGGCGATCACCAGACGCGACGGGATGCCGCGTCCGCCGCATCCGGCCGCTCGGCACTTGGGGCCGTTGTTGCCCAGATCCTCGAACACGCCGGCAGAGACCTGCCCGAGCCGGTTGCAGCGCTCGCAGACCAGCCAGGTCGGAAACCGATAAGCCGGTACGTGGCACCGCTCGGATCGCTCGAAGTCGGCGACCGATGGGGGGAGATAGAACCCCCGGACGTTGAGCGCCCTCGCCAACACCGGCTCGGAGATCGGGGACAGGCGTGAGGCATCCCAGTCATCGAGACCCGCGATCATGACCGAGTGAAGCGACTGAGCGCCTCCGCTGTAGCGGCGCAGCTCGTAAATCGCGCCCGACCCGAAAGTCGATACCGCCTGGCTGCGGCTGACGGTTCCGGTGGCGGTCGGGCGGGCGGCGGCCGGAGTGGCCGGGCGTCGGCGTTGGCGTCCCATCAGAATCATCCTCCCCCTACAGGCGGCCTGGCGGTACGCAGCAGCACCGGAGCTGGTGGGTCAACCTCTCGCATGGACTGCGGGGTCGGCCAGATCCCGCCGCCCCGCTCTTGGTCCGGAGAGCGCAGCAGACCCATCGGTCGACCCGGGTACGGGACCCAAACCAGCGAATGGGCGGCGGCGAGGGTTTTCCAGCTTTCAACGAGCTGATCCAGGTGGGCGACGGTGTCCTCGAGTTCGTCGTCATCGACATCTTGGGCGCGATCCCTGATCGTCTCCGCGAGGCCGCGCACGTCGGCCTCGAAGGAGGCCACGAGTGACGCACTGTCGTTCGTCTCGAAGTTGCTGAGCGACATGCGCACCAGCGAAACGAGCACCGCGCTGAGAGCCCGATCGCGTGCCCGCCCCGAGAACGGGGTGACGCTGTTTGACTCGACGAAGCGGTAAAAGGTCCGGTGATACGCCTTGAACCGCTCGTAGTGCGAGCGGTCGCGGGGCCTGGTCCAGTTGTAGAGGGTCACGACCAGTCCCGCCGAGCCCCGCGGACGGCCAACCCGGCTGGACGCCTGGATGTACTCGGCGGTCGTCTTCGGCTGGCCGTTGACCACCATGGCCCCGAGCCGGTCGACGTCCACACCGACGGAGATCATGTTCGTACTGAGCAGCAGGTCGAGCGCCTGGTGGGTGGGCACCGCACCGGGCACGGGGATGATCGACCGCCCCATCTCCGCCAGGCGGTTTCGGATTTCCTCCGCGCGCAACTGACTACTCAGCTCGGCCGGCCGGCCAAGGAGCCGCTTCGGTATAGGCGCGACGGCCTCCCCCGACCCGGCTGGCCCGGACCCCGCCTCCTCCGACTGTATCCGGGTCAGTCGCGTCATGTACGCCGGTACGTCATCCTCGGCGAGGACCAGCGCCCCTCCGAGCTCACGCATGCTGTTGAAGTAGAGCACCTGCGTGTGGAACGGGTCCCGCACCTTCGGGTCGGGAATCCGCTCGCGAATCGCCGCCTGCGCGAGCGTCCCGACGACCCAGGCCAGTGTGTGCTTCGGCGACCGGCCCTGCGCGTGAACGCCCACGTAGAGGCGGCCCGGCTGCTGCGCCAGCTTCTCCTCGGCGTAGAAGAAGGAGTCTGCGGCGGACGTACCACTCGGGGGGAACTGGCACGCCCGCCGCGTGAAGAGGGCGTGGCACTGCTCCTCGGCCCGCCGGATGGTTGCCGTCGAGCCGATGACCTTTGCGGGGCCCTCGGGCGTTCGGCACAGACAGTCGATGGCCGTCTCGTACAGCGCCGCGATGGTCCCCAGGGAGTCGGATATGAGGTGCAGCTCGTCCTGGATGATCAGTGACGGGGGCCTGCCTCCCGAAGGTCCACGGCCGAAGATCGACTTGATCCGCGGCTCCCAGGCCATCCGGGCGAACTTGTCGATCGTCGAGATCACCATCGCGGGCGGGTGGGCGTAGATCTCCTCGTCCACCACCGAGATGTGAATGCACTTCTCGAACGGGCAGGCCGCGTTACCACAGGCGGTGATGAGGCGCGTTCCCGAGACCGCTTGCCTGCTTCGCGAGAGGGGGCTGCCGCACCAGGGGCACGTGGGAAGCGGCAGTGTCGTTGCATTCCCGCCTTCCTCAGCTCCCTCGACCAGCAAGCGAGCCTCCTGCAGCCTGTTCGGGGTCGCGCCGCTCCCAACGAAGAGGCCGATCCAGAACTCCAGGGGGCCAACCCGCTCTGGGCTCCCACGCCGGATGAGCTCGCAAGCCAGTACCATGCGCGCGGCCCGCTCGAACTGCTGCACCGTAAGGAGCCGCAGCGTGTAGCGGGAGATGACGACCGTGCCGGCCTGCTCCTGTGGCGTCTTGCCCGCCAGTCGCCGGTGGAAGAGGCAGAACGCGGTCAGGCCGAGATAGGCCTCGGTCTTGCCGCCGCCGGTCGGGAACCAGATCAGATCAAGGGCGTCGCGGTCGGGGTGGGCTGGATCGGAGGCCGAGGGAAGGCTGAGCAGGATGAAGGCCAGCTGGAAGGCGCGCCACGTCGGGGTAAACGGCTCGCCGGGATTCTTGATCCGTTCGGCCTGAATCATGGACTCGGCCATGGCCTTGTTGGCCAGGCAGAAGGCGGCCCACACGGTATCGTTCGACGCGAGTAGCTCAATCCCCTCCCGAATCCGTTTGCAGGCGGCATCGCACAGGTTCAGGTTGGTATCGATTGCTGCCTGGATGCGGCTTGCGTGCGCAGTGGGAAAGCGGGTGACGATCGCGGGGGCGTCCGCCCGGCGTGCGGCCATCCACTCGGCGTAACCGTCGGGGATTGCCGAGAGGGCGGCGCACACAGCCGCGCGGTTGCCTTCGTCGGCGAGGGACTTCAGCTGGAGACACTCTTTGCCCGAGAGCACGGCGAAAGAAGCCTTTGGTACCTCCTCGGCCGGAAGCCACTCGGTGCGCACCTCCAAAGCTCTGTGCGGGTCTTCCGAAGTCGCCCACCCGACCGAGCACCCGTGCCCGACGGCAAACTGCGGCTGGTCGCGGTAGAGCAGCTCGAAGTTCCACAGCTCCAGGTTATCCAGCAGGTGGGGCGCCGGCGGCCGTGGAAGGAATACCGGCGTCCCGTCGCTGGCCACCACCTTGATGTGCACTTGGAAGACGCGTAGCTCCTTGCCCTCCTCCCTCTGGTCCGGGCGCTCGTTGACCACGGACAGGGTCACCGTACGACAGGCCGCCACGCCGCGGATCAAGGCGTACACTTGGATGTCGTTTCGGCCCGTCGGAAGCAGGGGCCGCGGGACCGGCGCGTCGAGGTTCACTGGAAGGTCGAAGGCGTGACACACCTCTTTTCGTTTCCACCCCGTGCCACCTGCGCCCTCGATCGGGTGCAGGTGGTATTCGCCCCAGGAGACGCGGAGGCTGAGCGCGGGAGCACCTCCAGCCACCTGGAACGTGAAACCCATCGCGCTTTGCTGGCTGACATTGGCGAGGGAGAGGATGCTCTCCCCGCCCCCCGCGTCAACCTCGTCGCCCACATCCTCGTGGTCGTCTTCCTCGTCATCCAGAGGAGTGCCCGAGGGGGACAGAAACCCCGTGTGGTAGCGGTCGCCCGGGCTCTCGGAGATCACCTCGTCCGGGCTAACGGGCCCGACCAAGTACCGGCGCAGGTCTTCGACCAGCAGGTCCCGGGCGTCGCGTGCGGTCGCGGCGGTGCGAAGCGGCATGGGCGGATACCTTGGAGTGAAGTCTCAGGCCACGGTGGACCAGCCGCGCGGGACGGGAGCCAACATGAGGCGCCCGCAGCCGAGCAGCTCGGCGGCCTCGTCGTCATCGGCCGGGAACGCGACGGTCGCGATGTCGCAAACGGGAACGGCGGCGAGGCCGACCGGGATCGCGCGGATCATGGCCCCGAGGCCCAGCAGGTCGCAGACGAGCGGCACGCTGGCCCGGCAGACCGGAACGCCCGGAGCCCCGGCGGCCCGGGCCGGCACGACGTAAACGAGCGTCCCGCCCGAAACCATTGCCTGAATGTCCTGGCCGCCGCCGGAAAAGTGTGCCCACAGCGCCTCCTGGCGCGCCGTGACACGCTCCCGGCAAGGGGACGCACTCTCGCCCGGCAGGTCGTCAAGAAGAGTCTCGTGGTCGATTTCTGCCAGCCCGTCGAGGAAGAGGCGGTTCGTGCTGGTCTCGGCGTCATAGTCGTGGTGATGCTGCCGGACGGCCGAGCGCCGCGGCCGGTAGCGGATGCCGAGCGCCCTGGAGTCGGCCCGCAGCAGGGTGAGCCTTGAGCGTGCGCGGGTGGCAGCCACGTAAACGACGCGCACCTCTTCAGGACTCCCCTGCCACGTCGCCCGCTTGCCGGAAGGGTCCAGCAGGTAGACCTCATCAAACTCGAGACCCTTGGAGCGGTGGATCGTGGAAACGTACAGGCCGCCGGCCGACGTGTCCTGAGCGGTCAGTTCCTGGCGCTGCTCAAGCACCGCCCGGGACAGGGCAGCCATGTCGATCTGCCCGCCCGCGACGACGCGCGCACGCTCCAGCCTCGCGAACGCCTGCTCGAACGTCACACCACCTCGATGCCCGATGTAGGCGGCCCAGCGCACCGAGGCGTCCTCCCGGGACATCATGGGAGAATGCCACCCGAGCGAAAGCCGCCCGACCCACCCGGGGCAGTAGCTCGATGTGGAACCCTGGACCGTCACGCACGGCAGCGATCGCTGCTGGCACCATTCCGAGAAGTGGAAGGCCTGCAGGTTTGACCGGGTCAGCACCGCGACCTTGCGTCCCGGCGCCGGGCGGGGCAGAGAGGTCAGCGTCGCGGGTGCGCCCAGCTCATGGAGCAGCGTTCCGAGCTGCTGTCCGTCCGGCGATGTGCCGTACTCCCCCATCGCCTCCCGCGCGCGCGCCACGAACCGACGCATGGCGGCATCTGTGACGCGGTAATTCGTCCTGAGCTGGAGCTGCGTCAGTTCGCCCTCCTCGAAGTAGTTGCGGATGTACGCCAGGAAATCGGCGGAGCTTCGCTGCCGCGGGCTGTCCTCCACCTGATAGTCGTAGATCGCCTGCGCGAAGTCTCCGAGGAGCACGATGCCGCCGCCGTTACCCTCCACCCGGCGGACGAGTGCGAGTACCAGATCGGCGCGCTCACCGACCAGATCTTGGACCTCGTCCACCAGAAGGCACCGGATGCGGGCGATCTCCTCGGCGGCCCTCGGGAGCTCGTGGCGGTGCAGACCGTTCCGCAGCCGCTGGATGCGGGCTTCGTACCCGGTGGGCATTTGGTCCGGTTGCAGATCCAGCCGGAGCATCTGACTGGCGAAGGAGTCGAAGGTGCGAACGGTGACGTACCGCAGGTCGTCCGAAGCCCCTTCGGACACGGCCGAGGTAATCCGCGACACCACCTCTGCAACAGCCGCGCGGGTGAAGCTGAGCACCGTGATGGCGTGCGGGCCGGTCGCCTCCCCGGACTCCACTAGCCTTTGAACCCGCCGGATCAGCGTGTGCGTCTTGCCCGTGCCCGGGGGAGCGAGGACCAGCAACCGGGCCTGTACGGGAGCGTCGACGACCGCATCTTGGTCAATGTCGCGCAGGGCAACAGGGCGGGGGGTGGATACGGCCACCCCCGTCGCCGACACGGCCGGGGACGGTTCGGCCTCAACGACCAGCGCAGGTGAGGGGGGATCGGGGAGTATGCTTGGAGTTGTTGGATCAGTGCCCTCCACCACGGGAGGAACGACCTCGTCGCCGGGCTCCTCCACCGCCGGGGCGCCTGCGGGCTCGGCGGGGATCTCTCCCTCACTTTCAGGGGCAGCCGGCGGCACCAGAGAATCCGGTCGCGGTGCTTCAAAGAAGGGCCGCACAGGCACGGCAGGAGCGATCGGTCGGTACGTTCCGCTGCGCCCGTCCCACAAGCTACCGCCCCGGAACCCCTCCCGCAGAAACGCGTGCCTTTCGGCGAGCTGTCGCTGCGTGAGCATCGCCTCCCTGGCACGGGCGGTCGGGACGAGATCCGGGAAGCGGCGGCTGAGTTCGAGCAAGTCCCAGAAGAACAGCCGGTCGTGGACCTCCGGACTGGAGACCCACTTGTCGAGGACCGGCGTCCTGTGGTCCGGGCCGAACACGCGCAGGTTCAGCACGTTGGTGCGCAGCCGCACGTTCGGGCCAGCGGGGGCGATCGTGCTCATTGGCCGCTCTCCTGCACGCGAATCAGAAGCGGCACGCCGGACAGGAACTGCTGGGTAGTCGTGCCAGAGCGGTTGGCCGCGAGGTGCACCCCGACGCAAAGCTCGGCATCGACCCCAACATGCATCCGCACCACGTCCGGTATGTGGGCGCCGCTCTGAAGCAGGGGCTCACCAGTTGCGACGTAGAGCTGTTGCAGGCTCTGGAACCCGCTGTCCCGGCCTTGGCGTCCCGCGCGAACCACCCCGACGTCAAACACCGCCTCGCGCGCGTGGACGTCGGTCACCAAGAAGTCCGCGACACGGTAGCTATTCAGCTCCACCGGCTGGCCCCCCGACATCACCACGCAGACCGAGTCGTCGCACTGACGGACTGCCAGATCGGCGCCTAGCTCGATGCTCACACGTCTCCGCGGGTCGGCAAGTCGGGCGCACCCGCGGGCGGTCTGCAGCTGCGCGTCTCCGGGGGTCTCGATCACCTCTGCCCAGGGCAGCGCCCTGGCGACCTCGGCCCGTACCACCTCGGCCCGACACACCCCGCCGGCGAACAGGATGTGCGTGATCTGGTCGGGCTTCACGCCCGCTCTGGACAGGATGAGGGGTATGCGCTTGCCGGCCTGAGAGGCGAACTCGGCCATCACCTCGAACACGTCGCGGGGGCGAAGTTCGACCACGTCCGGCAGCCACGCCGCGTTGATGCGTTCCGGTTCGGCGCCGTCGCCGTAGGGGTCCTCGAGGAGCGCGATTTTTCGCTCCTCGACCAGTTCGTGGAACAGCTGCGCGCCGCCGGGCGTGGACTTTACACTCTCCCGAACCCGCCGGTTCGCGTTCTTCTCAAGGAGCCGGCGGCTGATCTCGCGGTCGATCTGCGACCCGCCGAGTTCGTCCACATCGCCGTCAACTCCAAGTTCGAGGTAGCGGTCGCCCTCCACCCGGACGACAGCGAGGTCGAGGGTGCCGCCGCCCCAGTCCACCACGAGGATCAGGTCCTCGCCCGTCCGCCTTCCCTCCCAGGCGGAAATCAGCGCGGCTGTCGGTTCGTAGACGAAGCGGACCTGTCCGAAGCCCGCCCGGCGGGCCGCCTCACGCATGTTCGAGCGGTGCTCGCGGCCGACCCGGACCGGGGTGGCCAGCACCACCGAGCGGATCTCGTCCTTGGCAAAATGCTCCTCCTTGAGATGGCGGAACAGACCAGCAGCGAGGTCGATCGGGTCGAACTCCTCCTCGCCGCACACCACGGGACGGCCTTCGGACAGCGCCAGTTTCAGATCCCGAATGGGGTGGAACTCCCCGGCGCTGTTGCCGAGTCTGTCCCGGGCGAGTGCACCAAACAGGGGCCGGCCGTCCTGGATCAGGCCGACGGATGGGTGCGGGCCGCCAACGAAGACGCGACCGTCGGGCAGCGGTCGCCCGATGGCCGAGTTCGTGGTACCGAAGTCGATGCCAACCTCAATTGCCCGGCTCATCGGTAGCGGTGCCCTCATCCGGACGAACAAGCAACTCCTGGGGCAACCTCTGAATGTCGCCTGAGCCAAGGATGCGCCCCAGGTTTTTCTGCAGTGAATCGAACGACACGCCGAGGCGTCGCAGCGGCTCGCTCTGCCTGTCGGCCATCAGCAACCGCGCGAGGTGGTCGTGGACCTCGCGAAGCGGCGGCAGCACCAGCCGGGCTTGCCGCTGGACCTCTTGGTGCTGCTCGACGCGGAACTGCCCGCCTAGCTCGTCCTCCCGGCGCCGCGCCTCCCCTTTCCACTTTTCCGCATCGGCCCTGGACTCTTCGACAGAAGCGGCCAGTTCATCGAGGCGGCGCACCACCCCCTCCGCCTCTTGCCTCGCCCGCGCCGCATCTGCCAAGGCGTCTGCCTTGTCCTGTTCCAGTTGCGCGAGAGCGGCCTTCAGCTTGTCCAGTTCTCCATGTATCCTTGCCAGGTCGGTTGCCGCCTCGGGTGCGGGGGCGGCCAGTGGAAATGGTGAGGCGGGCGCTGAGGCTGCCTCGGCAATGACGTCGTCGACCAGCCCGTTCATCCGCTTGCGGAAGTTGCTCCAGATTTCGCTGGCGCCGGCCACGGGGTGTGGCGGCACAGGCGAGGGGGCTGGCATCGCCGCCGGGTGAGTGATCTTGAGCAGCGTGAGAAGTCGGCGGCCCAGATCGCTCTGGTAAAAGGCTGCAGCGTGATCGTCCGCGCACAATACCAGAAAACGTGCCATGCCCAGGACCGCGCCGTCCGGTACCACCGCTGGCGGGAACACCGCGAACGCCGAGAGGAGATCGCCGGCCGCCGCAACCTGGAGCACGTTCCGCCCGGGGCGGGTGAGCGGCTCGAGTAGCGTCATCCACCGCTCCACGACCTCGGCGGAGGTGGTACCACGGTGGGCCGACAGTCGGATGGCCCGAGCCGCCGCAGGCGTGTAGCGGTGGTCCGTGACCAGAGCCGCAGGTAACGCCTCCTCGTGCAGCGCAAGTTCGCTCCCGGTCCCTCCCTCCGTCACTCGCGAGTAAAGTAACTCTTCAGCGAGGGTGGACTCTCCGACGCGAAAGGTAACCGCGAGGTCAAGCACCCCTGCGGCGTACTCGGGCTCCTGAGCAGGCTTCAGGCCCACCCTGAATTCCGCCAACAGCCGGATAACACGCTCGAAAGGCGGCGGGTTCGCGGTGCCGGCGAGGAGCGATCCCAGCTCCCTGACAACCGCCATACGCGGCGGCAACGTAAAGGCCTGTGCCAACTCACCGGCCAGGACGACCGCTGCTGGCGGGTCCGCAGTGAGGAGCCGGGCGAGTGTGTTCGCCTCTTCCTTCGCCTTGGCCGGGGCGATCCGCCCCTGCGTTTTCCTTTGTGCTGGCATGAGTTCCGCGTTCGTCCCTGTAGCGTGAGCGAATGACACAGTGCCGCTAGAGCCTCAGTTGGGCCGCGAGGTAAACTTACAGGCAGAAGTCGACAGCATCCCCCTGAGGGGAAGAGCGAACTTGTCGGTGGCGGAAAGAACCTCCCCAAGTTATCGTTCAACAAGAGGGAGAGTTCAAGCGCGAGGTACAGCGTTCGTGCTCAGAATGGGCTCACGGTAACGTCTGCGCGAGCCAGTCACTCAAAAATACAACTTTCCTGCGTCAGTTATTACTAACATCCAGGCAGAGCAACACCGCCCATGGCCGACACCGACCTCGATGCCTTCGCCCGCGATTACCACGAGGAAGTGCTGAGCGAAACCTCGGTCGGGAGTGAGGATTCCAGCCCCGCCGACACGTTCACCCGCCTCGTCATCGACGATCTGGTCGCCGCGGAGGTCCTCGCCGAGGGTCAAGTGTGCCCGCACGAGGAGAAGGGCGTGGCCCTGAACGGTTACCAGCTCGAGGACACCACGCTTGACCTGTTTATCACCCACTACACCGGAGAGGATCCGCCGCCGACGCTCGACCGGAAGGTGATCGGGGATCGGTTCAAGCCCCTGACCGGGTTCGTCAAGAAGGTGCTGAAGAAGTACTACGCCGAGCTGGCCCCGGGCACACCCATCTTCGACATGTCCCTGGAGGTCTACCGCGCCAAACAGCGGTTGAAGCAGGTACGCCTGTTCCTGTTCACGGACGGCCGGGCCGGCGTGGTTGGGGCACCGCGCGAGACCACGATTGAGGGCATTACCACCAGTTACCACATCTGGGACATCCAGGAACTCTTCCGGTTCCGAAGCTCGGGGCAGCGGTCGGACCCCATCCGCTACGACTTCAGCAAGAGTGCCTCGGGACCGATCCCGTGTATCGCATTGCCCGACCACGGGCAGAACTACCGATCCTACCTTGCGATCCTGCCTGGCCAGGTACTTTTCGACCTGTACGAGGAGTTCGGCCCCCGACTGCTCGAGCTGAACGTCCGGTCATTCCTCCAGACGAAGGGAGCGGTGAACCGAGGGATCCAGGAAACGATCCGAAAGGAACCCGTCAACTTTTTCGCGTTCAACAACGGCATCTCGACCACCGCCGAATCCATTGTCACCGTGCCGTTGCCGAGCGGCGGAATCGCGATCAGCGAGGTGTCGGGGCTTCAAATCGTCAACGGGGGGCAGACGACCGCATCGATCCACCATGCGGTCAGGCACCTGAAGGCCGACGTGACGAAGGTGTGCGTGCAGGCCAAGTTCTCCGAGGTGCCCACCAGCTTGGTGGAGACCATGGTCCCGCGCATCTCGGAGTACTCGAACAGCCAGAACAAGGTGAGTAAGGACGACTTCTACGCCAACCACGCCTTCCACATCGAAATCGAGAAGCTGTCGCGGTCCGTCGTCACGCTCCCACAGGCGGTCGGTGGCAAGCCGCAGATGACCCACTGGTTCTACGAGCGCGCCCGCGGTCAGTACGCCGAAGCCGCCCGGGCCGCGGGCAGCGGCGCGGCGGCCAAGAAGAAGTTCCAGCAGGAAAGCCCGCCTCACCAGCGGTTCGGCAAGACCGAGCTGGCCAAGTTCCTCAATACGTGGGACGGATACCCGTACTGGGTGAGCATGGGCTCGCAGAAGAACTTCCTGAAGTTCGCCGACAGGCTGCGCGACAAGCCCGAACTGTTCGTGGCCGATACCCCGTTCTTCCAGCGGCTGGTCGCACTCGCGATCCTCTTCCGCAAGACCGAGGCGGTGGTCAAGGCTTGTAACTTTCCCGCGTATCGCGCGAACGTCGTGACCTACGCGCTCGCGTACCTCGCCCACTGGCGGGGAAACACCGTGGACCTCGACGGCGTCTGGCGGGACCAGAAGGTGCCGGACGCTCTCGCCGACCAGCTCACCGCGATCGCAAAGGCCGTTTACCCAATCATCGATCGGGCGGATGGGGGCAACGTGACCGAGTGGTGCAAGAAGGCAGCCTGCTGGGAAAGCATCCGGGAACAGAGGTTCAAGCTCGAGGCCGATCCGCCCGCGGAGACTGCCGCCAAGTAAGCCCGAGGCCCGCAGGTACGGAAGCACCGACATCGGGGCACTCGACCACTGCCCGCTCAGAATCCTCTTCATGCTCAAGCGGGCCGGTGATTGGTCGCAGATCCCCGCCTCTGTTTCGCCCCTGCCGGGGAGATCCCGCGAAGCCCGCGACGAATTACTTCGACGGCTGCGTCGATTCAATACGGGCCAGACAAACGCCCCTCCACGCCACTCCTGAACGCTCTGCGGGCCTGTTACCTGGCCAGTGCCTCCAGCAGGTGACTGGCGATCGCCTGGGCCAGCAGCGGGGGCACGGCGTTACCGATTTGCCGAAAGCAGTCGCCCATGTTGCCGCAAAAGACGAAGCCATCTGGAAACGACTGCAGTCTTGCGGCTTCGCGAACAGAGATCATCCGCGCCTGGGCGTCGTCGTAGTGAATGTGACTGTAGGAATCCTTGGCGAGGTGTGCCGGAACCGTCCAGGACGGGCGGTCCGGGATGAGCTTTCGCCACTTGTCGGGGAAGTCGTGTTCGTTGTAAGGGGGCACGAAGCGCGATTCGAACTCGTCCCACTCCTCGGTTCCGGGCTCGGGTACATCGCCGCTCTCGCGCAGAAGATCGAGCGCCTCGTCGCGGCGCTTCCGCGCGATGGCAACGGCCTCCGGGAATCGGTCCCCGGGGCGCATCCGCCTGAACGTCTCGTAATCCCGGGGTGTTCGTCGGACCGCGTGGTCATGCACGCTCGAAGGCTCTGCCAGCCCAGGCCACCGGCGCATCAACGTGGCATACGCGGAGTGAGGAGCACACCGATAGTTCATCGCCCTCCGAAAATCCCCGCGCGAACGGCGGTGTTCGGCCAAGTGGTCGGTGAGCTCCGGCAGGTCGGCCAGTGCGTCGCGAACCGACACGGAGGGTATCGAGCCACCTTGCGGTACCCGGAGCTGACCCAGGGCAGCGTCCCAGGGCGGCCCGAACGGCAGTGATGGGGCGGCGTAACGAAGAGGCGGGCTGTACCCTTCGGGCATGTCAACAGTGTGGGTTGTCGGCGGGGCGGACGGGTCAATCCCCAGATCCGTGCGCAGGCCGATAAAGACCAGCCGCTCGCGGAACTGAGGCACCCCGTACCAGACCGCATTGAGGAGTGCGTAGCCGGTCTTGTAGCCAATCGCAGCAAGCTCCGAACACACCTCGTCGGCGACATTAACGCCCCCGACAGAGAGCATCCCAGGGACGTTCTCCATGACCAGCGCACCGGGCTTCCAGCGACCGACCGCCGAGAGGAAGTGTCGGTACAGCACGTTCCGGGGGTCGCCCTTGAAGCCCTCGTCCGACAGGCTATTCAGTTTGGCCCGCCCAAGGCGGGAAAACGCCTGGCAGGGCGGCCCCCCGATCACGATGTCCGGCGAGCCGGACAGGCCTCGGAGCTCGCTCCCGTTCTGTTCGAGGTCCCCCTCCGGGCCGCCAGCAACATACGGCGGCTGGTCCGGCTGAAGTGTCTCGAAATTCTGCCGGAAGGTTTGCGCCGCTTCCGGGTCCGCGTCCACCGCCGCAAGAATCCGGCAGCCCGCCGCGTGGAACCCGAGCGAAAACCCGCCCGCTCCGCAGAACAGATCGATCACCAGAGGCCGGCGGACGGGGTCCGTTCGGCTCGCACCTCGTTCACGAACCGCCATAAATGGTCGCCCGCGAGCGCTTCTTCGGCAGGAGGATCTGGAAACACGCCCCCTTTCGGCGACCGTCGATCACGACGCTGATCCGCCCGCCGTGCAGTTCGACGACCTGGCGTGCGATCGTGAGCCCCATTCCGCGCCCCCCTTCCTTGCGAGAGAACAGGGGCTCGAACACCCTGGAAGCGATCTCCGCCGCGATCCCGGGGCCGTTGTCGGAGAAAAGGATCTCGCACATATCCTCGGTGGCATCGACGACCAGCCTGATCTTCGGAGCCTCTGCCCGTTTGGCCCAGTCGAGCGCGTTTGAAGTCAGAATCTGGAGCAGGCAAACAAAGTTCTCCGGACGCATCTCGGTCCGGAGCACGCCCTGGGCAGGGCACGAAACCTCCATGACAAACCCCTGCCCGTCGAGGAGGGGCCTGACCACGTCCTGGAATGCAGCCACCTCGGCCGCGATATCGATCGCCCGGCGACGCTCGGTTGAACCGGACGCCGCTAGGATGAGTTGCTGCTGCTCGGTGACATGTTGGAGCGAGTTGGCCAGACACTGCATGGCATCCCGCGCTTCTGGTATTCTCAGACCGCTGAGCGCAGCACGGAGCCGTCCCAGTTCCGCCTCCATGCGCCGCGTCTCGATGGGTAGCAGCGGAAGCATCCCCGCCGCCATTTGGCCGATCGAGGCGAGCCCGGAATAGCCCTCGAGCAGTTGCTGTTGCCGGGCGGAGTCCCGTCGTTGTTCCTCGTCCAGTCGCTTGCGCAACTCTCGCAGCTCACGCCCCACCTCGCCACTCGCCTTGCTTGCCAGGCGTTCGAGCTCGTCTGCCACGGACGACGCCTTGGGGGCCGGCTCCACTACTCCGCCCGTCGCCCGGCGGGCGGGGTGGCGGATGGACTGCCGCTCGGCCTCAACAGCCTGAAGGACGAGGTACACGAGCCGGCGTAAGTCTTCGAAAGCTTGGTTGTGGATGAGGCCCTCCCGGTTCGTCTGGTCCTTCAGCTCCGGGTTGCGGTCGCGGCCGATGTCGATGAATCCGATCACCTGGTTGTTGCTCAGGTGCTCGACCGGGCTGTTCACACGCCGCTGGTCGAGTCGCAGCCAGTCGTCATGGGGCTCACCGTAGGGCCATACCCGGAACCCGTCCCGGTAGATGCTGACCCCAGTCCACTCCTTCAGCCACGCCCGGGTTTCCATCCTCGGCCCGACCCGGGCCAGCGCCTCCCCGTCGAGGTCGAAGACGTACAGCCGGATCCCCACCGGGCCGCATGCGAGCTCCCCCTGCCCGTTCCAGCGCTGAGCCGCGGCCTTGCGACCGTTCAGCGACAACGTGATCGTCTGCTGGCCGTCGAACTCTGCCTCCACCCGGTACGGGGCGCGATCGAGAAAATCACCACGCAGCTCGCCCGCGTAGTGCGGGAACTCGTCCGATTCGATCCGGATAGAAAACGGGTCGTTCTTGCGAAACGGCGAAAGTAAACGGGCAAGACGGATGCTGAGCCGGCGGAACATCCGCTCGGACCAGACGGCCCGGAGCCCTGTCATCCGGAGCAGCGTCCCGTTACCGCCCAGTTCCTTTGCCGGCCGGACCTCCCACCGATTCAACACTTCGGAGAGCAGCTGCGAGCCGTTGTCGTAGAGGTCCCAGTCGACGAGGGCTCGCACCTCGTCGGCCCGGCCCGCGCAACGAGAGACGATTTCCAGCGACCGGGCCAGCTTGTCCGCCGCGAACCGGCCGACCCCCTTTTCGCCGAGCATCCGTCGGCCCCGAGCCGTCACCTGACGCCCCTTTCCGACCTTCGTGCTCGCTGCGGGCTCCATCCACCGCCCGAGCAGGGTGGACACGTCCATGCCGGTTCCGTCATCGAGTACCTCGAGCGACCCGCCGGGGCCGGTCACCCCGCGGAAGGTGACCGTCACGGTGGAGGCGTCCGCGTCGTGCGAGTTCTTGACGAGCTCGCCGAGGGCGACGACCTCATCACTGATGAGCTCCTCGCCGATCAACTTCAGCAACCGGGCCCTCGGCTGGAAGGCGATGGTTCCGTGTTTGGGCTGTGTACTCACCTTCGCTCAGCTCCTCTCCAGAGTCCGTCGGAAACACTTGGCGATGGCCTCCGCGAGGGCCGGTGGCACGGCGTTGCCGAGCTGGACCCACTGGTCGGAGGGCGACCCGCAGAACAGGTACGCGTCGTGGAAGGATTGCACCCGCGCCCCCTCGCGGAAGCTCAGCGAGCGCACCTGCGTCGGGTGAATGTACCCGTTCCCGTCCTTGGCCAAGTGAGCCACGATCGTCTTGCACGGTCGGTCACCCCGCAGCCGGGCGTACTTGTCGTCGAACACGTCCGTACGGTAGCGCATGAGGTCTGGGCGGTCGTGTACCTCGACGGCGTGAACGCTGTCCTCGCCGGGGCGCAGCAAGCCGTAAAGCTCCAGGTCACGCTCGTTGTGGTAGCGGACGGTGTGCTGGTACAGCACCCGGCTCTGGCGCAGGACCCCGAACTTGGCGAGGTAGCGGCGGAACCTGGGGTCCGTCGGAGGGACCACCGACGGCCATGACTCGACAGCAACCCCGGACCCGGCCTGCCGTGGAGGCAGGTCGAAGATGGCCTCGCCGAGGCCGACCGCCGGCAGCGCGTCGAGGTCGATGTCCTGGCGCCGTAAGTCCTGATACTCCTGGGTCGGCCGGGCCGGCATGAGCGGGAGCCGGGAACCCACCAAGAAGCAGCGCATCCGCTCCTGGGGCACGCCGAACGCGGCCGCGTTGAGCTGCCACACCTCCGTCCGGTAGCCCCCTTCCTGGAGGCGCCGGGCCACCGCTTCCAGGAAGGATATCTCGTCCTTGCGCGCCGACTGCATGCCGGGCACGTTCTCCATGAGGACCAGCTTCGGCTTCAACTCCAGCGCTGCGGCCACCATCCACTCCCAGAGGTGGTTGCGCTCGTCGTCCTCCACCCGGTACCCGGTTCGCGTCTTCTTGGACCGGAACCCGGCAGTTGAAAACCCCTGACACGGCGGCGACCCGAGGAGCACGTCGAGCTTTCGGCCAGCCAGCCGGGCAAGGGCCCCCTTCGGCAACTCGCGGATGTCACCGCATATCACCCGGTCTTCGGCAACACCCGGGTGATTGAGCCGGTACGTCTTGACCGCCGTTTTCTCCAGGTCAACCGCGGCCAGTACCTTGAATCCGGCGCGAACAAACCCCTCGGATGACCCGCCGGCCCCGCAGAACAGGTCCACCACGGTCGGCCCTTCCGCGGCCGTCACCCGGACGACCTCGCGCTCGCGGTAGTCGGTACAGAACGGCCGCAGCTCGCACGCCTCGCACAGGGGCTTCGGCGCGCGGCAGACTGCCCGCCCGTGCTCGATCAGGTTGACGTGGAGGGAGTACCGCAGTGGCGGAGGGACGAGGTCGGCGAGCACCTTCTGGAGCTTCTTGTGGTCCAGCCCGCGCAGAACGAGTCCGAGTTCGCGATACGGCCCCAGACGGGCGAGGACGCGGCCGACATGGGTGTCAGCCGGGAACACTGCCCGCCCGAAGGCGTACATCATGATGCAGTACGCACTCTTGCGCTGCACCTCGGGTAGCGAACACAGGAACTCTTCCAGATGCTCATCGGACCAGTCCCGCGCCCCGTCCAGCGAACACCGGCCGAAGGTCTCCTTGAGCCGCGTCAGCGCGCCGAAAAGGCTGGTCGCCTTTTTCCCGGCAAGGCCGCCGGGGGAGACGATCTTCTCGACCTCGGCCCGCGGCGCCTCGAGCAGGTCGTCCCAGGACGGGAAGCGGGTCTTCAGGGCGTCGAACGTCTCCTGGTACGCCTTCTCGGGCGTCTTGCGAGACAGGATAATGTAGACCAGCTCGTCCGTGGGATCGGGCTTGTTGCCGAGGTTGGGGGTGCCGTACAGGACGGCCAGAATGCGGGCGACCTCGCGCAGGTAGCTGATTCCCTCGTCCAGCCGGTCCGCCAGCTCACCCTGTTCCAGATCGGCCGCGCCAGCGAAGACTGACGATCCGCCGCGAAGTTCGTCGAGGAGCCGCCTGCGCCAGGTGGCCACGTCGGGCGGGAAGACCCGCGTGCGATGAAAAAAATCGCGGCGCTCGGACGGGTGCGGGGTCCAGCCTGAAGGATCGACTGCGACCGGACTCGTGTCCTCCTCGTTCGCCTCGGGAATGACGGGTGTGGGCTCCTCGGGCGTTCGCTTGGTTCGGGCCATGCATGCTTCCCCGTCCGCTGACCTTCCGCCCGTCCGGCACCGGCGCGATGTGGCACCTCCCGGCCGCGTGTCGCCGAGTAAACTACCTCGTAGATCGACCGGTTCCCACCTCCGAAAGCGTGCTGGGCCCACTTCAGGGACCGTGTGCCCAGCCGCTTCGGTAAAATGGAACGACTGCACCGACTTCGCCGTGTCCGGATCAGGCTGCCCGGACGAGGTCGGTGCGGCGTCTGTTACCGTAAACGATCCTCTCGCACCCGACCAGGTTGGTAAGCGGCAGTTTTCCTCGGGTGCGGCGGCTGAGGTGGCGCGGCAGTACGTCATTCTGGTAAGCTCACCGCGATGGCTACCGAGCCAGCAACAGGGGCACCGCGGACGAGGCAAGACATGGGAATGGACCTGCAGGTGCTGGCCAGCCACTTCCGCGAGTTGCGTGGGGAGCTACTGCCGACCGCTGCGTTGCGGTTCGACCGGGACGCCGAGCTGTTTGCTCAGTTGATGCCCGACAGCCGCCCGTTGCTGGTGCACGACATGCCGCCCGGCCTCGCGGTAGGCATCCAAGAGGATGATGGGATCAAGTACGTGACCACGGACCGCTACGGGAAGGGGCTGACATTCACGACCGGACGTGATCTGCGGCTGCTACGGGTCCCGGGGGAGGTCGATCACTGGAATCGTGCCGTCCTCGCGTTCCTGCTGGCACTGCCCCTCGAAACCCGAATCGTTCTGTACTGGTGCTGAGCTGCCATGTCAAACGCACATGGACTACTTCAGGCAGCCTGGGAAAAGGCAGACACGCTACCGCTCCTCGTGCTGGCCGACTGCCTCGACGAGGCGGATGAACCAGACGCAGCCGAGCTGATCCGCCTCACGGTTGCCGATGCTACCACCGCGCGCCACTCCACGGAAAGAACAAGGCGACTCAGGCACTTACGAAACAACTGCTGGAACCAGATCACGAAAACCGAGTGGTCAGAGATGGCGGTCCAACCGGACACCTCTTCTGCCTGCTTCTCACGCCGGGTGGATATTAACACCCGCGAATTCGTTCTCGTCCGCCCCGAACGCGGGAAGCTCTACTGGCTCCGGGCCGGCTTCGAGTCGCCGCACAAAGTTATCCGTACCCGCGGCGGCGACGAACTGCTCCGCCGCGTCCTGCCGCAACCGATGGCCGACGTCTTCGCCCGCGGGCGGGATCAGTGGGGGGCATCGCTCGGCTTCTCTCTCGAGCACGATCACTTCCCGCTGCCCGCCAACTGGCAGGCGAATCCCGATCAGTTCCTCGCAACCCGCCAGAGGCAGTTCGAAACCGCGCTGGCGCAGGCAGAGATTGGGGTTGCCGACCTGCCGCCCGTGCTCGTGCCGTTCGTGGCATGGGTGCTGACAGATTGCCGGACCAGCAGGGTCCGCAGAACCCGAAGCGGCGAGCCCGTGCCCGGCGCGCACATTTTCTGCTTCTCGACCAGCGGGGGTGTATGGCGTCACGGCTCGGCAGTCGGCAGCCGTGAGTCGGGCAAGGCGGTGACCCTCGCGCGGCAACGGCTGCGAAGGGACCGAGGTCGTGGGGTCGAGGCGGTGCTCCTCGTCCGCGTGTGCGACGGCGGCGCCATCACCGCGCGAAAGTTAATCTGGTACAACGGCACCGAACAGGAAACGGCGAATCTGGCCTCGCCCGCAGCGAGTCTCGGTCCGCTCGATTTCGGACGTGCGGCGGCCGACCTGCACTTGGCGGCGGAGGCCCGCCAGAGTTTTGTGGTTAATGACGAGAACAAACTTCGAGCCCTGTTTGGCGGCACCGCGGCAAATCGGTGAGCTGGGGTGGCGAGTCCGGAGTAGCCATGCAGTTCAAACAACTGACCGAGGACACCTGGCTGCTCATCGACGAGAGCGCACCGGCGAACGCGAACGTTATCGCCACCGTCCGGGGACCGGTAGAAGTTCTTGCATTGAAGGGTTTATGCGAGGCAAGGCTACGAGGCGGCGAATCGTATCGCCCGTACGCATTCGAGCTGGCGAACCGTCGTTACGAAGTGACGCCGTACGCCGATCGCGGTGGGCGTCTGTCACTTCGCATCCTCGGTCAGGAAGGCTTCCAGGCGCGGGTCGAAACCGAGTTCACCGCTGAGGAAGAAATGCCCGGCTCGTGATTGCGTTCTCACATCTCGCATCACCAGCACCGCCATTGTGCAGGTTCCGGTTTCCCTTCTTCACAACCTCAACCTGACCGTCGAACTCTGGCCGGATGCCCGTATCCTCGGCCACGTCGTCATCTCCGAACTCAGCGAAACGGACAAGGCTCCGTTCACCCAACACTGCTGCGGCGCGCCGAGGTCGTGAGCGAGACGACAACGTAGTCCGTCCCCCGCGCTTCGCCCGGTATGACTTGTTCCCGCACGGATTGCCACGCCGCAGACCGAGTACACGGCCTGGGAGGTGGTCGCCCTCGGGGTGGTTTCGGTTACGACCTGAAGGACCACGTCACTCTGAAGTCTTCTGAACCGCTTATCAGGTCTCGGCATCATGTCGGATGATAGTTATAATAATATTTAACTATATTTTAGTCAGTTACACCAAATTTTCTCCTTCGGGTTTTCGCCTCCGGCGGTCGAGCAACTGCGCTCGTCGCCTGTACCCAATCCACCCACGGCGGGAACCGAACATGCTCACTCAACCAAGGCCTCACCACGAACTCCATCACCGCTTCACAGCACTCCTGCCCCGCGTGGAGCGGCAGGCGCGGTCCGTCTTCCGCGGCGTCCGCTGCCCGCACCTCCGGGACGACCTCGTGGCGGAGTCGGTCGCCGTCGCTTGGCAGTGGTTCGTCCGGGCCGTGCGTTGCGGCAAGACACCCGAGCGGTTCGCCCGCACCTTCGCCGCCCGCGCGGCCGCCCACGTCCGCTGCCACCGCCGGCTCGCCGGGGGTGAGCCCGCCCGGGACGCCCTCTCTCCTCTGGCCCGCGCTCGCCACGGGTTCGCCGTCCTCGCCATCCCCTCTGGCATCTCGATCCCGGCGCTGATCGAGTCCGCACTCCACGCCAACACCGACTCGCCCGTCCCCGAGCAGGCGGCGTTTCGCCTCGACTTCCCGCGCTGGATCGCCGCCCTCCCGCCGGGCACGCGGCGGCTCGTGCTGGCCCTCCTGACCGGTGCCCGCACCGCCGAGGTCGCCGCCGAGTACGGGGTCAGTCCTAGCCGGGTCAGCCAGGTCCGTCGGCAGGCCCTCGAGTCGTGGCTGCTGTTCACCGCCGGCTGAGCCGGCCCCCGCCGGTCACTTCCATCCCGAACTCGAATCCTTCACCCGATATTGGAGGAACCCTCCCGTGAAACTGGTCCGTCCCGACGCCGCCCCCGTCCGCGACAAGTTCGCCGCGGCCCGCAAGGAGCTGTCCGCCGCGCTGATCGAGCGCGATGAGGAGGTGGATCTCACCCTGACCGCACTCGTCGCCCACGAGCACGTCCTGCTCGTCGGCCCGCCCGGGTGCGGCAAGTCGCTCCTGCTCGACTCCCTGCTCGCCTGGACGGGCGGCGCGAAGTTCTCGATCCTGCTCACCAAGTTCACCACCCCCGAGGAGGTGTGCGGGCCGGTCAGCCTCGCCGCCCTCAAGGAGGACCGGTACGTCCGCGTCACCGCCGGCCGGCTGCCCGAGGCCGACTTCGCGTTCGTCGACGAGTGCTTCAAGGCGTCGAGCGCGATCCTCAACACCCTCCTCAAGATCCTCAACGAGCGCGTCTACGACGCCGGCGACGGGGTCGCCCGCCGGGTGCCCCTCAAGCTCTGCGTCGGCGCCTCGAATGAGTGGCCGTCGCCGGAAACCGGCAAGGAACTGTCGGCCCTGTTCGACCGGTTCACCCTGCGGCGGGCCGTCTCGCCGATCCGCTCGCAGGCCGGGCGGCAGAAGCTCCTCTGGACCCGCGACCACAGGCCGAGGCTCTCCGCCACGATCGCCCCGGCCGAGGTCGAGGCGGCCCGCGCCGCGGCCGCGGCGCTGCCGTGGTCCGGCGACGCGAGGGAGGCGCTGGAGACCGTCCTCCGCGAGCTGGCGAAGGAGGGGGTGCAGCCGGGCGACCGGCGGCAGTTCAAGACGGTCGGGGTCGTGCAGGCGTTCGCGTACCTGTGCGGGGCCGACGAGGTGCTGCCCGAGCACCTGGAAGTGGCCCAGCACACCCTGTGGGAGGATCCGGCCGAGCAGCCGCAGAAGGCGGCCCAGGTGATCGCCCGGGTGGCCAACCCGGTCGGAATGCGGGTTACGCAACTGCTGCTGGAGACGGAGCAGGTGATCGCCGGCTGCGACGTGCGAAACCTGGCCGACGCGGCGAAGGCGGCCGCCAAGCTGGCCGAGATCGACCGGCAGCTCGCCGGGCTGCGCGGCAACGGCCGGCTGGAGTCGGCCCGGGCGCACCTGAAGGACCAGCTCCGCAAGCTCAAGCTCGCCTCGATCGAGGCCGTCTGACCGCGACCCGCCCCGAACCGGCCGGCGGCCATCATCCGTGTGAGGTGGTCGCCGGCTTCTCTTTTCCACACCACGGAGGACCGATGGACCCCGACGAACTGTTGAAGCTGCTCGACCTCGGCGCGCGGCCGCCCCGCCCGCCGGACGACCCCGCGCCGCCGTCCTCGCCGGAGCGAGAGCCGCCCGAAGAGGCCAGCCCCACCGCCCTCGCGGTGGACGCCTGGGGGCTGCGCCGCGGCCGCGACCTCGTCGCCGAGAGCGACCGGCTCCAGAAGGCCGGCACCGACGCGTTCGCCGCCGCCGACTTCTTCACCGCCGCCTTCGACCCCGACCCGCGACTCTGCGCCGCGTGTGCCGACCCGCTGCGGCGCGAGTTCTTGGGCCAGCTCCTCGACACTCCCGACTACCGCTCGCTGCACACCGCCACCCGGCTCGACGACACCGCGGCCGCCATCGCCGCCGTCCACCTCGCCGAGCAGTTCGCGCGGCTCGCGAGGGAGGCCGGGGCGCACGCCGGAGACCCGACTGGCCGCGAGATGGCGACCCTGCGGGCCGTGGGTCGCGCGGTCGCCGGGGCCGACAAGGAGGTGGGCGAACTCCGCGAGACGGCCGCCGCGCTGGGCATGGGACCGGGCTCGCCCGGCGCGAACGACCCGCGGGCCGTGGCGGCCCTGTTCAGGCGGGTCCGCGGCGACCCGGCCCTCCGGCGGATCTGCGAGCTGGCCGGCCGGTTCCGCCGGGTGGCCCAGTCGAAGCAGCGGCTCAAGGCCGGTCACGGCCTCGACGACGTGGTCGGGGTCGAGCCCGGCGGCGACGTCGCCCGCCTGCTGCCCGTCGAATTGGCCCGGCTCGCGGTCCCGGAGCTCGAGCTCGACACCCTCCGCCGGGTCGCCGAGCGCGAGGCCCTGTGCCGGGAGCACCACGCGACCGAGCCCGTCGGCAAGGGACCGGTGGTCTGCGTCGTGGACGAGTCGGGGAGCATGGAGGGGCCGAAGGCCCACACGGCCAAGGCGCTGGCCCTGGCACTGGCCTGGGTCGCCCGCTCCCAGCGGCGGTGGTGCGGCCTCGTCGCCTACTCCGGGGATTCGGGCGAGCGCCTCCTCGCGCTGCCGCCTTCGCGGTGGAATGAGGGCGGCCTGTGCGACTGGCTCGCGGCGTTCATCGGCCGCGGGTCCGACCTCGACCTGCCCATCCGCGAGCTGCCCCGGATGTGCCGCGAACTCGGCGCACCCGCGGGCACCACCGACGTCGTGTTCGTGACCGACGCGCAGGCGCGCATCCCGGCGCCGCTGAAGGACGCCTTCGCCCGGTGGAAGCTCTCCGCCCGGGCCCGCGTCGTCTCCCTCGTGCTGGCCGCTTCGGCCGGCGACCTCGCGGACGTGAGCGACGAGATCCACCACGTCCGCACGCTCGACCCCGCCGGCGACGCGGTCGGTCGGGTGCTCTCCCTGTAGGTCCGTCGCCACTCACCCCGCGGCCCGGCGCGACCCCTCCACGGCGGAGGCGTCGCGCCGGGCCGCTCCGTTTCCATCACCCCTTCGGAGGTTCTTCCGTGACCGCGACCCTGACCGAACGCTTCCCCCTGGCCGCCGGCACCCCGCTCGTCGGCGAGGTCATCACCTGGACGTGCGGCGGCGCGACCGTCCGCCACGCGGACCTGATCGCCGCGCTGACGGACGCCGGGCTCGACGAGTCCGTCGCCCGCGAGCTCGCCCCCAGGCACGCCTTCACCCGCGCCTGCAAGAAGCTCAGCGACCGGCGCATCATCCGCCAGGTGGCCGAGGACGAGTCGTGCGTGAAGTTCCAGTTCACCGCCGAGAGCCGCGACGGCGACAGGTACGAGTACGAGCTCGAGACCATGCTCGCCCTGGACAAGAAGACCGGCACGGTCACCTGCGAGCTGCCCGGCCTGGCGACCCTCGCCCAGGAGGAGCTCGACCGGTGCATCGCCGTCCGCACCGGCGCCGACCTGACGCGGGTGGTGCAGAAGCTCTTCGACCGGCACGCCGACCTGTTCCCGATCCGGCCCCAGGGCGGGGCGTACTTCTGCCCGGCGGCGCACGCGGGGTTCGTGGACAAGGTGCAGGGGCTCCTCGGCCGGCTCAACGGCCAGCTCCTGCGGTTCCCGGTGCCCGCCGGGACCGCGGCCGGCGACCGGAGCGTGAAGGAGGCGGTCGCCTGCGGGCTGGCCGCGCTGATCGAGGAGCACCGCCAGGCGGTCGCCCAGTTCGGGTCGGACACGCGCGACGACACCCTGCGCCGCGCCGCCGAGCGGATCCGCGCCACCCGGCTGAAGGTCGAGGGGTACGCCGAGCTGCTGGCCGAGGAGAAGGCGCGACTCGACCGGGCGGTGGCCGACGCCCAGGAGGAGCTGCGGGCGAAGGTGGCCGGGCTGGCCGCGACCCCGGCGATGGTCTGAACACCCACCCGAGGAGGACGACGATGGCGACCGCCACGCTCCGGCCGGGGGAGTACGCCCGGCACCTGCTCCTCGTCACCACGCCGGCCCTGTGGCCGGCGCGGCCGTTCCTGCCCCTCGTCCGGCGCACGCCCGGGGGGTCGGAGCTCGGCGTGCTGTTCGACGCCCGCGGGGCGATCGGGCTGACCGGGTACTCGGCCACCGTCTTTCGGACGTGCCTGTTCACGCTGCCCGGCACCGTCGGGCAGCTCCTCGCACTCCCGCGCGAGGTGTACGACACGGCGGAAGAACTGCTCGGGGCCGGGTGGCGGGCCGACTGACGCCACCCCTCCGGGCCCGCGAGCTCGAGCTTGCCGAGTAACGAGGGTTCCAGGGCGACGGGGGCGGCACATCGCCCCCGTTCGCTCACCTCCGCGCCTGCCGCTTCACGTTCCTTCACCACCCGACACCGCATCGTTCCCGCCGAAGGCGGGACAGGAGACGAGCCATGGCGAAAGTCAGATCGAAGAAGCCCACGTCACGTGAGATCAGGAAGACAGAGGAGCCGAAGCACAAGCCCTTGAGCCCGAAGGAGGTTCACAAGCTGTTCGGGCTCCCGGGGCCGTACGACCCGCCGCCCGCCCCGATGTCCCTGGTCGGGTACGCCACGTACTGGGACTGTGGGATCAGCATCGAGCGGCTCCGCGAGAAGCATCGCCCGCTGTTCTACCCGACGGATTTTCTCGACAGGGCCAGGTTCGCGAAGGAGACCGACTCCTGGAAGTGGCGGCAGATTCGGCCCGCTCCCGTTGAGCCGGGGCACCCGTTCGCGGAGCAAAAGAAAAAGCTCGCCGACGCCGACACGCCCGCCGCCGCGCGGGAACTGGTCATGTTCCTGGTCCTGCACTTCCTCGCCACGGGCGAGCGGCTCGAGCTCGACCGCCTGCGGTGCCGCGACGTGCTGCCCTCCGGCCGGCGGGTGATCGTCGGCCCGTTCAGCCCGCTGGGCCTCGACATCGGAACGGTCTCGGACGGCTGGGAGTCGCCGGGCATCGGGCTCTCGGCGATCTTCACCCCGCCGCGGGGGAGGTGAGCGCCGTGAACACCGAATTCCCTCACCGCCGCCGCGACGGCCCCGGTTCGACCAACAGCGTGTTCGCCGACGCGGCACTCGCGAACCTCGACGTCCGCGAGTTCCTCGCCGACCCCGAACTCGGCCGCGTGTGGACCGAGGAGGCGCTGCGCCGGTGCCCCGTCTGCCGCAACGAGTGGGAGTACGTCACGGTCATCGCCACCACCGGGGAGGCGCACGCGGCGGCCAGGCACAAGAACTGGGGGCGGTTCCTCGGCGTGCGGCCGCTCGCCCGCGACGACCCGGTGCACCCGTACCGCATCCTGTACTGCTACACGGCCGCGAGCCCCTACAACCGCCGGGTCGAACAGCGCCGGGCCCTCAAGCGGATCCTGGGCAGGGGGTACCGCCCGCTCGTCACCCGGGCCAGCCGCTCGACGAAGAGGGACTTCCTGAAGGGCCTGACGCCCGACCAGACGCGGGTCATCCGCCTCTGCTTCCGGATCGACCCCGGTCGGTTCTGGCGCGCCGCGAAGGGGCGCGAGTTCCTCGACCTGCCGCGGCCACCCCGACAGCTCACCCTGTTCGACATCACGCCCGACGAACCACCCGACAACCAGGAGCCGCCATGTTCGAGGACGCCGAACTGATCCACCGGTACACCCGTGCCCAGGCCGTCGCCGACGGCGGGCTGGTGGACGTGGCCGCCACCGCGAAGGGGGCGGGGATCACATACCCGACGGCGGTGACCCGCGCCGTTTTCGAGCGCCACGTCCGCGTCCCCGACGGCGTGCCCGCACAGGACGAGCGGGGCCGGCTGTGGGACGTCCTGTGGACGCTCCGGTTCGCCATCGCGAGCTCACCTGGGGGCGATGTCCTCCTTTACACCGTCTTCGTTCGTAACGACGACACCGGCCCCCGGCCGGTGAAGTTGAAGGCCCTGTGTCACCCCGGAGACGAGGGCGAACCGGTCATCACCGTGCTGCTGCCCAACGAGGACTGATCCGGAGAAGTCGAAACGAACCGACACGACACCCGCAGGATGGTCACCAGAAGTCCGGCCCACGTTCGTCACCTCGCCTCACCCCTTACCGTCACGATTTCACGCAGCGTGTGCCGAGTTCCCACGTCGGGACCCGGCCGTACCGCGGTTACGCCGACGAGACGTTCGCGACATCATTTTGTTAGAGGAGCCGCCATGAAGAGCTACGTCGGATTCCGCACGACCCGCGCCAGCATCGGGCGCGGCGACGCCGTCGTCACCGTGATCGAACCGGACAAGCCGCCCCGGCCGCTCGACCCGCGGCTCGACCTGCGGTCGCACTCGCCCACCGGGTTCGAGTGGGGCTACGCGGGCAGCGGCCCGGCCCAGCTCGCCCTCGCCCTCGCGGCCGACGTGCTGAGGGACGACGACCGGGCCCTGCTCGTCTACCAGCGGCTCAAGTTCGAGCTGGTCGGGGCGTTCGCGGAGGAGGGGTGGGCCCTCACCGAGGCCCAGCTCTGGGGCACCATCCTGACCCTGGAGGCACAGCGGGACAACCCCGCACAGTGGCAAGCGGGCGGATCCTGCGGCGAGTGCGGGTGACCGGACGGAGCCCGACGCGAGCCCGCCGCCACACCCCTCCAGTCGCAATTTCTTCGGGGGGGTGAATACGGTGCCGACCGCGGGCGACGCGCTCGACGGTTCGGCACTCTCACGGGCGAAGTCAGCCGCCCCCTCGTGCTGACACGACAGGAGTTCAGTGATGCCGAAGAGCATGCGCAGCCGCACCCTCAACCGCCGGTGCCAGATCGCCCGGGCCGACGCCCAGGGCAACCCGCTCCGGGACGAGCACGGCAACTACGTCCTCGACTACGAGGGCCAGTGGTTCTTCCACGTCTCGGGCGGCGACCACCACGACCGCAAGCGGGTCCTGCCGGTGGACCACGAGGCCCTGCTCCAGTACTACGCGGCCCGGATCAACGACGGCCTGAAGCGGCGGGGCAGCGCCCGGACGGTCACCGCCGCCGAGGTGTACGCCGAGCTGGTGCAGCGGTGCCGGAGGCCGTCCGAGACCTACGCCCCGCCGGGCCGGCCCGAGGAGTTCAGCCTCGTGCTCAACAAGGAGCTGTGCGTCAACTGGACCCACGGCTTCGGCCCCGCCGCGGCCGCCCAGCCGTTCTCGCTCGAGGAGATGAGCTTCTTCGCCAACACCCTCCCGGCCGAGGGCGGCGGGGGCGAGAGCCCGTCCCCCGACGCCCCGGAGGACGGGTCCGGCAAGCGGAAGGGCAAGCCGAAGGGGCCGGGGCTCACCCTGAAGGACCTCGGGGTCGGGTGACCGCCCGCGAAGCCCTCGCCGCCCACAACGGCGGCGAGGGCCCGCCGTATGGAGAAGACCAAGTCGGCCGGACCCGCGTGCCGCCGGAACGAGGGCGGCAACGAGACCGATCGGCCCCACGGGTCCCCCGATCCGCCCTCCCGACAGATTCAAAAAACGCGATCGGGAACCCGCTTGCTCACACCGCCCCATTTTTCCCCAGGGAAATCCGCGGGGAAGAATTCGGCCGCCCCACACGCCCGGATCGTCCCGGGCGTGTTCCGTTTCCCCACCGCCGAGGGTCACCGCATGAGGAAGTCGTCTGCCACGCCGCCGCCCACGAGCCCCCCGACGCCGCTGTTCTCCGCACTCCCGTACGGCGTGTTCGACCTGGACCCGCGGGTCGTGATCGACCGCCGGACCCCCGAGCGGGTCCGCTGCTTCGTCCGCGGCTGCCGGCACATGCTGCTCCCGCCGAGCCGCGGGTTCGCCGGCGAGCCCTGTCCCGACCACGGCGTCCACTGCCACGCGAGCGGGACGTACTCGTACCGCGACCCGCGGCGCAACATCATCGTCTCGCCCGGGCTGCTGGCCGGGCGGATCATGACGCACCCGTTCAAGTTCGAGTCGGGCCGGTTCGGTAACGAGCGGGGCGAGGACGCGGTCACGTACAACGTGTTCCGCTCGTTCCAGGAGGCCGGCGCGCTGCACCTGGTGGCGAGCCTGCTCACCGGGACCGAGGTGGCGACGCAGCCGCGGCTGTTCCTGTGGGGGATCGAGATGACCGACGACCTGAAGCCGTGGGACCTGCTCATCGCCGCCCGGGAACGGTTCGAGAAATCCCTCCCGGCGAAGCGGCCCGCAACGGAACCCGATATCGCCCTCCACGTGCCGGGCAAGTTCTTGCTGCTCTGCGAGGCGAAGTTCACCAGCGAGAACCCGGTGTACGCCCGCGGCCCGCGGAAGGACGCCCAGTCGCTCACGCTCGACGAGCTGGTCTCGATCTACTCCGACCCGGCCCTGGTGATGCTCGACGACGCGAAGGTCGAGGCGGCGAACCCGGTCGCGTACCAGTTGTTCCGGAACCTGCGGTTCGCCGAGTACATGGCCCGGCTCGACGGCCCGGCCACGGCCGCGTACCTGTGCAACCTGACCCGGCTCGGCACCGAGAACGCGACGTTCGAGGGGTTCTTCCGGCTGGTGCGGCCGGAGCACGCATCGCGGGTCCGGCACGTGTTCTGGGAGCAACTGTTCGTGGTCGCCGGCCTCGCGGGGCGCCGGCTGAACCACCTCCAGCGGTACTTCGCCACCAAGACCGAGCGGCTCCGCCCCGCGTTCCACCTCGGGTACTTCTGAACCGGCCCGCGGCGGACCCCGGACCCGGCCGACGGGCGAGCGGACCCGAGCGACATCGGGGCAAAACGGCAGGGGCGGAGAGGGAACTCACGATCCGCGGCGGGAGGGGAAGTGAGTTTTCGACGGGCCCCGCCCCACAAGCGACGGAGAACAGTAATGAGGAACCGCGGCGTGCGTGAGCGGGTGTGGTCGCCGGCCGAGGTCGAGTTTGTCTCGCGCCACTACGGGGTCCGGGGCGGGCGCTGGGTCGCGCGGGCGCTGGCCCGGTCCGTCGACTCCGTCACCAGCGTCGCCCGCCGGCTGGGGCTGCGGGCGCCGTGTGCCCGCACGACGCGGGACCGCCCGGGCGTCACCCGCGCCGGGACCGCTCCTCCACCAGGAGGGCCAGGAGCGGGTTCAGCCTGAGGAACGTCTCCTTGTCCCCGGCGGCGACGAGCTTCCCGAACAGCTCCTTCGCCTGCTCCTTCAGCGCGGGGAGCGGGTCGGCCCCCTTCGCCGGCAGTAACACGGCCGCGTCCACCCCGAGGGCCCGGGCCAGCCGGTCGAGCAGGTCGATGCCCGGCGTCGAGTCCGCGTTCTCCAGCTCGGACACGTAGGTCGCGGAGATGTCGGCCTTCTGGGCCAGGTCGGCCTGCGTCATCCCCCGGGTGGACCGCAACTCCTTCAACTTCGCGGCGAACTGCCGGACGATCTCCGGTCGCTTCTTGGAACGCTGGGTCGGCATAGGCTCCCCACTTCACGCGAGGAGCCGCCCGACCGGAACAGTTCATAGCAGAACCGAGTTTCGTCTATGGGCGAAAATTTGCTACCCTTCTCCCGAACTACCGAAATCGGCCGGTCCGGAACCCGCGAGGTGACCCGAACCCGCGGGCTGCGCTTGCCGAGAACGAGAGGTGCCTCGTGACCGTCATCGTCCAGTGCCCCCACTGTCGCGGGGCCGTCTCCCATCACACCGCACACCGCGGCACGACCGTGATGTGTCCGAATTGCCGTCAACCGTTCACGGCCCCTCACGCCGCAGCGACCCCGATCGCACCCGCAGCCCCGGCACCGGCCTACCGGCAGCGGCGGGTCACCTCCCTCCGCCTCGACCACGTCTGCCTCCGCCCCCACTGCGGTGCGACGCGGACCGTATCGGGTCACGAGGTCGGGCTGCCGGTGACGTGCCGGCAGTGTTCCAACCGGATGGTCAGCAGACTCGAGATGCTCCGGAACCTCGACGACGGACGGGTCCGCGCCCGGTTCCACATCATGGGCGGGGGCCTGGCCGACACCGACGAGGGGCGTCGGGACGCCGAACAATTCGTCCGGTTGTGCGTGGCCCACGTCCGACGGGGCGTCGAGCCGCGGGTCGCCGTCGCGGCGGAACTGGCCCCGCTCGGCACGAACCGAACGAGCGGCACCGCGGCGATGCGCGCCTTCCTGGCGAGCTGCGGCTTCTACGAGTGGCTCTACGAAGAGGCCCTACTACGCCCGGACGGTGACCGGACCAGGGATCAAGAACTGGACGTTCTCGAGGCGATTCTCGACCACCCGCTGTACCGGAACGACGAGCTCCGCGAACGCCTGGAGGCCGTCGGCGGTGAGCCATTTGCCACCCGGGACGACCACGCCGCCGGCTTTCCCGATTTGCTCGCCGAAGACGGGAGCGGGCCGGGCTTACCTCGCTTTCCCGGAGACCCCGACAACCCGTTCACCACACTCGACAACAGCCGGCCCGTCGGCCTGCGGCGCGAGCCGACTCCACTGCTGCCGACCCTGAAGTTGGTCGGGGTCGCCCTCATCTGGGTCGTGGCCCTCGGCATGTGGCTCGTTGTCAGAGCCAACCGGGACCAGAAGGCGGAGAAGAAGGACGACGCGAAGCCGGACGTGACCGCGCCCGCCCCTCTTTCGAAGAAAGGCGAAGGGAAGCAGCCCGGCCCGCCCCGGCCGCATACCGATCCGAAGTCTGATTCCCGCCCGAAGACGAGTAAGACGGAGCCCGTGAAAAGTCCGGTGACATTCAACGACGCGAAGACGCTGCGGGCGACGCTCGACAGGTGCGTCGCCGACGAGACGGCCCTGTCGGACTTCAACACGGCGGGAGCGAAGAGCACCTTCAGGGCAGAGAACGTCGGGTACGGGCCGGGGTACGACGCGGCCACGATCATGAAGGGCGAAATGTGCATCACGGCCGCGAAGTACGACCCCGCCCGGCAACTCTTCGTCGTTACCGCCGTTCCCTCGCTCCTCGCGACCCAGCGTGACGCGAAGCGGCAGGTCGGGTGGCCGACGCATTACCTGGTGTTCAACTGCCCCGCGACGAAGGACGAGGCCGACCGATACGCCGCGCAATTCGAGGGCGCAGTCCTGGTGCTCGACGCGGAGTACAAGTTGCGAAAGGTCACGCCGATCCAGGAGGAAAGCTCCGCCGGTGCCCCCCAAGCCAAGGTCGTAACGAGTTACCTGATCGAAACGGAGATACAGGCCGTCAAACTCGGGGCGAAGTAGCCCCATCCCGCCGTCCCGCAGCGATGAGCCAACATCGGAGTTGCGACCTCTTACCTGCGTTTATGCGGGGGGCGAAATCGAGGATGGGCAAACGGTCGGCGGTCGCGCCCGCAGCCCGCCCACGCGCAAGCCTGACGCACCAACCGGCTTGCTCGGGTTCGCGGCCTCATCCCGCGCCCATTCTCGAAGGTTGCCCGCGACGGTTGTGGCGCGTCCTATCCTCGGCCTGCCTTTCCACCGTGTTGGTCGGCTCGGACACCGGGCCGATACACCGCTGGCAGCCTTTTCTTCCGAACCCCATCTCACCGTGGTCCCGCCTGCGCCGGCTCCCGCTCGGCATCCGCGCTCCGCCCAGCAACATCGAGCGGGGTAGAGAGTGAGGAGCGTGCACCCTGACCCGAAACCACACGAGGCAGCGTGGCCATGAACGAGATCAGTGAGACGGCAACCACCGCGGGCGACACCTGGCACGAGCAGAACCGAGACCACGTTGCGATCGGCCGAAGGACGCATCGCCGCAGAGTGGGTCAGCACTCCCAACGCGCTGCTCACACGGGGGCAACGTTAACCCGGAACTTGATGTCCGGCTCGACCTTCGACACGTGCTCGACGACGACGTCGAGCAGTTCAGGTGCCGACAAAAGTTCCCAGAACCGTGCTTCGTCGTCGGCGAGTTTGAAGCGGGCAATCTTCTCGCCCCGGACAGTGTAGATTCGGTACCCGTCAGCCATCTCTTTCGAGACGCGCTGCAAGAGCAGCCGGTCACCGACCACGAGCTGGGGGCACTTCGATTCTGGCACCCTGTAAGACTTGTTGATCGGCTGTCCGCGCCTGGAAACACCTCCGGCAGGGCCACTGAGACCGAGCACAGCCTCGCGAATCATGGTCAGTCCGTCATCGTCCATTCCACGCTGCTCAAGTTCATCGAGCCCCTTACGTTGCAGCCACTTCAGAAGTGCGTCCGGGTCGCCCGCAGCGCCACCGATGAGTTTGGCCGCGCGCATGGCTACCTTCCGAGACGGGACGCCGAATGTGAGGAGCCAGCACGCAACGGGCTCATGCACGCCGTATTTGGCGAAAGCAGAGTAGAAGTCGCAGACGTCCGGCCATTCCTCGCCGGCGGCATCTGCGGCGTCCTTCAGGTAGAGCGCGAGGACGTTATAACCCCAGGGCAACCGGTACCCGCACGTCTCGTCGAGCCACCGGCTCACAGCCTGCGCGGAGAGCCCTTCGGCTTCAACTTCGGAATCACCGGCGATTTCTGTCGGAGTGTGGCCCGATAGCCAGAGGAGCATGATGCGCTCCCACGACGCAGGGACGGCATGGGAAGGTGCAATCTCCGTCAACTGAAAGAGGAACGTCGCGACTTCAGTCAGATGCTGGCTCCGCTCCTCTGCGGTCCACTTCAAGTACCGCGCCGCCTTCAGGTACAGCGTGAGGAGGGCGTCTCGCTGCGAGTCGATCTTCTCGCAGTCCCTGAGCGGTAGTCCGAGCCGAAAAAACTGCTTTCGCGTTGCGGAGGCGGCGTGGCGCTTTCGAATGTAACGGACTCTTGCCGCGAACATCTCGTTGACCAGCCTTTTTGAATCTTCCTTTGTGAGCTGTAAGTGAAGCAGCGACCGCTGCAGAATCTCCTGGAACGTGTCGGCCGTAATGACCTCATCGTCACGCTCTTCGGTGAGCGCGATGAGAAGCCCGTCGAGCGAACTCAGCAGGCTCTCGAGGTCGATTTCCTCGCTCGGGGCAAACAGGCTCAGCGTATGATTCGCGAGAGCCTCACAAAGCTCGGGAACGTTGACGGTGGAGTGCTTGGCCCGCCAAAGATCGGTGATCTTCCGCACGAGATCACGGAGCGCGGAGGTGACGGTGTAGCTGCCGTACTGTGTGATGTACTCCGAGCGTTTCTTACGTTGCTCGTCGCACCACTGCTGAAAGCGGCGGCGCTGCGTCCCCGCGTGGAGTTTTGCCGCCCACTTGCGACCCGCTTTCCATTCATCGAAGGCCTCGTTCACGAAGAACAGCACCTGCCCTTCGTTCTCACGCATCCCCCGGCCGGCACGCCCGCACACATTCCAAAAGTCCATCGGGGAGACGGGATCGTCTTGGCCGTGGTCCAGGCTGTGGACGAGGACGGTGTGGATGGGGAAGTTGACCCCTTGAGCCAGCGTCGTCGTCGCGACGACAAGCCTCACCGCCCCCGTGCGGACGAGCCGCTCAAGTTCAAGCCGCACCGCCTGGGGGAGGCTCCCGTGGTGAACGACAAAGCCGGCCTGAAGAAACGAGGCGAGGTCACAGTCTTCGCCCATGTTCTCGCGGATGAGGCGTGCGCACCGGTTCACGTCCTCGGTGTACTTTACGTCGACCGGCAGTTCATAGGTGGCGCCCGCCGCTTTTGCGAAACGGCGTCGGTTCTCGATCGCCTCTCGGATGGTTCGGCCGAGTGGCTCTGCCGACGCTTTCCGCGCGACGAACACCATCGTGAGCCCCCGTGCGGCGAACTCCAGCGCCGTCTGAGCGAGCGCCTCGCTGTCGTCTTTCGGGAACGGCTTTTTCCGCTTTCCGAGGAGTTTGCCCGCTTCGCGCTGCGTGACGAAACTTCGGACGAACGACTCCACCTCGAGCGGCTTTTGATTCGCGTGCGTGTACCGGAGTGAAACGCGTTTGCCGTCCCACACCGCTTCGCCGAGCATGAGCCGCGACGGACGCCACTCGCTCGTTACAAGTCCAGTTTTGTCGCCGGTGATCCACTCGGCGAACTGCTCCGCGTTCGGCATCACGGCGGAGAGAAACAGAATCCGGGTGTCGGTCGACTCGAACCGCGTGACCAAGCGGTGCAAAAACACTTCGTACTTCAAGCCACGCGACCTGCGGAGCGACTTGTAATTGTTCGGCGAGATGATGTGGCCTTCATCGAGAATGATGAGTTTGATCGCCCCGGCCAGTTCCGGGCTGAACCGGAACAGCGCGTCGAGCTTCTCCGGAGTCGCAACCAAAATCTGCGTCTTCTCGATCAGCACCTTGTCCGCCGCCGTGAGCTCGAAGCCGCCGTAGAGCTCCGAGACTCTTGCTCCGAGGGGGAAAAAGACCCGCTTCAGTGTGTGCTCGACTTCCACGGCGAGCGACCGGAACGGCGCGACGTACACGCACTTTGCCTCAGAATCCCCCTGGTACTTTGCGAGGAACCAGAGGATCGCGAGCTCAGCCACCTTTGTCTTGCCGGCGCTTGTCGGCATCCGCAGACACAGGCGCTTTCGCGCCGATTCCCCGAACAGAGAGGGCACGGCCGTGACCTGAGAAGGCCAGAGTTCGATAACGGGCGTCGGAAGGCGCAAGTTGGCTTGGATGTAGCGCCGCGCGAGCGGCTCGCTCTGGGTTTCGGCCAGCAGCGGTGCCAAGTTCTCCCAAAAGCTGTGCCGCCGGTAGGAGGTGATCATCGAGCGAACGCACGAAAAGTACCACCACCAGTCGGCAAATCGCAGGTCCGTAGCAAGTGCGACTGCGTCGTCGAGCAAAGCGGCCGCCGTGTCGATGAGCGCCGTGGCCCCGCTCTTGGTGTACTCGAGAAAGAAGGACACCGCGCGGTAGAGTGTCGCCTCGAAGACGAGGCAGTAGGCTTCGTCCTCGCTCAGTTCGCCCTCGTCGACCAGTCTTGCGATCTCGTCGTCCGCATAGTCGAGCTGAACCAGCCGTTGAATCACCTCCGCGCGCAGGCGGGAAAACTCCTTCAGAAGCAGGTGGCGAAGTGGCGTTACAAACCGCGGGAGGCCGCTCGTTGCCTCGAGATCTCTGACGAGAACAAAGGCCCGCGCAAAATGGCCCGACATGTAATACGCCAACGCCGCGGTGAACAGTTGCGTTATTCGCTCGGGATCTTCATCGTCGGCGCGCCCGTAAACGTGCTCGAGAAGCTCCGCGCCGAGGGTCAGGTTGGCGTCGGCAGACGACTCGGTTTCCGGCTGCTCCTTCATCCTCATACCGAGGTAGAGCAGATATTGAGCGGTGTAAGCGAGGTCTTCGTCGAGGGTACCGGTGTACGCAGGCCATTCGTCTGGTGGCGTGCCGAGGTAGCGGAGCACGGCGCGACTGTGCGACTGCGCGGCAAAGTTCTGAAACCTGCCGGCTTGGAGCAGGTCTTGGGCGCGGGTCGTAAATGCCGCAACCAGGTCAGAGCGCATTGACGTCGATCTCCGCGTCGAAGAGCTCATTCACAAACGTGCCGAGGTCGGGAACCGTGAATTGCACGGCCTCCAGGTTGGAGATCTGCCTCTTACCCGTGATGCAACCGAAGGGGTCAACCGGTTTCTTGGCCGTAACGAGGAAGAGGCACGATCGCTTCACCAGGCTTCGCTTTCCAAACTTGTTGAGCAGGTCGAGAACCTTCTCGGCCTCCGCGTCCCGCTTTTCGCCGTAAAGGATGTCCACCACGAATGCGAAGGATTTCGGGCGTGGCCGATGTCCCTTTCGAAGGGCGTCGTGGGCTTCCTCCACCGCCTCCGACTTGAACTCGCTTCGGACCTTCACTTCGGCAACGATGACGGTGTCCTTTGCGCCAGCCACTTTGTCCGCGAACTCGAACGCGAGAACGTCGTCCCCTTTCGGAGAGGACTCGTCGTTCGAGTTGTATCTCAGCCGGTAAACAGGGATTTGATAGCCACGTAACTGCCGCAGGAACTCGGACGCGACGACCTCACCGAAGTTGGCGAGCCGCGTCTTTTGCGCCTTCGGCCTTCGGTCGAGCGCGTCCGCAACTCGAGAATACCCCAGTCGGGTGAGCTTCTTGCGTGCAGTAGCGGGGTCGCTGTGATGTACGAAGATGGTTTCGCTCAGGGGCTTGGTTGCCGCCGGCCGAGACGCAGCCACCTCAACCAAAACGGTCGTCGAGAACTTCGGCGAGACGGTGGCCGGTGAAGCCGAGAGCCAGTGCTTGAGAAGGTCAGTTCGTGAGAAGGCCTTCGCAGGCGGCGACTTGGGTGATTTGTTGCCCATTGAGCGAACTCCACTCCCACCAGTTCGACGGCTTGAAATCGGCCCGTGGCATCTCGCCGACCACTGCTCTCGAGCCGGCACGTTGCGGAGGGCTGAGTATGAGCGTGAGATACTCCGAGAATCCGCTGGGGTCAGCCTACAGTGCTTTCGGTTCTTTTGCACGGAGCAGGCCGCCCGCCTCGGTCAAGCGCGCCTTGGCAGTTGCGACCACCTCGTTTCGCCACTTCTCGTCCGCCTCCCCGACGTCATCGACCTCAAAGTCCTGCACCCCGCCCAGGAGGAGGGAGAAACTGTCCACGCGCTTCTTCATGATCTGCACGAGCCGGTGATCCCGGGTGCCGCGGAAGGCCGGGTAGGCGTACAGGATCGGCTCTCCAATGATGGCGGCCCAGCTGTTGACCCGGCGCAAGCGACCGTTCCGCTGGACGGTCCGGATCGGGCTGGGGTCGAGTTCGTAGTGGATCAGGCACCGGCAGTAGCGGTGCAGGTCGATGCCCTCCGAGAGCTTGTCGGTGACGACCAGCACGTCCGGGCCGAACGGGCTGTTGAACACCGAGATCACGGTGTCGGGCTGCTGGTTGTGGATGAACAGCGACTCCTCGGTCTCGGCCCCACTCGGGTCGCAAACGCCCAGGACGAGCGAACCGCCCTCTCCCCCCGGCAGAACCTCCGGCCGGTCGAGCGCCGCCTGCAAGATCGCCCGGCTCGACTTGGAACCGAGCAGGGTGCGGTAGAGGCGCTGCGCGGCGGCGGCGATGGTCTCCGCGTTCAAGGGGTGGCGCGCGGGCGTCGCCTCCAGCGCGGCGACCAGCCCGTCACCCGCGAGGTCTGCGGCACCGAACCAGTTCCCCGTCTGCGCCCGGATCAGGTCGCCACAGAGCCAGTCGATGAACGTGTCGCGGAGTGTGTCCTCGTCCGTACTCTCGGCAGGTGCGAGGATCCGCTCCCAGGCCTTTCGCCAGTCGCGTACTCCCGGCCGACTCGTCGGCGTGACCTTCGGCAACACCGAGGCGAGGTGGGCGGTCAGCTCCTGCGCCGTCGCGTGGTGGTGGCAGAAGAGGATCACCTTCTCCCCCGCTCGACCGCCGATTTGACGACCGCGCCGGTGGCGGCCATCTTGGAGTGGACCCCGACCTTGGCGCGGAGCGGCCTCATCGCGGCGAGCTGGCCCTCCACGACGGCCCGCGCCGGTTCGGCCAGTTGCGGAGTTCGGCTCTTCAGTTTCTCCCTCACCTCATCGAAGTGGCGCCAGCCGACGTGGAACCGCGGATCGTTCGTCGCCCTCAGCGACTCCGACCCGGCGCTCCGCGCCACGCGGAGCGCCCGGTCCATCCGCACCATGAGTTCCACTTCCTCTAGGTTCGCCGCGGGAACCGGGACGCTCCAATCCGCCCGGCCGCCGAACGACGCCTGCTCACCCGGCAGGTCGTCGATGCCGTGTCGGATCACGAACCCGGCGAGCGCCTCGACCGCCGCTCGGGCCTTCGTGGCGAGGCGCGTGGCCACGTCTTCCTGTTTCCGCGTCGTGTTCCCCGTGTACAGGTCGTCGAGGGCGCGACTGAACGTTCGGACCGGACCGCCCGCCGACTCGGCCCCGATCAGGGTCAGCATGCGGATCAGCTCTTCGAGCTTGATGCTAAACGGCGTCGCCGTGAGGATCAGCACCCGCCGCGCGTGCTTCTTCTGCCGCTTCAGCGCCCTGCTGAACGCGGTCCCCTCGCCCTTCGCGCGATGCGCCTCGTCGACGACGAGCAGGTCACAGGCCAGATTGAAGTCCGACGACGCGTAGGAGTGTTTGACGACTTGGATGGTCCCCGCGGAGAGGCGCTTGAGCCGTCGGGCCTTCACAAGATTGGCCCGTACATCGAGATGCTGCGCGCACTTCTGGAGCGGCTCGACGTGGGAAAGAAGTTCCTCCTCCCAGCGCCGCACCATCACGTCGTTGGGGGCGAGGATGCGGACCCCGCGCCGCTCACCGGCGGACGAGACGACCCAAGCGACCAGTGCGGCCACCGTCGTCTTGCCGAGCCCCACGTCGTCGGCGAGCAGCAGTCCGCGGCGGCGTTCGGCTCCGTTGCTCCCGTTGAGGCGGGAGAGGATATCGGCCGCGGTCAGGAACTGCCGCCGCGTACTCTCGATAACGAGCCCGCGGCCGGAACGGGTGCTCGCCTCGACGTACGCGTCGGGTTTCGAGAGGAACTGCCACTGGTTGGCCGAGAGGCCGAGTGGTTCGGTCGCGAGCATCACGCCTCCGGGAAGTGTCTGAGCCGAACGGTCAGTTCCTCGACGGCGAGGGTGGCGCCCAGCGCCCGCGCCGATTCTTTCCGCGCGTCCCGTTCGGCCTGCCGCCGAAAGGCCTCGATCAGCAACTCGCCGTCCCGGCGCAGGATGTCCCGCTCGAACTGCCCGCCGCGCTTCGCGATGCCCGTCACCCGGGCCCACCAGTTGTCGATCACGGCGAGGTGCCGCCGCGCCAGCGTGAACGCCGGGACCGCGTAACTGTCCGCACGTCCGCCACCCTCACACTCCGCGTCGGAGTCCGGGTCCGCGTCCCCTCCCGGTTCTGGCCCCGCGCCCGTCGGCTCCTCGCTTTCGGGGGCCGTGAGCGGATCGTCATCGGCGACCCGGCCGCCGTACTGCTCGAAGAGCAGCTCGTCGCGCATCGCCTGCACGACGTCCCCGTCCACTTCCGGCGGGGTGGCGGTTTCCCGCTCGGGCGCCGACCGAGTGTCGAAAATCGGCACGCACACCGTCTCCTCGTCACAGCTCAATTGCACGAAGGCGGGTGGCGTCTTCGCGTCCGCCCACGGAACCCGGGCGGAGCGGCCCGGGCCGCCGGAGATCGTCCAGTCGCTCACGGGCACCCACACGTCTCCGCCGCAGACGGTCCCGGCGACGTCCCGGTCGTCCGCGCACCGGCACTCAACGGCGACCTCATCGCCGTCCCAGACGGCACGCGCCCACTGGATCAGCACCGAGCCGCGTGCGGGCAATTCCGTGACAGACGCCGCCGTCGTCGCCACGTCCTCGAACTCTTCGAGGTCCCCGAAGGGCCACGTGCCCCCCTCGGCGCACACGCCCAGTTCGAAGTTCTCAATGACGAGCCCGTCGCGCGTGGCGCGCCCCCAGGCGGCGGCGCTGAAATTGGCCGAGGTCACCAGTACGCGGCGCGAGGAACCCCTGCGAATGCCGTAGACCTTCGCGTGACTCCAGCGGTCGTCGGTCGGCCGGTGCTCCTCGTGGAAGAGGTCGGTCCCTTCGTACGCGCCGGCCTCGTAGCGGAGCCGGAGGAGTGACGCACCCGCCCCGACGAGGGCCTCGAGCGTCTCCTTGGGGGCGAGCCACCGACCGGGTCGGGCCCACGGATGGTTCTTGTCGATCCAGACGAGGTCAAGATGATCGGGCGCGGACTCCAGCTTCTCGCACCACCCCCGAAGGCCGGCAGCGTCCCACGTCCCGAGGAAGGGGCTGAGAACCGAAACGCGGACCGACACCCGGCCCGGGGGGACGATGTTCCGGAGGCCCGCCGCACCCCACGGGGTCGTCCGCAGTACTTGTTGGGAGTGCGTCCCCGGCACGCTGGCAACGAATGTAACGCCTCCGGGGGAATCGGCACGCGCGAGTAACTTGACGAAGGGGTCGAGGTGCGTCGGATCCCCGGCGGAAGCGGACAACTCGCGCAGGAACGCGGGCAGGACGCCCCACGCCGCGCGCCGCGCATCCGACGGCCGGTCGTGGAGTTCGAGGCACACCCGCCACGCCGCCTGCAACTGCCCCCGGAAGGCGGGCCGGGTCAGGTTCGCCGAGGAGATCACGAGCTCGAGGCGTTCGGCCCCGTCCGGTTCCTCGGCCCCCCAGTGGAGCATCCAGAGCTTCGCGTGCTGCACGGCCCTCCGCCGGCTCCCGACGGTCAGCGGCCGGATCGACCGCCAGATCCAGCCGTACGCGTCGCCCGCGGTCCCGTCAGGGTCGGCGGGCTCCTCGCGGGCCGTCGAGGACACCACGACGAGTTTGTCGTGGAGCTGCTTGAGGCGTCGGTCGAGTTCGAGCAGAAAGTACTGACGTTCGGCGCCCTCGCCGTCGGGTTCGCGGCCCAGTTTCAGCAGTTGCGGCAAGAGGTGCTCGGCGAGCACGCGCCCGTCCGCGCGGTCGTACGTGGTGAACAGGGCGGCTTTCAACCAGCACCCCTCGGGGGCGGCCGAGTCGAGCAGCGGCGCCCAGCCGAACCCGGTGTCACTCATCGGCGAACTCCGGCGGCTCGAAGTCCTCGAACTCATCCTCGTCGCGTAACGCGTGCGGCGTGGCGGGGAGGACGCCGCACTGCGTGCCGAGGCGGCACAGAGACCACAGGCGGAACCGGTAGCGCGAGCCGCCGCCGTACGGCGGCGTCCGCGGCTCGATCCGGTTGTCGCGGAGCACGAACCAGCGCAGCCCGCCGCCGTACACCTCGTGGTGCTGAAGGAGCGCGCGCAGGCACTCGGTCGGTCGCGCGCCCGGGATCGCCCCGGCGAAGCGGTGCGCGGTCTCGATGTGCCGGATCGACATTCCGGCGCTCGTCTGCCACGCGCGGGCCGCGGCGTCAAGTTCCTCGCACACCTTGTCCGCGGTCGGCAGTGCCGTCACATCGGCGAGCGTCACGTGACTGTTCCCCCGCAGAGCCCCCGAGACGAGGTCCATGGCCGCCATCCCGGCGTCCGCGAGCCGGGAGAACCGCGGCAACAGGGAGACGATCGGATCGCTCGAGAACACGCGGCCGAGGTGTTTGCAGATCTCGAGGTGATCCGTCGCGTGGGCGGCCGCCACCTCGCGAGCCACCGCACTCCGCCGCTTCCCGAACGGGTCGTCGCCGAACACGAGCGGTTTGAGGAGATCGACCTCCGCGAGCACGCGCGCGTCCCCCTTCCGGCGCGGCAGCGTGTCCGCGTCGGCCGAACGGCCGCCCTCGTCGAACGCCGTCCACTTCCGCAACCACCACCGGTGTTCCTCACCGCGGGCGAGCTTGGCGCTGCGCGTGGACACGCTATCGTCTTCGCCGTCGCCGACGTGCAGCGGCCACGGCAAGTTCGCCTCGCCGAGACGCCCGTCGAGCCACCGCGCCAGTTCGTTCACGGCCGTTCCCGGCGTCCACCCGTCGCCCGAAACCGTCATGTTCGGCCATTTGCGGAACGCGACGCGGTACCCGCCGTACACGCCGGTTTGCCGGTAGGCGCGGAACTGGTCCGCGGACATCCCGAACCGCTCGCCGGGCTGACCGTCGTCCGCGTACGCCCGGTACCAGTAGCGCACGCTCCTCTGCCCGGGGAGGGAGCGGTCGCGCCAGTTGTCGGCGAGCGCGATCGTGCGCGCCACCCACATCAGTTCGAGCGGCCGCAACCACGCGTAGCGTTCGAGTTGTTGATTGCGGCTCGCAACGCCGCGCCCTCCGCTGGCGTGGAAGACCTCTTGGGAGCGCGCGAGGCACCACGCCAGGATCGTCACCCAGCGCCCGTCCCTCACCCGGTTACTCAGATGGGGCGCGACGGCGTCGGCGAACTGGTCCGCGATTCCCCGCAGTCCGAGCGCGTCTCCGCGGCGCACGACCACCGGGTCCCAAGGAGAAGTAAAGAACAGACGCGGCTCAGCGTCGCTGTCGGTACGCCCACCCACGCAATTGCTCCTCGAACCGGGCGGCCCCGAAGAGCGCGTGCCGGTTGCGAACGTTAGGCCCGCCCTACCGAACTGAGATTGACTTCCAGTATACCCATTGACGGCGCGTTGCTCACCTCTCACCGGACTTGACCGCTGGCGTATACTACCGGCAATGCGGTAGGCTCCCCCGTGCCCGCTCGGGGGATCACCTTCAACCGGCGAGCTCCCACGGCCCGCTGGTCCTGCGAAAGGACCAGCGGGCTGTTTCCTTTCGGAGTTCCCCATGTTCCGGTTTACCGCACCGCTGCCGATGAGCCTTCTCGATTACCTCTTGGACTATTTGGAAGAGCCGGAGTGGTGCCACGCCGAGCAGGTGGGCCGCATGATCGTCCACGCCCCGGAGACGGAGGGCGTACCAGACGAACAGTGCGTCAAAGCCACAGCGGTGCAGAACAGCGTCGAACACGTGCTCAACCGCTGGACGGCCTACCGCAACCACGATGCGACCGAGGTCGAGGATCCCAGGGGCACGCTCCGGCAGCACCTGGCACCGTTCATCCTCGGTATTCAGGACGCGCCCGGTTTCCGACTCTTCCTCTCGGACGTTCCCGCGGAAGAGATCCTCGCCCTCGCCGGTGCGGTTCGTGACCGCTGCTTCGACTTCGGCTCCCTGGTGAAGGGCCGGTACAGTGGCGTCCTGGGGTCGAAGACGGCCCACTTCTTCTATCCCGGCCTCGTGCCGGCGTACGACCAGAAGGTGATCAGGTTCACCGTGCTCCCGCGCCTGGCGTGGGGGTGTTCGGACATGCGGAGTTACGTGGTGCTGTGCTGGTGGATCGTGCAGGAATACATCCGCGAGGGGTCACTCCAGCAAGCCCGGGATACGGTCGCCGAGTTCATCCTCGAACGGACGGAGTGGATGGGTCTCGACCCGGACCACTGGCTACTGCGGTCCCTGGACTCGGTGATTGCCGAGTACACCCTCATTCAGATGTCTCGGAGCGCCGGCGACCAGTACGTTCTTCAGCGACTGTTCGCCCGTGGGCACTAACCTCGGACATCCGAAAGGGTAGCCGTCGGCCACCTTCACCGACGGCTACCAGTTGAACGTCCTTGTGCTCTCCCACGACGTTGCCCAGCAACTCACCGATAATCCGCCGCGAACGGCACCCACGGCATCAAGTAGTGAACCCGATTCTTTCGCTCCGACTTGATCCCCTGCAACTCGTTCCACCTGCCGAGCCACATGCGGGCTTCGTCAATCACGCGATTCAGAAAGCTCTCGACCGTCGCCAGCGCCTGCGTGCAGAACTCACTGCCAACCCGGATTTGTCGGTCGGAGCCGACGTGCACCAACTTTGGGTTCTTCTCCGCGTACTCGCGAATATCGCAATCCCGCTCGTAGTTCTTCGGCGGCAGGAATGGAATCGTGACCGGCTCCCCGAGTATCCCTCGGTCGTGCGCGAGGCAGTTTCTGATCTTGTTCAACGCCTCTAGCTCCGGCCACCGCTTGTCGATCTCGGGGTCCATCTGGAAATTGTCCACCAGGAACTCTCTGATGGCGAAGATGCCCTTTTTGCTCTTCTTGTTCTTCTCCGGGTGCGCAGCGATGCCCTTGACCTTGCCCATGTGCTTCGCGATCGACACCAACTCGTGTTCGAGAAGTGTGTAGATGGTCAAGAAGATCGACGACCACGCCAACGCGGGAAAGGTGCAGGCCAGCTCGATCTTCGCCTCTTGTTCCATCTCCTCGTAGTAGTGGATGTACTCCTGGTCCCCCTCCTCGTACGGGATCTTCGGGGCGTTCACGTGCTCGTCCAATGCGTCCCGCAAGCTCCGCTCGGTCAGCTTCATGAAGCTGCGAAGAGAGTCGGCCATCTCGTTGACCGGCATGATCGTTCGCCAGAAGACGTTGAACTCGTCTTCGTCCATCGGCGTGAGCCACTTCAGGTCCATGCTGCACCACGGCTGAAAACTGCGGGAGGGGTACCGAGAAGCGACAGCGCCAGGTCGCTCCCGGTTCAGTCCACCTGGACTCACTCAATCTTCGGGAACTGTTCCTTGATGATCGCCCGCAGGTCCGGATAGTTGTCGTACACCAACTTCACCCAGTACCGAATTGGCACGCAGAAGGCCTCGCGCCTCGTCGACGACCAGGCATAGTCCAGACCGAAAAGCCGGTAGCGACTTCCGGCATAAATGAGCCCTTCGATAGCGCCCAGATCTCGCTGACCCCAAAGTCCGCCACCACTGAACCCCTTCGGAGACCGAAAGCCTTTGGCTCCTGCCATGTAGCCGGTCGTGGCGTCCAGATTCAGCACATCCTTGGAGTAATCGAATACGTATTTCTCGTCGCGAACCTCCTTCATTGCACCAGAGTGCGCCGTGCGGACGATCTCGAAATAACGCCCCGTGTTCCACCTCGGGTCTGCCAACGACCCCGGCGCGTCGATCGGATGGCCGACGATCATGGCAAGGGTGTTCGGCGGCGGCTCAATGTCGGTCAGGGATTTGAAGTAACACGCCGTGTGGTGGCTGTTGTTGGGAACTTCCAGAAACCCGATGTCCAGCTTTCGCGTCATCGGAATCTCGGAGAAGTCGTCGTCGGGCGGGTCGCGATAATCCCGGTTCAAGAACTTCGTGGCTGGAGCGTCCAAGTCGAACGCCGGGTTTTCCCCGAACATCACTCGGGGATTCTTGCTGAGCACGTGACCGGCAGAAGCGATGAAGGTTCGGTGCCCAATCTCGATCACGACCCCGGTACCCACGGCGAAGACCTTGTCGAAGCAGTCGACGCGGATCGGCACGGTGTAGCCGTACACGACCTTCTGCATCTCCAGCAGGTCGTGATGCTCCTTTTCCGACATGGTCTCGCCAGCGGCGATGCGGATGGCGTTCGGCGGGAGCGAAGGCGCTGTGCTCACGACGTAACCTCTTGAGGAGGTTTTAGCTTCTCAGCGCCTGCGCGCCCCCGCAAGGTCAGACGGGACGTGAACGTAATGTCAGATGATTGGCTGCTGACCGGGGGTTTCTGGGAAGTAGTACGTCGGGTTCATTCGCGGATCCACCACGAACTGCTCTTCGAGTCCAACGAACCAGTCATTCGCCTGATACACCTCTTCGACCCTCGGGAGCATACCGTTAACAGTCGCGCAATCGCCTGGGAGGAAATAGAACCGCACTTCCCGCAGCCGGCTGAGGCCGTCCCGAAGGTTCTCGGGGTTAGGCGTCGCTTCCCCCAACTCCGAGGCAAGCGCATCGATTCTTGACTGCACTTCTGACCGGAGGATCTGCGGCAAGAGATCCGGGAACACGCTCACCATGCCGTCCTCGGACTTCACCACCACCATCGTGTTCGGGTGCCCGGCGTGGTAACGCACCGCGGAGTTGTACCTCGCGCCGCGCTCCGGCGTGCAGCCTTCAGACGCCAAGCCGTCGAGGATCACACCGATGGCGTGGCAGGTGCCGTTCGTATCGACGAGAACCGAGCCGTCGATGGTTGTCACCGAGCCCATGACGGCGTCGTTCAGCTCGAAGGGTGTCACCGCCGTGGCTTGCGTTCGAAGGCGAGTAGCCTCTCCTTGCGCTTCCGGCGAGATCACGAGCATGCACCCGTGCCGCTGAGACGCGGCAGAGTTCGCCAGGGCGCAGAGGCGATCGATCGCGGGCGGCTGGATACCGGGAAACACTCGCGGCACATCCCGCCGGAACTTCTCTTCCGGAAATCGCGGCGGCCGGATGCTCGCCTGCCCGTACTTCACGTGCATCAGGTGGTTTGGCCCGTGGAGCAGATCCCAGACGAACTGACGGGTGAACTGAACGGTAAAGACGCTCTCGCTCGCAAGGTTGTAACTCGGCAGGACGCGCCCAAGGCCATAGACAGATTCGGCATCGCAAAGCAGCGCGAGATCCTTCGACGCCATCTGAAGCAGCTTGCGAATCGCGCCGAACGATTGCAGGTGGACTGGTGAGCCGAGGGTCACCACGGTCTCGACGTCCGGATGCCCCCGCCTCGCAAAGAGCATCCGCCCAACGCCTTCTTTACCCTCGTACTTGAGCGTCGAGATCGTGTTGCAGGCGTCGAACGCGCCGCGGCGGCCGAACTGCTCACCCCCAGCGACCGCAGCCGGGAGCATCAGGGCTCGGCTGGCAGCCAAAAGCGTCTGCTCGATCTCCGAAATGTTCGTGACGCCCGCTCCCGGATTCGGCCGACGAAGTGCCGCTCCGGTCTCAAAGAAGAACTCGCTGATCGCGGCCTCGATGAGCGAGCGGTCCAGTCGGTAGCGGTGCCGGGGAGGGTGAGGGTTGTCGAAGTACCATTCGCGGGCCAGGTGGTAATAGTCGTCGTGCACGGAGCACTGAACCTGTAGGAGCGGCATCAACAGGCCGTCTTGGTAGTCTGTTGGCCAGCCGCAGTAGGTCGCGAATCCGGTGTTCGCCGGGTGCGGAAGAATCGCTTCGGTGAGTGCCTGCCGCCACGCGCGGTTCCTGATGTTCCGTTCTTTTTGTCTCTGGAGGTCGGCGTTCGTTTGGTAAGATTCGCTCTCGGGATCCTCTTGGATAAGTGCCCCGGCCCTCGCGGTGACTCCCGCGAGCACGTCTGTGGGAAACGGGCAATCAGGTTCCGCGAACCCGAAGTAGGCGGTACCAGCCTGAATTTGAAATGTTGCGAAGTAAACCCGTGGTTCGAATCGCGGATCGAGACGCCGAAGTAGCTTTCGTGCGTCCACACGCGCGATGCGGAAGAAGGGATGAAGATCTCCCACGGAGGGCGTTCGCTCTCGCGCCACGGATGGGCCTCGGTCGTGGAGGGGACGGCGTGTTAGCGCAGTCTAACGCGTCACGATCGGAATGCTACACCGCACCACCTGCACTCGCGGGCACCTCGGCACCGGGGTCGGCATCCGTATCGGAGCTCTCGTCGGCAGCGGGCCCGCGATTCTGACCGGCGGAGCAGTTCACTAGACACGAGCTGGCGAAGAAGGTGGACTACTTCTCAGCCTTCTCCTTGTGTTGGTCGAAGAGCACCGAGCAGACGCGGCACTGGGTCGGCGAAACCCTCTGACGAGGCCGGGTAGGTACTCGGGCCAGGAACACCCCTCCGAACTTTTCCCAGCCCCCCCGGAGGGGTGGGCAAGGACGAGAACAAGAATCGCGTTCCCCTGAGAAGCTGAACGGGCTTTTCGGCCCCGGACGCCGCGGTTGACACCGGGCGGGTGCCGTTTGGAGACCGATCATGAAATCGTCCGCCGAACAGACCGGCGAGAAGGCATCGCTCCCCTTCGGCAAGGTGTATCTCGCGTCGCTGAGGCTGCACGAGCAGCAGAAGTTCGACACGTTGGACGCGGGCCTCGGAAAAGACAGTCAGACGGATTTCGCCCTCCTCGGAACGGCCCTCTCCGTCACCTACCAACTCGGGACGTGTCACCGGGGCTGCCGCGGAGGTGATCACGTCCTCGAGTCGCTCGTTGGTCGTGCCAACAATCTCGGCTCTGCCGCCTTCCTCCTCATCACGAACGGCTACTACGACGAGTCGCTCTGCCTCGTTCGCAGCGCGGGTGAGATTGCCAATCTGATCATGCTGTTTTTCACGATGCCCGAGAAATACGGAGAGTGGGTGAGCGCGACCAAACAGGAACACATCGACAACTTCGGGCCCGGCCAAGTCAGATGGCACCTGGGTCAGAAGGGAATGACGCCCATGCGGGGCAGTTGGTACGCGGAGTTATGCGAGAAGGCGGCGCACGTCTCGCCAGCCACGGTGCCGAACCTTCACAACAACTCGGGACAGGGATACGTCGGGGGTGTTCATCAGGCCGAAGGCTTTCGAGATTGCGTGGAGCAACTTGCGATGATCATGACCAGCATCGCCATGATTTCAGCGATAATGCTCGGCCAGAGAGACCTGTACGACGAGGTGGTAAGAGAGGCCCAATCGGCGGCGAAGCCATCATGACCGACAGCGACCGCTTCAAACTGCTCTTCGGTCCGTACGCGGCACCGCGCTTCGAGTACGGCCAGGCGATGGACTGCGCCATCCGCGGGAGCGTGATCGCCTGCGGGCTCTCGTCGGGGCGCATCCCGTGGCCCGTCGGAAAGCGTCACCGTGGCGCGCGAGCTAGGTTCTTCATCGTGACCGGCGACCTGGAGAGGGCGATCCGCGCGGAGTCGAACCTTGCCATCTGCTACTGGTGGGGCGTCTCGGAGCTCACGGTCACCACATGGAGACGGGAGCTCGGTGTGCCCAGGGTCAACGAGGGGACCCGGCGGCTGCACCACGAGCACGCGCTGGAGCCTGCCGGCCAGGACGCACTCGAAAAGGCCATTGCCCGGGCGCGGGAGCCCGCGGTGCGGGCGAAGATGGGTGCGACCCGTCGCGGCAGGCCGCTGCACCCGAACACGCGCAAGGGGCAGATCGCGGCCTGCAAGGGAAAGCCCCTGAGCGAAGAACATCGGCGGAAGATCGGGGAATCGCTACGCCGGCTCGGCCCGCTCGCGCCGTGGATGGCAACCGCGTGGAAGCCGGAAGAGGACGCTCTGCTCTTGAAGCTGCCGGTCGAGGAAGTGGCCCGCAGAACCGGGCGCTCGGCGGACGCCGTGAGGTGTCGAAAACGCCGACTGCTCGCGCCCCGGACCGGATGATCAGGGAGACGAGCGGCGACAACAACTTCGCGGCACTCGGCGAGCAGATCGGCAGCCGCCGCGAGTTGGTCACCGTTTGACGGTGCCCGCGGATCAGACGGGGTATTTCGGCTCTCGGCCCTCTAGGGCGTCGCCGATCGCCTCCTTTCGGACATAAACGAGTCGCTTCTGGATCGCCTCCTCCACACGAATCCAGAGTGTTACCGTCCCGTTGGGCAGCGACGGCACGACCTCGGGCGGCGTGTCCAGCGCCGCCCGGACCTCATCGGGCGTCTTCCCTTTGGCGAGGAGGTCCCGCGCGGCGCGATAGGTTTTTGCGTACTGGCTCTCCCGACGGTCGGGAAATTCGGACGCGACGTGCCGCTCCGTGTCTTCCCAGAGCGCTTCCCGCCCCCACGAGGTGTTGGGGTGGTGGTTGGACTTCCTTGGCATTGCGGACCCCTTCCTTGTTGCCGGGTTGCTCGATTATACCCGATTTAGAAATCCATAAACTCACGAAGGTCGGTGAGGATCTCGGGAAGCATAGTACCGTTTTTGATCTCCCAGTTGCTCACCCGGAAGACGTCCCACCGTTCCTTCCGCAGCTTGCGGTCTTCCTTCAGCCGCTTCGAGTACGCCTCCTCGTCCGCGTCCCAGCGGGCCGGGCCCTTCTTCCCATAATGGCTGATGTCGTCGATGAGCAAGGCGAATCGCCGGTTCTTCCAGAAGGCCACGAAGTCCACGCGGTACAGGTCCGCGTAGTAGGGCGAACCGGCGGACCGCAGGTCGTCCTTCTTGAGCGAGTGCCACTGGATCCACGCCTGCGGCACCAGCACGGGGACGTCCGCGGTGAACATCGCGTACTTCGTCGCGTACTGCCGGAAGAACGTCTTCTCGTAATCGGTCTGACTGAGGGCCAGGAGCTTCTCGTCGAACCTCGCGCTGGTGACGGGCGTCCCGCTTGCCATTGCTTGGAGGTCGGCGAACGTGAGGCACGGGTACGCCCCCGCGCGGATCACGCCGACGTCCGCCGCGGCCTCGAACATCAGCACCTGCGTCCCGCCCTGCGGCTTGACGACGACGTTCGGCTTCGTCAGACCGAACGGCAGCCCGGCCGGGAACTGGTGGCGGAACAGATCCGCAACCGGCTGACCGGGTGTGTCGCCGCTCTCGAGGTCCGCGAGGACCTTCTCGAACTCCTTTTGGAGGAAGTCGGTCCGCTCCTTGTAGCTCGGGAACTTCGACTGGATGAACGACCAGAACTCTGGAACCGTCCGGCAGGAGATGACGAAGGACGGCAGCGCCGCCTTGACCGGCGGGAGCGCGACCAGCTCGCGCCGCAGGTTGGCGTACTCGTCCGGGTCGGTCGGCTCGACGCCCCGCGCCCGCGCCCAGAGGATGGCCTTGAGCCGCTCGACCGTCGGTAGGATGTCACCGCTGGTCCGGTCCTCACCCCGATCCCCCGGCTCGTCCCCGGGCTGGTCGAGGAACTTGAGCTTGCTCGGGTCCATGTGCTTCATCGCACCGCTCTTCAGCTCCACGACCGCGACCGTGCAGGGGCGCGGCTCGTTGTCGCTCCCGTAGGTGACTTGCGGGTGTAAACCGTGGAATATCGCCTCCTGAAAGGCCCCGTCCAGATAGACCCTGCACCGTCGCGGCTTCGCCATACGTCACGCTCCCCCTGGTGATCTCCGTCATTTTATCTTCGCGTCCGGGACACGGCCGGGGGAACGACCTTGGACGCGCGGCCCCTTCGAGCGGCCGCCCTGTGAGCCGCTCGTCCCGCGCCGGGCGTCCGCCGGATCACCTCGAGTCTGGGGCATCGCGGTCACCTCCTCCGGACCGAGTGCATCAGAAGCGACTGAACACTGGGGAACTGAACCAGTGGGCGGGTGCCTCTCGACGAGTTTGATGACGACCCAGCCGGCGACGAGGTGCCCCGACCCGACGAGAAACTGCAACGGTGGTTTGCCAGTTGCCCGCGGGAGCCTGAGGGCAATGCCCCGGCCCCGCTTTCGTGCAGTTGGGCATGCGCCCGGCTCTCGCCCGACTCGAGGCCGCCGGTGCCCGGTCACCTTACGCGATTGACACAAATCCCGGATTGAAGGCCGCGAGCCCCTGGGCGCGAGAGACGACCGTCCGCTGCTCGACGCTCTGAAGGTCGAGCTCCAGAACGTGGTGAAGTGGCCCGTCGTGGAGCAGACGAAGCACTTCCGAAAGCACAAGGCAGGCGGCAACGGATCCAACGAACGGGGCGCCTACGGCCTTCCCGGCGAGGAGCGTGACCCCGCACCGGTCCAGTTCCTGGTTCTGCAACAGACGTTGGTAGGCGGCTCGTTCCTGTGTGTTTTCTGCGGTTCCTCCACCTCTCCACAGTTCCGCCGCCGGTCGCGGCCCGGGGAGCGTGTGCAGACGAATCGAGCGGAAGTCGCGGTGGCCGCGACCGAGTCCGGCTTCGACAACGAAATCGAAACCGACCTTATCGAGCGCCTGCCGGCCAAGAGCGTTGTCGATGCCGCAGAGGGCGACGGCAGGTTCGGACGATTGCCGCGTGAACGATGCGTCGAAGAGCCGCTCGCAAAGCGACGTCTTGAAGCCGCGGCGCTCGGCCCACGCGGCCACGACCCGCGTCTTCTTCTGGCCGATGGTGGTTCCGTCGGTCAGGACCGACGTGCTCTCCGACGAGGGCGTTACATCGTCCGTGTCCTGAAGAACCAACGTCAAGCCCGACGACGAGCGCGGATACGGGAGTAACCCGAGCCCCCACAGATACGCTTGGCCGAGGTGCCCGAGGCCGACGACCCAGAGTTTGGAAGGCAGGTAGCGGAGCTCGGGCTCACCGACTCCAGCCCCGAGCCAATCCACTTCCGACGACGGCGCCCACAGCGACAACCCAACCGCCCGCCGCCCCGCCGCGCCGGTCCCGTCATTCGCAAAGAGGAACGCCTCGTTCACGGCGAGCGCCGCCGCGAGCATCGGGGCGAGCGACATCGCGCTGCCGGGCGTCAACGCGGTGTCCGAGTGAGCCGGAAGAATCCCACCACGCCACCCCGAGAAAACGGTCCTGACATGGAACTCCGCGACCCGGGGCCGTGGACCGCCGCCGATGTTCACGGTCGGCGTGTTCTCCGGCAGCATCGAGGCCGGCGTGCCCCCGAGGGAAACCACCGCGTCTCGGAGGGTCGCACCAACCGGTAGCGGCACCGAGAGGGGCGCGTCGAGATCGCCGACGACCGTTACGCCGCCCAAGAACACGCGCCGGGCAAGGGATACGCCCGTAAGGAGCGCGGCCTGATGCAGGGGGTCGCGCGATTCGACCGCGTCGATTGCGAACGCCAAGCGGTACCCGTGGAACATCGCCTCCGCTTCGGCGATGCTCGACGCCGCCCCGCTGTCGAGCGCCTGCTTCACGAGCCGGTGCAGCGATTCCGGAAGACCGTGCGTACTCATCCCCGCCCTTTCAAATGCCTATGAAGAAAAACCGCCGCCGTTCGTCGGCCGGTACCGTGTACCACCGCTTGCCGCCTTCGTAGCGGTACATGCCGACCTCGCGGCGCCGGACCGGCGCGGCGGCGAAGTTCGGAACGATCAGAGCCAGGTGCCCGCCCCGCGAAATCATGGGGTGATTTTGGTCGGAAGGGCTCTGCTCTGAACCGCCCGGGTGCGTGTGCACGTCCGCGACGACGGTTAAATCACGTTCTTTGCAGAGGTCCCAAAGGGCCGCGAAGTACCGGCCGTCGAAGCGAACGATGCCCGTGTTCAAGGCGTCCGGGTCAAGGTCGTCGTACAAGACGAAGTCAACGATTCTCGCCCGCCCCCGGTGCCGGCGCCCGAGCAGAAACGCGCCGCTCTCGCGGGTACCTTCGAGGCCCCGGGCGCGGAGCTCGCGCAACAGCCGTCGCCACAAGAACCACGAGCACGAGAGCTCATGCCGTGGCGACAAGAGCCGCGCGATAGTCGCGGCAATGGAGAAGTTCATGAACGAGCTCCAGGTACTGGACGATTCCTTCTTCCGGGCGCCAGATTTTCGACGGCATTTCCGTTCGCCAGTTGTCGTGACCGGGAATCGCCTCACGGTCGCACGGCAGGTACAGGGCCGTACCCTGCTTCCATCCGAAGTTGAACACCGCCGCGACCCTGCCGCCGCCGCTTTTCGGCCACTGGTCTTGGCTCAGGATGGCCTTCCGTCCCATGTCCCAAGGGCACGCGGTGGGCGGGGACTGCGGGTACCCTTGCACGTTGAAGCGGAGAACAAATTCGCGACCGTCCTTGGCCGCGACACCGATGTAAGCGTGGGGCCAGGCGACGCTGTCGAGTCGCCACCGGCCCTCGATCTGCCCCAGGCGGAAGTTGGGCTTCGCGACATCCGCGTGGAAGGCGCGTTCGTCCGGCGAACTCATTCCTTACTCCTCCGCGTCCGGGGAACCGTTCACGCGCTCGTCGGGCACGAGGTCGAACGAGACCTTGCACTGCGGGCACTTGGCGAGCGTGCCGATGTGCGTGCTCGGCTTCGGGCGGTCGTGCGTGCCCGTGATTTGCAAGACGTGTTCGGTCGCGTCCTCCTTGCTCATGCCGAACTTCTCGGCGGCCCAGCGCTTCACGCGAGCGACGGTCGCCCCCGGGGCGAACCGATGGTGAGCCGTCTCGCCGTTGAAGCGGACGGACACCTCGACGTGCTTGCAGCGGTGGAGGTGGACCTTGATGCCGTGCGGGTGCGCGCGTTCCCGCAAGACGACGATTTCCTCGACGGGCTCGTCGGAGTCTTCGAGGAAGATGAGCAGCTCGCCGGCGATGCTGTGCTTCGCGCACAAGAGCGCCTTGAGCGCGGCGAACGTCTCGTCGGCCTCCAACTCGCAGTGGCCGATGTCGGCAACGCCCTCGGCCTGATAGAAGATGTCGATTTTCGGCATTGTCAGTCTCTCCCTTCGTGTTCCGGGGCTTTCTTCCCGCCCCTCTACAGGTGCAATTGCGGGAGGGAGGCGAACCCGGAAGGAGAGACTGAAAAAACTCAGAGCAGCGTGAGCCGTCCCTTCGGGACCGCAGAACAAACAAAGAAGTGTGGGCACCGCGGACACGTCACGGAATCGGTCTCGACGGGGAACTGACCCGCCGTGATCGCGGACAGCATCTCGTCACTCTTCTCCCTCTTGCCGCTCACCTTTTTCGACGTGAGCTGGACCACTTCCACCGTTTCGTCGCTCAGGTGGACCGCATCCACGCGGAACTTCACTCCGAACCGCGCTTCGCCGGCCAAGTGGTACAGCGCGTAATCGAGCCGGTCGTACTCGTCCGACGATTTCTGTCCGGTGTTGATGCGGCGCAGAACCACGGCCCCGTCGGGCAGCTCGGCGATCTCGTCCGGCTTCACCGCGACCTGGCCACTCGGGAGGTCGATGGCGATCGGCTCCGAGTCGCGGAATTTCAGGTCGGCACCGGCGGCGAGCAGCGCCCGGATCAGTTTCGACGCGAGTTGCCGGTATGCGTCGGCGTAGCCGTGGTCGACAGGGCCTTGGGTCTTCCAGATGGCTTCGAAGGCGTCTTCGGCCTCGACGACGGTCGGGGGGCCCTCGCGCCGCGCGTCCGCGAGCCAGCCCATCAGTTCGTAGAGGCAGTCGTGTGTAACAGTAAACGGAGTGCTTTTGCGCGCACCGCGGAGGCCCAAGACGTGTGTGTAGAAGAACCGCCGCGGGCACTTGTCGTACAACCCGAGCTGGCCGCCGGAGACGTGCCAACCCTTCGGAAGGACCACGTCGATCGGTTGCGGCCGCGGCGCCGCCGGCGGCAGCGGGAGCTGCGCCGGGCTCTTTACTTCGACGGCGAGCGCGCTCGGAATCCAGTCGAGGAACGGCGACGGGTTCCGCTTCTTCCCGCTGTCCTGCTTCTGGCACAGGTGGAGAACGAGGTGCGTGCGGGCCCGCGAAACGGCGACGAAGAAGAGGCACTCTTCTTCCCGCTGGTGCGATTGCTTCGCGTCGTCGGAAACGGACCCCGACGTCCCTTCGATCATTCCCGTCGGCGGCGGGCACCGTTGCCCGCGGTACGACAGCGGAAAGCCCGCCACGGTCAGACCCGGCACGTGCACGGCTTCGAACTCCAGCCCCTTACTCCCGTGAACGGTGAGGAGCTTCACCGCGTCGAGGTGCAGTGCCGCGGCCGGTACGTGGCGAAGATCCCGCTCCTCGGCCAAGAGGACGATGTTCCGCACCCGATCGAGAACGCGGCGGATCGGCAGTCCCGAACCGCTCGGGTTCTGTTCCCGAACGAAATTGAGAAACTGCCAAACGGCCACCGCACCCATTCGGCCTTGGACGGTGTTCGCCTGCGCCATCTTCCGGAGGACATCGGTTCGGTCGAGCAGGTACGTCGCGAGAAACTCCCACGGCATGACCGCAATCTGTACGCCGTTCAGATCGGCGGCGAGCCGCGTCAGTCCCTCCACGGCGGTTGGCGAAAGTCCCGGAACTTGGGACAGTATGGGGAGCGCCGTGAGCGCCGTCTGCCCCGAGCTCTGTAACCACCGCAAGACCAGGTAGACGTCTTGCAGCGTCAACCCGTATCGGTCGTGCGCGGCCACCCGAACCAGACCGTCGCCGAGGGGGTCCACGACGAGGCTCATGAGCGAGAGCAGATCCCGAACTTCTTCCCGCTCGAACAAGCTCCCGAGATGAAGAACCGGGATACCCCGAGCCTCCAGCCCGGAGGCGATCTCGCTGAGCCGCGGATTGGTTCGACAGAGCACGGCTTGTTTGCGCAGCGGGACTCCTTTCTTCTCGAGCTCGCGGATGCTGGCGGCGACCCCTTCAACTTCGTCGTCGAGCGTTTCGTACCGGCGGATCTCCGGCCGGCCGGGGCCGCCGCCGCGTTCGGCAGTGAGCTCGAGCGGGAGCATCCCCTCGGACGCTCCCATGTGTGGGGCGATCGAAGTCACAACGTCAACGATCTCCTTCGTCGAGCGGTAACTGACTTCGAGTTGGTCGGCTTTGGAGCCGGGGTAGTCGCGACCAAAGATGACCATGTTCGCCGACGACGCGCCGCGGAACCTGTAGATCGATTGTCGCGCGTCGCCCACGACCCACAACCGTTTACCGTCTCCGGCGACGGCTTTCAGCAGCCGCGCGCTCGCCCGGTTCACGTCCTGGTACTCGTCCACCAGAATGTGACGGTGTCGGAGTTGCACCTCTGCTTGGGCTGCGGCATCGGACTCCAACAGAAGCGCCGGCCGCATGATCAGATCGCCGAAATCGACCGCTCCCTTTTTCTTCAATGCCGCTTCGTAATGGTCGTAAACTTGGGCGATTTCGAGGCACTTTTCGGCGGCTTCGATTTCCTCCTCGGTTGTCGCTTTCCGCCGCATCTCGTCGGCCAGCGCGCGGTACCGCTTCGGGTCCGTGAGCTCGTCCTTCGCGCGATAAATAGCAGACACGATGTCCCGCAGGACGAGTCGCGGATCCCACAGGTTTTGGTAATGGACGAGCGGCATCGTCGGGAGGAGGTCTTCCAACACCGCGACGGCGTCGCTCTTGTCGAACAGAGGCGGCTGCGGCGGCAGCCCGAGCTTGTCGTGATACCGGCGCAGGAGGTCGAGCCCGAAGGCGTGGAACGTGCCGGTCCAGATCTTCGTCGACGCCTCGCCGGCGACGAGAGCGATTCGCTCTGACAACTCCCCGGCGGCGCGGTTGGAGAACGTCAGGATCAGAATGGCGGAAGGGTGGACTCCTTCTTCGAGCAGTTTCAGCACCGTCTTCACGAGGGTACGGGTCTTCCCGGTTCCCGGGCCGGCTTGAAGCAGGAACGGAGAACCGCGATGAATTGCGGCCCGGTCCTGGGACGGGTCGGGCGACACGGGGGTCGCCGACTCGGGTGTGACCGGCGCCTGCTCGGTAGCCTCCGGTAGGAGCAGCGCGTCGAAGAGCTTCTGGCGAACAAGGTTCTGCGGCAGTTTGAGCCGCGTCGCGATCTCCGACGCGGTCATTCCATCCGTCACGAAGAGGCGTCGGGCGAGCGAGCGGGGGAAAACGAGCTCCCGCGCGAAGACGTTCGCCTGAAGCTCGCGCCGTTCGCGAACGCCGTAGTCCTCGACCCGTTGCAGGCCGACCGGGGACGCCTCTTCGGGGCGCGAGGCGTCCACGTCGTCTTTGGAACACGAACACGAAGTGACGTGAACGCACGCATGCCCCACTTCGTGGCCGATGAGGACCGCCTCGTCTCCCGCATCGTCCGTACGTTCGCAGAAGATGCTGCCGCTCTGGTCGTCGAAGAGCGCCCGAGCCTTCTTCAGCGCCGGGTCGCCCGGTTCGAGTCGGTAGAGCTCCAGCCCCAACTGGGCCACGGCCTTCTCGACTATCGAGACGGGGTTCAGGGGATCGGCTCCCGCCTCGACCGCGGCATCGTGGAGACGTGCGGCGGACCGGCGAACGGCGTCGAAGGCTTCCACAGAACACCTCACAGGGTGAGAAGGAACTTTTGCTGCTCGGGCGGGAGCCCGCTTCGCTTGACGGCTTCTTCGAACGTGATCTGTGTTCCGGCGTCGGGCTTGTCGTCGGCCTTGCAGAACTGTCCCGCCGCAACGACGGGTGTTCGTGTTCGCAAATAGTCCGTGACCTCCGTCAACTGACCTTTCATGGCCGCTGTGAGCAAAGCGATAAAGCCCGGTGTCATCGTGCCGAAGAGGATCATCCCGTCGCGCACCATGCACAGAAAGACAGAGTTGGCCTGGAGCTCTTTCGCGATCCGCCGAAACTCTTCCCGGCTCAGGTTCGCGAACGGGTTCGCAACGGTGGCGGCGGCCGCCGAAGCGGCCGGAGACTCTCTCCGGCTCGTCTTGGCGCTGTGCAGCGCGCTTTGGAACCGGCTCATGGCGCGAGAGACTTCCGGACTCACCCGCGCTTCCGGGGTGGGATCTTCCGCCGTTTTCGACTGCTTGGATTCAACAACCAGTTGAACGGCGAAATCCGTGAGCGGCTCCGCGTAGTCGGGGTAACGCCGAACGTACTCATCGAGCAGGTCGGCATCGGGGATCTCCTTGGCCATGGAGAACTGGTAAAGAACGTCGCGGAGTGGCTCGGAACTCCGCCTCTGCACCGTGGTCATGACTCCTCCTGTTGCATCTGCTCTATTTGGTCGCGTGCTTGGTTCAGCCAGGTTCGAACCGTACGGCCCGAGACCCCGCAAATCGTTGCCACTGTGGTCGTGTTCGGGTTGTCCGACTCGGCGGCGTATCCCATTTCCGTGAGAACGACGGCCCGCCGTAAATCGTCCGGCAGTCTGTCGAGCAACTCGGCGAGATGGACACCGTCTTCTTGGCACGCTCGGCACGGCGGCAAATTTGCGGGCTGTCCGTGCCCCTCTTCTGCTTCCGAACCGTCCGAGAGGACCTGAGCGCCCTGTGTGCTCTCCCGCTCCCGCCGCAACACCAGACACCGAATCGTTCGAAACGCGTCGTTGAACCTGACCTCGTAGTAGTCCAACTCGTTCGGCGGTTCGCTGCCAGCCTCGGCGGCGAAGAGCACACCCAGCTCACAGAGAACTTCCTCTCGCACGTGCTCGGCGTTCGGAACGCTGTCACTGACCTTCCTGTTCAGAATGGCCTGGCACCGCGAGAGGAGAATGGGCAAGAGCGCGTTGTACCTCGCATCGTCGCCGCCGCAGATGGCGGCCCGAATCAGATGGACGAGGCACTCGGACCTGAGATACTCCGACGAAGCCCGGTCGGTCTCTTGGGCGCGCCGAATCAGAACGCCCGTGTCTTGGTCCAGCGCGCCGTCGATGTTCGACTCGACTTCGGGCGGACGGACGTAAAGCACTCCCTCCCTGGAGCGCTTTGTCAGGGGGTTTGCCATTGGGTACCTCGCATCGTGCCTCCGTCCGGCTGGGGTTGTGTGCCCCAAGGCTTTAATTGCGGCAAGCGAACGAACCCGGAAGCGGCTCGGCAAAAAAGCAAAAATACCTGGCCGAATCCCACCAAGTAAAACCATAAAGCCTGACGGCGCTGAGATTTGCTGACGAGATCGACGTGGCTTCCGCGGCTAACCCTTCCTACTCCCGAGCGCGCGGTCGGTCATCGTGTCGAGTTCGAGGGAGGGTTGAGGAGCAGGTGATCGATCCGCAACCCGGCGTTCCACCGCCACGCTCGTGTAGTCCCAGAAGGTGAAGATCTGTTTGCCCGAGTTCAAGTGCCGCAAGGCGTCGGCCCACCCCTGCGCCAGGAGCCGGCGGTACGCGGCCCGCGTCTCCGATCTGAACAGCGCGTCCGCCTCCCACCCGCCGGCCTGTCCACGTCGAGTCCCTCGGGATCACGGTGGAGTCGCCCGCGAGGACGACTGGGTCGTCCCGCGTCACGAGTTCCGCCGCGCGCCGCGAACCGTTCGACCCACGGGAGCTTGGCAGCCGACTTTCGGCCCAGGTGCGGGTTCACGTCGAAACACGCCACCGGTTCACCAGATCGTCACCATCGCCTCGCGCGGCTCGCCTCGGTAAGGCGCCGACCGGTGGGGGATTTGCTAGCCCCACCGCTTCCGGATGACATCGTTGTGATACCGGACGTACTCCTCCCCAACAGTGTGTCCCTCGACCTGGCGGATTGCCCGAGGATCGAGATCCCAGATCCCGAAGTCGAGTTCGGCGTGGTGGGTCGGGCAGACGCAGAGCACGTTCTCCGGCACGTCCGGGCCCTCGTGGGTGCCGCCGAGCGGGCGGACGTGGTGTGCCTCGGCGTAGAAGCGGCCGTCAGGGAGCGCAATCCGCGCCCCGCAGATCTGGCAGCGATACCCGTGGGCCTCTTTCACCCCCAGCGCGACCGCGGTATCCCGGACGATGCGCGAGACAGTCACCTCCGTGCGCGGGGGTGGTGCGAGGTCGGAAGCCTCAGGGGGCACGACGGGAGGGCTCGCCGCAGGTGCCTCGCGCCTCAGCACGACGTCGGTTCCGTCGAACACGAGGGTGACGGTATCCCCCGGCTGGTACCCCGCGGCGGCGAGGAACTCCCCGAGCGTCGGGCTTCCCGTGCCCTTCGGGTGGCGCTGGTACAGGTACGTGTACCGCGTGTTCCCGCGGGTCGCGTGGTACCGGGCGTCGAAGGCCTTCGTCCCGATCCGCAGCGTCACGTCCGCCTTCTCATCGTCGCCGAAGGGTAACCGCACGCTCTGAGCGATCGGGATTCTCAACTCGATGTCGTCGGGCGCCCCGCTCTTGCCGGCCGCCTGGCGAGTGACGTTCGCGGAGACCACCGCGGGAGCACCCAGTGCCCTTCGGTCGAACACGTCGTGATCCCACTTCTTGAGCAGGCGCAACCTGTACTTCGTCCCGAGGGAGTGCAGGTGCTGGGCGACCGCGCCCCGCGTCTGTTCGAGGTCGAGACGGTGTGCGCCTTCGAGGAGGAGCACGTCGATCTTCCCGGCTCCGGTCTCGGCCGCATGGCCGAGCCAGGTCTTGCCATCGACGACGCGCGGGAGGCCGGGCGTGAGGAGAATGGTCTTCGTGCGCTGGGGAGAGAGGCTATCGATGAGTTCCCGCAGGACCGTTTTGGTCTCCCGGAGCGCGTCGGGCGACTCCCGCAGCGCCTTGAATGAGATGAGGGGCGAGATCGAGTCGGGATCCTGTGTCCGATCGAGTTTCGCCAGTTCGGTCTTGGCCCACACCTGCTCACGCTTGGGGAAGGCCGGGGGCGCGCTGTCGATGACCGAGAGCTTCGTCGGCCGCGTCTTGCCGGGGTACGCCGTCCAGAACGGCGTGTCGGTCCCGCGCAGGACGAACTTCACGACCTTCTGCGACCCGTCGCGGGCCTTGAACGCGAGGGCCCACGGGAGCGCCTGGCTCCACGCGATCAGGTCGTCGAGCGCCCGCATGGTCTCGGCGATCGGCTCCTCGCCGATCTCCTCGATCGCCTGCCGGAACGCGGCGCGGTCCTCATCCAGACCCATGGCGGTCTCCACCCGTCTTGCTTACCCGAGCGCCTTCGCGAGTTGATCCGCTGTACCCACAACCTCAACCACTCATTGACCGGAACGCTGGTCGCGCCGATGCCGGGGCGTCCGGTTTACGCTCACAGTAATGACTCGCCCGGTCCACGCTCGCACCGGCCGCCTGACTCGCGGAGGTTCGGCACCCGTCGAGGTTAACGATCGATCCGGCGTCCGTGGTGAATCGACTCAACTGCTGGCCTTTTCCGCATCGCTGCGCTTCCCGGCGCCCTTCGCTGCGCGGGTCGCCTTCTTGGTGGCCTTGACCCGGACCTTCTTCTTTTTCATCCCCTCTGCCTGCTGAGTCTGGACGGTTTTCAGCCGCAGATGCAGGTCGGCATCCAGGCTCGGCATCATGACTTCAAACCGAAACTGACGGATGACACCTGCGCACCAAGACTTTCCCGCGAGGTACTTGCTCGCCGGGGCATCGACGATGCAGATGATCTTGCGCCACTCGCCTCCGAGGGCGTTCTCCACCGCGAGGAGTTTTAGCATGTCCTTGGCGAGTTTTTTCTTCTGACCGTCCAGCAAGTTCCCGACGTGAGCGAAGATCTCGCACAGCACCCGCGCATCGCGGTTGACGCCGTCTACTCGAAACAGCGTTCCGTCATCGAGCCGGATGTCTTCCGGTGCCAGTGGAAGTTTCAAGGTGTCACTGACGAACTGCAATAATACGGGCTCTGCTTCCCGTTGAACGGCCGAATCTGACAGGTGCGCGGGCATCGTTGCCCTCCTCGTTTGGGCCGGGTTCAGGTAACGACGCCGTAGGGTACCCGGTCAGGCGTGCGCGACTTGGTTTCCCTTGTCAGGCGAGATCGGTGCTGCCGCCCAGTCTAATCTCTAATCAAGGGGCGGATGCTTTCCGCCAGACTTGTCGCCGCAACTCAGGCAGGTAAAGACGCACGTGTCGACATCGATGTGGAACGGTCCATGGTTGCCACAGTTCTCACACAGCCATCGCTCTCTGATATCTTCTGCCGCGGTGCGCGTCGGGGTGTCACCCGTCAAAGTCCCGTCCGTTACCTCCGCCAGACCCCAGGGGCGGATCCGGAGCACTTTCCATCGAGCCGGGTCAACAAGTAGCTGGGCCTCCGGTGGTGCAGCCTCTTCAGCCCTATCCAGGAGTGCCCGCAGAACTACCATCTGGTCAATGGTGGGCGCATTAGCCCGGATCTGAGAGTCAAGGGTCGCGAGGACTGACGCGAACCGCCTTCCTCGCTTCAGACGCGCATATATCTGTCGTGATTCCTCTCCCTTCCTCTTGGCCCTAGCCAGGATCATTCCCATCGCCTGCTGCCCCTCGAGGATCAGCTTTCCTTTTCGGGAGTTGCACCGAGGGTGGGCCGGCACCCAGTTGCCGAAGTCATTCAGGTCATAGTCGTCAGGCAGGTTGTATAACTTCCTCACTGCCTCGAACTCTTCCGCTGCATCTTGCAGTCGTTCCGGAAGCACATGATCGATCGTGAGCGAGCGCAGGTCCGTAATGGGCGTTTCGCAAAGAACACACATCCCCTCGTAGGCAAGCCATACCGCCACTGACTCTGCGGTCGAGAAGTCCTTTTTCGGAGTGCTCATCGGCTCGTCCCCGTTTCCGCTCTTTGTTCCGCGCCCGCCGCGTTCTGGCGCCTGTCTGCCCGTTCCAACCCTTATGTGCGGCCGAAGCCATCTGTCGTCAATGCTCAAGACGCCGCGGCAAACTGTTTTTGGAGTTGCGCCATCAGAAGCCGGTGGTACGCCCGTGCCGGCTCGTCAAGTTCCCGGACGGCCGCCACATGCTTCCGATTATGGAAGCGGTCGATGGGGTCGATGCCCGGTTGCCGCTTGAGGTGGGCCAACGCGACGGCGATGCAGACCTTCGCCCCTTTCGCTTCTGCGATGGTGCAGATGGCCGCCGCCACCTCCGCAAGCGCCTTGTCTGGGTCTGAGATTTCGCCCCGGTTGCTCGGGTGGTCCACAGCCTCCAACTCCGGGTAGCACGCGGCGTAAGCCTCCCGACTCTTGTCGAATATCTCGCGGGCCACATCCAGACGCCGCATAGTCGTTTCGCTGATACCCTGTTCCTTCGCGCCTGCCAACTTGTCGCCGAGCCGCTCAAGCGTCACCACCCAGGCCTGCGTGAACGCCTCTTGGTCTTCCGCGACTTCAGTCACCGCCGCGTCGAGGCTACTGAGCAACGCCCCAAGCACCTGCATCTTCCGGTAGCCTGCGGTCCTGTCGTGCTCGCTCCAAAAGAAGTACATGCCCTCACCGCGGGGGAAGCGGGATGGCAGTGGCGGGAACACGCACCGGAACTCTTCGCCGGTTCGACCCACTTTCTTGAGCAGGTCGTCGTGGGAACGCACTCGCCTCCGGTAGTACTGGTGCTCCGCGGACTTGTCGGTCAGCATTGCAACCGGCAGGAAGGGGACACCATCGACGCCGCGCACCGCGCGATCGATCGCGTCCGAGAGCGTCTCGAAGTTGGCCCCGCTTGACCATTCGTCGATGTAAACCACAGCATCGCCAGGAGCGAGCGCCAGTCGCCCGAACTCCGCCGCCACGATCTTCCGTGCCCCGCTTCCGCTGCCTCCCGTGTCTGACCGGGACAGGCTCAAGCGGGGTACCTCGACAGTGATGCCGCTACCGGCGAGCGAGTCCCGGAGAAGCTTCACCGGGATGGAATTACCGATCGGGAACTCCGGCATGATGACGCGGCGATTGGCCGGCTTTCGGCCCAGTACCCAATCCCTGACAGACCGCAGCAGGCCGATGAGGCATTCGACCTGCGGTGCGCAAAGTTGCACGAGGTCGGCGACGATACGCTGCGTGACCGCCTCGAGGCGTTGGCAGGCTTGCTCCCGGTCGCTACCGAGGGCGGGGGTGTATCGCTCCATGAGGATCGAGAGCAGCGTGGCGATGTTGCTCAGCAAGGTGGGGTCGTTGAGGTCCGCCCTTGAAGTCACCACTGACGACAGGCCGAACAGGAGTTCGTTGATCGTCTTCGCCAACCCCCAGTTCCGGCCGAGGTGGTCGAGGACGGCCGAGCGATGCCGTCGGTGCAAGTCGAGGACGATCGGGTCGAACCATTCCTGGTCGCACAGTAGGAGTATGTCTTCCAGGCTCCGGTATGCTTGGTCTGCGAGTTCAGCAGACCGTGCCTCTTTGGATGCGGCCAAGGCGTCTAGAAAATCACTCATCTGTCTCCCTGCTGTCAGTTGTCCATTCCGATGCCGAGTCCCGGTCATCTGTACCCAGAACACCCTGACGTCTTCCGGGTGATGACACCACGGACGGGCCGCGTGTTCGGTTGTCACTTCGCAGCCTCGGCTGCCCACGGGAATGCCACTGGGTGCGGCAGAGCATGTTGGAGTCGAGCAAACTCTACCGGGCTACGCTCTCAGGGAGTGCAAATACCGCTTGATGTTGCTCAGTTTCCTTTCGAGTTGCCGTGACTTGCAATTCAAACCGCGACAGTGTAAAGTGTGACTGGTAAAGTGCTTTTGCCGATCAAAGGATAATCAGCCGAGCGTCTGTCGATCCGGTGGTTGCGGGTTCGAGTCCCGTCGCCCTCGCTGAGATAAACCCTTCGCCGAAAGCCTTACGCTTACCTCCCGATCATCGGGAGTGCGGCCGAAACGCCTGGGTTCTGCGGTAGCTTACCGCGAAACCCCGGAGAATCGCCGTGCCGCGTCCCCGTTCCATCGTTCCGAAGTACCGCCTCCACAAAGCCACCGGCCAGGCCGTCGTCACCGTCCGAACCGCCGACGGTGGGCGAAAGGACGTCTACCTCGGTCGCTACCGGTCTCCCGAGTCGCGGAAAGAGTACGAGCGGATCATCGCCCAGCTGGGAGCGTCCGCGGCCGCCGCGGCACCGTCGAACCCCGCCCACGATGTGACGGTCGCCGAGGCACTCGTCGCCTTCCTCAAATGTGCTTTCCCACTCTCTGGTCGCACATTTGATGCGATTTTTGCCAAACTCCGGTCCGATCGCGTGACGGCGGTTCCCTCGCGAATTCGGCAATCTCTCTGCTCCGGTTCTGACGGACATCGGACCCCGCTTCTTCGGTTTTTGGCTGTCCCATCACAGACCGCTCGCCGTCCGACCCGCCGACACCGGTCCATTCGTCCCATTTGGGAGGTCGACAAGTGCAGGGCGAACGCTGGTTCTATCGCACCGACGACGAGTGGAACGCGTTCGCCGAGCGGCTCAAACTCACCGCCTGCCGGCACTTTTGCACCGTCGGGACTCTCATTCGGCACGGCACACTCAGCGGGTCCGACGATGCCAACCCGCCGCGAAAGGCCCTTCGGGCGCGTTGGGCCCGGTTGCAGACACACCATCAGTGAGCTTGCATGATCCGCTCATTCCACGGACTGAACACGGAACTGTCGTTGGAGGCTTTCTCAGAACAGCTTGGCCCACCGGGTTTCCGCCAGTTGCGGCCGGGGGTTGTGGGCGAGGTCGATGACCAGATCCGTCATCTTTTCCACGCACCAGTCGAAATATCGCGGCGTCAGCGAGTGGATGTCCATGTCCGGGGCCGGGTTCATGAAGTCGATCGCGTATGGGATGCCGCCGCGGATCGCCCACTCGACCGTGTTCATGTCGTAACCGAGGGCCTGGACGAGTTTCCGCGAATCCGAGATGAGCCGATCCCGCAATGCCGGGGAAATCACGTTGTCGTCCGGGATGTACCGCCGATTTTCGGGGTCGTAGGGCATCACGAGCACGTGCTCTTGCCCGACGCACATGCAACGGACGTACTGCTCCCACTTGATGAATTCCTGGGCGATCATCGTCAGCAAGCCGGTTCCGTCGTAGAAGCGGATCATGTCTTCGACGGAGTGGCAGACGTACACCCCCCGCCAGCCGCCGCCGTGTGCGTCCTTGAGGATGCAGGGCAAGCCGACCTGGTCGGCGATTCCCTTCCAGTCGAGCGGGTACTCGAGGTTTCGCAGACTTTCGTTCGGAACGATTCCGGGGACGTAATCCTTGTTCGGCAAGGCGATCGTTTTCGGGTGCGACAGGCCGAGTTTGGTGCAGAGCGTGGCCCCGAAGAACTTGTCGTCGGCGGTCCACATGAAGGGGTTGTTGATGACGGAGACCCCGTCGAGCAGGGCTTTTTTCAGGTAGGTACGGTAGTAGGGCACTTCGTGGGAAATGCGGTCGACGATGACGCTGTAGCGGGGCGGCTCGGCCATCCCGGTGCCGCCGAGCTTGGCGAATTCCGCGACGACGCCGGCGTTTCGGGCGTTGACCGATTCGAGGAATTTCGGCGGCCAGGACCATTCCCGCCCGCAGAGTAGTCCGACCTTCTTCACGGATGCTCCCAGTTGTCGGAGGTCAGTCGTTCCCGCCGATGTAGCGGTTGATCTGGTCGTACCAGACGGGCCAATCGTGGGCGAAGCCGTCCCACTCTCGGAGGGCGTTTCCGATTCCCTTGCCCCAGAGTTTGCCGGAGAGATCGCGGTTTCCGGGCAAGAGGCGGTGGTCGGTTTTTCCGACCGTCAGGATGATGTTCTGGCGGCGAAGGTGCTCGAGGCGGTACCAGTCGCTCTCGTTCGGAATGAACTCGGGCGGGTTCGTGAAGTAGATGATGTCGTTGTGGAAGCCGTCGGTGAATCGGCGGATGTCTGCGAGGCCGCTCAGTGACAGGATTCGGCCGACCTGGTCGGGGTATCGCAGGCCGAAACTCAGGGCGTGGAACGCTCCGAAGCTCGCGCCGGTCGAGATCAGGTACGGGTTTCCGTTGCGGTGGCGGGTGAAGGGGACGACCTCATTGATGAGGTAGGTGTCGTATTGTCGGTGCCGCCAGGCGCGGTCGCCGGGGTGTTTCCAGAATGCGTACCAGCTTTCCGAATCGACGGTGTCGACGCAGAAGAGGTGGAAGTGGCCGCGTTCGAGGTGGTGCCGGAGGGCGGCGACCATTCCGCGGTCTTCCCACTCGTGGAAACGCCCCTGGGAGGTCGGGAACGCGATGATGCGTGCCCCGCCGTGTCCGAATTCGAGAATTTCCATGTCGCGGTGAAGGGTCGGGCTCCACCAACGGTGATAGGCGCGGTGCATGGCTGGGCGAGAAAGATCGGGATGGATGGAGGAAATATGGGAACTGCGGCCGGGTCTGGCAAGGCGTTTCGCAGTGCTCCCGCCAGTTCTCCTCCAAAATCCGTCTCGTGGTCGGGTGGGGAAGGAGACCCGGTGGAATCGGGTGTCCCTCTGTTTTGAGGCGTTGGGGGGGGCGAGGCTCCTGCCGTTCCTGATCGGTGAGAATCGCTACCAACAACTGGCCGGGCTCGGGTACGGAAGCAGTTTTGGGGGAACCTGGGCGTCGAGTTATTACTGGTCAGCCGGGCAGATGCACCAGAACCTTGGGGTTCTCGTCAACGCGATCAATTCCAGCAACGCCGACCCCGCCTCGGACGTCACCCACCAAATCTACCCCACCACATTCGGAAGTCGCCATCCCGGCGGAGCAATGTTCGCAACCTGCGACGGCGCCGTCAACCTCGTCAACCAGACCATCGACCTTCCCACTTACCGTGCAATGGGGAATCGGGCAGACGGCAAACCGATTGGAAACTGGCAGCCGTGATGGATACGATTTGACTATGCCCGACGCAGCCGAAGATCCCTGGTTCCGCGACGGCTTGCCGTTTTCCTGCACGATGTGCGGCAAGTGCTGCACCGGCGACCCGGGGTATGTCTGGGTCAACGACGAGGAAATCGCGGCCATCGCGAACTTCCGGGGTGAGAAACTTCAAGAGTTCGTCGCCGTCCACACTCGCCCGGCACGCGGGAAGGTCACCCTCCGCGAGAAGGCCAACGGCGATTGCGTTTTCTGGGACAAGTCCCGCGGCTGCACCGTCTACCCCGTCCGACCCCGCCAGTGCCGGACCTGGCCCTTCTGGGAAAGCAACGTCGAATCCCCCGAGGCCTGGCAACGCACCGTCGAGATCTGCCCCGGTAGCGGCGAGGGGGAACTGATTCCCGTCGAGGAAATTCTGCGGCGGGTGAAGGTCATCAAGATGTAGCGGACTCATTCCTTCACGAGCTTGATGATCCGGTTGTTGTCGCTGTCCGCGATGTAGATTTCGCCCGTTTTCGGGTGCGGAATCACGCCATGGGGCCGGGCCATTTCGAGTTTGAGGGCATCGCCACCGATGCCGGCGGAGCCCTTCTTCCCCGTCCCGGCGACGAGTTCCATCACCTCTTTTCCGGGGATGTACCGGCGAATCTGGTGGTTCTCCGTGTCGGCGATGAGCACGGAACCGTCAGTGTCGCACCAGAGGAATTTGGGTCCGTTCATGGCGGCCTTCAGTGCGGGTCCGCCGTCACCCCCTTTGCCGGCTTTCCCGGTGCCGGCGACGGTTTTGATCTTCCCTTCCGGAGAAACAACTCGGAGGGCGTGACCACCGCGTTCGAGGATGTAGAGATTCCCCTTGGCATCGACCGCGACGGCCCGGGGGTCGACGAGCGGTTGCTCGCTCGCGGGTTCGCCGTCGGTGGGAACCCCTTTCTTGCCGGTGCCGGCGACGGTTTCGACTTTCCCCGTGGTGAGGTCGACTTTCCGGACGCGAACGTTGCCGATGTCCGCGACGAAGATGGACTTGGCTTCGGGCCCGAACGCGATGCAGATCGTTTGCTTGAAGTTCGCCTTGCTGGCTCGTTCGCCGTCGCCGGCGAAGCCGGCTTTCCCGGTGCCTGCGACGGGTTCGACGGTTTTCGCCTTGGGGTCGAACTTTCGAATCCGGTTGTTGAAGGTGTCCGCGAGGTAGACGGTTCCGTCGGGGTGGACGACGAGGTTGTGCATCCCGTTGAAGGTGGCCTTGTCGGCAGGGCCATCGTCGCCGGGGATTCCCTTCTTGCCGGTGCCGGCAAGGGTGGAGATGGTGCCATCGAGGGCGATTTTCCGGAGCCGTTCCCCGCCGTTCATTTCGACGAAGAGGATGCTACCGTCGGCGGCGAAATCGACGGCGAACGGCTGCACGACTTTCGCTTTTTCCGCGGGTGTTCCGTCACCGCCGTCCCCGCCGCCGGCCACAAGGACCACTTTCCAGCCCGCCGACGCCGGCGAAGCCAGCAGGGTGCAGAACAACGCCGCGATAACGAGACGGACCATCGCAGAACCTCGGAATCGGAGGGGAAAGGAGGCGGGTGGGGACAGCCTATTCCGAGAACCGCGGTCGGTCAACAACGGGGAAATCGACGCCGGTGACAACCCCCTGTCAGTCGCGGGAGACGGGTCGGAGGAGCCGGCACGAGTAGCGGCCGAGCCGGGCGAGCATCACCCGGTTGAGGTAGCCCGTCGTCGCCTTGGCCCCGACTTTCCCGAGGAATTTCGTCGCCACATTCGCACTCACGCCGATCCCCACCACCTGCATTCCCTGCTCGAAGAGGTGGTCATACTGCTCCTCGGCGAGCTTCTCGAAATCGTTGAGTTGCCCCGCGAGGTAGGCGTTGAAGAAGACGCGGCCCAGCAGCACCGCCGTCCCCGTTCGCCCGGCCCGCAGGTTGTAGATCCGGCACAGGTCGGCCAGCATCGCGAACCCGAAGTAGGTCGTCGACAGCGAATCGACCAGCCCGTTCGGGGAGACGGCGGTCACCACCATCGCCCGGTTGGACCAGTACGAGATCCGCGTGTCGGCGGCGGTGTCGAGCCGGGCCTGGAAGCCGTCGCGGAAGCGGTCGAACCACTCGACCGTGGAGGCGAACCTCGCGGGGTCGAGGAGCTCGACGCGGACCAGCGCCAGTTCCGCCGCGAGTTCCGGCGTCACACCAACCCGGGCGAGGGTCTTCCGATCCTTCTCCGTGTCGATGGGAAACGCCCGGAGGTAGTCTTCGAGGCGAGTCTTGGCCTCGGCGGATTTCGCGGCGGCCAGCCAGCGGAGCCGGGTGCGGGAATGCAACTCCTCGAGCCCGCGGATTCGTACCTGCCGGTTGAGCGTCAGCCGGGCGTAGAGGAGCACGAGCCGACCGACCGCGGCGACCACGGCAAGGGCGAAAATGGCGAGAGCGACGTACCCCGGGTAAGCGATGGCCGGCGGTTGGGCCGCGAGATTCGCGAGGATTCCGAGGGTTTGCGAGTAGAGGAACAACCCGAGGGCCCCGGCGGAGCCGAGCAGGAACGCGGAGGCGAGCGGCCCGGCCGGCCAGCCGGCCCAGGGTGCGACCGGATCCGACGCGACGAGTTCCTCCGCCTCCGCCAGGTCGCGGGCCAGTTGCAGTTCCTCGGCATCCCGCAGCTTCCGCCGATCGTCGTCGGAAAGGACGCCAATCTCTCGGGGAACCTGTGCCGGCCGGCCGATCCCCGCGTCGCCTGCCCGGAGCGTCGGTTCCTCGATCGGCGGCGGGTCGATCACCGCGGTTGAAGCAGCGGTAGGGGGCGGCGGAGCGGCAGCTCCCGGGCGGGGGATCCCGATGCGGTCGTCTTCTTCCCAGGGCTCGGCCATCGGGTTCTCCTCGGAAGTTCGCGTGACGTGCGGTGATTCGCCGGGAATGCGGGGAAATTTGGACGACTCGCGAAATTGTCACCGCACCGTCGGGGGTTGACATCCCGTTGTCACTCGTCGTCGTGGTCCATTCCGCAGCACGACTGCGTCGCCTCGATCCATTCTTCGAGGGTGATCTCCCGCGGGGGCGGCTCCGGGGCCGGTTTGTCGCCGGGTTTCTCGTCAGGGTCTGCTGGCATCGGCGAACTCCGGGGAAATCACGGATTTTGACGTTGTTTCGTCCAGTAGTCGATGAGGTCGATCCGGGTGACGATGCCCACCACTTCGCCGGCGTTGGTTGCCATGACGCCGGTGTTCCCGGCCATCAGGAGTCGGTACGCCTCGTCGAGGTGGGTGCGGATGTCGAGGGTCGGCAGCGGCTTGGCCATGATGTCGGCGACGCGGACTCGGTCGGGGTCGCCGTGGTCGTGGAGGACCCGGGCGAGGGTGATCTCTTGCACGCCGCCGACGGGGACACCATCCTTCATCACCGGAAGCTGGGAAATTCCGGCGGATTGGAGGACCCGGATCGCATCGGCGGCGGTCGCGTCCGGGGCGATGGAGAGCAGCGGGCGTTCCCCGCGTTTCTTGAGCAGATCGCCGACGGTGTGCGGGGTGTCGGGGATCCACTGCAGGTTGTTGGCGGCGAGCCAGGCGTCGTCGTACATCTTGCTGAGGTAGTTCCGCCCCGTGTCCGGGCAAAGCACCACAACGAGATCCGATGCCGTCAGTCGGCGGGCGTAGCGGAGGGCGGCGGCGACGGCGGTGCCGCAGGAACCCCCGACCAGCAGGCCTTCCCGGCGGGCCATTTCCCGGGCCATCTGGAACGACTCCGCATCGCTGACGCGGACCCAGTCGTCGACGAGTTGGCTGTTGAAAGTTTTGGGGACAAAATCTTCGCCGATTCCCTCGACCTTCCAACTGGAGGGTGCACCACCGGAAAGGACCGATCCTTCCGGGTCGGCCCCGATGATTTTGACGTCCGGGTTGCGTTCCTTGAGATACTTCCCGACCCCGGAGAGGGTACCGCCGGTGCCGACACCCCCGACGACGTGGGTGACCCGGCCGTCGGTTTGCTCCCAGATTTCCGGGCCAGTCGTGCGGTAGTGACTTTCGGGATTCGCGAGGTTCGTGAACTGGTTGGGTCGCCACGCCCCGGGGATTTCCCGTGCGAGGCGATCGGCGACGCCGTTGTAGCTGTCCGGAGAATCGGGCGGCACCGCGGTCGGCGTGATCACGACCTCCGCCCCGTACGCCTTCAGGAGGGAGATCTTTTCGTTCGACATTTTGTCCGGCAGAACAAAGATGCAGCGGTAGCCGCGGACGGCGGCGACCATCGCGAGACCGAGCCCGGTGTTGCCGGCGGTGGCTTCGATGATGGTGCCGCCGGGCCGGAGCCAGCCGCGTCGCTGGGCGTCATCGACCATCGCGACGGCGACCCGGTCCTTGGTGCTTCCCCCCGGATTGGCTGCCTCGATCTTGGCCGCGACCGTCGGTGCCAGCCCTTCCGTGAGACGCCGCAATCGAACCAGCGGCGTGTGCCCGACCGACTGGAGAATGGTATCGTGCACGGGCGGTTTCTCCGGGAGAGACTGGGAAGAGTTCCTGCGTGTACCGTATCGCTGGAACTCGATGGCTACCAGTCTTCCCGACCACCGGGCACTTTCGGAGCATCAAGAAAGATTCGTCACCGATCTTTTTCGAAACCGAAGAACTTCGCGGCATTCCCGCCGAGAACCTTGGCCCGATCCGCGTCGGAGAGGTGCCCGAGCATGCCGGCGATCCGTTCGCGCTCGGCCCGGTAGGACTTGCCCGTTGCCTTGGCCGCGAACCCGCCGCCGGTCATCAATCGGTCCGCTCCGTACGCATCCGCAAGTTCCTTGACGACCTTCGCCGGGTCGCGGTGGGGGTACTTTTCCCGCTCCGGCACCGAGGTCAGCTTCATCACGACGTGGTCGTACTTCGCCCACCGCACCACAACGGCGTGCTCCTTCTCGGTCCCCTGGAAAGGGCGGCCGAGATGGTCGACGAGCACGCGAATTTTCGGGAACTCCTTGATCAGCGGTTCGAAACCCGGGGCGTATCGCGGCTCGAAGTGGAGTTGCACCGCGAGCCCCAGATCCCCGGCCAGTTTCCACAGCGTCTTCAACTCCGGCTTCTCGAAGGGCGGCAACCGGTCCGGGTTGTACGCATGGATCCGCGTTGCCACCAACGGCACCGACTTCGCCAGATCACGCAGTTGCTTCTCGAACCCATCCCGCCCCGCGAAGACGAGCGCCGTCCCCTTGAGCTTCCCCTTCCCGACCTTCAGGCAGTGCTCGAGGTAGCGGTGATCGTCCTGGTACGGTTCCGGGTGGACGACGATGGCGTAGTCGACACCCGCGTCGGCCATGCACTGGAGAAGAAGTTCCGGCGTGGCGGGGTCGGGAGGGGTGTAGGGGGCGTCCTTGTGGTACGGGAACTTGGAGTCGTCCTTCCCCGCGAAGCAGTGCAGATGCGTGTCGACCACTGGCACGCGAGCCTCCGCCGCAACCCCTCGTGATGCGATCGCGACGGTGGCCGAGGAAAGCAGAAAGTGGCGACGCGTCGGCATGGTGGACCTTGTTTCTGGGAAAACGTGGATCGCACGGGAATGGACTTTTCGGGCAGGCGAGGCGCTCGCCGATTTCTGCGGCTGGATTAGCCCGACGCGTGAGCGAGGTTTTCCTGATCTTCGGGTCTGGATTAGCCCGACGCGTGAGCGAGGGTTTCCTGATCTTCGGGAGAGCGGGGCGCTCGCCGAGCCGGGATTTTGCTTCGGGGGTGATCTTCCACACTGGGAGCGCGGCTCGGCGGGAGCCTCGCCCTCCCGAAATCCCAGACATCCCGGCTCGGCGGGAGCCTCGCCCTCCCGAAATCCCAGACATCCCGGCTCGGCGGGA
>CAZKIQ010000011.1:0-17655 GCA_964552815.1 uncultured Alcaligenaceae bacterium | reverse complement strand
TTAACCGCCTCGCCCACCCGAAGATCAGGAAACCCTCGCTTACGCGTCGGGCTAACCCAGGCCTGGAAATCCCGGCTTGGCGGGAGCCTTAACCGCCTCGCCCACCCGAAGATCAGGAAACCCTCGCTTACGCGTCGGGCTAATGCTGCGTTCGTTTCCCGCGATCGATGCCGCTCATCGAGTCACTTCTTGATGTTGAAGCAGATGAGCTTGTCCTGGTCGCGGATGAACAATTTTCCGTTGGCGATCGTCGGGTGCGGCCAGCTGGGTTTGCCGCTGCGGTCGGGAAGTTCGAAGCTCGAGACGAGGGTGTAGCCCTTGGGATCCGCCTTCACGAGGGCCATTTTCCCGCTCTGGTACCGGAAGTAGAGCATTCCGTCGGCGTAGGCGACGGCAGCGGACCCGTTGCCGGCCCCCTTCTTTTCCTTCCACTTGATGTCGCCGGACTTGAACTCGACGCAGACGGGGAAGCCCTGGTTGTGGGCGTTTCCGAAGTAGATGTAATCGCCGACGACGACCATTCCGCCGTGGTGGTTCTGGAGTTCGTTCGCACCGTAGCGTTTTTCCTCGGTGGCGGTGACGTTGTCGGTTTCCACTTTGATCTTGAGGAGGGCGGCCCCGCCGTCGCCGTAGCCGGTGGAGCAGAAGACGAGGTCGTCCTTGACGACGACGCTGGGGATGTTCGCAGTTCCGTTGTTGATTCCGGTGTATTGCCAGAGGAGCTTGCCGGTCTTGGCATCGACGCCGACCACACCGCCGGATTTGCCGAGGAGGTTGATGTACATCGGAACGCCGCCGATGTCGGCGCGGATTGCGGAGGCGTACCCGCCGGCTCCGCCGGGCTTCTTGACCTCGGTTTGCCAGATCACGTCTCCCTTTTCCGCATCAAGGGCGACCATGGCGGCTTTCTCGGAACAGGGGGTGCAGATGACTTTCCCGTCGTCGACGAGCACGGATTCGCTGTAGCCCCACGACTGGACGGATCCGCCGAAATCCTTGACGAAGTTCTTGTGCCAAAGGATTTTGCCCGTATCCGCATCAAGGCAGGCCAGTTCGCCCCCGGTCCCGACGGCGTAGACCTTGCCGTTGGCGTAGGTCGGGGTGCTCCGGGTCCCCTCGTCGTACCCGACCTTGCGGAAGTCCGCGAACGGAACGGACCACACGAGCGAGCCGTCTTTTTCCTTCAACTTCCAGACGTGCTCCTTATCTCCCTTCCGGCCGGTTCCGAAGACGTAGCCGCCAACGACGGCGACGGTGCTGTAGCCACCCCCGATGTCCTTGGCGGTCCACAGAACCGGCGGTCCCTTTTCCGGCCACTTCTGGAGCAGCCCTTTTTCCGGAGACGACGCATCGCGCTTCAGACCCCGGAACTGGGGCCAATCGGTGGGTTTGACGGTGAGTTCGGCCGACGGGGCGAGCAAGAGCCCGGCCAGAACGATGGAGGGGAACATCACGATTTCTCCGGTCGAGGAAGGTTTCCCGGAGTGTAGACCAGCTCCGGGGAAGAGCAAGGCGATCCTGGCAGACGGTTTTCCACCAGTGCGATCGCATCGGTCGGACAGATCACCACGCAGGCCCCGCACGGAATGCACTCACCCGGACGGGGCAGCCAAGGTCGGGACCACGACGGTTCCACCCGCAATTCCAGGCAATCCGCCGGGCACACCGCCACGCAATCGCCGCAACCGATGCAACGGGACTCGTCCAGCACGGGAAGGATCGCGAAGGTTGCCGCGGTGAACATGGAGATGTTCTCCGCCCCGACGCACCCGTTGGCCACCTCTATTGACCCGAAGGAAGTGTCGCGGGAGCCGGGTGGGGAAAAGTTCGAGAAAATCCTTCGCCTTGTCGAAATCCCCAACCCCCGGGCGACTGGTATGCAGAAACCGACGCAGACAGGCGGAAACCGGAGAATGGCCGGTTTCCCACCCGCATCCTTCTCTTTGGAGATGCCATCGTGCGATTTCTGATCACGCACATACCGGATTCCCCCGAAACCTACTCGGGCTGCAAATCCGACGACGCGGCGATGCAGGAGCTGACGCAGAAGCTCCGCCAAGACGGGGTCCTTCTCCAGGGGTTCTCGCTGCTTCCCGCGGAGCACCGTGCCCGGATCGGGTTGTCGGCCGGGAGAATGACGGTGCTCGATGGTCCGTTCGTGGAAACCAAGGAATTCCTGGCCGGCATCGTGGTCATCGAGGCCGCGAGCAAGGCGGAGGCCATCGCGGTGTCGGAGAAACTCCTCCGGGTTCTCGGCCAGGGTCAATGCGACATCCTCGAGGTCGCCTCGAATTCGCTCGTGTAGATCGAAGTGCTCGGTTCTTTTTCCATTTCTTCCCGACGGAGTTTCCGATGGCCGTACTTGCGTACCTGGATTTCGATGGCAAATGCGAAGAAGCCCTGCAGTTCTACTGCCAGACGTTCGGAGCCGAGATCAAGGCTCTGATGCGGTTTGAGCAAAGCCCCGAGCCCGCTCCGGAGGGGATGATGCCGCCCAACACGGGGCACAAGGTGATGCACAGCGAGTTGAAGATCGGCGATTCCGTCGTGATGGCGTCGGACTGCCACTGCTCGGGGAACCCGAAATTCCAGGGGATTTCGCTGACGTACTCGTCCCCGTCGACAGCGACGATCGAGAAAGTCTTCGCAGGCCTTTCGGCCGGGGGCAAGGTCGAGATGCCGCTCTCGAAGACGTTCTGGTCCCCGCTGTTTGGAACCGTCACCGATCGCTACGGGGTGACGTGGATGGTCATGGCCGAGGCGGCAATGTGACGCAAAGGGTGCCGGATCAGGGCGGATCGAAGACGACGCGGAATCCGATCGCGGTGCGGGCGGAATCCCAGGGCCACAGATTCTTCCCGCTGGCGATGGTGTCGGGTGTCAGGACGACGGGCACGTCCCAGCTTTGGCCGACGACGAAAACGCGGGGGGTGACGGCGGGGTTGGTTTCGAGATCCACCACGTTGCCGTCCGCGTTGATGCAGGTCCACTCGTATCCGTTCGAAATGAGCTGACGGATACCGTGGAAGCTGACGTCGGGGGTGGTGCGGGTGACCGGCCAGGGCCCGAATTTCAAGCCGAGGGCGACACCGAGCGATTCGAGTTCCTCCTCCGTCGGCTCGGATTGCCCCGGCTTGGGCTTCCACTTCTCCAGCAGTTTCGGAAGCGACCCACCGAGCCCGCTGACGGCCTGGCGCCACTGGCGGTCGGTGGGGAGTTTCCCTCCCAGTTCCGTCGCCGCGAGGGCCGCCTCGGGCATGGTCAGATTCACGACCGGCACCTCGGCCTGCACCCCCGATATCCCGAGTTTCTCGCCAGTCTGGGTGGGTGCCCCTTCTCGCCATTTCCCCGGAAGCAGGAACTTGGCATCGTTTCCGAACCGCCGTTGGAACTCGGCAATCGAGGATGTCTCGCTTTTCTCGGCCTTCTCCCAGATCTGCTGGAAGACGCGGTTGGAGATCTTGTCGCGGAGCATGTAGAAGAGCCGGGGGTCGTGCGGCCGGGATGGCGGCACCGCGATCGCGACGAGTTTTTCTCCGCCGGATTCGCGGGTCAGTTCCTTGTAGAACTTCCGACCATCGGAGGAGGTCACGAAGCCGGCGTCCTCGTTGGGTTCCCACCCGGGGATGACGTAGTGCTTCTCCGGTTGCGTCGGCGGGGCGACGTACTGCACCGCGGTCGGCCGGGTCAGCACGTACCCGAGGCAGGCCACCGCGAGGAACAGAACGGCGGCCAGGACGATTGTCAGGGAGCTCACCCGCGGCGGACGCGAAATCTCTGCCAGTTTCGGCGGCGGCGGTGGTGGCGCAACCGCTTGCTTCAACGCCTTCACGAACGACTTGCAGTTCGAGTACCGATCTTCCGGCGATTTCGCCAGCGCTCGAAGCAGCACGCACTTTTCCGCTTCTTCGAGTGGGCTCAGGTCCGGTGTGCCGTTGATGTGGAGCATTGCGAGTTCGTGCATCGCCGTCGCCGAGTACAGGCTCCGACCCAGACGCGCGGAAATGTAGGTGGCGGCCAGGCTGTACTGGTCGCTGTGCAGGTGGATCTTCTTGTTCCACGCCTCCGGGGCCATGTAAAGCGGGGTTCCCATCTCGGTGCCGACGTTGGTTTGCGTGTGCTCGTGCATCCGGGCGAGCCCGAAATCCGCGAGTTTCGCATATCCCTTGAGGTGCAGCAGGTTTTGCGGCTTGATATCCCGGTGGGACACATTCTGGCTGTGCAGGTAGTCGATCGCTTCCGCGACCTGCTCGAAATAGATGATGAGATCGTCTGGGGGCACGCCCATCCGCCCGAGCGCCTTGTGCTCCTTGATCATGTCCATGAGGCTGCCGTCGGCGAGCTCCATGACGATGATCAGGCGGTCACGGAAGACCCAGTACGCCTGCGTTTGCAGCAGGAAGGGGTGGGTCATGGTCTTGATCGCTTCGAGCGACTCGAGTTCTCCCTTGCTGGCAGGGTGATCCATGCTTCGGAGGATTTTCTTGACGGCGACGCGGAACCCGCCGGGGGCGATGGCCTCGTAGACTTCGCCGAAGGTGCCGTGGCCGAGCTTGCGGAGGAGCTTGTATTCCAGTTCCCCGGGGATGACGTCGGCGGGGACGCCCTCGTTGGAGACGAGCCGGGAGCGGGACTTGGTCTTGGATTTTGAGCGTTTCGTGGACTTCTGGGCGGCGGGTTCCGGTGCCGGGGCCGGTTCCTCGATCGTGCGGGATGGCGGAGACGGAGGGGGTGGTGGAGAGGCGGCTCGAAGTTGCGTGTCCGAGAATGCGGCTGTTCCCGAGACGCTGCTTTCCGCGTCTGTCCGAGAGGGGCCGGCGGTGTTCCCGCGGCTTGGATTGGTCGACTTCCCGAGCTTCTCCTTGACCCAGCTCGCCAGAGCGTCGTAGAGTTGGGGGAACCGCGATCGGTACTCTTCCAGCGTCGGCCTGTCCGCAAATCGGTGCCGAACCAGATACTCCTCTTGCAGCAGTGTGACGGGAAGTTCCGGAAGGTCTGCTGGAAAAGCCGTGAGGTACGGCTCCACCCGGACGGGCATCCCCGACTTGGCCCGGAGTTCCATGTCCGTCTTGAGCATCTCCACCAGAACGTGCGACCGGTGGGGGGCGGAGGACGGGGGAAGAAACGCGGCCGGGTTGGCCGGCTCGTCCGGGATCCACGCATCGTGGAACCGGTCCACACGGTCGACCAGGTCGGCGTATTCCGCGTCGGTCAGACGACCCAACTCCCCCAGGCTCGGCATCACGACCCTCCGGAATCTACAATGGATTATAGCCCTTCGAAGTCCGCTGCTGGAACGCGAATCCCCGCCCGTAGCTCAGGTGAAACCATGCGGACGACCGCCACGACCGTCTTCCTTCTCACGCTTTCCGTCGGGATTCCTTCCCTGACAGCCGCGGACCCGTCCCCCCTGCCGCCTGCCGATCGCACGCCGGTGCTTCGCATCAACCCGGGCGGTTCCGCGGCCCCGGTCACCTCGGTCGCACTTTCCGCCGACGGCAAGACTGTCACAGTGGCCGGGCTCGACAAAGTCGTCCGTAACTTCATCTGGAAACCGGGCAAAATCGGCGGGGAATTCGTGGAAGTCGAGCCAATCCGGGTTCCTCTCGGCCCGGGAAACGCGGGGGCGATCAACGCCATCGCCGTTTCCCCGGACGGAAAGTGGCTCGCCGTCGCTGGCCGGGCACCGATGCGCGATGAGGCCCGCTTCGCCGACGATGGAATCGTGATTCCCACCAGCCAACTTCCCCCGGTCATGCGGCGGGATCTGGGCGTGATCTACATCTTCGACCGGTCCAACCCCAATGGGGGGAAACTCCTTCGCGGAAACCTCGGCGAGGTGCGGGCCCTCGCGTTCGCGGACCCGTCCCCCGAGTCGGGCCCGGTTCTGGTTTCGGCTTCCATTGAGGCAGTTTCGAAAGATCCCCGGCGCGAGCGGGTCGGCGTGGTCCGGGTGTGGGATGTCGCGAAAGCCTCGGAAATCGCGGCTCGAAGCGGGTTCCCGGGAACGCCCACCCGCCCGGCACTCGCCGCGTGGGCGGAAAAGGACGGCATCCGCACCGCGATTTCCTGGTCCAACCCCAACCCCGCAACTCCCGGCTCGATGGTCCTCTGGAAAGTCGGGGAAGAAACCGCCGTCTCCACCGAGATCGGCGGTTACAACCTCGGCCTGACCGTGATCCGCGACAAGAACCGGGCCGTCACCGACGTCGTCTCCACCTCCTTCGTGAGCTTCCGGGATGGCGGAAAACTTCGCAGTCTCGGGCGCATCACCCGCCACCCCCTCGCCAGCGGCGGGAAACCGGTCACGTTCGAGTTCCCCGTCGAGCAGGGGAAGCTCTACCTTCCCCTCGCCGTCGAGGCACTTCCGGAAACCGGCGGGTTCGCGGCCCTCTTCGAGACGGCCCCACCCGAGGCCGACAACCCCCGGCCTGCGGTGCTCCGGATTCTCGACAGGGACGGGAAAGTCGAAAAGGAACTGCCGATCGCGAAACTCTCGGCCGAGTCGCTTCCGACGCTTTCCGTCTCGGCCGACGGGAAAACCCTCGCCATCGCCGGCTTCGACGACAACCGCGTCGAGGTCTTCTCGAACAAGAACGGGAAACTCCAGAGCCTCGGGAAAATCCCGGGGGCGATCGGTGCATTCCGGCGAGTCGAGTTCCTCGCCGGGGGCAAGCTCTGGCTCCGCGCTCTCGGCGATCCGCTCGATGGCGGCACCGTCTTCGACCCCACCACCCGGGCGATCCAGGAGAACGCACCGGAGCAGAAACTCGATTCCCCGAAACTTCCGGAGGGAATGGAACTCGAGCGTCGCCCGGGGGACGTCCGCCTCGACCAGCCGTGGAAGCCCCGGAACCCCGTGTTCGCGAAGGCCAAGCTCCGTCCAAAGCAGCGGCCGACCGTCTTCGCGTATCTTCCCGCAGGGCCGGCGTGGAACAAGAATCTGCCCGCCCTCGTGGCCGTCGCCCACACCAACGTCGAGGACCGCGTTACCCTGATCTCGCTGCATGACGCGAAATCCGGGGAGGTGATCCGCCAGTTCGCGGGGCCCGAGCAACCTGTCCGCTGGCTCGCATTCTCCGCCTCCCGCCCGCTCTTCGCCGCCGTCGGCGACGACCCCGCCGTCTCGGTGTGGTCGCTCAAAGACCTGGACAAGAAGGTCGGAACCCTCGCCGGGCTGGAACTGCTCGACCTCGGCAACGGACCGGTGATCGCATCAATTTCGCCGGATCCGAAGAACCTTCCCGCGGGGTTGAAAAAGGACGACGTGATCGACGCCGTCGGTGCGGAGAAGGGGGATCTGACGCCGGTGAAATCGCTGCCGGAACTGCTGTGGAACGTGCGTTCCCAGCCGGTCGGCGGCCAGGTTGCGGTCCGCGTCAAGGGGAATGCGAATCGCCTCCTCTTTCCGGTCGTTCCCGCGGTGGAGCAGCGGAACCCGCTCTTTTCCCTGTGGATTTCCCCCGGTGCGAAACTCGCCGACCGCGAGTGGGTCGGCTGGAGCCCGCACGGCCCGTACGACGCCAGTTCCCGGGATGCCGAGTCGAAGATCGGCTGGGTGACGATGACCGGCAACCCCGCGAACCCCGTCACCTTCGCCGGGGCCGACCAGTACCGCAAGACGTACTACCGCAAGGATGTGCTCCGATTCCTCGCGGAGAAAGCCGAGCTCACGGCTGCGATCGAGGCCCACACCGACGCCTACCCGCCCCCACCGCCGAAGCTGCGGGTCCGCGTCGCGGGGGAAATTCCGCAAGAAGCCGGCCTGCCGCTCCTCCGGGAGAAGTCGACGCAACTCGAGGTCAACCTCAGCGACATCACGGACGATTTCCCGCTCGATCGAGCCGTCCTCCGCTGGCGATCGACAGGCCCCGACGGAAAACCGAGCGAGTGGACCCCCCTCCCCGTTGCCGGCCAGGACCGCACCTTCTCGACCGACCTCGGAAAGTACCCTTGGAGCCGCGGCCGACACACTTTCGAGGCCACCCTCCACCGCACCCCGACGTCGCCCGTCGCCATCGCCGCCGCTGCCGAGGTCCGCTACGTTCCGACTGCTCCAAAGCTGACGGCAACCGTCGCCGGCCAACCTGCAGAGGCCGTGGTGAAGACGGAGAATAACGGGATCGAGGTCGCCGCCCAGGTCGAGCCCGGCTCCGGCGGAGCCGCGGACGTCACGCTGGAATGGACCGGACCCGACGGCAAGACGGGATCCGCACCTCTCGCCGCGAAACCCGCCAACGCCTACGCCCCCGCGGAGGTCAAGCTTCTTCCGGGCACCACCACGGTCCGCCTCACCGCCACGACTCGCAACGCTGGCAAGTTCGCGAAGCTCGAATCCCACACGGCCGAGTTCCGGGTGAGCTACACCCCCCCGAAGGTGATCCTCCCGCCGCGAATCGCCGGGCTGGAACTGTCGAAGCCGACGGAAACCCGGGAAATCGGCGGGAAATCGGTCGCCGTCTCGAAACTCGCCAAGCTCACCGTCTCGACGGAACTCTCCGCCGACGATCCGATCACCGACGTCGAGTGGAACCTCGGCGACGGCAAGTGGCTCGCCGCCAACCCCGCTTCCCCGGCGAAATCGCACTCCGCCAGCGGGGAAATCACCCTCCCCGCCGGCAAACCGCAGACCGTCCGCATCCGCTCGAAGTGCGGGAAGGGGCCGTACGCGGAGCGGGAAATCGCGGTCGCCTACCACCCGCCACTCCCGACCGTGACGGTCGCCCCGCTCGAAGCCGGTGCCGCGGTCACGTCTCGCTTGCTGACCCTGACCGGCGAGTACCGCCCTGCAACCGACGACCGCTTCCAGGTCCAGGTGCTGGTCGCCCCCGCCGGCAGCCGGGAGATGCAAAGCTTCGACGCCGTCCCGAACCCGGCCGCGAAAACGTGGACTGCCACCGTCGCACTGCAACCCGGCGTCAACCGCATCGGCATGGTCGTCCGCAACGACTGGCGATCCGAGGAATTCGCGAACCTGGCGACGATCGCATACCGACAGCCGCCCACTCTCTTCTCGATCGCACCGGTCGATGCCGGGGAACGGGCCGTCGCCGACGTAACCGCAGTCCTCATCGCTCCGGATCGCGTCCCGCCGACAGAGATCCTGGTCGACGGCCGACTCGTCGAGTCGAGGCCGGCGAAGAAACTCGGGACCGTTTTCTCCCTGGATTTCTGGGAAATCGCCGCACCCGCGGTTCCCGTCAAGACCGGCGAGGAGTGGCTCGCGAATCTCCGCATCGCGGTCCGCAACGCCGACGGTGACACCCCGGTGTCAGTCGTGCCGGTGAAGCGCAAAATCCGCGTGATCCCACCTCCGATCGTCGCGATTGCCGAGGGAACCCGGGACCGCACCACCGACAAGCCGCACATCCCGCTTCGCTTCAAGGTCACGTCTCCGTCGAAGCTGAGCCGGGTGGAAGTGTGGCAGGCCGCCCGCGGTGGCAACCTGGAGCGAGCCGCTTCCATCGCGATCGACAAGCTCGTCGCCGGGCCCGACGGATTCTCCACCGACGCAGAGGTTAACCTCGACCTGCGAGCCGGCGTCAACCGGGTCCGGGTCGCCGCCGTCAACGACGGTGGGGAAACCTTCCAGGAATTCGCGGTATCCTACACCCCACCCGCGTTCCAGGTCGTGATCGACGGCGTCGAGGAAATCCTTGCCGGTGGCCGCCTCACCGATCCGCTTCCCCGGAAGTCGGAGGAGTACCAGGCCCGGGCCGGCCTCGTCGCCGTCCGCGGCCGGATCCGCTGGCACGCCGAGGATACACCGCTCGCCCGGGATCCCAAGCTCGCCGCCGTCCTCGTCGTGAACGAGGTCGAGCACCTCCCCGTCTACCTCGACCCGGAGAAGGGACGGGCCCTGGAACGCACCTTCCGCGTTCCGATCTTCCTCAACGCAAAAGATTCCCTCGTCCGCTTCGAGTTCCGCACGCCCAACCGCGAGGCCGCCGCACCCCAGCAATCCCTCGGCGGTGCGAAGTTCCGGATCCACTGCGAAAATCCGCTCACGGAGCAACGCCTCCACCTCGTCGTCGTCGGGGTCGACGTCCCGACCGCAGACCGGGGGTCACTCGCCAAGCGGGTTGTGGCAGCCCTGGGCGGTGTCGTACCCACTGACCGCCAGCAAAACTTCGACCGCGGCGAGTTTGCCCACAAGGCGTTCTCGAAATCCATCCTCTACCCTCCGCTCGTCGGGGAGGTCGACGACGGGAAGGTCGCGTGGGTCCTGGACGAGGTCAACCGGGAACTCAAGCGCCTCGGCACCGGGAAAGCGGACGCCTGGCAGAACGACGTGATCCTGCTCTTCTACCAGGGGAAAGACTGGATCGACCCCAACGGCACCCGATGGCTCCACACCTCTCGCAGCCTGCGGTACCCCGAATCGGTCGCGAGTCGGTTCGCGATCCGCGAAGCCGGGCTGCCCCGAACTCCAGGGGTGCGATTCTTCGTGCTCCAGGTCGCCAACCCCGTCCGCGGGAAACTCGACCCGCTCGCCGATCGGTCCCAGGTCGTCCTCAACCGCTGGAAGGATTCCAACTCGCAAAACCTGTGGTTTTCCGCGATGCACCGGGCGGTCTCGGAGCGGAAATCGGTCGGTGATGTCTTCGATGCGATGGTCAAGCTCCTCGATGACAAGCCGGTCGACCCGCAGATCCAGCTCGACGAGGCATTGCGGAAGCGGAACTTCGGCCTGGCCGGGGTTCCCCCCGAGAATCGGTAGAATCGGTACCCTCGGAGGCACCAATCGAACCGGGGTCTCGGTATCGCCGGTATATCCGGCTTTCCCCGTCTTCCGGGAGCGATCCGGGAGTGGCGGATCGACATTTCCGGGCATCCGCGAGGGTTCTCCGGGTCGAACCATACTGACGAGCGGGTCGAGTTCGACCCGATTCCCAGACTTCGACGCGGCGCACGGACGCGCCGAGGAGGACAGGATGTCCCGGTTAGGCAAGATTTTCCGGGCAGCGGCAGCGGTGGTGGCGATCTCCGCCGCCGACCGCGCCATGGCCCAGGATCAGGACGTGACCCCCGCGGGTGGCCGATTCCTCCCCGTTCCCAAACAGGCTCCGTGCCCGGCTCCCTGTCTGCCGGCTCCGGTCGTGCCGTACAACCCGACGACACCGATCTCGCCGACCACCCCCACGACGCCGACCACTCCGACCACGCCGGTCGATACTCCCGCCCCGGAACCCTCGCCCTCCTTCGCCAGCACCCTCGCCGGAGCCGGGGCAGGGGAAACCATCTCCCTCGGCGGATACATCGACAACGCCCGCCCGGTGACGATGTTCCGGCTCCGCGGCGATTTCGGGTACGGAACCAACCGAGCGGATCGGGCCGAGTTCTTTTACCCGAAGTGCGGTTGCTACATGACCCCGGACGCGAAGGGCCCGCCCCTGCCCGAGACAAACGTCGACTACCAGGAGATCCTGCCCTACTTTGAGTATGCCATCCGGCCGAACCTGTCGATTTTTGCCACGATTCCGGTCCGCTTCATCAACCCTGCTGCCAACGCCAACACCTCCGGGCTCGGCGATATTACCTTCGGGGGAAAATACGCGTTCATCAACACCGCCTGCCGGGTGTGGTCGTTCCAGACCTTGGTGACCACCCCCAGCGGTGACGGGTTCAAAGGCCTCGGGGCGGAGAACTGGCGGATCGAGCCGGGGTTGCTGTTCCTGGAACAAATCAACCCACAGTGGGGATTCTTCGGCGAGTTCCGGGATTCGATCAACCTCAGCCGGATCAGCGACTTCACCGGCAACGTGCTGCGGTACGGCCTGGGTACGAGCTACGCCGTGTACCAGTCGCAAAGCACCTATGTCGCTCCGGTTGCGGAATTCGTGGGCTGGACCGTGCTGAGCGGAAAGGAAACCACCGACGCGGGTGCAACGCCGGCCTCGGGGGACACGATCGTCAACATGAAGCTCGGCGTTCGCATCGGCTTCGGCGGTCCGATGGCCGACGCCCAGCTTCCGACCAACTCCGATGTCTACATCGGGTACGGCCGGGCTCTCACCGGGGAAGTGTGGTACAAGGACATGCTCCGCCTGGAGTACCGCCGGCGGTTCTGAGATCGACGAGGCGAGGGGAACACCGTCAACGGGTTGGCCCCTCGCCGCTTCGGATCAAACGTTAGTCGTCATTCCTGGTCTCGTATCGCCGCCCGCTTGGGCGGTTTCGCGGTTTGTTGAATTGACGCCATTCCCGGTACTGGCTTCTTCCCATGAACGCCAGGACGCCCGCGGTGAGCAGAATGATTGAAACGACCGCACAGAATCCCGCAGTGATGAGCATCACGATTTCTTCCTCACCCGGGGCGGCACCTTGTTGCCCGCCCGGGCCGGGGCCGAAAGCACCCGCTCCGTACGCGACCGCGAACACCGAGAGCCCTGCGTAAAGCAGTCCCAGAACGATCGACCCGGACGCGTTCCCGCGGGTGTCGCTGGCGGTCCCGCGGATCGTGTTCCAGCCTGCGGAGGTGAACGCGAGCCCGAAAACCAGTCCACAACATCCACCCGGTGCCCCGCCGGGGTTTGCCATTGCCGCGAGAAGAACCCAGTTGAGCAAACCCAGCCCAAATGTTCCGATGCCGAACACCATCCACAGGATTCCCGCCATCATCACGGTTCCGGGAAATACAACTTCTTCCGGGAACTGATCGTGCTCGTCGATGCTGTCAGGATCGATCACGGGGATTTCTCCAAGGGGGAATACCTATGTTCGAACTTTCAGCCAACCTTGTCCACTCGACTGATCAAGTGTCTGGTTCATCTCCCAGTCGCGGCTGACCACCTCGCGACTGTATCGAGGTAGTCCTGCCAGAGTTCGGGGAAGCAGGTGACACTCGGGATGTGGTTGACTTCCAACAGGTAGTGCTTGCCATCTGCGGATGCGATGTAGTCGTTGGCGAGGATGTCGAGCCCCATTCCCCGCCGGATCGCCAGTGTGTCCGCGACCAGGGCTGGGTCGCAATCCATGAAGCATGCACCGCTGCCGTGGACGGATTTCCGCCAATCCGTGCCGGTGAGACAGATCTGTCGCACCGATTCTCCGATGACGACTACACGCACTGCCTCTCCGACGACGAACGGCTCGAAGATCGTCGCTTCCGTCGCGGTCCAGTCGCTGGTGAAACGGACTTTGTTCTCCCCGCAGTGCCAGTTCCCCCACTTCGCGACGGAATCTCCCTCCGAGGTGTAAACCCCGCCGGGCGATGCGAACCCTCGCGGCCCGCCGAACCGTGTGTGTTTCAGAGCTCGCACCATGCACGGCAACCGCAGCCGGCAGTCCATCATCGCCGTCGGATTCGGGAAACACGGCCCGCCCCACAGCGCCAGCCCGGCAAGGAAATCGAGATCGTGCTCGAAAATCCCGTGGAAAATGACCATCTCCACGCGGGAGTATCGGTCCGCATCCCGGTCCTGCGCGAACAACTGCCCCTGTTCGACCACGATTCGCGGCAGTGACTCGTGGTGGATGCATTCCCGGCCCAGACGTGATTCCAGAGCCTGGGCTTCCGGAGGATCGAATCCGACTGTCAGGATCGGCGTCGGCATCGATGCTCCTTCGGGTCCAGTCAGGGTCGCAAGCGTCGGTGGGGGCGGGCGGACCAGCCGGACATCGCCCACCAGTTGCGGGCACGCTGGCAGAATCCGGGCGGCAAGCCGCGCGAGAACCGCAGGGAGATTCGATCCCCGTTCGCAATGCCCCGCACTTCCCCGGAAGTGACACCGAACTCGGTGCAAAGTTCGCGAAGGATCGAGAGAAAAGATTCCGTCACGGTGCCCCGCGTCGCGGTGGGGGTACCACCATGCAACCGGACGACAAAATGGGCCGTTTCGGATGCGGCCGACCACCAGATCACGCCGGCAATTCCCCCCACCACGAGCAGGGCGATGACGGACTCCATCGCGATTTCCCCTGGGGAAGGAAGCCCCGGTGCCGGTCTCACAGGATGGTGAGGTTGTCGATCAACCGGGTGGTTCCCAGGAAGACCGCGACCACGGCGAGGGCGGGGCGGTCGAGCCGGGTCAGCGTGGCGAGCGTCGCGTCGTCCACGATGCGGGCGTAGTCGAGGCGTGCACCCGGAATCGCGGCCAGTTCCGCGGCGAGAGCCGATTCGAGCCGGGCGATGTCCCACTCCCCGGCGAGCGCCCGATTTCGCGTCGCCTGCAAGGCCCGGAATATCCCCGGCGCAACCGTCCGTTCTTCCCGGGAAAGGTAGCGGTTCCGCGAACTCATCGCCAACCCGTCGGGCTCGCGAACCGTCGGCTCGACCCGAATTTCCACCGGCACATTGAGGTCCCGCACCATCGCCTTGACGACCCGCACCTGCTGGGCATCCTTCGCCCCGAAGTGGGCCCGGTCCGGCTGCACCATCTGGAACAGCTTCAGAACCACCGTGCAAACCCCGCGAAAATGCCCCGGCCGCGACGGGCCTTCCAGCACATCCGAGATCCCGGGAACCTCCACGAAGGTTGTGCTGCCCGGCGGGTAGACCTCCGCCGCCGTCGGGGCGAAGATCAGATCCGCCCCGCATTCCCCGCACAATTCTCGGTCGGCTTCCAGGGTCCGCGGGTACTTCGCGAAATCCTCCGTCGGTCCGAATTGCGTCGGGTTGACGAAGATCGACACGACGACGAAATCCGACACTTCCCGGGCCGACCGCACCAGCTGACCGTGCCCCGCGTGGAGGGCCCCCATGGTGGGAACGAACCCGACCGACCGATTCCCGGCCCGGGCGGACGCGACAGCCAGCCGCAAATCCGCGATGGTCGTGACAACAGGGGGAAGCATCGGATCACCCTCCGAATCGGCGGTCACTTCTGGCCATCCGGTACCCAGCAATACTCGACGGCCGCCTCGAATCGCTCCCCGGCGGCGAGTATCCGCCAGCCGGCATCGATGTCGCGCTCGGCGAGGTGGGCCGCGTCGGTCGCGCAGGTGTAGGGCTCGATCGCAATTGCCTGCCGGTGGGTTGGCGTGAACAGCACCAGTTCCCGGAACTCGGGGGCCATCCACACCTCGACCTGCCCGGCCGCGTGGTCGCGCAGAAACGCGACACGACGCAACCCGTCGCGGAACGGCGTCCCACCTGGGCGAACATCCGTGAAAAGGTGGTCGAAGACAACCGCACCGATCGGCCGGGGGGTCAGGAAGTCGAACTCCCCGGGAATCACGAGCCGCTTTCCCGTCGGCACTCCGCCATCCGTTTCCCACTGCATCGCCGCCGCCGAGAAAAGCTCGAACCGATCGACCGTCCCCTCCGCAATCGTCGGGATCCGGAAGTAGGGGTGGTACCCGAATCCAAACGGAAACGGTTCTTCCCCGTGGTTCTGCACCACCGCCTCGACACGCAGCGAGTTCGCGGAAAGCCGGTATGTCAGCGTCAGCGACCCATCCCCGGGCCAGATGTCTTTCCCGTCGGGCAGATCGACCGACATCCGGAACTGCCCCGTGACGAACGCCGAGGTTTCCCCGCCGCCCGAATCCAGGACACGCCAGGGATTCCGCGGCGAGAACCCGTGGATCGCGTTTTCCTTGGCAGAATCGTTGAGGGGAAGTCGATACTGCTTCCCGGCGAAGTCGAGTTCCCCGGCCCGCAATCGGTTCGGGAATGGGAACAGCACCGGGTGGCCGCTGCGGGTCGGAACGGGGTTGGTCTCCCAGTCCGGCGCGGTGAAGAGAACACTTCCCCAGGTCCCGTCGGGGTTGCGAACCTGCCAGCGGAGGCAGTTGAAGCCGGTGAACGGCCAGACTTCCGCCCGCACGGTGCCGGCCTCGTCGGTGAGTTCGTAGACATCTCCGGACCGGTCGCCCGCGGTTCCGGGTCGCAATTGCACGGAAAAAGCCATCACTTCCCCCCGATCCGGCGTATGTGTAATGGGAACGCCGAATCTCCTGGAACCCTGGAATCCCGAGCCATGCCCACGTTCTCCGCCGCCGTGCTGACCGAGTTCTGCCAGCGTCTGTTTTCCGCCGCCGGCATGCCCAGCGACGAGGCCGCAACCGTCGCAGCCAGTCTAGTGGATGCGAACCTCTGCGGTCACGATTCTCACGGCGTGATGCGGGCCCCGCAGTACATCGGGTTCCTCAAAGAAGGGAAGTATCGCCCGGGGGTGCCGCTGACCGTCCTCAACGAGACGCCAGCGGTTCTGGCCGCCGACGCCAACTGGGGCCTCGGCCAGGTCCAGGCGCACCGGTTGCTCGCGAAGCTGGTCGAGAAGGCAAAAACGCTCGGAATTGCGGGGGGAACGCTGCGGAATTGCGGCCACATCGGCCGGCTCGGCGAGTATGCCGAGGTCTGCGCGAAAGAGAATCTCGCCTTCTTCGGGGCGGTCAACTCCCACGGGGCCGGCCGACGCGTCGCACCACCTGGTGGAACCGAGGGTCGCATCAGTACCAACCCCATCTGCATGGGCGCACCCACCTCCACCGACCCCGTCGTCCTCGATTTCGGAACCAGTGTCGTCGCGGAAGGGAAAGTGCGGGGCTTCTTCCAGAAGGGGGAACGCACACCGGAAGGCTGGCTCCTCGACGCCGCCGGTAACCCCACCACCGACGCCAGCGTCCTCTACACCGACCCCCGCGGAACCATCCTCCCCTTCGGAGGTTCCCAGACCTACAAGGGATTCGGCCTCGGCCTGCTCATCGACCTCCTCACGGGCGGGCTTTCCGGCGGACGCTGCTCCAACCCGGGCGACGCACTGGCCGGAATCGGAAACGCCGTCGTTTTCACCGTCTACAACCCCTCAGCCTTCGGAGGCACCGACTGCTTCCTGGCCCAAACTGACGGCCTGACCAGCTACGTCCGCGGCTGCCCTCCCTCGGATCCGTCCAAACCGATCACCCTTCCCGGCGACCCCGAGCGGACCATGAAAAATGCCCGACTCGCGTCGGGAATCGCCATCCCCGACGGAACCTGGGCTCTGATCGAAAAATCGGCCCAGGAACTCGGGGTAAAGTTGCCGGCATAACACCTCAACGGACGAAATCCTTCAAGAGCCGCGACTGCAAAGGAGCGGCCACTTCCCCGGTGAATCGACCTCCATCGGGTGCGAACCCCTTGGGGTGAATGGATTCTTGCGGGAAACGGCCGCTCCTTTGCAGTCGCGGCTCTCGAAGAAACACGAATTTCTCGGTGGACGGATCCTTACCGCACGAAAGACAGGCCGAACCCGAATCCCGGGCGGGAGTATCCGAAGTTGAACGTCGACACCGGCGGAACAAACGGTGCCACGGGAGCCCCGTAGACCGGCGGACCGTACACCGGCCGAACCACCACAACCGGCGGCGGGCTCGGAGCATACACTACCGGCGGAGGGTAATACCGCACAACCGGCGGAGGATAGTAGGCTCGGCCGGGATAGCCGTGCCCATACCCGTACCCGTATCCGGGGGGATGGGCCGACGCGACACTGCTCGTGACGAGGATGCACGCCGCCACCGCGGCGTATGGGAGGAGCTTTCTCATCGGTGACTCCGACAAAAGAAGAGATGTCGATTTCGGGCGGAAGGAGCTTACTCTCGACACCCAGAAACGTCCGCGTCTCCGCCGATTGCGCGATTTCTCGCCGCTTTTCCTCAAGTTTCTGAGGGGTGGTGGTGAGGTGGTGAGGTGGTGAGGTGGTGAGGTGGTGAGGTGGTGAGGTGGTG
>CAZKIQ010000010.1:0-140450 GCA_964552815.1 uncultured Alcaligenaceae bacterium | reverse complement strand
GGGGGACTGGCGAACTTCCCCCGGCGTTTCGCGACTCGGGACGCGTACTGGCCCGAACCTGGCCAGCGGCATTGCCCGTCGCGACGCCCTGTGCCGTCATCGACCGGTCCTGGGCAGGCGAGGGATCCGTGCCGGCGGTGCCAAAGCCGGCCGCGGTTCTTGCCACGACCAACCCGGCCGGGCTGTACCTGGATCTGGTCGGAAAGTGCGTGACCAACTGGCTCTACCCGGAAGTCGAAGCACTGGTCCCGCCGCACCAGCCGTTCGACGTGGCGAAGCGAATGATCGGCACGGACTGGCCGCCGACGGCCCACACGATGATCGGCGTAAAGCGGGTCGACAACCTGCGGCGGTGTTGCGAGACCGCCATCCGCGAAAACGTCCCCGGTGACTTCCTCGAAGCAGGGGTGTGGCGGGGCGGGGCCGGAGTCGTCATGCGGGCGGTCCTCGCGGCCCTCGGCGACCGGGAACGAAAGGTGTGGCTGGCCGATTCCTTCCGCGGTCTGCCCCCGCCGGACCTGAACAAGTACCCGCACGACGCCGGGCTGAACCTGCACGAGCACGCGTACCTCGCCGTCGGCGTCGACCGGGTGAAGGCGGTGTTCGAGCGGTACGGGCTCCTCGACGACCGGGTCCGGTTCCTGGAAGGGTGGTTCCGCGACACGCTGCCGACGGCCCCGGTCGAGAAGCTGGCCGTGCTGCGGCTCGACGGCGACCTGTACGAGTCGACGTGGGACGGGCTCGTGAACCTGTACCCGAAGGTGTCGCCGGGCGGGTTCGTCATCGTCGACGACTACGGCAACATCGAGGCGTGCCAGGCCGCGGTCCACGATTACCGGACGCGACACGGCATCACGGAGCCGATCGTCGACGTGGACGGCTCGGGGGTCTGGTGGCGACGGGAATGAAACAACATCAGCCGGACGGCGGCGAGAGAGCGAATGCAACCCGACTGCGGCCGGCTCACCAAGGGCCGGCCGACGCCACTTGTTCAACCGACCGACCAGCTATACAATTCATCTTACAATCACCCCATCAATCGCCCTGCAAGGAGATAAGGCGATGCGTGAAGACACCAAGTTGGCCCGCGTCCGGCAGGCGATGAGCGATGGGGATTGGGACACCGCGCTGAAACTGGCCGCCCAGTTCGACCGTCTCGGCGAACACGGCGATGCGATCAAGAGGGCGGCCAACGTACTGCTCAGCCCGGCTTTGTATGCCGAACTCGGGTACGATTTGGAGAAAGTAAAGGCAGAAGGCATACTGGCCCTCAAGGAGCGGTATAGCAAATCCTGGGACGCGACCCGTCCGAAGTCGGAAGAGGCGGACGAAACCCCGAAGTGACCTGCCCCCGCCCCTCCGGGCGGATTTTCCCACCCAGAGGCCGCACGCTCATGTTCTGCAAAGACCCGTCTCTGACCCTGCTCGCCAAGTACGGGTACAACGTGGTCCGCCTGCCACGCACCGGGATCGAGCCGCTTGACGTGATCGGTAGCGACCGGGCCGGGGTGGAGGCGCTCGGCCGGCTGCCCACCATCTGGGACACGCCGGCGAAGGTGCCTGCCGTCGAAGACGGGAACGTGGCGGGCGAGATCAAGACGGTAACGACCGCCGAGCTCAAATTGTCCGTCGGGCTGCGGGTCCTGGAAGACATCCTGAGTGGGTTGGGGGCGTCGGTCCCGCGGGTCGACTTCGCGTATACCGGCCAGCGGTCGCTGAAGTTCACCTTTGGCAACATCCGCATCGCCAAGGTGGAACCGTTCGCGGTCGGCGAGTACCTGAAAGCGGGCGACCTGCACACCGCCAACCCGTGGGTGGGGCGATACTTCCTCGATGACGACGCGGACGCGCTGGTGCTGACCGAGGTGCTGAAGTCGGACGCGGTGAGCGTCACCGCCGATTCGTCCGGCGGTACCACCGCCGGGGTGGACGTGAAGGCCATCCAGAACGTGGTGGGCGGCGAAGTGAAGGTGGGGGTCAGCGGATCGAACCAGTCGGAGGTGACGTACACCGGCCCGCGGCACCTGACGTTCGGGTTCAAGGCGTACCGCCTCGTCTACGACTCCGGGAGGTGGGGGGTGGCAGCGGTCGACCCGAGCAAGGGCGACACGTTCCTAAGCCCTGGCGACGAAGGGGCCGCCCCCGTGCTACTTGCTCACGAGGGCGGACGGTTCGGGCGGGTCACTCTACGGTCGCGGGGGTAATCTCCGTGCCCGAACAGCACATCACCGTGAAACTGTCTCTGTCGCTCCTGCCCGACGGGAGGGCGCGCGCGCGGATCGACGAAGCCCCGACCGGTGCGAGCCGAGGACCTGGCACCGACTTCGACCTGCCCACCCCACCACCCGAGGGATACCCGAAGTTCCTCAAGGCGTGCGGGATCGAAGGCGGGGCGGGGGCTGCCAAGTTGGCCACACTCGGTAAAGAGCTGTTCAAGAAGGTATTCGCTGACGCTGTCGGAGAGGCGTTCTCAGCCGCCCGCGGGTTCGCCCAGGCACGAGACTCGTTCCTGCGGCTGGCGGTGAACGCGGTGTCGGCGGAACTCTTGCAACTGCCGTGGGAGTACCTGCACGACGGCAAGGGATATCTACTTCAGAAGCCCAAGACGCACATCGTCCGGGTGCTGGACGAGTTGCCCGAGCAGATGGCCCCGTTTCGCCCGTTCACCCGAATGTTGGTGGCGGTGGCGAACCCCGCCAAGATGCCCCGATTTGACCCAGATCCGCACTTCAAAACACTTCGGGACAGGCTCGCAGCCATGCGGGTGGACATCTTGGAGGTGTTCCCTGCCCAACGGGACAACCTGCTGCGTGCCATCGACCACGAGACGTTCGACGCCTTTTACTTTCTCGGCCACGGCGCACTGGACGCAGCGGACGGCGGAGTGGTGTACCTGGAAGCTCCCGACGGCAATCCGGACCCGCTGCCGGCAACGGTGCTGGCTCAACGTCTGAACGTCGCCAAACGACCGGTGTACTTCGCCTACTTCAACTCGTGCGACACCGGCACGGTCGACGGCCAGAGCACGTTCTCCGGGGTCGCCCAGCGGGTGCTGGCCGACGGCGGTGTGCCGGCGGTGGTCGCCCAGCAGGCACCGGTGAAGGCGAAGGAGTCGATGCTGGTAACGGAGACGTTCCTCAACTTCATCTGTCGGGGAGAAAGCCCCGAGATGGCGGTGGGGATCTCCCGGAGTGCGGCCAACGGAATCGGGTGGGGGCTGCCGGTCCTGTACACCCACCTCCGTGGGGCGGAGGAGTTCGAGCGGAACCGTCTCGCCTGCCTACTCAGTGCGGACCGCGAGAAGAGTAGCTTCGGACTAGTACTCCCGACATTTGGCATGGGAGTACGACTGGACGGGCACGGACCAATCACCATCCCGGCCCGCGGCACCTACAGTCTACCAGCTGAGACGCCCGTGACGGTGACCGTTACACCACCGGACACATTCGTCTATCCAGGGGTCTCCTACGCCAGCGACGATGCCGAAGCCGCCAGTGACATCCGCTCGCTCTTACTGCGGGTGGCCACGCCGAACGCGGTCGCCTCACATCCGACCATCGACTCGCCCAACGTCACCCACTGGTTCCTCTTCGGCAGTGGGTCCAGCAGGTACGTCACCACGGTGCTGAGAACGTACTCCCCGCGGTTTGAGTTCCGTTACGGCAAGGACGAGTGGATTCTGGACGAACTGGACGCCGACGGGAGAGTGATTGAGCCGACCAACCGAGTCCCCGTCCCCTACCATCTCGGGCAACGCGACTTCGCTAATCAGGACGACATCGGAATTATCGAGAAGGTGACCGACACGCAATATTCTGGCAAAGTGTATTTCATCATCGCCGGGATGGGGAGTCGGGCGACCCGCGGGTGTGGGTGGTACCTGGCACACCAGTGGGAGCGGTTGCTCGCCGATTACGGCGGACGGGACTTCGGGGTCGTGCTCAAATTCCCCGGCGGCATGCCGTTCAGCGCCGCCGAACACGTCCGCCACCGCGCGGAGACCTCCGGCGGCTAGCTGGCGCCGGAGTGGGATCGTCATACGATGCGACTTCCACCGCGTTAGCAGGATCGATGGGCGGAGGGAACTTGAGCACTAGAACGAAATCCTCTTGCTTGAACCGACGAGCCAACTGCGACCAGCGGTGGGCCAGGTGATACGCACAACCTTCTGTGGCCCTTCCACCCAGCCCAGCAATCAGGAACACAGACCGGGTGCGGTGTTGAAAACGACCGATCACCCCGTAGTCCGTCTGTCGAGCGTATTCCTCGCGGGAAAGCCGATCAGGTGCCGGGAGTGAGAACACTCGGTCGTCGGCCCCGCGGATGGCCCACTCGGCCCCGAACTCGAACCGGCAGAATTTGCCCAGGCCAGTGTCGGACGTCGCCCACTCAGCGGCGGCGTTCGACCGGCTGCCGAACAGGAATAGAAGGCCAGGTCGTTCGGGGTCGAATTCGGTCAACTGCTGCCACTCGATCGCGTCCCATCCGACCGCCTGACTGACGACGGCGGAAACGCACGCGGCAGCCTTCGCGTCCCGGTCAGCATAGGTGTGTCCGCCATACCGGAGGGCCAGAGCCGAGTCGGTCTCCAATCGTGCCGGGCCGCCGAAGGTGGGCAAGTACAGGCGGCAGCCGTCCGCCGACGACTCCGTTAATCCGAAAAAGTGGCGCAACCGTCGGCTCTGGGTCGCTGTCACGGCCGTCTCCTTGACGCCCCGCCACACCGCGCACGCGGGATTTGACATGATACCGGCATCCCGGCCGAAACGCTACCGCGCCCAACGGTGTTCGCATGGCTTTGCGCGTCCTCACCCAGGTGAACTACTCGGCCGGGCAGAATCCGGAAGGGGACAGTGGGTTGCGGTTCACCCTCGGGCTGCTCAAGGCCCTGGTGAGAGTCGACCCCGAACTCCACTTCTACCTCCTCGTGCCGGAGCGGCACGCCGGGGTCTGGGCCGAGGCGTTCCGCCACCCCCGGATCACCCTCTTACCGCTGGCCTTGGAGCCGCGATTGCATGGCGGCGACTTCCAGTTCTGCCCGGTCCGGTTGTCGGCTGCGTTCGACCTCCGCCGGTACGACGTGGACGTGCTGTTCGTCAACCAACCCGAGACGGCGGCGGCTTTCCTCCAGTTCTTCAACCGGCAGACGTTCCACCATGTGCCGGTCGTCTCGTACCTGCACTGGTTCGATACCCGGAGGCCGTCCACCCCGAAACAGACCTTGCATCACCCGGCATTGTTGGCCGCCATGTCCGGACTGATGGTTTCGACTGCCGTGGGGTGCAACTCGGTGTACGGTCGCGAGCAGTTCCTGAAGTACGGGCGTCGGTGGTTCAACGACGATAGCCTCGACCACCTATTGCGTCGCACTCAAGTATTGCCACCGGGGGTGGACGTGGGCGAACTCCTCGGTGCGAGGCCAGCGCGGGTGAGCCGCGGCCGCCGCCAGGTGCTGGTCAACCACCGCCTTCTCAAGTACACGGGAGTGCGGTCGCTGTTGACCACGACGTTCCCCGCCCTCTGGGAGCGGCGGCAGGACTTTTCGGTGGTGGTGACCAACCCGACCGGTGTACTCCTCCCAGGGGCGATCACCTCCGCCCCCTGGCTGCGAGTTCAAACACTGTCGCGGGCCACGTACCTTCGGGAGTTGTGGGCGAGCGACGTGGTGGTCGGCCCCCACCGCGCGTGCCACTGGTCCATGTCCACCCTTGAGGCCATTTGCGCCGGCTGCGTACCGCTGGTCAACCGCGAGAGCTTCTTTCCGGAGATGCTCGCCCCGCTACTTGCCCGTCTCAGCCCGGCGGACCGACAGCACGCCGAGGACCGCTGGCTGTACTTCCGTGGCGAACTGACCGCACGGTTGAACGACGTGCTCGACGACTTGAGCGGCGAGAGAAGGATAGCCGGTCGTCTGGCGGAAGCCGCACGGGATGTCTACTCGTGGGAGGCGATGGCCGGTGAGTGGGTGCGAGTGTTACGCGGCGCGGCGACCGAGACGCCAGCGATGCCGCTCGAGAACCCATCCATGAGGCGGATTATCGAACTACTCCGTGAGAAGCGGAGGGTGAGTAAGGCGGACATCCTCCGACACCTGGGCTGGCAGCCGAAACAGCGGACCGTCTCATGGACGGCGTTCCGGCAACAACTGAAACGCGTTGCCCGTGAAGACCCGCAATCGCCTGAAGCGGTTTTCGAGTACGAATACGACACGGGCGTGAGTTCCAGGCCCTGAACGTTTCTGAACAAAGTACTTTCACATCCGGAGGTCGGCGGCGACCCGCTCGCTGACCCAGGCGGTAGCAAACCCTCGAGCCCAGTCGAGCAGCCAGGCCAACACCGCGGCTGCGAACAACCCGGCGAGGTATCCGTAAACCCACTCGAATGGGACGGATTTCCACTCCGCTCCTTTTCCCGCGGGCGAACCTGAACGACTTCCCGAACCCGGCCGCCCTTGCCGCCGAGCGGTTCGACGAGCGGCAGACGCAGTGGGTCAGCGCCCGGCAGCGCCCTGGGCTATAGTCCAAACCTATTGTTGGATCGCGATGACCCGGTTGGCATCAATGAACTGTAGGTCGCCGACATCACCTATTTGCCGCTGCGAGGTGGTGGGCTCGGTTACCTGGCGGGGCTCATGATCACTGCTCCGGATTATTCCCTCAATGACTCGCTGAAACCCCTCAAGGGCAAAGACTCACCACCACACGCCCGCAAACGCCGCGTTCAGCGTGGGCGGTGCTTCCCATCGATCGGCCAAAACATCACCCGCATCGCCCGCATCACCCGCAAGTCTTCGATCGCGTGCGGGTGATGCGGGCGATGCGGGTGATGTTTCCGTCCGCACGGGCAAATTCGGTCACGCTGAGTGAGGACGATCGAGAGTCTGAAAGGGTCCGAAGTGGGGAATGGAGAGTGATTGAGGGGATAATCCAGAAGTTTGGTGTAAAACCGCAAGCCGTCACCGTTCCGCTTCCGCGAGCGATTCTGCTCCGAACAGTGCTATCCAGTGGCCTTTGTGGTAGTCGAGCGCGGGTTTATCGGTCTGGAACATCGTCGTCAATACTTTGCCCAACTTCAGGAAGGCCGCGTCGGCCATCTTTCCGCGTACTGATCCTCCACCACGGAGGACCGCGAGCAAAGCCGTGACTTCGGCGGGGGGAACGCCGTCGACTGTGGGGCCGAATGCACTGAGGGGAACCAGGCGGGTCCAGTTGGAGGTTTGGGTTCCTGCAAGGGACTTTCTGAGCTCCTGCCCATCGACGTCCTCGAAATCCATCCCGTCGGCGTGGTCGGAACCATCGCACGAAACCTCGATTTGACCATTGGCGAGTTCGGTGAACGCCACCCCGCCCCATCCAGACCCCGTCGGCAACAGGAATTTCGGTGGACCTTCGAGCCGAAGACGGAATGCCGCACGATACTCGCCAGTTTTCCGGTTATGAGGGAACGGATCCGATTCGAGGCCGAGCAAGCTGCGGAGTCGGCCGCGAAGATCGCTGACCGCCTGGCGAATATCCGGGGCGACTCCGCCGCCCCCGTTTCGAGAGGGAATGACTCCGCTATTGCGCGCGGTCGCTTCGAGGAACGCCCACATGCGGTCAGGTTTTCCGTTCGCCTTGCGATCCGCGAACCCGGCTTCGGCATGAGTGAGTCGACGGACCATGTCGCCAACTGCAATCGTCAAAGTGCGGTCGCCCACGGTCAGGGTCACCTGGTCCCAGGTTGTCCCGGCCGGGGTTGGGAAAGTTGCATGTGGGGTGGCTGGTGAGGACGACCCGCAACATGATGCCAAGAAAACGCGATCGGCGACGAGGATTCCGTCTCGAAGCGACAACAGGTCAGCAAGGCGAACCACCACAGGAGTTCGACCACTCCCCCAGACCGACCGTGGCGGCAACTCGCCGGGAACGAGTACGACCGCGTTTGCCGCCACGAGCCCCGATTCCCGGGCGACGATCGACTCTCCATCGGCTCGGCTCAGTCCTCGTGCCAGAAAGACCGACCAGACTTTCCCGTCGAGAGTGAGCTTGCCGAGCCGCCAGACCCGGCCAGGCACCTGTTCCACCACCCCGCCGGCAATTCCAAATTCGCGAGCAACCTGATGGGCGATCTGGCAGAAACCAATTTTCCACCGCCGCAACCGATCGGGATGAATCGACACACGCATGTCGACTGGGCAGGGGATAAACCACCGCGTTGGCCGGCCGGGAAGGTCCACCCTGACCACCTCTTCCAGGTGGTCGCCGCCGCACGAATTGCACCGGACCGCCTTCGAGAGTTCCGTCTCGGTGAGTACTCCGCTTGAGAGCAGAGTGTTGCAGATCTCTGCGGGCCAGACTCGGAGCTCGTCGGCGATTAAAACCGGGTCCAGTTCGTCGGCTCGTCGCAGGACCATGGTGAGAAAGTCATTCGGCACGCGAAATTCCCCATCGCCGCAGATACTTCTCGCCCAGCATCCGCTGATCATCAGGTCGGTTCTTCAGGGTGCAAGAGTTCGGGTATGCCACGTCAAAGGTCAGCGTACGGTCTCGGTTCGCCCCGTCTGGCCGGTACACGATCGAGAGCGTCGCCTGGGTCACGTTGAGGCAGTCCCGAGGAAACGCCGTGGTGGGCAACAACTCGACATAGGCGTCGCGGATCACTTCACCGGTCCCCGAACTTCGCGACGGATCCTCCAGGACGATTCGCCAGTCTCGTCCGTTCGCTGCAAGCCGTAGTCGCTTCACCCGGACCTGAACAATCCCATCGGAAGGGTCCGTCGGAAATGCGAAGTCGTGTTCGAGGAGCCGATTCAATTCGAAGGGCGGGTCGTGGGGCTGTTCGGACGGGGGAACCACTTCCAGAATGGTGCGACAAAACAGGTCCACCAGTTCGAGCCGAGCGCCCAGCGGTCCGGGGGCATAAACATCCACTGTGCCCACCGTGGGGTCGAAGACAAAGACTACCTCGAAGGCCGGCCGGTGAGGAGTTCGACGCAACGTACCGCGGGTGTCGTGCCCAAGGTGAGTGTGCGTATAGTCGTCGGGGAAGCAGAAGAAGAACTGCGTGCCATCGGACCGGCCACAATGTTCGACGGTGACCCGATGCCCGCGAGCTTGCGATTCCCGGAAGTATTCGGCCAGTTCGAGGGCGAGCCGGTGGCAGTTTTGCGTCGACCCGTCCACCGGCTTCATTGGCAATCCGACCACGCGGTGCCATGATCGACCCGCAGGGCGACCGGCTTCGAGAATGAGCCGCACCTGATCGAACACGACCGGTGCGTCGAGTAGCGTCCGGAGGGCTCGGGCGTGCAGGCCATCGCTCGGGTCGTACTCCACCGGAAAACACTGAAACGCGGATTCTTCTGCGAGAACACGTACGGCATCAGGGGTGGCCAGCTGGTGAACGTGGGCGAACATGAGCTCCGCCTGGTTTTGATGAGCGGGAGGAAGTTGGAGCCAAGCCGCAATAAGGATGTCAGGGTCGTCCGCGGCGACAGCCCAATCGACCGGGAAAGGAATTCGTTCGGTCTCGAAATAGCGGCAGAGAAGTGGGGCCGGGAGATGGCGAAGAACAATGCGGGGATCATAGGGACGCGACACAGCGTGTACCTCAGTGGTGATGAACAAGAGTGATCTAAAACGAATGTACCGTATCCGCGGCATCACGGCAAACCAACTTTCCCTCCCTCTCCCGCTCCGCCCAGCGAAGAGGTCCAGGATCGCCAATTTCCCATGAAATGATCCAAACAGGATGAGGAGATCGGTCGGGATTCACTCAAGATTTTGCCCGGCGGCGGGAAAAATCTCCCGTCCGGCTCTCGGTTGTGATCGATCGAGGCGATATCGGGATTTCCAGAGTGGATGGTGCGTTAGCGCAGGGGTCTGCGGGACGCAGTTGCTGGTCGATGATGGTGGCGTGCAAGGACAGCGTGCGATCAATGAGTGACAGAGGGGAGCTGAGGGAATCTCATGGGGTGAGGAACAGGATCGTCGCGGAACGATTGCCCGGGAAAACAAACTCTGTCTGGGTCTGCAACCGTTCCCTGTGGGGTGGGATTCGAATTGGTCCGGGAAGGACCCGTGAAATCTCGCAATCCGGCCATGCTCAGTCACCGGCTGGCACCTGAGCACTCAGATCTTCCTGAGGGTACCTATCTGTGTTGCTTTACCTCATTCGGCTTAATTGAAGGGTGCGATCCTCTGGCAATTGAAAAGTGGGAATGAGGTTGCGATCCACCCGTATCACTCGACCTTCGGATTCTTTCAACAGCACAAACTGGCCCGCCGCCTGGCCCGGAAGTTGTGCCGAGGCATCCAGGCGGACGGCTTCGAACAACGGCTTCAGCTTGTTCAGAGCGACCGGTTGTGTGACTTTCCCGACCAGCCAGGTAAGGATCTGGTCTCGGGCTCGATAGTCAAAGTCGCCGGGGCTTTGGCTCGCCAGGAAGACGCTGATCCCCGCCGAGCGTCCTCGGCGAAGAAGACTTTCCAGCGGTGCCCGGGTCGACGGAACTTTTCCGCTCGCGGGCAGGTACTTGTCCGCTTCGTCCAGCAGGAAGACGGCTTGAAGCCGGCCTTCCGGTGCGGGCGTTTTCGCTCGCCAACGGTCCACGGCAGACAGGAACTGGGCGAGCCAGAAGTCGATCGTTTCCGAATCCCCCAGAAACTGGGTGTTCACGATGGTGAGTCGGGTTTTCCCTGGTGTGGCATGCGAACCGCGACCGAGGAGTTGGTCGACATCCAGCGTTTCATCCCCATCCAGAAGCCGCCGATGTTGCAGTGCGAACGAGAGCAGCAGTTCTTCGAGTTTTCGGAAGTGCTTGTCGTCTAGGCCACCCGCCTCCAGCAACAACGAGGGATCACGGTCTTTCACGAGTTGATGAAGTGCTGGTACTGAAATCGACCTTCCCGGGACGCGCCCCAGAACCTCGATCGCCTTCTGAAGAATTGCCTGTTTTGGGTCGATTCCACGCGGTCGGGGGCCCATCATGCCCAGAAGCGATGCCGCTGCGTAGCCCGCAAATTGCTCGCGATCGGCTGCGGGAAGTGTGTGCAGATCTGCCGGCGCGATCGGAATGGCGAGTGTGCGGCCATCATTCGCACCTGGCGTGTAGACACGAACGTCGATCGATTCTCGGAGATGGTTCCTCCGGCGAGCTCGGTCGGGCTCGGAGTCGGGTTCGGTCCAGGCCGTCGGGTCCGCGTATCGGCCGAGGTCCCCCTTCCGATCGACGAGAACGGCGGGCACACCCCGAAGTAGGAGCGACTCGATCACGGTGAGGGCGGCCGTCGTCTTGCCACTGCCGGACCCACCCAGAAATGCGGCATGACGGGTCAGGTCGGCAGGTTTGAGGGTGACGGGGTTTGGTGCGACTCCCCGGGTTTCTCCCAGTGGAACTGGGTCAGAAAGCGAATCTTTTGCAGCCGGTTGGACCAGTGTGGGCTGTTTGGTTTCCGGTTTCGGGAGGCTTTTCGAGGGAAGCGGCGGATCGAGCGGGGGCACGGGCTTGGGCGGCGAGATTGCATCCAGGCGATCGAGTTCGAGGATCGCCCGGACAGCGGCAAGCCCGGCGAGCGGCCGCTCGGATCGTTGCCAGTTTAGGAAACGAGGGTCCGACTGATACTTCTGATGGAATGCCCGAAATGCGGACATCGTCCTCCAGTCCGCGTTTGCTACGACCACAGCCAGCCCCTTGCCAGTCGGGCGGATCAGGTTGGCGATTTTCACGGAAGCGGCTGCCCTGGGGCTCTTTGGATAGTCCGTTGAACGGACCAGGATCGCAGGCAAGTTTCCGGCCCGCCTGACCACCTCGTCGATTTGCGTTCCGAGCCCACCCCCTTGCGGGTTTCGATCGCAGATCGCGACCAATGTCTGGGTGACTGTGTTCTCCCCCGTGTGGGTCTCGACTTCGATAAATCGCCCCGTCGCGGACGCTCCGAAGTGAACTCCATTGGACATCTCGGCTGATGCCGCCGAGGCAACCCAAGAGAGCATCTCTGCCAGTTGGGGTTCCTCCGAGAGAGGTGGTGCGGCTGTGCCGCGGAAGTCGTTCCAGAGTTGCGTCAGGTCGAGAGTCGAAGTGGAGTCGTTGACCCGGGGTTTTCCAGCATGCGGTTCAACCCAGACTTCACCGGCATCGATGCACGCCTGGCGGTGAAGCCGGAACCAGTCGAGGACATCACGAGTTCGCAATCCGACGAGTGGCTTCAAGTGCTCTGGTCGAAACGGTGCAATCGGGGAACTCGGATCGCATTTCACCTCCGATGCATCGGCCAGAACTTCGAGCCGAGGAATCAGAAGGGCAGCAATTTCCTCCTCAGTTCGACCTCCTTTCAATGTGATCGGCTCGGGATCGCACAAGAGCCGATCCAGCTTTGTTCGCGGAAGGTGGTCACGACCCTTGTCGAAGAGTTGATCCAGACACGAAATCACGACGACTGCGTTTGGGATCCCATCGGCAATGTCCACGACCGTATTGATGGCGGTCCGAAACAATTCCCACTGGTCCGCGTCGCGTTTCCCCAGTTCGATCACTTCCTCGATCTGGTCGACGAGCAGAACCAGTGCGGCGGGGCGGATCGCGGCGATCAGGCGACCCAGGCTCGTGATCATGGCAAGCGGCATTTCCGGACCCGATCGCGGTGCCAGGCAACGGAGCAAGTCGCAATCGAATGCAGAAAGCTCCTCGCAACGGAGCCATTTCAAAACCGGACCGCGCATCCGGACATCGTCTGAGATCAGGAACAGGAAGGCGCGAAGAAGTTCCGGGTCGATCCCGACCAGACGTTCGCACTGCACGGCGAGTTGCGAAAGCCGGAAGACCAACTTCGCGAGTTCTTCCGGATCCGACTGCTCACGAAGTTGGGCGAATTCACCGTCCGGGACGATCTCGGCGAACGTATCGAACAACCCTTGCGCCAGGCGTGTCAGTCCCGTGATTGCGTCGCCCGGTTTGTAGGGCTGTTCCAGGGAATCAATCAACTTGCCGAGAACATAGCGGGCATAGTTGTCGGACCGGCTCGTCATCTGAAGGTAACCGCAATATCCGTCCCCGTTTTCGTGAGTGGTTTTCCGAAATGCTCGCATCAGGTGCGTCTTGCCGCTTCCGGCCTCGCCGAGAAGGAGCAGCGTTTGCCGCTCTGGTGGGCATCCAGGGACGAGGCCCGTCGGAGAAGTCGGCCAAATGCCTCGCGAGCCGAGGCATGAATTGCCTCCACATCAAACGGGTCAGGGGTCCAGATCTGGTTGCCGTGGACGATCCCGCCAAACACTTCGGGGCCACGGGAACAGAAGGCGGCGGTGACCGGGTCGACGACGGCCTGGGCGAGTGCGGTCATGACGCCTCCGGGGGCAAAACGATGAGGTGGAAGGTGGCATTGAGATAGTTCGTCTCGGAAGAACGCATGTCCTCCGGATCGGCCAGCTGCCCGAGATCTGCTCGTTGGAGCGTGAGCCGTCCCGCGGCATTTCCTTCGATCAGCCGGTGCTGAAATTCGGGGAACTGCATCTGCGGGAACCCCGGTTCGCCGCGAAGGCGATTCCACACGTGCAAGCGCGGTGAACCGCGATGGTGGACCGGCCAGAAATTCGTCGAACATCGAGTCCGGTATTGCGACAGAGATGGGAGCAAGAGGAAGCCATTCGACCGCTGTTGCCGCAAAACGAACCCCCGCGACGCACCATGAGGGGTCTGCGCCCATCGGTGGGTCGAGTTGAATGGCCGGAAATTGCTCGGGCCCGAGTATTTCCCAACAGGCACGCAACATCCTCTCGAACTCCTGGGTTGGAAGCCCCCTTTCCGAACGGGACAACAAGAGGTGTTCCGCAATGGTGATCGCGTCGCGGGAGACGAGTTGCTCGACCTGGTTCCAGAATTCCACTCGGTCGAACCGGGTCATCGCTCGAAGCTGGTTCTCGACAATCCCCGGTTCCACAGACATCACGACCGCGAGCCAGCGAGTGATGGACTTGATCGGGTTCTCAATCCCGCGAATCAGTGTGCCCGACAATGCCTTGTCAGTGAGCTCGCTGAGTTTGATGAGGGGAAGGTGATGCCCCTCCGCCCATTGTCGCCAAGCCTGGAGGCCCAAGCCGACCGGACCCACTATCGTGGTCAACGTCGGCGTTCCGCCCTTCCGACGCGATTGGTGGTGGTCGAAGATTTGCATACTCTCGACCTGGGGTGTGACACTTTGGAACCATGTTACAGCTCCAATACCGGCGGTGCGACCAGCTTCTCCCCCTCGGTTTCCTCTTCCTTGCTCCGAAAGCTTGCCGACTGCATCGATTGGCAGCTTCGGAACAAGCCTCGATCTCCGAGTTCGATTTGTTTGCCGTCCGGGAACTGGCTGGTGCGAGGTCCGGAATGTTCGAGATCCAGGAGAACGCTGGGTTGCGGGGAACGATGTCCCACCGCGTTTCGAGAGTCAGAGGAGCTTTCCTGCTCTCACGCCAATCACCACCAAAATCCTGCAGTATCCCCTCAATCACTCTCCATTCCCCACTTCGGACCCTTTCTGACTCTCGATCGTCCTCACTCAGCGTGACCGAGTTTGCCCGGGAGGACGGAAACATCACCCGCATCGCCCGCATCACCCGCAACTCGTTGATCGCATGCGGGTGATGCGGGCGATGCGGGTGATGGTTTGGTCGAATGCTCGGACAAACCGCACACGCAGACCGCGGCGTTTGCGGGTTTGGAGCGGCAGTTGTCGGCGATCGCCGGTTTTCGGCGAGTGATTGAGGGGAATATCGGACCCCAACCACCTGCAGTCGGGCTTCGGCTCCGGAAGGCCGTTCCAACCTTGGCCACTGCTCCCCAATGACGGATTCGCGACACTGGAAACGTCAAATTTGACGATTCACCTCGGACTCGCTGCAAAAATTTCCCCTGTTTTCCGTCGAGCGCCACCTCCGGTTTTCATGGCAAATCATGCTCCTCGACCCCTTCGCCGGGGTGGAATTTCTCACGAAACGTCAAATTTGACGGAATGCAAGTATCGGCCTGCGGGACTTTGTCATGGCGGTTGACAGGGTGTGCGAGGCAACCAGCCCCCCCAAGGTTCCCGCAGCAGCCAGAGTCGTCCAGTGTACCCCGTATCGTCGGAGCGATCTGGTGATGGGATCCGCGACGATTGCGGAAAATCCGCAGCGGGGCGGCGGGCCAGTGCGGGTCGAATGCGGGGCATGGACCTCGATAGTGGAGATCACCGTGGCACAATTCGGCAGAAAGGGGCAAGAAATGGGCGGTTTCGGCAGCACCCGCTGGGGCTGGCACCGCAAGAAACGCACGGTCGAAGGGTGCCGGAAGGTCAACGTTCGCGACTTGCTGGACGGGAAATCGCCGAGCCCGGGGCGAACCGTCTCCTTGACCTGGTCGGACGGCGCGTCAGTCCGGTTCACCATCTCAGACGGCTTCGCGGTGCGTCTCACCTACTCCATCACAACGCCCGACGGAGTGAAGGAATCCTTCGACTATCCGATCCCGCTGGTCGCCGGACGGGTTCCGAATGGAGGCGAAAAGTGGTGGTTCGTCTGCCGGATCTCGATCAATCGCGGATTAGCCTGCGGGCGGCGGTGCGGGACATTGTTCCTGCCACCGGGCCAGTCCTGCTTCGGATGCCGGACCTGTCACCGTCTCACGTACCGCAGTTGTCAGACTCACGATAAGCGGGTGTCTCGGTTGTTGAAGGACCCGGACGCACTGCTTTCGCTTTCCCGGCACCGACGCGATCTCTCGATCGGAGAACTGGGGCTCGCCCTGACGGCTTTGCAAAAGTTCCAAGAGAAGCTTGACCAGCAAATCCAAAAACTGCCTCGACCAAGATCCCAACCCTCAACCAGGTGATGCCATGAGCGAATCAATTGAACCCTCCGCCACTCTTCCCTTGCTGATCGACATCTATGCCCTGTCGAAGCTGTTGTCCCGTTCGGTGAGTGCCCTCGAACGCGACCAGGCCGCCGGGCGACTTCCACCAGTAGTGCGCGTAGGAGGCTCCAAACGCTGGCGGCTGGCGGAAATCGAGACCTGGGTTGCTGCCGGGTGTCCTGTGTCAGGACGGGAGGGGAACCGTGGGTAAGTCCCAGACCAAGAAACGCCGTCGGCCCCGGCGGGTGCTGGCGGTCGACGCGAAGAATCTCGCCGGGTTGCTGACCACTTCCGTGCGGACGATTCGGACCTGGGATGCGGCGGGGAAACTTCCGTCCCCAGTCAAAGTCGGGGGTCGAACCTTGTGGTATCTGCCCGAACTCCAGGCATGGTTGCGAGCCGGTGCCCCCGACCGTACGACCTGGAACGCCATCCGATCGGCTCAAAAATCCTGATTCTTCAACCCTGGTAAATGCAACCGGGCCGGGTGCCCGCCAAGACGCCCCGACCCGATGCAATGAGAAATCTATGGCCAATGTACACTCCGATCATTCGGACGACAAGTGGGTTCGTGTTTCCGCTTCGTCTCCTTGCCCCATCTGCAATAAGCCGGACTGGTGCTGCCGCTCCGCCGACGGGGCAGTGGCTCTGTGCCAGCGAGTCGAATCCGAGAAACGCTGCGGTGACGGCGGCTGGCTGCACCGGATGCGCGAACCCGAGACTCGACCCAGCTCGAACCGAACGGCTACCCCGAAGCCAAAAGTGGACTGGGGGACGAGAGCCGTGCGATACGCTGCGGGGTTCACTCCCGCCCGTCGCCAGGTACTTTCCGAGACGTTGAAACTCCCGCCGGAGTCGTTCGACGCACTCGCCAACATTGGCGTCGAGGCGGTGTCGACGGCTGGGATCACATTCACCTTCCCGGAAACGGACGCGGCCGGGGTTGTCATCGGAATCAATCGCCGTTTCCCGGACGGCTCGAAGAAGATGCTCCCCGGCGGCAAACGGGGGCTGATCCTTCCCTCGAACCGGACGGCATGTCCCGGACCCATCTTCGTCGTCGAGGGGCCGACGGACGTGCTCGCGATGCACACCGCCGGGCTCGCCGTCGTGGGCAGACCCAGCAATTCAAGTGGAGCAAAACTGCTCGCCCAACTGTTCGCGGACCTTCCCCCAGAACGACCCATCATTGTCGTGGGTGAAAACGATCGGAAGGAGGGCGGACCCTGGCCCGGTCGCGACGGGGCGGTTTCGCTGGCTCGCAAACTCTCGGCATACTTGCGACGCCCCATCCCCTTCGCGTTCCCGCCTGACAGTCTCAAGGACGTCCGCGATTGGCTCACCTCCCCGAACCGAACTCAAGTCGAGTGGGAATTCCGCGGGCTCGAACTCCGTCACCACCTGGAGACGACCGCCGAAGACTTGCCCGAACCGAGAGGCAGCGATGGTCCGGAGGACGCGGTCGAAATCGTCGTCGGGACGGATGAACACCGTGTCAACGATGAGGCGGCCGTTGCTCTCGGTTCCGAGGATGACGTCTACCAGCGGGGTGGGTTGCTCGTCCAGATTCTCACCCAGCAGGAACTGGACCCCGACGCAGTAGTCCGTCGCCCACCCGGAGCACCGCTGGTCCGCGAACTGGCAAAACCACTCCTACGCGAACGCCTGACCCGCTGTGCTCGCTGGAAACAGTGGCGAGGTTCGGGTGAGGAGGCGGTCCTGGTCGACGCCCACCCACCCGACTGGTGTGTCGCCGCAGTTCATGCTCGGGGTCGATGGCCCCAGGTTCGCCGACTCGATGCGGTTGTTGCCCACCCGGTTCTGATGCCCGATGGCTCGGTCCTCACGGCGAACGGATACCATTCCCGGTCCGGGTTGCTGGCCTGCTTGCCGAGCGATCTGATTCTGACCGTTCCCACGCACACCACTCGCGATGAGGTGTTGTCCGCCGTCCGAATGCTGCTCGACCCCGTTGCGGATTTTCCCTTCGAAACTCCCGCTCATCAAGCCGCGTGGGTTGCGGGATTGCTCACACCGTTGGGATGGTTTGCGTTTGAAGGACCTGCCCCGCTGTTTCTGATCGATGGCAATGTTCGAGGGGTCGGGAAAGGGTTGCTCGCTGATGTGGTTGCCCTGACCGTCACTGGCCGGCGATTTCCGACGATGTCATACACGAACGATCGGGAAGAACTTCGCAAGAAAATCACTACGGTCGCTGTCGAAGGCGAACGCCTCATTCTGCTCGACAATCTGGCCGGTGCGGTTGGCAACGATGTCCTCGATGCCGCGTTGACATCGGATCAGTGGAAAGATCGGCTTCTCGGCGGCAACCGCGTCTACGACGGTCCGCTGTCCGTCACCTGGTTTGCGACGGGAAACAATGTCCAGCTTCACGCCGATACTTCTCGGCGGGTCTGCCATATCCGGCTGGAATCTCCGGAAGAACGTCCCGAAACGAAGTCCGGGTTCCGATACAGCGACCTCCGCGACCATGTCCGTCGAAACCGCGGCGAACTCCTCAGTGCCGCCCTCACCATCCTGCGAGGCTGGGTCGCCGCCGGGAAACCTCGTCATGGGTTGACACCATGGGGCTCCTTCGAAGGGTGGAGCGGAGTAATCCGGGAGGCGGTCGTTTTCGCCGGGCTCAGCGATCCGGGTGAGACCCGAGTGTCACTGCGGACGACAGCCGACCGGGATGCCGCTGCCGTGACCGACCTGATTGCGGGCCTGGAACGAATGGATCCCGAACGTCGCGGGGTCACGGCGGCCGCGGTGATCGAGGCGGTGAAACCGGGGAAGCTTTCCGACCCTCCGCCCGCGGAGTGGGCTGCGGACCTGCGTTCGGCAATCGAGGAATTGTGCGGCAAACTGGACTCGCGTCTGCTCGGGTACAAGTTTCGCCACTTCGCCCGCCGCAATTTCTCGGGCCGCATGCTGGATCGCGTTGGTGAGGATCGGCTCAAAGGGAACCGCTGGGCGGTGTTCCCCGTCGGTGCCCGACGAGCCGAACCGTCCACCGTATTCCCTTCTGCTGAGCCCTCTTCTTCGGGTGATGCGGGCGATGGGGGTGATGGTTTCGTAGGCTCACCAGCCGCCGACTTCGGCGAGGAGGTGATCTGATGGCTCCCGGCTTGATTCTGCAGCGATGTCGAGAACAAGGCGTCGAGTTGCTGGTAGACACTGGCAATCTGAGGGTTCGCGGCACGGCGACGGGTCGAGACGCGGTCCGAGACCTGATCGTATCCCACAAGTCCGAATTGGTCGCCTGGCTCACCGCACCGCCCTGCCCCGTGTGCGGCAAAAAGACCGACGAGAAACATCGTTGCTGGCGGTGCCATGACCGCCCATGTGAGATCTGTGGCAAACCCACCGGCTCTGCCTTCATCGCCACCTGCACCCCGTGCGGAATCCATTTACCGGAGGGGTAGGGGGGTCAAAAACTTTGCCTGGCGGCGGCCGTAGACCGACTGGTCGCCGCACACATTTTGTCGCGAATTTCGAAAGCGTTTTTCCCCGGCGGTTTTTCCCGCGACGCCCTCGAATCGCCTTCAACCGCCCTCGCGCGACGTCACCCGAACTGGTAAAATAGCACCAAATCCCGAGGTTTTCCGATGGCTTCGCTCTTCAAACCGACGAAACCGGTCCCGCTTCCCCCAACCGCCGAGATCATATCCCTCCATGGCCGTCCGCATGCCCGGATTGGCTCTGGGAAGAAATCCCCTCTCTATCCGCTCGCCTCGGATGGGACGAAGTACCTCAAGCCCTCGAAGAAGTGGTACGGGAAATTTCGCGATGGAAATGGGGTCGTAAAAAAGGTTCCGCTCTCGGCCGACAAGAACGCAGCCCAGCAAATGCTCGCCGAACTGGTCCGGAAGTCGGAACGAGTTCGCGTCGGTTTGCACGATCCCGCGGAAGACCATGCCCGTCGACCCCTCGCCGAACACCTCGGCGATTACGCTGGCGTTCTCGAAGCGAAGGGTGACACGGCCGACCATGTCCGCCAAACCATCGGGAAAGTGCGAGCGATATTCGACGGCTGCCAGTTTGCCTTCCTCAAGGAAGTCGATGTGGCTCGTGCCACCGACTGGCTCAACTCACTCCGACGAGGCGGATCATCCATTTCATTGCCCGACGACCAAGAGTGGTTCACGCCAGCCGAAGTGGCGAATTTGCTCGGAATCTCCGGAACTGCGATCCGGGCGGCCGTAAACCGACTCCACCTCCCGGCAACGGGCCACGGGAAGGCCCGACGGTTCCCCCGAGCCACGGTCCAGTCGCTGGTTGACCACGCGGAGAAGGGCGTTGGACCCCAGACGGTCAACCATTACATTCGCGCGGTTCGCGGGTTCTTCCGCTGGCTGGTGAAGTCGAAGCGGATCGCGACGAACCCGCTTGAGACTCTCTCTTTGCTCAACGTCGAGATCGACATTCGCCGGGCACGACGAGAACTGACGGCAGACGAACTCCGGCGTCTTCTATCTGCGACACGATTGAGCAATCGCACCTACCGCGGTTTGACGGGCGAAGACCGGTTCCACCTCTACCTGACGGCCGCCACAACCGGCTTCCGGGCGTCCGCCCTGTCGCACCTCACCCCGGCCGACTTCGATCTGCAATCGTCCCCGCCAACGGTGACCCTGGCCGCCCGATTCAACAAGTCGAAGAAGCAGAAGGTCCAACCGCTCCCCGCGGAAACGGTCGCCGCTCTGGTCGACTATCTCCCCGGCAAACCGGTCGACGCCCCGCTCTGGGGTTCCGGAACGTGGGCCCGGGACAAGCGGGGAGCCGAGATGCTTCGCGGCGACCTGAGCGCGGCAGGCATCCCGTACCGAACCTCGGGCTCAGACGGATTCGAATACGCGGACTTCCATTCATTGCGTCACACATTCTTGACGCTCGGCGGCCTCGCCGGAATCGACCTGCGGACACTTCAGGAGCTCGCCGGGCACAGCAAACCCGAACTGACCGCCCGGTATTCTCACCGACGACTGACCGACCTGGCCGGAGCCGTGGCAAAGTTGCCGAACCTGACGAACGCGATGGTTTCGGAGGTGGGAAAGGGGACTCCGGATGTACCAGGAGATGTACCACCCGCCCGCATCGATCCGCATCGGGTTGCACCGAATCGACCGGTGTCGGAGGAAATGGACGAGTGCAGAACCGTGGGGAAACCCCAGGAAATGCAGTGTTTGATGGCGAACGACGGGCCGAAAGGGAACCTGAATCAAGCGAGGGCGACGGGACTCGAACCCGCAACCACCGGATCGACAGTCCGGTACTCTAACCAATTGAGCTACGCCCCCGGAACTGAAACGTTTTATAACGGCCACCTCCGCACCTGGGAAGGGACTTTTCGCACTTTCCCACTCTTCCGACTCTCGCGTCCCGGCCTATCGCATGTTGCGACCGGTAAACCTCGTACCGCAGGACCCCCCAAACCTCCTCGGCCGCAAATCCTTACTTGTGCTCCGCAAGTCGCAATTTACAATCACCTTAGTGGGCCGGTCGCTTCCCAAGCCGCCTACCGTTTCGAGTTCCGGTCGTCACGGCGAGAACCACCATGGCTCAGATGTACACCCTCGAAGAAGCCGCCCAGCGACTCGGCCTTTCGCCCGAAGATTTCAAACGGCGGGCCCGCGAAGAGTGGAAATCTCTCCGCTCATTCCGAGATGGGCCCACCCAGCGGTATCGGGCTTCGGACATCGACGAACTTGCCCGAAGCCTCGGAGAAGCGAGCGATCCCGAACTTCGGCTGGATTCGGGTGGCCCGACACCTTCCGATGTTTCCTTCTCGTTTGTAGACGACTCCGAAACGCCGCCGGCCAAACCGGCCAAGGGCGGGAAGTCCGCCAAAATTGCGGATTCGCAGACAGACGAAGATATGACCGCCCTCAGTTCGGGCGTGAACATCAACAAGCCCCGCAGCGGCAAGAAAGACGACAGCGACGTCCGCCTCGAACTGAGCAGCGGCGCGAAAAGCGGCGTCCCACTCGGCCTGGATTCGCACCAAACCGAGGAAATCGCACTCGACCTCAGCGGCCCGGGAAGTGCCATCATCCGACCCGGCCAGTCGGGCAAACTGTCCGCTCCGAAATCCGGGAAGATTCCGAACCCATCGTCCAAGATTCCCGGCGCCGGCGGACTCAGCAAGATCAACAACAAGGACGATGACGGCAGCAGTGAGTTCGAACTGTCCCTTGATCCGGACGATGATTCGTTCGAGCTGCAACTCGCCTCCGACGAGGACGAGGTCGACCTCGGCTCCGAGTCCGCAACGGATAACCTCGGGGCACTGAGCGGGATCAACCTCGGAAAACCCTCGGACTCCGGCCTGCTTCTCGAACCGGGTTCGTCGAAATCGAATCCCAAGTCGAACCCGAAATCGAATCCCAAGTCGGGACCCAAAACGAGTCCGCGTCTGCCGAAGGTTGTTCCGCCGAAGTCGTCGCCCAAAACGGCTCCGACCCCCGCACCGAAGGCCCCGGCCGCAGAATCGGACGACGACGATTTCGATCTCTCGCTCGATTCTCCGAGCATGTCCTCCACCCCGAAGTCTGGCAGCCCCAAGACCGGCGGCAGCCCCAAGACCGGTGGCCCGAAGACGTCCGGCATCAAGAACGAGCGGAACACCTACGATTCCGGGAGCGATTTCGAACTTACGCTCGACGACGGATCGGGTGAGATGGCTCGCCTGGCCGACAACTCCGAGGCCGCGGCCGAGGGGGACATCTTCGAAACCGACTTCGAACTTCCAGCCATCGACGCTGATTCCGGGTCCGAAGTGGTGGCCGTCGACTCGGACACTGACGTCGAGACCGGGTCCGACTTCGAAATGGCGATCGACGACGCCGACGCCCCGAGCGAGGACGAAGAGAGCGCCAGCGCTGTCGTACTCGTCGACGACGAAGGTCAGGCCTACTCCGAAGAGGAGGCGGTCGAAGAAGACGCGTTCGGCCACGAGATGGCCCAGGAAGAAGAGTCGATCAGCGGCGTGATGCGTCGCCGGGCCGTCCAGGCGGAGCAGGAAGAGGGCGATGTCGAGGTCCGGACGGTGGTCGCCGCCCCGGCCAAGTGGGGTCCGCTCCCCGCGATCGTGCTCCTCCCCACGCTCATCGTCACCTTCCTCGGTGCTCTGATGAGCTTCGAACTGGTCCGCGGCATGTGGGGTTACCACCAGCCGACCAAACCCGGCAACCTCATCGTCCGCGGAATGGCCGACCAGTTTGGGATGAAGACCGCCGACTAAACTTCAGAAGTTCCAATCGGAGGACCGTGAACCTGCAGGACGCGAAGTCGTTAATCGACTTCGCGCCCTGCAGGTTCACGGTTCGATTGTTGCCAACGTGATTGAGGCTCACTTCCCGAATGGGACCAGGGCGTTGCGGAAATCCGCGACGCTGGGGTAGCGGTCTTGCGGTTTCTTCGACAGGGCTTTGTGGATGACGGCTTCCAGTTCCTCGGGGAATTCCAGGTCCGGGTTGCGTTCGCGGAGGGGGATTGGCTGTTTGTGGAGGATCGTCATCAGGCCGGCGGGCATCGGGGGGAGGTCGAAGATCCACTTCCCGGTTAGCAGGTGGTAGAGCATTGCGGCGGTGCTGTACTGGTCGGCGGCGGGCATGACCTGGCGGTAGTTCGTGATCTGTTCCGGGGGCATGTATGCGGGGGTGCCGCCGAGGTCGCCGCTCATGGTCAGGCCGCTGAGCTGGCTGGCCCGGTAGACGCGGGCGAGGCCGAAATCGGTGAGTTTGACCTGTCGGGCGGACCCGCCGAGTTCCGCGAGAAGCACGTTCGCCGGTTTGATGTCGCGGTGGACCATTCCCTTGGAATGGGCATGGGCGAGGGCGTTGAGGACCTGAATCGCGAGGCGGATCGCCGGTTTCGGCTCGACGCGTGGGTTTTCCCGCAGGATGCCGGCGACGTCGGACCCCTTGACGTACTCCATCACGAAAAACAGAACCTGCCCGGCCTGACCGGTCTCGTAGAACTTCACGATGTTCGGGTGGTCGAGCTGACCGAGCACCTCGGCTTCGCGGAGGAATCGCTGGGTCGTGAGAGGGTTGTCGACCTCGGTGGGAAGGATTGTTTTGACCGCGACCTCGAGGCCGTCCTTCTCCCGTTTTGCGAGGTAAACGAGCCCCATGTTCCCGCGGCCGAGTTCCTTGACGAGTTGGTAGCCGGGGATTCGCGGCGGGCGGATGCCAAAGACGGACTCGAGGCCGGAGGCGGCGGCGTCGGCGGTTTCCTCCTGCTCGGGAACCTCGTCGCGCGATTCGAGTTGCTGGGCCGGTGCGAGTTTCCTCCCCGATTTCGGCCCGGACGCCGGACCGCTCGGAACGGGGAAGACCCCGCTGGGAAGCCGGAAGTCCGCCTTGGTTTCGAGGACATTCTCCTCCGCGATCCCCGGCATCACCGGTACGGATCCGTCGACTTCCACCTGCAGTTTCGTGTGCCCCGCCTTGATGACGTCGCCGGCCTTGAGGTCGAGCATCGACACTTTGGTGCCGTTGACGAACGTCCCGTTCCGGCTCCCCATGTCCATGAGCTTCAGCCGAGGGGGGTTGACCTCGATCAGGAAGTGGACGCGGGAAAAGTAGGGATCGTCTTCGGGCAGCCGGCAGTGGGCCTTCGACGAGCGTCCGACGAGGAACACGTCGTGCCCCTCGAAAGAGAAGGATTGGCCGTTCAGCGGCCCCGCGGTGACTCGCAGCGTGATGCGCATCGGCAGCCGTCCGGTTGGAACGCTGGGTGCGATAAGGGAAACGGGTCCCATCAATCCCCGTCAAATATACACGAACCGGCGCGAAAACAGGACACTGGAGACGCGACACTTCGCGAAGTGGGGAAAAGACGCTACTTCAGGGGAATCCCCCCCGCCGGGGTTGGTGTTGGAAATTGGGGAAGCGGGGAGATGTCGGCGGGGGGGCACCTTTCGCAGTTTGGCCGGCTTCGCGATCTTCTCTTTCGAGAGGGGCTCGGGCTGCAGATTTTCCGGTGAAAAATCCTTGACCGGTGGATTTGTCGGCGGTATGGGCCCCCGCGTTAACGCACTCTCTTACCGATCCCGGCACAGCGTCGGGGTCGGTCCTAACGTGGTCCCGCGAGAAGCGGGCCGCCTGCGGGCGCACGGCCGGGGTTTGGTCGGGGGACTTGCCACCGGCCGGCGACGGGGGAAGGTGCCGGGCATACGCAGCGGGTCTTCTCATGGAGGGGAAGCAGGCCATGGTGTTCCGTACGAACCGTTGGGGGTGGAAGGCGACGGCGGCCCGGCTGCTGGTCGCTCCGGTGTTGGCGGCCGTGGGGGCGGCTACCAACGCGAACGCCCAGTACCCGCCGCCCAAATCCGCTTCGCCTACGGTCGTCAAGGCGACCGCGCCGAAGTCCGCGACCCGTACCGCCGATCCGAAACTGCTCCTCAAGCAGGGCCGAGATGCCCTCAAGGCCGGGCAGTTCGACCAGGCGATCGCGTTCGCCAACCAGGCCGACGCCAACAACTCGGGCGGCCGATGGGGACTCTTCGACGACACCCCGGACTCCCTCAAAAAGGACGTCCAGGCTGCCCAGGCGAAGGCCAACAAGGCCAAGGCTGAGCAACTGACCAAGCAAGCCCGCACGATCTTCGATCAGGCCAGCCGGGCCCGCACCGACGCGGACAAGCTTGCCCAGATGGATCGGGCCTACGATCTCGCCAGCCAGGCCGTCACGCTCGGCGGAAGCTCCGATTTCCTCGACGACATCAACCCGTTCGGCGGCGAGCGGGCGGACAAGTTGAAGAAGGAAATCGACGCCGCCCGGATGCCGCTTCGTAAGAAGGTCACGCCCGCCCAGATGGCGAAGACCGCGATGCCGGCCCCGACGATGCCAACTTCGACGCCCTCGAAGTTCGCACCGGGCACACCGACCAGCCGGCCGTCGATGCCGTCTCCGAGCATGCCCGCGCCGAGCATGCCGTCGTCCTCGCAAACCGCATCGAAGCCGACGGTCACGTCGAGCTCCTCGCAATCGGCCCTGACCTCGCCTGCCAAGCTCGCCGCCATCCGCATCGTCGGCGACGGCCGGGGACTCCTCCGCCAGGGGCAGTTCTCCGAAGCCCGCATGAAGGCGATGGAAGCCCAGGCACTCAACGTGCCGTTCGCGCTCACCGAGGACAGCCCGGAAGCCCTGATGCGAGACGTCCTCGCGGAAGGGAAGAAGAAGGTCGACGCCCTGACCTCCCAGGCTCGCGGGAAGGCGGCGACCAAGGATTTCACCGGTGCGGAAGAAGATCTCGGCACCGCCCGCACGATCGCCTTCGATCTCGGCTTCCAAACCCGGCCGATCGACGAGCAGCACACCGCACTTCGGCAGATGATCGCATCCGCGAACAAGCCGGTGATGCCGCCTCCGACGATCCCGACGCCCTCGGTCCCGACCCCGTCGGTCCCGATGACCGCCGAGCACGTCGCGTCCAAGACGCCGGCCAACCCGGTGGTGACGGCTGGACCCGTGGTCCCCGCGATCCCGACCCCGGTCGTCCCGGTCGCATCCACCACTCCGGTCGTCCCTGCGATCGAAGCTCCGGTGGTTCCGACGATCCCGGCGACCCCGATGACCGTTCCGGTCGTGAAGACCCCGGAACCGACCACCCCGGTGATGCCGGCTCCGATCGTCCCGCTGACGCCGGAAAAGCCCGAGGCCACGGCAACCCTGCCGACCCCGGTGGTCCCGACGACAACTCCCGCACCGGCGAAAACCGACGCCGCCAACGGGAAGATGATGCTCGACCAGGCAACGAAGGAACTCACCCGCGGCGACCTGATGACGGCGGAAAAGCTCGCCATCCAGGTTCACAACGGTGACTACGGCATGAAGAAGGAGGCCCAAGAGGTCCTCCGCGAAATCTCCGCCGAGCGGACCGCCCGCAAGCGGAAGGACGCTTCCGCCGCCTTCAAGAACGCGGTCGAACTCCACACCGCGAAGCAGCACACCCAGGCCCTCGGCGTCTTCAAGCTCCTCGACCCGGCGGACCTGTCGCCGGAGCAGAAGCTCAAGCTGCCGGAACTGATGGCGTCGTGCTCCGAGGAAATCGCGAAGCTGCAGAAGCCCGTGACTCCGGTCGCCGGCACGGATGAGCCGAAGAAGCCGACCCCGTCGACCGGCGGCCTGACCGACCAGGCCAAGGCGATGGCCGACGTCGAGTTCCAAAAGTTCCGCGCCGAGGCCCTCGACGCCGAGTCCAAGGCTCGCGCCGCCTTCGACCGTGGCGAAACCGACCTCGCCATCCAGATGCTCGCCGACTTCTCCGCCCGCGTGAAGGGATCCTCCCTCTCCGCCGGCCGGCAGAACATGCTCATGGGGCCCATCGAGCGACGCCTCGAAGGCTTCCGGATCATGAAACGGCAAATGGACTTCTACACCAAGGAAGCCCGCGACAAGAAGGACGCCAAGGAACGCCTCGCGTCCCGAAGCGTCGCCGAGCAGAACCGCAAGGAAGAGATCGCCAAGAAGGTCCGCGAGGTCAACGACCTCATCAAGGGCCACCACTACCCCGAGGCGGAAAAGCTCGCCCTCCAGTTGAAGACCCTGGAGCCGAACGACCCCGCCCTGGAAGCGGTCTACGAACTCGCCAAGCGGCAACGCCGGGTCGACGACTACGCGAAGATCAAGGACAGCAAGGAAAAGTTCGTCCTCGACGGGCTGAACGCGAGCGAGAAGACCGGGCTCTTCGTTGATGTCGACGACCCTGTTCGCGTCAACGTCGCCCGCTCGATCAAGGCCATGGGCCGTGGCGATGGCAGCGAACTCTACGTCCGACCCCGGACCGCGGCCGAACGCGAAATCGAGAACAAACTCGACACCACGTTCTCCGTCGAGTTCCAGAACAAGCCGCTCCGCGACGTGATCCAGGCCCTCCGCGAGAAGACCAAGCTCAACATCACGACCGACGATGCGTCGCTCGCGGATGAGCAGGTCTCCCTCGAGACGCCGATCACGGAGACGATGAACAACGTCGCCCTCCGGAGCATCTTGTCAATTCTCCTCGACAAGGCCCGGCTGAAGTATGTCGTCGAGAACGACGTGATCCGCGTCACGACCGAGAAGAAGGCCAAGGGTCGGCTCCACACCAAGGTCTTCTCGGTGATGGACCTGGTCACCCCGATCCCCGACTTCGCCCTGGCGACCCACCAGTCGCTCGGCAAGACGCTTGACAAGGTCAGCGGCCCGCAACTGCCCTGGCAAGCCCTCTCGGGCGCCTCGAGCGGCGGCGGTCTCCCGAACGGCCAAATGGTCAGCGGCCAGCCCGGAATCGCCGGCCCGAACGGGGTCTTCAACCCGACCGGTGCCACCCTCGAAAACAACCCCGCGAACAGCCCGCTGTCGCCATCGATGCACCTGGCCCCCGCCCGGCAGAACACCAGCGCCCAACTGATGAAGCTCATCACGGGAATGGTGCGGCCGTACTCCTGGCAGGAAATGGGCGGCCCCGGAAAGCTCGACTACTACGACATCGGCGGGGCACTCGTCGTCAACCAGACCGCCGACGTCATCAACGACGTCGCCCAACTGCTCGAATCGCTCCGCCGGTTGCAAGACCTCTCGGTCGCCGTGGAAGTCCGCCTGATCTCGCTCTCCGAATCGTTCTTCGAACGGGTCGGCGTCGACTTCCAGGCGAACATCCAAACCAACCGGACCGGCCGCGATGGATCCTTCTTCGAACGGGCGTTGACCACCGGGTCGTTCCGGCCGGAACCTTTCACCAACTCGATCAGCGGTGTGGATAACACCGTCGTCGGGTGGAACCCCCAAGCGGGCGGCTTTACCCCGGACCTGAACTTCCCGATCCGGCCCAACAGCTTCGGCCTCGGCATCCCGCCCTTCGGTGGATACCAGGGTCCGACCAGCAGCGGCGGATTGTCCCTCGGTCTCGCGTTCCTCAACGACATCCAGGTCTACCTGTTCCTGGAAGCCGCTCAGGGGGACCGCCGGGTCCAGGTCATGCAGGCCCCGAAGATCACCCTGTTCAACGGTCAAACCTCGACCGTGACCGTCAGCGACATCACGTTCTTCACGCTGGGTCTGCAAGTGTTCAACGTGGGTGGGCAGTTCGTCTACCTGCCGCAAAACACGCCGACGCCGAGCGGTGTGAGCCTGACGGTGCAAGCGGTGGTGTCGGCGGATCGCCGGTTCGTCCGGATGAACATGGCTCCGAACCTGACGGAAATTACCTCGGCAATCGTGCCGCTCTTCCCGGTGACGGCGTTCATCACGCCGGTCTTCGAAGGGGGCAGCCAGGGTGTTCCGATCCCGTTCACCCAGTTCTTCCAACAGCCGTCGTTCCAGACGATCAGCGTGCAAACGACGGTTGCGGTTCCGGACGGCGGTACGGTGGTGATGGGGGGCCTGAAGACCCTGTCCGAGGGTCGTAACGAGTTCGGCCCGCCGGTGCTCAGCAACATCCCGTACCTGAACCGTCTGTTCCGGAACCAGGGTATGGGCCGCGAAACCCGGCACATCATGATCATGGTGACGCCGCGAATCGTGATCAACCGGGAGGAAGAACTCACGCAGACCGGCGTGGGCGACAGCAACCTCCTCCCTCCGCCGGCCGCCGCACCGTAATGGCGACCCAATGAGGAAACGCAAACGCCCGGGAGGTTTCCCGGGCGTTTCTGTTTTCCATCCGGAAGTCCTGGGAATTCAGAGATTTCTCACCAAGTCGTTACATTCGACGATTGCGAAAGAATCGAGAAGTTTTTTCGCAAAAGCCGTGTCCTTCGCGTGAGACGTAAGTAAGCTTTCAACTCCTCTCCCTGATTGCGATCGTATCAAACTCGCCTGATCGATCCGCGTCACCACCACCTCTCCCAGTGCCCTTTCACTTTGTCGGAGTTCCGAGATGTCCCGCCTGTCTGCGCGACGTGGTTTCACGTTGATCGAGCTTCTTGTTGTGATTGCGATCATCGCGATCCTGATCGGCCTACTTCTGCCAGCGGTGCAGAAGGTCCGAGATACTGCCGCTCGAACGACCTCGCTGAACAACATGTCTCAGCTTGGGAAGGCCGTTCACAATTACATCAGTGCCTCGCCGGGTGCCGAGCGTTTCCCCAACTCGTCGGACACCTCTAACGGTGTGTTTTTCGCTTTGCTGCCGTACATGGAGCAACAAGCCGTTTTCGAGAACGGCGACCAATCAGCGGTGATCAAATCGTTCATCAGCCCAGCGGACACGACCTCGACCTCGTTCAAGGTGAAGGGGGATGGCAGCTTGGCTCAGCTCTCGAGCAGTTCCACCTCGAAGGTCGCCGTGCCCCTGACTTACGGTCTGACCAGTTACGCCGCCAACATGCAACTCATGACGAAAAACATGAAGGTGCCTGCTGTCACCGACGGAATGTCGAACACGCTCATGTTCAGCGAACGTCTCATGAACTGCGGCGGTTCATTCAATACGTGGGTCAACGCAACCGTGACTGCAACGCCGATCAAGGCCTACGAGGGTGGAACGATGCCCTCCTCTCTGACGGCTAAAAACTTCGGCGCCACCTCCGACACCTGTGCGCAACTGAGCGTCAGCTCCGCCCAGACGCAGATGGTGCTGGTCGTGATGGCGGATGGAAGTGCTCGATCCGTAACCTATGCCGCCGCCAGCGCGAACGCGGCATCCATCATCTCTTCCTCCAAAACGGGATCCTCAAGCTGGGCTGGAGCAATGACGCCCGCAGGTGGTGAGACGATCACGCTCGACTGATCGATCCTTGACCAGATTTTGCTTCTCGACCCCGGGCCACTCCGGGGTCGCGTCGTCTTCGTAACCTGGGAATATGGTCGCCGCAAAGTCGCTCCTCTTCGTGTACGGAACCCTCAAACGCGGGGAACGGAACCACCATCGGATGGGATCGGCACGGTTCGTCGCCCACGCCAAGACGGAGGCGCGGTACCGGGTCGTTGACCTCGGCCCGTACCCCGGGTTGCTTCGCGACGACGCCACCGGGTTCGCAATTCTCGGGGAAATCTGGGAGTTGGACGGGAAGACACTCGCGGAGCTCGACGAGTTCGAGGGGGAGGATTTCCGCCGGGCGTTGATCGCGCTCGTGAACCACGGCGGGGTGGTGGAGGCCTATTTCTTTACGGGGACGGTTCCTGACGGGTCTCGAACCGGAAACGCCTGGCCGTTCCCGCCGGAGAAGTGACCGGAATCGTCGCGAACGGAGCGTTTCGGGAAGACAATTCGCCCAGCCGGGAACCGATGCTCGCCCGGGAGAACGGGGAGCCGTAAGATAGAAGAAAGTTCTCGCCCTGCATACGCCCGGGCCGTACTCCATGACCGCGAACACGACGGAACCGTTTCTCGCCGCCATTCGCGACGCGAACCTTCTTCCTGCGGGTCGGATTGCCGAGCTTTCGAGCTGGCTGGCGCAGACCAATGCCGACGCCCAGGAGATGGCGAAGGAGTTGAACCGCCGGGGATGGATGACCCCGTATCAGATCAAGGAAATCTACAAGGGCCGCGGCCGGGAACTGACGCTCGGGCCGTACCTCCTCCTGGACATGATCGGGGAAGGGGGGATGGGCCGCGTCTTCAAGGCCCACCACTCCCGGCTCGGCCGAGATGTCGCGCTCAAGGTCATCCGCAAGGAAAAGCTCACGCGACCGCAGGCAATCCAGCGGTTCCACCAGGAAATCCGTGCGGTCGCCCAGCTTTCCCACCCCAACGTCGTGCTGGCGCTCGACGCCGACGAGGTGGACGGGAACCACTTCTACGCGATGGAATACGTCGAGGGGGCGGACCTCACGAAGGTCGTCAAGGAGCGCGGTCCCCTGCCGATTCCCCAGGCCTGCGATTACATCCGCCAGGCGGCAATCGGGTTGCAGCACGCCTACGAACGCGGACTCGTCCACCGGGACGTCAAGCCTTCGAACCTGCTTCTGACGACCAAGGGGCAGGTGAAGATTCTCGACCTTGGGCTGGCGATGTTGAAGGAAACCCCCGGCGGGGAGGGGGGCAACCGCGTCACGCAGGAAGGTCTGGTCCTGGGCACGCCCGACTTCCTCGCCCCGGAACAGGCCCAGAATCCCACGGCGGTCGACATCCGGGCCGACGTCTACAGCCTCGGGGCGACGCTGTTCTACCTTCTGACCGGGAAGGTTCCCTACGAGGGTGCGAACCCGACGGAGAAGTTGATCAAGCACATCACGGAACCGCCGCCGGATCTGCTGCCGCTTCGCCCCGACGCACCGCCGCAACTCGACGCTCTGATCAAGTGGGTGATGGCGAAGCGTGCGGACGATCGGCCGCAAACGCCGTCCCAGTTCGCGGTGGCGTTGATGCCTTATTGCCCGGCGAACTCGGGTTCCCAGAGCATGAGTCGGATGGCCCCGGTCGCGTCGCCGGGGTACAATCCGCAAGCGCCGGGGTACGGACCTCCGCCGGCGGCACCGTACCAGCAGCCCGGCTACCCGCAAGCACCAGGGTATCCGCAGCAACCGACCGGGTACCCGCCACAACCGGGATATCCCCAGGCTCAGCAGCAACCGCAGTTCCAGCAACCGACTCCACAACCGATGCCGAGCCCGTTTGCGGGCCAGGGTGGCGGATACGCGCCGCCCCAACCGCCCGGCTATCCGCCGCAACAGTATCCGGGCCAACCCGGATACCCGCAGCCCGGGTACGGTCAGCCCGGATATCCGCAACAACCTCCGCCCGGTTACCCGCCGCAACCCGGAGCGGGCTTTCCCGGCTTCCCCGGCGATCCGATGGCTGCGTTTGGGGCACCCCCCCAACCGGCCGTCTCCACCCGGGTCGATCCGCAACGACCGCCCGGGGAGAAGGAGCCCGAGAAACCGCGGTACCAGGCCGCCTCTGACGGGAAGATGGGGAAGCGGATCCTTTTCGCGTTCCTCTTCCTGGGGTTTGTCGGTGCCGCCGGGGGCGTGGCGTTTCTGCTCTGGCCCCGCTCCGAGCCACCGTTGTCCGCGGAGTTCGAGACGCAAAACATCAAATTCGCGCTCATCGAGCCAGGCTCGTTCCTGATGGGCTCCCCGGACACGGAAGTGGGCCGCACCCCGGAAGAGGGCCCCGCCACAGAGGTCACCCTCACTTCGCCGTATTACATCAGCATCACTGAAATCACCACGGATCAGTTCAACAAGGTGACCTCGGGGGAAGCCCCGGCCCAACTCACGAAGAAAACTCGGCCGAAGCTGCAAAAACTGATGCCGTGCGACAGCGTCTCCTACATCAAAGCCGTGGAATTCTGCGAAAAACTGACCAAGTCCGACCGCAACCTCCGCAAGGGGTGGGTCTATCGCCTCCCAACCGAGGCCGAGTGGGAGTTCGCCTGCCGAAGCGGAACCACCACACCTTACGCCTTCGGCGACAGCCTCATGCAGCTCAAGCAGGCAATCTTCCGGCTGGACCAGCACGACCCCTACGGTAAAGCCGACCCCAATCGCCCCGCGGTGGAGGGGGAGCGGATCACGATTCCGTACCCCACCGAGGCGAGGGACCGGAATAATTACGGCCTCCAGGACATGCACGGGAACCTGTGGGAGTGGTGCCACGACTACTGGGCGACGTCGCTGCCCGGCGGAAGCGTCACCGACCCGACCGGTCCGCCGAGCGGGAACTGGCGGGTTCTTCGCGGTGGGGGATACGACTCGACCGCCACCCGCTGCCGGTCCGCGAGCCGGGAAGGGATGGCTCCTCACGAGAAGAAACTCAACGTGGGATTCCGCGTCGTGTACGGCCCGAAGCTCGGCGGCAAGGAGTAATGCAAGGGGCCGGTGGAGACTTTCGTCGTCCACCGGCCCCACTTTTGTCGTGAATCTCGCCCCGGAACTCGGTTGGCGATCACTTCTTCTCGATCACCTTCACTTCTTCGGTGTCCTGCAGCTTCGCTTTCCCCTCAGATACCGCCAGGTTTCCGGTCACCCGAATTTTCTTGGCTTCGAGCAGCTTGCTCTCGTGTTTCTTGCCTGGAATCACGACCGGAACCGGGTCGTTGACAACGGCGAGGGTTTCCGCGTCGAGCAGTTGCAGGTCTGCTTTGGCACACGCGGGCTTGCCCTCGATCATCATTTGGCCCTGGGGCGGGAACTTGCTTTTGTTGAACTTGTCGATGGCGGTGACGTTCTCGACGACGAGGACGAGCCGCTTCTTCTCGGCGAGTTCGATGGAGACCGGGCCCTGGATGACCGGGGCACCGTTGGGGAAGAGTTTTTCTTCGTCCTCGGTGGTGAGTCGGCCGGAGAAAGCGAAGACGGGGGGCTTCGGGTTCATGACCCATCCCATGTTCTGCCAGAACTTCTTCTGGAAATCGGCGGCCTTGCCGCGGGCGATGGTTGCAAGGATGACGTTTTTCCCGGATTCTTCGCCGATGTTGAGGAACATGTCCATGGTGGGGTTCCGCATCCCCCCGACGCCGCCGAAGATGGCGAGATTCTTTCCTGCACCACCGGCGGCGAAGCCCACTCCCCCCGCTCCCCCGGGCATGACACCGATCGCGCCGCCCCCGCCCTGGACCCCTCCGATGCCGCCACCGACGCCCCCTTGCACACCGAATTGACCGAGTTGACCGCCGGCGACTCCGAAAACACCGCCACCGACGCCGAGGTTCGCAGCGGGTTTGACGGGAGCATTGCCGCCTGCTCCTCCGAAACCGCCTCCGACTGCCATCCCCGCGAATCCGACGCCTCCGGCACTGCCGATGGTTGCGGTGATGACGACGCGTGCTCGAACCGGGGGCGTTTTCTTGGTGGAGTCGGTGTTCTTGGAGGTTTCTTTGGCAGTTGGTTTGCCATCGGCGGCGAAAACGGCCGCAACTGCGGTCATTCCAAACGTCATCATGCCGGCAGCAACCAGGGAACGCATGGGCAAACCTCGTGAAGTAGGAGGACGATCGAGCCGGGTCGTTGGTGAGACATCTTCTGCAACGCTCCCGGGCCGGCATTGTTGGCGAAATTTGTGGAATCGCCCAAGACCACACTTTCGGTCCCGGCATCGCCGTTGCCGGGCGTGGAGTCGTAGAACCAGAAGGGGAGATGTTTCGGGAAGTCCGTTCCCGGGAAGGGGTGTGATGGAGAACCCGCTGTTGGGCGCCTGGGATGTCGTATCGCTGTCCCGGCTTCAGTTCGCGCTCACGATCATGTTCCACTACCTGTTCCCGCCGCTGACGATCGGGCTGGGGGTTGTGCTGGTCTGGCTGGGGTGGCGGTCGCTCCGCACGGGGGATCCCCTGTTTCGGCAGGCTCAGAAGTTCTGGACCAAAATCTATGCCCTGAACTTCGCGATGGGTGTTGCAACCGGGATCGTGATGGAGTTCGAGTTCGGCACCAACTGGGCGATCTACAGCGAATTCGTGGGCGATGTTTTCGGCTCCGCCCTCGCCGCGGAGGGGATTTTTGCGTTCTTCCTGGAGAGCGGCTTCCTTGCGGTCCTTGTCTTCGGGTGGGACCGGGTCAGCCCGCGGATGCACTTCTTCGCCACCTGTATGGTTTCCCTCGGGAGCATCTTTTCCGCCATTTGGATCGTCGTGGCGAATTCGTGGCAGCAGTCGCCGGCGGGGCACCACATCGTGCCGGTGATGCGGAAGGGGGAGCCGTTCCTCATCGATGGCCAGCAGGTATACCGGGCGGAGATCGTCGATTTCTGGGCGATGGTGTTCAACCCGACGAGCGTGATTCGGCTGGCGCACGTGTTGACGGGGTCGTTCGTGGTCGGGGGAGCGCTGGTGTGCAGCATTGGGGCGTTCTACCTGCTTCGCGGTCGGCACCTTGAGTTCGCACGCCGGAGCTTGACCGGGGGATTGTTGGTCCTGACGGTCGGCTCGATGGCGGCCGCAGGAACCGGGCACTTGCATGCACGGATCACGTATGCATACCAGCCGGCGAAACTCGGCGGGTTCGAGGCGCACTTCCACACGGCACCGGGGAATCTGACCGTCATTGGGTTCCCTGACGTGGCTGCGGAGAAGACGGACTTCGACATCGCGATTCCGGGCGGGTATGGGCTCTTGCTCAAGGACGACCCGGACGCGGTCATCGTGGGGCTGGATCGGTTCCGCCCCGAGGATCGGCCGCCGGTGCTGCTGTCCTTCTTCAGTTTCCGCGTCATGGTGGGAGTCGGGTCGTTTCTGATCGCGCTCGTGGCGGTGGCGTGGTACTTCTTCTGGAAGCGGACGCTGTTTCAGAAAAGGTGGATTCTCTGGGCCTTCGTGGTGGCCATCTTCCCCGCCTTGCTGGCGAACCACGCGGGGTGGGTGTCGGCGGAGGTGGGTCGGCAACCGTGGGTCGTGTACCCGGAAGTGCAGTGGACCGGCGGAGCACCCGGGGAGGGGGACGTGGTCGTGGGGCCAGACGGGTTCGTGAACTACAAGCCGGGTACAGGGCTGCGGACCACCGACGCCGTCAGCCGATCTGTGGGTAGCGAGCAAGTCATCGCAAGCATCATCGGGTTCGGGCTCGTGTACTCGTTGCTGTTCGTGGTCTGGATCTGGGTTCTGCACCACAAGATCTCGGCGGGGCCGGAAGGAATACCCGAGCCGCCCGCGGGGGAAACGGATCTGCGGGAGATTCTCGACGTGGCGGCGGAACGGGGCAAGCTTGCCGCATCCGCGACCGCGACCAAGTCGGTGGAGGCGAAGCCGTGACGTTTCTTCTGGCGGCGGCTCCGGTCGTCGGTGGTGCGAGTTCCGGAATCGGGCCCGGTGCCGACGACCCGGCGTTGCGTTCCATGCTTGTGACGGTCTGGTTCCTTCTTCTCGGCGTGCTCTTGGCAGGGTACGCGATCCTCGATGGGTTCGACCTCGGGGTCGGGATTTTGCACCCGTTCGTGCCGCGAGACGAGACGGAGCGTCGGCTGGCGATCAACTCGATCGGCCCGATGTGGGACGGAAACGAGGTCTGGCTGGTGACGTTCGGCGGGGCCCTGTTCGCGATGTTCCCCTTCGCCTACGCCGCCGTCTTCAGCGGGTTTTACACCGCCTTCATGTTCCTCCTCGTGATGCTGATCTTCCGCGCCGTCAGCATCGAGTTGCGGGGGAAAATGCACTCACCGCGGGGCCGACGGGTCTGGGATTACGCGTTCTTCACCGGCAGCTTCGGGGCGACATTCCTGTTCGGAGTCGCGGCCGGGAACGCCATGAGCGGGGTGGCCCTCGATGCGACCGGCACGATCCGCGGCGGGATTCTGGAGCAGATCCACCCCTACGCCCTGCTCACCGGCGTGACGGCGGTCGCCGTCTTCGCGATGCACGGGGCGATCTACCTTCACCTCAAGACGGAGGGTCCGCTCCACGAGCGGTTGCGGGAAGTGATGTGGACCACGTTCGGAATCTTCCTGACGCTCTTCCTGATTCAGACGATGTGGACACTCGTCGAAATTCCGCAGGCGACCGCGAATTTCCGCACCTCGAAGTGGTTGTGGGTGGTACCGGTCCTGAATGTGCTCGCGATTGGGAACATCCCGCGAGCCCTGTACCGGAAGCAACCCGCGGCGGCGTTTGTGAGCAGTTGCTTCAACATCTTCGCCTACGTTTTCCTCCTGATGGCGGCGTTGTGGCCGAACCTGGTGGTGTCGACGGACCCGGCGAACAGCCTCTCGCTGTCCGACGCCGCGAGTAGCAATCGGACCCTGGTCATCGGCCTGATCGTGGTGGTGATCGGCATGCCGTTCGTTGCCACCTACACCGGGATCATCTACTGGACCTTCCGGGGAAAGGTGAAGCTCGACCCGCACAGTTATTGACGAGTGAGGGGCGTCGGGTTACCGGGGGCGTTTGGCGTCGAGTTCGCGTTTGATCTGCTGCACGAGATTCTTCATCACGAAACCCTGGGCGGGTACGATGTCCGCCCGGGCTCCGCGTTCGACGAGCGACTCGGCCGCGATGGGGCCCACCGCGGCGACGCAGGTTTTCCCCAGACCGATTGCAAGTTCCGCGAGGATGCCCCGCGTTTCCGCGACCTCGTAGAGCCGGGAAATCTGGGGGGAACTGGTGATCACCAGGAGATCGACCGTTCCGGCGGCCATGTCGCGAATCAGAGCCATGACCCGGTAGGCATCGACGGCGGGGGCGTACTGGTAGGGTCGCACCACATGGGGGATCGCCCCGGAGTCGGCGAGGAATTTCGGCAGCGCGTCGTCGGTGGTGTCGTGAAGCTGGAGGCCGACGTGGGCCCCCGCGAGCGATTCCGCGGCGAGCGTCGTCTTCAAACCGGCCGTCGTGGGAGCAGCCGCCACTTTCGAGGGGGCGAGCCCGATCTCCTTGAGTGCCTGCCCCGGTTTCGGGCCGCGAGTGATGAGCCGGGTCCGACCGAGGGCGGCGACCACGTCATCGCGGAACCCGGCCCGCTCCCCGGCCGCCACCAACCGTCGAACCCCCTCGCCCGTCATGAACGCGACGAGGTGAAACTTCCCGGCAACGAGATCGCGGAGCCAGGCGACCACCGGTTCCTGATTGTCCGCATCGAGAATCGCGAACATCGGAACGCGGACGGTGGTCGCCCCTTCCTTCTCGAGCATCGCGACGAGTTCCTCGAGTTGCCGGGTCTCGGCGAGGGCTGCGACTCGGCCTGACAACGGAAGCGTCATGGAATCCTCGGAATTACACGCCCACTGCGACAGGTTCGGGTTCTTCCACCTGCCGCTCGGCCGACTTCAATCGTAGCACGGTGATGTGCAACCACGCGAGACTCACCAGGGTGAGGGCCAGAAGCGCGAAGAACGCCGATTGCGGTGCCCCGGTTGCCCGTGCGATTGCCCCGAACGTGGGCGGGAGCACAAACCCTCCGACCGCACCCAGCGCTCCGACCAGACCGCCGACCGCTCCCACATCGTTCGGGAAGTAGTTGGGCACGTACTTGTAGACGCTCGCTTTTCCAATTCCCATTCCCACCCCGACGATGAACACGAGAGCAGTGAACAAGACCAACCCCAGCGGCACGACAGAAAGCACAAGCAGAGCCGTCGTCATGGTGAGGAAAACCGAGTATGTCACCTTGCGAGGGCCGAACTTGTCCGAAAGCCACCCACCGAGCGGCCGCAACAGGCTCGCCGGGAAGATGAACAGGGCCGTCAAATAACCCGCATTCGCGAGTGACAGTCCATAGACATCGACGAAGTATTTCGGCAGCCACCCGGCAAGAGCGACGTACGCCCCGAACACGACGACGTAATACAGGCTGAATCTCCAGACCCGGGCGAACTTCAGGGGAGCGTACAGATCCGCGGCCGTGCGACCTTTTCCCGGCTTGCGATCCGGGGCCGGGCTGAAGAACCAGACCGCCGCCGCGGTCAGGACCAACAGCATCGAGTAGATCACCGGCACCGACCGCCAACCGCCCGGGATCACGCCCCCCATCCACCCCGCCGCCGGGACGAGGGAGAGCATCACCGGGCCGAGGAACTTGGTTGCTGAAGCTCCGACGTTCCCGCCGCCGAAAACACCCAACGCGGTTCCCTTGTTCGAGGCCGGGTACCACGCGGCCACCCAGGAAATTCCCACGGTGAAGGAATTCCCCGCGAGCCCGAACAACGCGGCACATACGAGAAGTTCCACGTAGTTCGTTGCCAGGGTGACGAGGAAACACGGAATCGCCGTGAAAAGCAGCAGTGCAGTCATCACGGTCCGCCCGCCGAACCGGTCTGCCCAGATGCCGAAGTTCAATCGCGGCAACGCACCGGCCAGGATCGCGGTCGCGAGCAACCACTCGAACTGGGCCGGGGAAAGCTGCATCTCCTCGCGGATCTTCAGCCCCAGCACTCCGAACATGAGCCAGACCGCGAACAGCAAGGTGAACGCGAACGTGCTCAGCCACAGCACCCGAATTCTCGGGCCGGAAGGTTCATGGATTGACGCAGACATGCAGCACCTTTCGATTGGCGGATATCGGAGAGGATACGAGTTCTGTGACACCGCGGTGTCAGCGGAGGAGATTGGGGGGCGAGGGCGACCGCCCGTTCCGCGTCTCCCCCGCCACCCGCAACTCCCCCTGCAGAGGGTTCACAAGGTAACCGGCTCGGGTTTCGGAACCTTCAAGAGAAGTGCCGCGAGTTGCCCCCGACACGATCCACACCCGGTTCCGGCTCCTGTTTTCGTGGAGAGCTCGGCGATTGACCGACACCCATCCCGGACGGCCTCGCTGAGGGTTCCCCGGGTGACGCCGTGGCAGTTGCACACCAGTTCCTCCGCACTCGGCAAGGCGGTGCGTTCCGGCGACGCGAACACATCGAGACGGTTCGACGGCAACGGGTCGCCGCGTTCGAAGCGGCGGATCAGCGATGCTGATGCGGATGCGTCACCGACCAGCACTGCCCCGATCAGCCGGCCATCGCGAATCACCAATTTCCGGTACACACCCCGGCGTTCCTCGATCACCTGCACCGTTTCGTCGTCTGGATGTGTGGCATCGATCGTTCCCATGCTGGCCACCTCGACGCCGGCCACCTTCAACTTCGTGTACACCTTCGAACCGCGATACCGGGAACCCGGATTCGCCCCGGTGAGCACATCCGCCAGGACCGTACACTGCTCGTAGATCGGCTGGACGGTGCCGTACACGGTCCCCGCGTGCTCCGCACATTCCCCCACCGCGTACAGACCCGGCAGCCCCGTTTCCAGCCGATCGTCGACGAGAATCCCCGCGTTTGTGGGGATTTCCGATTCCTTCGCGAGGTCGATGCGGGGTTTGATTCCACTTGCGAAAACGACCAGATCCGCGGGGATTTCCTCGCCCCCGCCCAGTGACAAGCCGGTGACACAATCCCGACCCAGCACGGCTTTCGTGTTGGCCGAGGTGCGGACGGCGATGCCGAGCTTCTCGATGGCTCGCCGAAGAAATTGCCCGCCGAGCGCGTCCACCTGCCGATTCATGAGCGTGTCGAAAAGGTGGAGGACCGTCACCGCCACACCGAGGTCGACGAGCCCCTTTGCGGCTTCGAGCCCGAGCAATCCGCCGCCGATGACGACCGCTCGGGTCCCCGATTTGGCGGCAACCCGCATCCGTTCCACATCCGCAATGGTGCGGTACGCGAAGACTCCGGGCCGCGGTTTCCCGTTCTTGCCGTACACCCCGTCGATGCGAGGAATTCTCGGCAAGCTGCCAGTCGCGAAGACGGCGAGGTCGAAGTAGTGCTCGCTTCCGTCGGCAGTCCACAGGCGGTTGGCGGCGTGTGACACCCGAGTGACACTGGACCCCGAGCGGAACGCGACGCCATTGTCCGCATACCACCCCGCCGGCTTGAGGGTGATCTCGTCCGGCTTGCCCCCCTCGAGGATGCGATTGAGGAGGATCCGGTTGTAGCAACCGTGAGGTTCTTCCCCGAAAACGGTGACCTGGAACATCTTCAAGCCGCCACGGCGTGCGAGCTCGTCGAGAAGTCGACCGGTCGCCATGCCGTTGCCGATGATCGCGAGCTTGCGTCGATTCACGCGTAATCCTCCTCGATCGGCCGCACCGCCGCGATCCGTACCGCCGCGATCTTGAACTCGGGCATCCGACTCGTTGGGTCGAGTGCCGGGTTGGTCAGCAGGTTCGCCGCGCCGGCTCCGCCCCAGTGAAACGGCGCGAACAACGTGTCCGGTCGGGTGATCGCGGTCACCTCGGCGGCGAACTCGACCGTGCCCCTGCGACACTCCACTGTCACTCGAAACCCATCCTCGATCCCGTACCGCTCGGCGAGTTCCGGGTGGATTTGCAGCCGGGGAATGGGCCGGGAATCCCACAATTTCCGGACTTTCCGCGTCTGGGCCCCGGAGTTGTAGTGCTCCAGGTATCGCCCGGTGGTTAAGTAGAGCGGGTAGTCGGCATCCGGTTCCTCGCCGGCCGAGCGGTGCTCGACCACGTGGAACTTTGCTTTCCCGTCGGGGTGGGCGAAACGCCAGGCAAACGGTCGCGGGGTCCCCGGGTGATCCTCCGTGGGGCAAGGCCAGAAGACGCCGTTCTCGCGATCGATCCGGTCGTAGGTGATCCCGGCGTAGTCCGCAATTCCCCCCGCGGTTGCCCGGCGAAACTCGTCAAAGACCGACTCGGGCGAATCGAAGCGGAACTTCTCCCCGCACCCGAGCCGGTCCGCGAGCTCCGCGAACACCTCGAGATCCGAGGGCACACCCTCCGGTGGCTCGACCACCGCACGCCGGCGGATCACGCGCCCTTCCAGGTTCGTCATCGTCCCCTCCTCCTCCGCCCACTGGCAGACGGGGAGGACGACGTCGGCAAGTTCCGCGGTCTCGTTGAGGAACGGGTCCAGAACCGCGAGGAAATCCAGGGATTTCAGGCGTTCCCAGATGTTCCCCAGATGCGGCGAGGCGACCGCGACATTCGAGCCGAGCACGATCAGGCAGCGGATTCCGTCCGGTCGGCCGAGCGAATCGAGTAGCTCGTAGGCACTTCGACCCTTCCCCGGAAGCGAGGCGGGGTCGACGCCCCACACGCGGGCAACTTGCTCACGGTGGGCGGGATTCTCGATCAGTCGGTACCCGGGAAGCTGGTCCGCTTTCTGGCCGTGCTCGCGTCCCCCCTGGCCGTTCCCCTGCCCGGTGAGGCAGCCGTAGCCGCTGCCCGGCTGGCCGAACTTCCCGAGGGCCAGCGTCAAGTTGATCAGCGCGAGGACGGTGTCGACGCCCTTGGACTGCTGCTCCGGTCCCCGGCCGGTCAAGATCATCGCGGGTTCCGGACCTGCCAGCATCCGTACCGTCCGGCGGAGGTCCGCTTCCGCGATTCCCGTGAGTTGCTCCACCCGGGCGGGGTGGTAGGTCAGCACCGCCCGGCGGACGGCATCGAAGCCCGACGTCCGCGAGGCGATGAAGCCCGGATCGATGAGGTTTTCTTCGATGGCGACGTAGAGGAGCCCGTTCGCAAGGGCGAGATCGGAGCCGGGCGTCACCTGCAAAAACAGGTCGGCGGTGCGGGCGGTTGGCGTCCGGCGGGGGTCGGCGACAATCAGTTTCCCCCCCGACTCCCGCTGCTTCTCGAACCACTGCGCGATCGGCGGCAGCGTGTCGACCGGGTTGGATCCAACCAGCAGGATTGATCGTGACAACGCGATGTCACTGACGGGAAACGGCAGGCCACGATCCATTCCAAAGGCCTTGTTGGAGGCCCCGGCGGCGCTACTCATGCAGTATCGGCCGTTGTAGTCGATGTGCGGAGTTCCCACCGCGACGCGGGCGAATTTCCCGAGCAAGTACGCTTTCTCGTTGGTCAGCGCCCCGGAGCCGAAGAACCCAACCGCTGCGGGACCGTATTTTGCCCGAGCGTCGGCGATGGCGTTGGAAATCCGAGAATACGCCGATTCCCAGGTGGTTTCGCGGAACCCCTCGCCTTTCTTCCGGGAGAGTGGCACGGTCAAGCGGTCGGGGTGGGCGAGCAGGTCGCCGGCAGTCCAGCCCTTGATGCAGAGTCGGCCGTTGTTGACGGGAAACGCCGCGTCGCCGGTCACTGACACCGGGGTGTCACCGATCGCGGGCGTGAGGATCGTGCCGCACTGGAACGCGCAGTACGGGCAGTGCGTCTTCACGCCGACGGGCGGGGCATCGATCTGGGGAAGGGCCACGGACATCGGAACATCCTCAGCGAGGGATTCCAACGCGGACCACGTCGCCGGCCAGTTCCACCGGGTACGTCCGCACCGAGCAGACGCCGGGTTGGTCGCAGTTTCCCGCGGAATCGAAGCGGAACGAGTGCATCGGGCACACGATCTGGTCGCCAGCGAGCATCCCGTCGGAAAGCGGGCCGCCTTTGTGGGGGCAGCGGTCGGCGACGGCGAAGATCCTGCCGTACCGGGTGCGGAAGATCGCGATGCGGTGCGATCCGACCACGTATGCACGGCCGAGTCCCACGGGTAAATCGGCGAGCGTGCAAACAGCGGCGAACTCCACCGCCTCTTCCAGTGCGGTCATCGAAACTCCTCGGAATGACGGGGAATCAGGAGGAAAGTACCGGCAACGCGATCGACCGCGCCGCGGCGAATTGCCCGGGGTAGACGGGCTTGTCGCGTTCGAGCCAGGGGTCAACGTAAGCCGCGGCGGTCTTCTCGACCTCGGCGTCGAAGTGGTCGCCGAGCCCGAGGGAATCGTTGACGATCACGTCCCGGATTTTCTCGATCCCGATCCGCGGGACGAAGTCGTAGGTGCGTTCCAGCCACTTGGCGTTGTCGCGGTAGTAGATGAGGAATCGGCCGATGACCGTGATGGCTTCGGCCTGGGTTTTGACCCGGCAGAGGACGTCGGTTTTGCGGACGTGTGCCCCCGCAGCCCCGCCGACGAGGATCTCCCACTCGCCCCCCTCGGTGGCGACGACGCCGACGTCTTTCACCGTGGATTCCGCACAGTTCCGGGGGCAACCGCTGACGCCGAGCTTGACCTTCGCGGGGAACTCGAAGCCCTGGTAGCGTTTCTCGAGGGCGATGCCGAGGGCGGTGCTGTCGTTGGTTCCGAAGCGGCAGAACTCGGAGCCGACGCAGGTTTTGACGGTGCGGAGTGCCTTGGTGTAGGCGTAGCCGCTCGGCATTCCGAGGTCGGCCCACACCTTGGGCAGATCATCTTTCTTGATTCCGAGCAGATCGATCCGCTGACCGCCGGTGTATTTCACCATCGGCACGTTGTACTTCTTCGCGACTTCGCCGATGCGGATGAGTTCGTCCGCGGTGGTGACGCCGCCGTAGGCCCGGGGGATGACGGAGAAGGTGCCGTCCTTCTGGATGTTGGCGTGGACGCGGTCGTTGACGAAGCGGGCGTCGCGCTCGTCGATGTAGTCGCGGCCCCAAATTCCCTTCAGCATGGAGGCGAGGCCGGCCTTGCTCTTCTCGTCCTCGGCCGTGCCGAGTTCGCGGAGCACAGCGGAGACGGATCGCAGGCCGCGATTCTTGACCTCGGCAACGAGGGTCGGCTTGTCGAGTGGGACGGCGGGGACGTACCACGCCTCGGACGGGTCGGCCTTCAATCCGCCTGCGACGGCCTCGATCAGGCCCTTGACGAGCTTCTTGCAGGAGCCGCAGCCGGTTCCCGCACGGGTGATTTTGCCGACCGCCGGGACGGTGCAGTGGCCGGCACGGATCGCGTCGCAGACGGTGCCCTTGCTGACGCCGTTGCAGTCGCAAACCTGGTGTGATTCGGGCAGGTCGGCGAGGGACGAGTCCTTTTTCTCGGACGCTGCCGTGAAGAAAAGTTCGAGCCGACGGTCCGGGGCGGGGGTTCCCTTCTGGAACATCTCCATGAGGTCGTCGGCGGGGCCGAGGTCGCCGAGCAGGCACGCCGCGTTGACTTTCCCGTCGCGAATGACGGCCTTCCAGTAGACCTGCCGGGCCGGTTCCGCGAACTGGACCACCTCGTCGGTCGGCTTGACGTCGCCGATCCGGCCCATGCTGGCAAGCTCGACCCCCATGACCTTGAGCTTGGTCGCGATTTTGGAGCCCCGGTAACCGGCGTCCGGATCTGCCCCCGTGAGAACCTTGGCGAGTACCCGGGTCTGTTCCCAGAGCGGGGCGACGAGGCCGTAGATCATGCCGTTGTGCTGGACGCACTCGCCGACGCCGAAGATGCTGGGGTCGGAGGTGCGAAGCTGGTCGTCGACGACAATGGCGCGGTCGACGGTGATCCCGCATTCCTTGCCGAGTTCCGCGTTGGGTCGGATGCCGGCGGAGATGACGACGATGTCGGCGGGAACCTCGGAACCGTCAGCGAATTTCACAGCGGAGACGTGGGTGTGACCGACAAGTTCCTTGGTGACGGCCCCGGTTTTCGCGGTGATCCCCATCTTGGCGATGGTTTCCCCAAGCACTTTCCCCCCGGATTCGTCGAGCTGGACGGACATCAGCCAGGGGGCCATCTCGACGACAGTGACCGAGACGTTGTGCGTCATCAGGCCCTTGGCGGCTTCGAGACCCAGCAACCCGCCGCCGATCACGACCGCGTTCTGGCAGTTCTTCGCGTACTCGGCGATGTTCCGGCAGTCATCGATGGTGCGGAACACGAAGACGCCGTGGAGCGAGGTGCCGGGGATGGGAGGCACAAACGCCCGGCTGCCGGTGGCGAAAACGAGAATGTCGTACGGTTCTTCGATGCCGTCGGCGGACACGATCTTTCGGTCGCGGTCGATCTGCGTGACCCGCTTCCCGGCTTGGAGCGTGACGCCGTTCTCGTCGTACCACGTCAGCGGGTTGAGGAAGATTTCCTTCGCGTCCTGTGACCCGTTGAGGACATTCGAGAGAAGGATGCGGTTGTAGTTTCCGTACGGTTCGTCGCCGAACATTACGATGTCGAACCGCTGCCGATCGATGGCGAGGATGTCCTCGACGAGTCGGGCCCCGGCCATGCCATTGCCGATGACAACGAGACGTTCGCGGTTGCGGATGGGTGCGATCAAAACGTTCCTCTCCTGGCAACGGACGGAGTGCGTCCGCTGGACTCGTGGCGATTGGTCCACCGACCTTGCTGGGCAGCAAGGTCGGTGGACCACGACGTGTCCCGGAGAGGAGGGACGTATTCGTGGGGGGTGGAAAAGCTCTGTTGCATCCATCGTGCCAGATGCGATGTCGGGAATGGTCGAGGAAGGTTCTATCCCAGGATTTCCAGCGTTTTCGTACGGTAAGGAATTTTGGAGAGGGATCCACGATGCTGGAAGGGTCGGAAATCGTCGGCCTCCGTGGAGCATTTCAAGCCGGGGGGCCGGAAACCGTGGAACAATTCTTGCCAGAGGGAGTGGTCAGGAACCTTTTTTCTTCTCCGGATGCGGCATCGGCAGGCACTTCGCCTGGATCTGATGCATCGCACGCTGCAGAATGACGCACATGTCGCCCCCTTCGCACGAAATACCAGCCGGGAAGGTGGCGAATCATTTGCCAACCGGAGCCATTTTCCACATCCGCAAGCTTCCAGGCTCGGACTTCCAGTTCGGACACGTCTCGGAGGGAATCTCCGAGCTGGTCGGGGTCGAGGCATCGGAGGTTTTGGCCGATTCGGGCCGGCTCTTTTCGCGAATACCGCCCGAGGACCTCGATCGGTTCCGGGAAAACCTGACGGCTTCGGACGGATCGAGTCGCGCGGTCGACATCGACCTTCGCATTCTCGGCCCCGGGGGGGAGATACGCTGGGCCGTCGTCCGCGCTGAGGTGCAGGGTCATTCCTCGGGAATCGATTGCCGGGGGATCTTCTTCGATGTCACGGATCGGAAGCGGGCGGAGTTGCTGCTGACCGCGGAGAACCGACTGTCGGGGCTGCTGTCAGAATTTCCGGACGAGCCGCGGTTGTGGCCGGCGTTGCTGCCACTGGTCGCCGACGAGTCGCAGTGGGACGTGGCCGAGTGCTGGCGGCGGACCGGGGAGAGCGATCTTCTCCACCGAACCGCGGTGTGGACGCGGCCGGGTGTAGGGGTCGACCGGTTTGCAGCCGAGAGTGCAGGGTGGACATTCCCGGCCGGGGATGGACTTCCCGGAATCGCCTGGCGTGCGGGCGATCCCGTGTGGATACCCGATCTTCGGCAAGACACGACGTTCCGTCGGAAGGATTTGGCGCTGAGCGTGGGGCTGCGGTGCGGCGTCGGCGTTCCCATCCGGGTCGGCGGGGAATGCGTCGGCGTGATCGCGTTGTTCGCACGACCCGTCGGCCAGGATTTTCCCGCCATGCGGACCTTCGCCCGGACGCTGGGTCGGACCCTGTCGCGGTTTCTGGAACACCAGCACGCGGAGGCCGCCGTCCGCGAGGCACGGGATGCGGCGGAGCGGGCGAACCGGGCGAAGGATCGCTTCCTCGCAACGGTCAGCCACGAGCTTCGCACACCCCTGGCGGGCATTCTGGGAACCGTCGACCTCGGGCTCTCCGATACTACCGTGGAAGCGTTCCACGACCGGCTCGACACGATCCGCGATTCCGCCGGAAGCCTCCTCGGGCTCGTCAACGATCTCCTCGATTTCGCGAAAGTCCGGGCCGGTCGCCTCGACTTGCACCCCGTCCCCCTGGATATCCGCACCGAGATTCACCGCTGGCTTCGAACCCTCGCCGAGCGGGCCCGGGGAAAGGGTCTGGACTTCTCCGTGAGCATCGCCGACGAGGTCCCCCGCTCGGTACTCGGCGACTCGACCCGGTTGCGGCAGATCCTCGTGAACCTCGTCGGGAATGCGGTGAAGTTCACGGAGCGCGGGCAGATTCGCCTGCGAGTCGACACGCTTCCTGTCTCGAAATCCGGAAAGGACGGCAGCCATCGCATCCGGTTCCGCATCCGTGACACGGGCGTCGGAATTCCGACAGAGAAATTGCGAGCGATTTTCCGACCGTTCGAGCAAGTGGATGATTCGCCAGAACGTCGGTTCGGGGGAACCGGCCTCGGCCTTGCGATCGCCGACCGGCTCGTCCGCCTGATGCGGGGGAAAATCCAGGTTCGCAGCGTGCCTCAGGAGGGAAGCGAATTCCGGTTCGCCGTGGAGTTACCGGAGACGATTTCGAAATCGGAGGTTTCCGCTCCTCCGCCGATCCGGCTCCCTTCGATGCGGATCCTGCTCGCGGAGGACGACCCGATTCTGCGGGAGGTGACGGCCGAGATTTTGCGTCGAGCGGGGCACCAGGTGACGACCGTCCGTGACGGAGAGGAGGCAATCTCCGCGGCGATCCGGCACTTCGACGTGATCCTCCTCGATATCCAGATGCCAGGCACCGGCGGGGAATCCGCGGCCTTCGCAATCCGGCGTAGCGACCTTGCTCGGGGTCGGCGAGTTCCGATCCTCGCGTTCTCCGCTTCCCATCCCTCGCCGACAGCATCGGGTGGCGGGGACGTTCGTGCAGGTGGGTATGCGTCGGAAATCGCCAATTTCGACGGATTCGTCCAGAAGCCGGCCGATACTCACACGCTGCTCTCCGCTATCGGACGGGTCCTCGGATTCGGTGGTGACAGCAATCCGCCGGTTCCGGTCCTGGACCCGACTGGGGAATTGCTGAGTCGAACCGGCGGCGACCGGGAGGTGCTGGCAGCCCTCGCCCCACGGGTGGCGGAAGAGGTCAGCAATCTCGTTCGGACGTTACGGACCGAGTTGGAGGCTGGGGAAATCCATACGGTGGCTCGCATCGCGCACCGGTTGATCGGGCTCGTCGGCCTTCTTTCCGGCGTGGGATGCCATGCCGCCCGGCGCCTGGAGACGTCGGCCGCCGCGGGTCAGCCACGGGAGCGACTCGAAGCAGAAATCGAGGTCCTCGAACGGGTGGCGGCCGGGTTGCCGGGAGAATTGCAGAAGTGGGTTGATTCCTCTCGCTGACGAGGAGGATGACCATCCCGACTTCTTGATTCGCCGATGTCCCAGGAAGCGTGAAGTCCATCGTCAGCCGAACCGACTTGTCCGACACGCAGATCCGCAAGGGGCCGACGATCAGGTTGCTGGTCGATGAGCAGGTCGAGCGACGCCGGTCCCGTGAAGGAACGTACGACGAGACAGAACCTGCGGGGCGGGGGGAGATGGATCGCGTCAGGGTTTGCGTCGAAAAAGTGAAGTTGGGCCGGGGTATATCTTGGCAGGAATTTCGTCCCGCCGCAGTACGATTTCGCTCGCCGGGCCTGTTCCTCGATCCGAAGAGAGAACGGAGCCGTCGATTTTCTCCCTGTGACTATAATCCATTGTGAGCCCTCACGGCCCCGCGGAGGAAACCCGTGTCGCTGCCCGCAGTTAGCGTGTCCCAGACTCCGGAAGAGAAATTCCGGGAGTTCCTGGCCAGTCGATCGAAGCCCCAACGGTTCACGGATCCCCAACGGGAACTGGTGCAGCACATCTTCGCGAAGCACAAACACTTCGACACGGAAGAACTCATCGCCGATCTCGCGAAAGCGGGAAGTCGGGTGAGCCGGGCGACTGTCTACCGGACCCTCTCGAAACTTGTGGATGCCGGGCTGTTGCGGCGGATCGAGGTCGGTGCCCGGACGATGTACGACCACGACTACGGCTACCCGCAACACGAGCACCTGGTCTGCGACGTCTGCCAGGAGATGATCGAGTTTCAGCACCCGGCGATCGATGCCGCCCTGCAGGAAGTTGCGATGGCTCACGGTTTCCGTCAAGATGGGCACACGCTGATCGTACGGGGGATCTGTGCTTCCTGTAACGCAGAGCGGGCCGCCCGTCGCCGATTGGTGATGTGACGGGGCGACCCCGATCCCCCGGCCCCGGGTGAATTCCGGGGCCTCTACTACCCTCGGGGATGCTACCCTCACGACGAGGTTGGCACCGGCTCGAATCCCTGGCTGGCTCGCGATGGCCGACCCGACACCGGATCCGCAACGGACCGTCCGCATCGCTGCCGTCCGGGTGGCCGGACCCGATCCGGACACGACCGACTACGAACTTTCTTTCTCTGGCGCTTCGTTTCAGCCCGCTTCCGCCCGGTACATCCCTTCGGAATCGCAGTCAACACGGGGGAAACTCCACGTTCCCCTCGACCCCCAGTCACGGGCGCTCTTCCAGCATCGTCTGCGTCTGGGCTGTCTCATCGCAATGGTTCCGTTCGGCTTCTTCGTCGCCTGCTCGGCCACCAACTTCATCGAACTCTTCGGTCGGCAGACTGTCGGTTGGCCGGGACTGATCCTGTCAGCGGGAACTCTCGTCTGGCTGGTCGGAATCGGATCCGTCCTCTCGACCCGGAAAGCTCTGCCCGAGCAGATCCTGCGAGCGATGGAAATTGCCGTCTTCGGGATGATGGCGGTTTGCCTCGGCTACTGGCAGTTTTCCGTTCTGACCGCGTACCCGCTCAACGGGTTCGAGGGTGTCCGGCATGAGCAGGTTTCGGTGCTGGCCGCGTCGCTGATCGTGCATTTCATGTGGTTCGTGCTCATCATCTTCCACGGGGTGCTGGTTCCGAACACGCCTTCCCGCGGTGCTGGGGTGGCAATGGCATTTTGCATCGTGGCGATTGCGATCAGTGCCGTCGCGGTTTCCGTCCACCCGCCGACGACGAGCCACGCGGTGGTGCTCTACGCCGTCGCGATCACCATGCTCGCCGTCGGTGCCGGGCTGAGCGTCTTCGGAACCGCGAAGATTCAGGCTCTCGAACGGGAAGTGCAATCCGCCCGGGAAGCGGTGCGGCAGCTCGGCCAGTACCGGCTCCGTCGCCGGCTCGGGGTCGGTGGCATGGGCGAGGTCTATCTCGCCGAGCACAGTCTGCTCAAACGCCCGTGTGCCGTCAAACGCATCCACCCCCGCCTTCTCAACAACCCCGAGCAAGTCCGCCGATTCGAGCGGGAAGTGCAGGCGACGGCCCAGATTCGCCACCCGAACACGGTCGAAATCTACGACTACGGCCAGGCCGAGGACGGAACCTTCTTCTACGCGATGGAGTATGTCCCCGGCATCAGCCTCGAGGACCTCGTCATCCGCCATGGTCCCCTTCCCGCCGACCGCGTCGTCCACATCCTCCGGCAGATCTGTGCCGCACTCAAGGAAGCCCACCGACACGCACTCGTCCACCGGGACATCAAGCCTTCCAACATCCTCATCTGCCCGGACGGAGTGCCGCACGACCAGGTCAAACTTCTCGATTTCGGGCTCGTCCAACTCCTTGCTCAGGACGAATCCGAGGCCGACCAGAAACTCACCCGCGAGGGGTTGATCGTGGGCACCCCCGAGTACATGTCTCCGGAGCAGGCGACGGGCGGAAGCCTCGATGGGCGGAGCGATCTCTTCAGTGTTGGCAGCATCGCCTACTTTCTCCTCACCGGGAAAGAAGCGTTCCACCGCGGAAACTCGGTCAAAACCCTGCTTGCTGTTGTTGGGGAAGAACCTTCGCCGATCGCGAATGCGAACCCGTTCGCACCGGACGACGTTCTCGCGGTCGTGACCCGGTTGCTGGCCAAGGATTCGAGCGATCGCTACCAGCGTGCCGCCGACGTGGACACCGATCTGGCGATGTGCACATGTTGTGGTCGCTGGACGGAAGAGCGGGCTACCGAGTGGTGGGCGACCCGCCGGGACGCCAAGCAAGAGATGGGCACGGACCTGGAATCCCTGGCACTTCCGGAACGCAGCACCGTGACAGCCGACTCCTCGGTTGGGTAAGCCTCTCGAAACCGCATTTCCTCCCTCAATCGGCCCACAGCTTGCAGCAGGGACCAGTGAGGCTCAATTGGAGCCACGTGGGTAAGCTGTCGCCCAATCGATCAATCGAGCCAACCGGACGAATTTCATGGACCCCCAAGAACCACGGATCGTGGATGATGTATACGATCCATCCCAACCACCTGCGGGACCAGAAGCCAACAGCATGACCAATCCACTGTCACCGATCTATCCCATCCTTCCGTCGATTCCGCGAAGTGAGGAACCGACGAACCCGCCAGATGGGACCACGGAAGAGATCGGTGGGAACTCGGGGCATGATGGAACTTCGACTGGCGAGTAATACCCGATCCATTTGCTACAGAACTTGGCCGCCATCTCCAATCTTGGGTGGGTGTCCATCACACCCGCCCTCCATTTCAGAAAATCCTCCCAATTCGCGAACCCTGTGATCCGCACCGCCGTCACTTTGGTGCAAGCACGCGATCATGTCCGGACGGTTCGGGGCGACGACGTCGGTACATGGTTGGTGATAGTCGGTTGTTGAAGAATCATCGTCGCACCCGTGGAGTGACACACTTATGGTCCCGCTTTACACGCTGATGTTGTCGGCCCTTGCCGGGGTGAAGTGGGCACTGGTCGGCCGCGCTTCCCGGACGGAAAAGAAGTACACCCGGGCGGCACTGGATGCCGAGCAACTCGCCCGGCAGATGCAGTCCAAGCCGGGGGCGTCGTCCAACGCCGACACGTTCACCCAGGCGAAGCGGCAATACGAACTCGGCCGCGTCGTCGAGAACCGCGACCGCCTCGAAGCCAAGTTCCTTAGCTGGCAGACCAAGGTCGAGACGGTCACCAAGTGGCTCGCCCGCCTTCGCGGCTGGAACGGCCGGCTGGTCCCGTACCTGCTCGGGGTCGTGGACGTGATCCTGATCCTCGTCCTGCTCGACCGACTCGGCTTCCCGCACGGGTTGAACCTGGACGCGATCCGGGTCTGGGCCGAGAACCTGGTGAAGTAATGAAGTGATAACACCTCGCACCCCATGGTGCGAGGTGTTATTGTTGATGGGCTATCGCTTCAACGCATACAACACGGCCGCCGTTGCGAGTTGCAAGGCACTATCTCGGGTGTGGCCGAGGCAATCGGTGGCCTTGTGCCCTTCCATGGCACAGCCGATATCATACTTGCTGTAGATGACCACCCATCGGCCGTCGAGCTTGATGCCTTCCAGGAATGGGGGCAGATCCTTGTAACCCCCATCGGGGCCGGCACCGTCGGCTTTCTCACGGCGTTTCACGGTTGTAATCTTCGATCCATTCAATTTCGCGGAATACAGATCATCTGTAACGGGGATGACCTCGAGCTTGGAATCCGGGAACATCTTGGCGATCATCGCGCGGAACGACTTGTCAAACTCGGGCTTGCCGCAGCACGCGTCGGCGAGGAGCAGGCCGCCGCTTTGCAGGTTCGCCTTCACATTCTCGATTTCCTCGGGTGTGAAGTTGAAGGCTTTCCGTCCGTGCATGTAGGAGAACTTGTACTTGAAGAGTTCGTCGTCGCCGGGCTGGATCGGTTCCTTGTCCAGTACCACGTCGATTTTGGCGGCGTCGCGAAGGTACAACATCAGGTTCCGCATGGCGGCGGGGGCAGGGAATTGCTCGTCACGGAGGCGGATCTGGGCGGGCTTGAGGAAGCCGTGCGGCGGGGTGCGGTCGATCGCCTTGGGATCGGCGATTTGCCGGACGGAAAGCCGTTGTTTCGGCGGTTCCATCCCGGTGGCGTAGGCGATGATGTTGCCCGCGAGGCGGAAGGCTTGCTCGCCCCGGGTTTTGACGGGACCGGCGGAAAGTTGGCCGTACTTCATTTCTTCCCAAAAACCCGCCAGCGGTTCCGGGCTGAAGACGAGAACCGTCCGGCAACCCCGGTCGAGGCACTCGAGCTTGGAAAACTCCGTCGGCGGAACCGCATAAAACGATCGCCAGATGGCGTGTTCCGGAGGTACCGGCTTGAGTTGATTGTCCGGAAACATCTCTCGCATCAGGGCGCGGAAGCTTGCCGCAAACTCCTCGGAGCCGCAACACGCCTCGGCCAAAACGAATCCACCTTCTTCGATGTATTTCTTCAGGATGTCCTTCTGCTGGCCGGAAAGAGCCAGTTTTTTGTGTCCGTTGAAGTAGAGGATCGGCGATTGCACGAGGACGCCGACTTCGGAGAGGATTTCTTTTTCCGTGTATTCGCGGCGGCGGGGGTCGTAGATCTGCCAGCCGAGCGGGAGGCCGTTGAAAAGTTCCCGGCTGGCGAAGTCGGTTAGGTTGCGGGCGTCATGGTGTTTGCGGTTCCAACCGACCACGCCGGGGTCGTCCCCTTTCTCGACGAGCGTGCCGCGGTCCGGCATCAGGAAGTCGCCGTGAGCGAGCTTGGTGATCAGGATCGGGGTGCGGCCCTTGGAAAGGAACAGGAGGGCGAAGCTGGTCGCGATCACCTTGACGCTGTCGATCTGGATTCCCTTGTGGTGCTCCCAGTATCCCTCGGCATGTTGGCCGCCGGCTTTCCCGGTGGCGGTCAGGTAGTCGCACCCCTCGCGGTACCAGTCGAATCGGCCGAGAAATCGCTGACCGGAGAGCCGGCCGACGCGTTCGATGCCGTAAATGTTGTAGAAAACGGACTTCAATTCCGGGGCGTCGCTGAAGGAGAAGCGTTTCCCGATCCAGTTCATGCCCCGGTGGAGAGCGTCGTTGGAGACGTATTTTCCGCAATTGGCGGCGACCCCGGTGACGGTGTTGAGTTTCTGCTCGTCCTCGGCGAGTGCCATTTCGGCGATGATGAGTCCGCAGACGCCGGCGACAGTCATGGTGAAACTGCCGCGTTCGCCGGCGATGCGTTCTTCGATGTACCGCCAGTAGCCGGCTTCGGGTCCGTCTTTTTTGATGGTGTTGAGGTAGAGCGAGCGGATCTGCCGCCAAACCTCCTCGTCGATCTTCGCGCCGGCCAGTTTCCCGGCGTACAGGCCGAGGAGGGCGTACTGGGTGTTGGACGCATCCGGGCGGGAAGTCTTGTCGAAGGGGTAGCTCCAGCCGGCGATTTTGCCGTCGACGCGGTAGGCAGTCCCGATCAACCAGTCGACGTTTTTCTGAATCCGCGGCAGGTCTTCCTTCTGTTTCGCCTCGGCGAACACGATGGTGATCAGGGAAACGACGTAGGTTTTCTTCAACGGCATCCGGCGGAGATACTCGATCGCCGACTTTACCGTCGGATCGGTGGGCTTTTCCCCGCAGTTGAGAAGTGCGAGCGTGGCGAGGGCGGTGACGCCGCCGTTCATTTCGCCCAGTTGGTTGAGCCAGAACCCTTCCCAGCCATTTTTGTTCGGGTCGTAGGTCTTCTTGAGGTACTGCACCCCGCGGTCGATTGCCTTGTTGACCTTCGCCACGGTTTCTTGTTCGTCGACAGACGGAGCCGCGGCCGCGGATTGCGGAACCGCAAGAACCCCACCCAGAAACGCGATCAGAAGCAGGCGGAATGGCATCGTGCAGCCCTCAGGAGAGGGGATCGGAACCCATTCCATTGTACACAGTCAGGCGTCGCTACCAGCGATACTCGATTCCGAACTGGATCCCGTGGACGAACAGATCACTCGATTTGAACGTCGGCTGGGGTCGGGGCACTCCGGAGAACGGGACGTTGAGGGAATTGGGCACGAACGTCAGATCCACAACGCGATCGATCTGGTCGCCGGGGCGGATGACGTTGGACCAGTACAGGAAGTTGTACCCGAGCGTCGCCCGCAGATTGGGCGTAAGGCGGTACCCCGCTGTGAACGTCGCTTCCGGCACAACCGAGAACCGGTCCTTCGTGAAGGTTCCGATGTTCGGCCCCGCCGCGAGCAAGCCTCCGACGAAGAGTTGCTCCGGAGCCCCCGGTTGAGTCACCGACTGGACTCCGTTGATGGTCAGGGTCTGGTGCGTTACCCCCATCGCCAGCGAAAGTCGGGCGTCGAAGTCCCAGCGGCCCCGGCTGCGACCGACCAGCCAGCCGATCTGCCCGCCGTAAAACTGGTTGTGCGTCCCGAAAGAATCTCGCACCACGATCTGCGTCCCGGTCGGTTGCGGCGAATTCGCCACCGCCGTGATGAACTCGGTGATGCGCAAATTTTCCTTCAGGTCCAGGTACCGGAACCCCGCGAACCACTCCGACCGCGAGGTGCAGGTCCGGCAAACCGCCTTGCGGAAGTTCACGTCCGCACCCCAGAGCTGGCTGTCGGTATCGACGACCAGCACGCCCGTGGAAAGCCCCGGGAAAGAAACCAGTTCCCCGAATTCACCGGGAATATTCGGTGCGAAGATCGGCCGGGTGATGGTCGGGAACTGGTTGGAGTTGACGGCGAACGATTCCCCCCGGCTGCCGAGGAAGAAGAAGCTCCCGTCGATGCCGCAGGTTCCGCACTCGTCGAGCCAGGCACCGGCCCGGACGCGGAATCCATCACGCAGTGTCGGGCCAAACTGTCCCGGGCCCAGCAATGTCTGCGTTCCCGGCTGGCCGAGGAATCCAAAATTTCCGTTGTTCGAGGTCGAAGCCAAAACCGGGATGTTCCCCGGGTTGACCCACCACAGCAGGTATTCGCCAGACACAAAGAACCGGTCAGTCGCCGGTCCTTCCCCGACGATCTGCGTCCCCGGCTCGTCGGCGAATACGCCGACCCCAAAAATGTCGAGGAAATGGTGGTCGCGTGAGAGCGTCAGGTTCGGCGAGTGCGGCCCGGTCTTTCGCACCGGTCGGGCGAACCCCGCCGGGGCGACACCGTCCGGACAGGAATTTCCCGCACAGGAGTCCGCGGGCAGAAAGGGCCCGCTTCCCCAAACCTGGGCGGAAAGCGGATCCGGGGCGGACTCCGGTGGTAGCAATTGGGTCGATTTCGGGGCCGGTGCAATCTCCGGAATCGGGGCCGGGGTGGGCAACGGCCGCGGTGACGGCAGCGGATCGACCGGCCGGGGCGGCGGTGCTTCCACCGATGGAATTTGCTTCGCCGAAACCGCATGGAAAAGAGGCGAAGTTCCGGCCGGCAACGCGATCGGCGCTGGGGTCGAAGTCGGCTCCGGATTTGCGGCAATCGGAGGCAGCAGACGGGCCGGTTGCCACCGCGGTTCGCCGGAAATCAGCCCCGGAGGCGGAGCATTCCGGGTCGGCTCACCCGCGGAAGCCGGCCCAAACGTACTCGTGATCGTGGCTGCGGGAACCGGGTAAACCGGGGCCGATCCGGCCGGGACCGGAATCGGCGCGACCGGCCGCCAGCCGATTTCCTCGGCCAGCGCGGGTCCGCCGAACAGACCCAGTCCCGCAATCACTCCCGCTCGAACGCGCCTCATCCCGCTTCCCTCTGGCAGGCCGAGCATCAGCGAACCCGGCCGGCACCTGGGAAGTATTTCGGTCATTTGACCGCACCGCCCGCACAATTTCCCAAATCCGCACCACCGGAACTTGTCCGGGACCGATTTCGAAAAATCGCGCGGTGAAACTTCTCACCTGTCTACCGGGTAAGCTTCCCCAGACGACGCATCCTCTGACCGGGAACTGCCATGGAACCAATCCCCCACCTCCACCGCCGTGGGTTTCTCGGATTTGCAGGCCTTGCCGGACTCTCCGGCATGGGTTGGCTCACCCCGCTCGGCACCACTCTCGCCCGAGCGGCCGAGTCGAAAAAATCCCCGGCGAAATCCGTCATCGTTCTCTGGATGGCCGGCGGACCCAGCCAGCTCGAAACCTTCGACCCCAAGCCCGGCACCGAGATCGCCAGCGGAAGCACCGGCCGCGACACCGCCGTCAGGGGAATCCAACTCGGCTCCGGCTTCGAGCAACTCGCCGACCAGATGCAGCACGTCGCACTTGTCCGCTCCCTGGTGAGCCAGGAAGGGGACCACGAACGGGGAACGTACACGCTCAAAACGGGCTTCCGCCCCGATCCCACGGTCGTGCACCCTTCCCTCGGAGCCCTCGTTTGCCACGCCTTGCCCGGAACGGGAGTCGACATTCCCCGACACGTCTCGATCCTCCCGACCCAGTGGCCCGCTCGGGGCGGCTTTCTGGGGGCGGAATTCGACGCGTTCAAGGTCTACGACCCCGCCCAGAAAGTGCCCGACGTCGAACCCCATGTCCCCGCCGACCGGTTCGCCGAGCGGTTGAAGGATCTGGATGTCGTCGAGGATGCGTTCGCGAAACGGAGCGGCCGGCGGGCGGCGGCCACCGGGCACCGCGACACCATCGACCGGGCGAAGCGGATGATGAGTTCCGACCAGTTGAAAGCCTTCGATGTTTCGAGCGAACCCGCCGCGGTGCGGAAAGCCTACGGCGACACCGCGTTCGGCCGCGGCTGCCTCGCCGCCCGCCGCCTGCTCGACGTCGGCGTCCGCTGCGTCGAGGTCACACTCGACGGGTGGGATAGCCACGTCAACAACCACGCGATTTGCAAGCGGCTCGTCGGGGAACTCGACCCCGCTTTCGCCGCTCTGATCCGAGATCTCAAGCAGCGGGGAACCCTGGAGGACACGGTGATTCTGTGCGTCGGCGAGTTCGGTCGTACCCCGAAACTCAACGCCGCTGGCGGCCGAGACCACTGGCCTCACAACTTCGCCGCCGCCTTCGCCGGAGGTGGCATCCAGGGAGGCATCGTCGTCGGCGAATCCGATCCGGCCGGCGGGAAAAAATCAAAGAACCCTGTCCCGGCCGCCAACCTCCACGCCACCGTGTTGACCGCCCTCGGGATCGACCCCGAAAAAACCCTCCGTAGCCCGATCGGCCGAACCGTCAATCGCAGCGAAGGCACGCCAATCCGCGAAATTCTGGGGTAATGAGTGTTTCTCCCGTGGAGAATTATTTAGCGGTCTCTGTCGCAAGAATCGGAGAGATCGCTTTCGGATTCTCCATCACTCCGTGACAAGTAGTGCAGCGTCAGGTTAGTATTTTGGGGCAACCGTTCACCCCGTTGCGTATTCGATGGGGAGAATACCAGAATGATTATACTCACTTGTCTTCCACATAGACCCATCGGAATGTGAACGCCCCTGGGGCGTCGAAACCGGACTTGAGCACGGTCGATTTCTTGGACCGAAAATCGTACCGGACGATTTCGTTCACGGGATCGCCGTTCTTGACATCGCGATGTCGAAAACAATAGAAGCCGCTCCCGTCGGGATCAATCGCTTCGGCGATATCCCCCATACGTGGGAATTTCACGCGGCCTAGTTCCATGCTTTTTTTCTTGTCAAAATCGTGGGCGATCAGCGCGATCTCGCCCCTCAAGTCGTCTGACACGAGGTACGCCGCCCGGCCATCTCGCAGAAAAGTCACGAGGTGGGAGTGGGCGCAGTTGTTGCGGTCCCCCTTGTGAAGCGTGGCCTCGTTGCTGCCGTCCGTGTTCACGACACCCACTATGGCCCCGGTCTGTTTGGCGTTCGCATCCCACGTCGCAGCGCCGTAAAGAATACGTTTGCCGTCCGAAACCACCGAATCGGGTTCTGCGATTTTCAAAGTGAGATCGCGTTTGCGGGGTTCCTTGCCCGTGTTCACGCAACGAATTTTGGCGGAAAAATCGCCGCAACCAAGACGCATGAAGAAACGCCCGTCTGGGCTGAACGTCACTTCATGGTGGAGCTGGTCGTCCCCTTCCAGAAGCAATTCTTTCCCATCATGCCCTAGGACGACGCACGACTCGACCGGCCTGCTCGCTAACAGGCCCTCGCCGAGGGTGCCCGAGAGTTCCAGTGATTTGGACGCAGGACGGACGCGACGACCGTCCTTGCGGAGTTGGCGGAGTGTCTTCGGTTCATCGGCCGTCGGATCGAGGAGGTAATCGTATTCAAAATGGTTCGGCTTGCCGTCCACCGGACTCACGACCTTTGCGTAGGCCAAGACCAACTTTTCCTTGATTTCCCGGTCTGGCGGGACCGGGGCAGCATTCACGCCGAGCCCGACCGCCACGACTGCCGTCAGTGCCGCGAGATACTTCACCACGAGCTCGCCCTCTGCCGGGTAACGGAAGGATGCCGACAGCGTTGTAACGGCACGAGGGCGGCGGCGTTTGCGCACCGCACCTGTCTGGCCTGGCGTTTCCTTGCGTGGCCCAACTCAACAGCGGTCTCGAAATGGATCGGCGATTTCTGGGAGTTGGATCAGACTGAGGCCAAGTTGTGGTCTCCCCGTGATTATGCGACTCCTGAAAACTCCCGAGATTCTCAAACGGTGTTATACTATCGCTTCCATCGATTACGCGTCGGGCTAACCATTGGAACTTCTGGAACTTTTGAAACTGCTGGAACTCTCGGAGATTCCCGATGCTCACCGGCAAGCTGGTTCGCGTGAAGCATGCCCGGAATCGGCTGGTGCCGGCATACCTCAATCCGAGGTCGGAGGATTGGCTCGGCGTCGCGGAGCAGTTGCTGCTCGCGTTTCGCGATTCGCCCGGGCAGACACGCGGCCAACTGGAGGCGGAGGTCGCGGAACTCGTCGGGGATGGGCCGACGCAGCTCGTCCAACAGGGCTTCGCGAAGTTGCTGGAGGATCGGTGCGAGTTCGAGGTCGCATCCGATCTTCCACCGGAAACGGTGCGGGATTCGGCGTTCCGGCTGTCGGCGTTGCACCACGCAGCGGCGGCGAAGGCCGGCCAGAACTTCGACCGGGCCACCGTTCTGGAAGCGGTCGGCAAGGAACTCGGGGTCGCACCCGAGGCGGCCGACGTCGCCCTGTTCGCGGACCTCAAGGACGAGCAGCGGATCCTCAAGTTCGAGAACTGCACGCCGGAACAGCTTCTGCACCGGTACAACGTCGCCCTGGCCCAGGCGATTCTGCTCCGCTGCACCGGGATGGAAGTCCGCGTCTGGGGGGAGACGCCCGCACGGTTTCGCCAGTTGTTCCGGGCCGTCAAGTTCCACCGCCTGATCTGCACCATCCGCCCGGCCGACGGCGGAAGCTACACCCTCCACCTCGACGGCCCGCTGAGCCTCTTCTCCGCGACGCAAAAGTACGGGCTGCAACTCGCGATGTTCCTGCCCGCACTCCTCCACTGCAAGGCCTTCGAACTTCGGGCAGAGGTGCGGTGGGGAACCGACCGGAAGGAGAAAATCTTCACGCTCGCTGCGACTGACGGGTTGCGGTCCCACACACCCGATTTTGGCGTCTACACGCCCCGCGAACTCGACGTTTTCGCAGAGAACTTCCGCAATTCCGTCCCCGGGTGGTCCATCTCCGCCGACCCGCACCCGATCCAGACCGACGGGGTGACGTGGGTCCCCGATTTCACGCTCACCCACGCGAAATCCGGGAAGGAAGTCCATGTCGAGATTCTGGGCTTCTGGCGGAAACTCGACCTCGATGCCCACCTCCGGCGGTTGCGGAAGGCGTTGCCTGGGAAGTTTGTGCTCGTGGTGTCGGAGCAGTACCGCACCGACGAGGCGGGAGAACTGGCGCTCGGGGACGGTGTGTACCGCTTCAAGCGGACCCCGATCGCGTCCGAGGTCGCCAAGGTGGCCGCCCACGTCGCGGGGGTTTGAGGAGTAGTGATGAACTACTCCAGTAGCTGCGAAAGATCCGTGATTCGCCGGGGAATCTGCGGCCAGCGGTTGCCCGGGTCGATCAGAAGGGAGCGGAACCCGGCGGCGGCGGCCCCCTGGTAGTCGTTCTCCAGGTCGTCCCCCACGAACAGAATCTCGGCCGGGTCACAACCGGCGAGCACGGTCACCTGCTCGAAGAATCTCGGGCCCGGCTTCCGCACTCCGACCAGGGAACTGACCACCACACGGTCGCGCAACCGCGACAGTTCCGGTCGCCCCGCGAGAACCTGCGTCAGCCGGGAGTCGTAGTTGGAGGCGAGCCCCAGCACCAAGCCGCGGTCGGCGAGGGAATCCAGAAGCGTGTCGATTCCGGCCGGCACCTTCCACGAATCGGGCTGGGAGAAGTGCAGAAAGAGCCGGTCGAAGCAGGCCTCCGGGGCGCCGGGAAGAGTCTCGGTGACGATCGCTCGCCAGCGATCGACTTCCCGGATCTCGCTGGTGACCCACCCCGCGGCGCGATCGACGACCTCTTCCCGCCGGAACGCCAGCTTGAAACGGTGCAGCACCTCTGTCGGATCCGCAGGGAGCCCGTGGGCCGCAGCCGTTTCCGCGTAGATTTGCGGGGCACCCGGGTGCGGAAACAGGACAGTCCCCACCGCATCGAAGAAGACGGCCCGGATTCCGCTCAACCAATTTTCGCCCGCACTCATCGCCGCTCCCGGGCCCAGCTTTGGAAAAACTCCAGCGATTCCGGATTCGCCAGGGCTGCGGTATTCTTGACCGGCAACCCGTTGATCGCGTTCCGCACCGCAACCTCGGAGAGCTTCCCACTGACGGTCCGTGGGAAGTCCGGGGCGGCCGCGACAAACCCCGGAACGTGCCTCGGGGAACACCGCGTCTTGAGGCGGAGCCGGATCGCTTCGACGAGTTCCGGGGTCAGTTCCTCGCCCGGTTTCAGGCGGAGAAACAGGACGATTTGCTCGTCCCCGTCGTGACGCAGGGCCGTCGCCAGGGATTCCGCGACGGCCGGGAACGTCTCAACCTGCCGATAAATTTCCGCGGTTCCGATGCGAACTCCGCCAGGGTTGAGGGTCGTGTCGGATCGGCCGTAGATGATCCATCCCCCGGTCGCGGTCTGCTCCGCCCAGTCGCCGTGGCACCACAGATTGGGGAAGACGCCGAAGTAGGATCCGCGGTATTTCTCACGGGTCGAGTCATTCCAGAACCCGACAGGCATACTCGGGAACGGCGAAGTGCAAACGAGTTCCCCGGGTTCGCCGACCACCGCTTGGCCATCCGCGGTCCAGACGTGCACGTCCATGCCCAGCCCGGCGACCTGCAACTCCCCCCGGCGAACCGGCTCCGTCGGGCACCCCAACGCGAAGCACGAGATGATGTCGGTCCCCCCGGAAATCGACGCCAGGTCGAGGTCCGGCTTCACGTCCCGGTAGACGTACTCGAACCCCTCGGGGAGCAGGGGCGAACCCGTCGAGAGCAGCACCCGGAGGGCGGACAAATCGTGCGTTTCCCGCGGGCGAACCCCCTGCTTTTCCAGGTGCGCGAGGTACTTCGCGCTCGTGCCGAAGTGCGTGAGTTTCTCCTCGACCGCGATTTTCCAGAGGATGTGGCCATCCGGGAAGAACGGGGATCCGTCGAACAAAACGATCGTGGCCCGGGACGCGAGAACAGTCGACAGCCAGTTCCACATCATCCATCCGGTGGTCGTGAAGTAAAACACGCGATCGTCGGGGCGGATGTCCGAGTGGAGTTGGTGCTCCTTCAGGAGTTGCAGCAGCGTCCCGCCCGCCCCGTGGACGATGCACTTGGGGACACCCGTGGTTCCGGAGGAGTACAGCACAAAGAGCGGATGCGAGAACGGAAATCGCGGGAATTCCCAGCCTGCCGGCGGATCTGCAACCGCATCCGCAAATCGCACCCACTCCGGAGATCTACCCGGTGACAGTGCGGTGTCACCGGCGACCACCACCGTCCGCACACTCGGAAGCCGGGGCAGCACGCCACGCACCCGATCCGCGACCGCGATCCGCTTCCCACCGTAAGTCGACTCGGTCGTGGTCACGAGCACGGTCGGCTCGATCTGTCCGAAGCGGTCGACGATCGCGTCGTCCCCGAAATCGGGAGAACACGACGACCAGATCGCGCCGATGGCGGCCGTCCCGAGCATCGCGACGATCGCTTCCGGAATGTTGGGGAGCACCGCTGCCACGCGATCGCCCGGCTGGACCCCCTTTTCCCGGAGGAACTTCGCGAACGCGGTCGCCTGCCGGGCCAGATCCCCCCGAGTCAGGACCGAGCGTGCCCCCGTTTCCGACCGCGAGACGATCGCCGGGGAGTCGGGATCCTCGCCGGGTCGCAGCAAATTCTCCGCGAAGTTGAGACTCGATTCGGGGAACCACGTCGATTCCGTCATGTGCGGTCCGGGCTGGAACGCATCGGTCGGCGATTTCCCGGCACTTCCGATCTCCCCGATGACGCCGCAGAACCTCCAGACGGCGGTCCAGAACGCCCCGCGGTCGGCTACGCTCCAGCGGTGAAGGGCGGCGTAGGAATCGTCCGTCGGCCCGCCGAGGGTGCGGGCAAATTCGCGGAACCGGGTGAGGTTCGCCGACGCAATCGCGGTCGGGCTCGGCGACCAGAGAATCGGATTCATGGGAGGGGCAGACCCGTGGACTGTCGGGGACGAGTTGCAAGAGTCGGGCGGTCCGGGATCGCTCCCCGCCTGTGACACCCTAAGATAGGGATGCGGACCGGTCAACATCCTCCCGGCCGCGGAGGTGCGTTGTGAGTGATTCACTCGAGGCCGGGTTCTGCGTCGCTGTCGCGCCGGGCTTCTTCGTCTCCGCCAACTGGGCCGACCGAATTGCGGTCAACTCCGGGACGGAATTCCAGAAGCAGACGGTCGTGCCGAAACCGGACTGGCGACCCGCCACGCCGGCAGAACTCGCGATCCTCACGGGCGACGCGCCGATCGAAACCGGGGTGCAAATCTTCCGCTTGTCCGAGGAACTCCGCCAGCGGTGGTGGAAAACGACCGAGTCCGTCGGCCTCGCCGGCGATAGCGATGCCTACCCCGCCTACGCCCGCCAGGTCCTGGATTTCCTGCATTCCCACGGGATTCCCGTCTCCCCCGAGACAACCTGCGAGGCCGCCATCACGGTTCCAGACCAGCGGACGACCCGAGACGGCCTCGAACTGAGCGTCGATGTCCGACGCGGCGGCGGAGTGATCGGAGGCGTCAACCTCGGCGACGAGCCTGCCTCACTCGTCTTCCTCAACCTTCCCCCCGCGGCCCTGCACACACGGATCGAGTCCCAGGACCGCTGGCTGGCGAAGAATTTCTTCGAGGCCTACCCCGATTACCCCCTCGTGAAGCTGCTCCTCGAACCCGGCGACGGTTACCTTCTCACCCCCGGTGGAATCATTTTCGACCACTGGACCGTGGGCCAGAAGGAAGTCGGCGTCCTGGTCCTTCTCCGAAGTCTGGGGTAACCGGCGGCAAAATCAAATCTTTGGGAATGCAGTTTTTTTCTTGACACTCCCTTTTCCCGTCGCTATCTCGCCGCCGATTCACGGAAACCTTCCCGCCTGACTTCGGGCGGAATCGCACCTGGTTCGGTTCGGGGGAATCGGCCGGGGTTCGCGTCGGGTTTCTGTGCCCCGGAATCGGTTCGCCATCGGACCGGGCCGGGCGATGCACACAGGGGGAAGCAGATGGACCGGGCGCTACAGGCCGGGATCGTGACGGCCGGTCTTTTCTTCGGGCTCGTCGGGTGCCACTCGAACGCGAAGAACACGAACACGAGTACGAGCCGATCGCAGGCTGCGGAAGATGCGACCGAGAAGGATGCTCTGGCCACGGTCGGCCAGAAAACCGTCGTCGGCAACATGGAGCCGATCCCCGTCTTTGGCGTCGGCCTGGTCTACAACCTCAAGGGGACCGGCAGCAGCCCGCCCCCCGGCCAACACCGCACCGCGCTCGAAAACACGATCATGAAGCGGAAGGGGAATCCCAAGGATCTCCTCGATGCTCCGGGACGAACCACCTCGCTGGTGCTGGTTTCCGCCCTGATTCCGCCCGGTGCGAAGTCGGGTGACGCCATCGATGTGCAGATCAGCCTGCCCCCAGGAAGCAAAACGACGAGCTTGAAGGGCGGGATCCTGTACTCCTGCGATCTCACCAACCTCGAGTACGCGGGCAACCTGCGGGCCGAGCTGGCGGCCAAGGGAATGACCGGAAGCAAATCCCCGGTCGCGGACGGGAATACGGTCCTGACCGGCCATCGCCTCGCCGTTGCGGAAGGCCCGATCATCGCGGGGACCACAGACGACCAGAAACCGGTCGGCGACGAACCGCCCCAACTGCGGGCCGGCCGAATCTGGGGCGGAGCCAAGAACCTGCTCGATCGCCCCTACTACCTCATTATCGCGGACGAGAACCCACAACCCCGTCTTGCGATGGTGACTGCGGAACGCATCAACACCACCTTCCACGAGACCGGCGATCGGCTCGGGAAACTCGCGGAGGCCAAGGTCCAGGGCAAGCCGCTCGTGATGACCATGGTCCCACCGGCGTACCGACTCAACCACTCGCGGTTCCTCCTGGTTTCCCGGCAGGTTCCGCTCGTGCCGACCGACACGGATTCCCCGTACCGTCGGCAACTCGAGTATGACCTTCTTCGTCCGGAATCGACCCTGACGGCCGCCATCAAGCTCGAAGCCCTCGGGCCAGATAGTCGCCAGCCGCTGCGGGTGGGCCTGCAAAGCGACTCGCCCTGGGTCCGCTTCGCCTCCGCGGAAGCCCTCGCCTACCTCGGGCTGCCCGATGGTGCGAAGGATCTCGCCGACCTCGCCGCCCAGCACCCGTCGCTCCGATCCCACTCCCTGGTGGCACTCGCGTCCATGGACGACGCCGTCTGTCTCGACCAGCTCGTGGAACTCATGAAGAAGGGGGACGCGAACCTCCGGTACGGTGCGTTCCACGCCCTGCGGTCCGCGGACAAGAACCACGAGGCGGTTCGCGGCCGGCTCCTCAACAACTCCTTCTGGTTCCACCGCGTCGCCCCGGAATCGGCACCGATGGTTCACGTCGCGGTCACCGGTCGCGCCGAGATTACGATTTTCGGCACCGTCTGCCCGCTCAAGGCACCCTTCTCCTTCCCGGTCGGAAGCGAGTTCACCGTGACCACGAAGGACGGGACGGACGGCGTGACCGTGACCCGCTTGACGACAAAGAACGGCGAGCCAGTGGCAGTTCCGGTCCAGTGCCGGGCCGACCTCTCCGCGGTGCTGACGACTCTCGCGGAACTCGGTGGAACCTACACCGAGGCTGTGGAACTGATCCGCCGGGCGGAGCAAGCCGAGGCCTTGGTGGCGACGGTGGCTTACGACGCGAACCCGCGGGGGCTCTCGCTGCAGAAATTGGCACAGATCGCACGTTCCGACCCGTCTCTGGAACGGGCGGACCTCGAAGTCCAGCGGATCGAGCGTGGCGACGTGATCCCGGCGAGCTACGACCTTCCGACCGACGCGGATGCGGTCAAGGCGAAGCCGGCGGAGTCGACCGCCAACGACGGTCCCGCGTTGAACCGGCAGCCTGGCCGACTCTTCGGCCCGCGGTAACCCGCGTTTCCACCACCAGAAGTTCCAGAAGTTCCGGCATCCCGGGGCTTCTGGAACTTCCGGAAATTCTGGAACAGGGAACTTTCGGACCACGCCGATGCTCACACGCCTGGAATTGATCGGTTTCAAATCTTTCGCCGACCGCACCCGCTTCGACTTCGCCCCCGGAATCACCGCGATCGTCGGGCCCAACGGGTCCGGCAAATCCAACATCGTCGACGCCGTCCGCTGGATTCTCGGCGAACAATCCGCGAAGAACCTCCGCGGCGGCGAGATGACCGACGTCATCTTCAACGGTTCCACCACCCGGAAATCCCTCGGCATGGCCGAGGTGACGATGACGTTCGACAACACCCGTCGCCAGCTTTCCGCGGACTCGGACGAGGTGCAGATCACCCGCCGGGTGTACCGCGATGGCGAGGGAGAATACGCGATCAACGGCCGCGGGGCGCGGTTGAAGGACGTCAAGGAACTCTTTCTTGGTTCCGGTGCGGGCCACGGCGCATACAGCATCATCGAGCAGGGCCGCGTCGACGCCCTCCTCGCCGCGAGCACCAAGGACCGCCGATCCATCTTCGAGGAAGCCGCCGGAATCAGCCGCTTCAAGGCCAAGAAACTCGAGTCGATCCGAAAACTTGAGCGCGTCGACGCGGATCTGCTGCGGGTCCGCGACATCCTCGGGGAACTCGAGGGGCAACTCCGCACGCTACGGTTGCAGGCCGCGAAAGCCCAGCGATTCCAGGAGTACACGACCCGCCTCCGGGAACTCCGGGTGGCAGCCGGTCTCGCGGAGTATCGACAACTTTCGATGCAACTCGACACCGAGGAATCCGCCCTCGCCACGCTTCGCCTCGAACTTTCCGATGCGACCGAGCGTGCGGAGGCCGGCGAGAAACGGCTGCAAGAACTGACGTGGGAACTGTCTCGCACCGAGGACGCCCTCCGCCACCAGGAGGCCCGACTTGCCGACGCCCGGCAGCAGATCGCGACCCAGGAATCCGCGGCCAAATCCGAGCGAGCCCAGACCGCCAACCTCGAAGCCGAGGTGCTTCGACTCGCAAAACAGCGGGCGGATCTCGGGTATCGCATCAAGAATCTCGAATCCGAGTCGGCAGTTCTCGCCACGGATCTGACGCAGACGGCCGAGCGAGCCGCGAGCGAGGAAGCACGGGCCACGGCGGCCGCCGATGCTCTCGCCGCAGTCGGGTCTCGCATCGCGGAGTTGACCCGGCGATCGGAGGCCGACCGCGAGTTGCAGTTCGAACTCGTCGGGAGATCCGCGAAATTCCACTCGGACGCGGACACCAACCGAGCCCAGGCGGAGCGGTTCGCCGGCGAGCTTTCTCGCAAGCACGCCGAGGCACACCGGAAGGCGGCCAAGTTCGACGCCATCGAGGCGGCACTCCGCGAGTTGTCGCAATCCGACGCCGATGTCCGTCAGCGGCTCGATGACGCCCGGGTGTCACTGGCGGCACACACGGCTGCCCGAGACGAGTTGCGGGCCCGGGCAGACGCGTTGCAAACCGATCTGGAGTCGCTCCGCGAGCGCCGCAGCGCCCTCCGCGGTCGGGCAGACGTTCTCGAGGGTTTGGAGCGGACCTTCGAGGGTTTCGGGGCCGGCGTCCGGGCGGTGGTGCAGCGAATCGAGGCCGGGGAAGCCGCAATTTCCCGGGGAATTCTGGGCCTGGTCGCGGACCTTCTGACCGTCCCGCGTGACCTCGCACCACTGGTTGACCTCGCCCTCGGCGACGCGGCCCAGCGATTCGTGACCCGCGACTCCACAGCCCTGGGCGAGGTTCTCGAGGCTCTCGGCGATCTCCCCGGCCGCGTCGGATTCGTGCCTGTCCAGAACGGGAACCCTGCGACAACCTCGGCCGGTTCTCGCACCGACCCGCCGCCGATTCCCCTCTCCGCAAGCGTGCGGTGCGACCTGCCCGGGTTCGCGCACCAGCTTCTGGGAAACGTGGTCCTCGCGGAGAATCTCGGCGTCACACGGGAGCTTGCGGTCGAGTTTCCGCACCTCCGATTTCTCACGCGGGCAGGCGAACTCCTCGAGCCGGACGGCTCCGTCACGGTCGGCCCACCCCGCACGGAAGCGGGAATTTTGTCGCGAAAAAGCGAACTCCGCGAGCTTCGCACGCAAACCGCGGCCCTCGACGCCGAGATCCGTGACACCGAGTTGTCACAGGCGAAACTCCGCAAGGAAGCGGATTCCCACGAGGTTCCGATCCGAGCTCGTGAGGAGGAGATTGCGACGCTGACCGGTGAGGCCGGCACCCTCCGCGACCAGATCCTGGAGCAGCGCCAGGTCCAACGTGGGCTCGCAGACGACATCGACAATCTCGAACGCGAGGGTCGGCAGCTCGAGGCGGAGATGGCCAAGGCGACCGCGGCCGCCGAGAGCGCCGCCGAGCACGCTGCCGCTGCGGACCGTGAAGCGGCCGACGTCAAGGCACGCCTCGAAACCGCTGCCCTCGACCTCGCAGCCGCCGAGCGCGACCGCGATCGCAAACAGCAGGAAAACACCGACGCCCAGGTCGCCCTGAGCCGGGTCCGCGAGCAACTGGCCGGTCTGCGGAAGAAGCGTGATGACCTCGATTCCGACCTGAAAAATCGGCGAATCGACGGGGTCAACCTCTTCTCCGCGGAGAAATCCGCCCGGCTCCGCCTCGCCGAATCGCGGCTGGCCACGCTTCGAGCCACGTCCGCCGCCGCGTCTGCCTATTTCGACAAGGAATCGCGTGAGCGAAACGTCGCTTCCCTGGCAGAATCACGCAACCAGTTCCGCTCCGCACGTGAGACGGTCGATCTCGAACTCAAGCAATTGCGGGAAGCCTGGAAGGACCAACATTCTGCCGCCCACGCGCACGAACTTTCCGCCAGCGAACTCCGCTCCCGCCGCGACGCGATCGCCTCCCGCGTCCGGGAAGACTACTCTCTCGACCTCGCGGAACTGGCGGCTACGACCGAGCCGACCCCGGTAACCGAGGATTCCGCACAGGAAATCACGGATCTTCGCCGGAAACTGGAAAAACTTGGCAGCGTCAACCTCGAAGCACTCGCGGAACTGACGGAGGTCGAGGGACGCGAGCGGGAACTCCGGTCACAGCACGACGACCTGGCCGACGCTCGCCGGAAATTGCAGACGATCATCGATGAGATCAACACGGACAGTCGCAAACTTTTCTCTGAGACGCTGACGACCATCCGCGGGCACTTCCAGGAACTCTTTCGCAAGCTCTTCGCGGGCGGGCAGGCGGACATCGTCCTCGAGGACGAGACGGATGTCCTCGAAAGCGGGATCGAGATCACCGCCCGGCCGCCGGGGAAGGAACTTCGCAAAATTTCCCTCCTGAGCGGCGGCGAGAAAGCCCTGACGGCCGTCGCCCTGCTGCTGGCGATTTTCCGCAGCCGACCGAGTCCGTTCTGCCTCCTCGACGAAGTCGACGCAGCAATGGATGAGGCCAACACCCAAAGGCTGGCCCAATCCCTCCGCGAGTTCTCCGATCGGAGTCAATTTATCGTCATCACCCACAAGAAACGGACGATGGCGGTCGCGGACGTGCTCTACGGCGTGACCATGCAGGAAGGCGGCGTCTCCCGGCAGGTTGCTGTCCGCTTCGACGACTGGCCGGACGAGGGGGAACCCCTCGCGAAGGCGGCGTGATCGGGGTCGGGCAGAAAAGTTCCCAACTCGCCAGAACTTTTCCCGTGTCGGCGCTTCGATTGCTTGTCCTACGGGTGGGTGCGCCTATGGATACCCATAGCCTTCTCGCCGGAGATCCGCCGCCGACGAGCCCGTCTTGGACCGGAGCCGCGAAATGCCCGCCGTCAACATCGCCGACCCGTACAACCGCGAAATCATCGAAGACACCTACCGCCAGTGGCGTGCCGACCCCGACGCTGTCGATCCCACCTGGCAGTTCTTCTTCGCCGGGGCCGAGTTTGCCGGCAACGGCGTCGCCGAGAAAGTCGGACTCGAAGCCGCCCCCGCGGAGATGCGGCTCCAGACCGGAGTCGTCCGCCTGGTCAACTGGTATCGCCAGGTCGGACATCTCCAGGCTCACCTTGATCCGCTGCACGACCCACCTTCTCCACTTCCGGTGCTCGCCCTCGAGAATTTCGGCCTCTCCGAGGTTGACCGCGACAAGGTCATCGACGCCTCGATGTTCTTCGGGATGGAAGGCCCCGCGAAACTCGGCGACCTGCTCGACGCCCTGCGTGACACGTACTGCCGGACCTTCGCGGTCGAGTACATGCACATCGATTCCCTCGAAGTTCGAAGCTGGCTGGCGAAGCGGATGGAACCGACGCGGAATCGGCCGCACATCGACCTGCGGGGAAAGTATCGGATTCTCATGACGCTCAACTGGGCGTCGCACTTCGAGAATTACCTCCACACGAAATACACCGGGGCGAAGCGGTTCTCGCTTGAGGGGGCGGAGACACTGCTCCCGATGCTTGATGCAATCGTGGAGAAATCGCCGCCGCTCGGGATCCAGGAAATCGTGATCGGGATGGCCCACCGTGGCCGGCTCAATGTCCTTGCAAACGTGCTGCACAAACCTCTCGAGCAAATCTTCAACGAGTTCGAGGACAAGTACCTTCCCGGGGCGGAAGACTACGGCGACGGCGACGTGAAGTACCACATGGGATTCTCCGCTGACGTCGAAACCGCAAGCGGCGGCACCGTCCACCTCTCGCTCAGCCCCAACCCGAGCCACCTGGAAGTCGTCAACCCGGTGGTCGAGGGGCGGGTGCGGGCGAAGCAGCGGCTCTTCAACGACCGCGAACGGACCCGGGGGGTGCCGCTCCTGATTCACGGCGACGCCGCGTTCGCGGGGCAAGGTGTGGTCGCGGAAACCCTCAATATGTCGAACCTCGAGGGGTACCGTACCGGTGGCACGGTCCACATCGTCGTCAACAACCAGATCGGTTTCACGACGAGCCCGCGGGATGCCCGTAGTACGCAGTACTGCACCGACATTGCACGGTTTATTCAGGTTCCGATCTTCCATGTCAACGGGGAGGATCCCGAAGCGGCGGTCCACGCTGCCCGGCTCGCCCTCGAATTCCGGCAGACCTTCAAGAAAGACGTGATCATCGACCTCGTCTGCTACCGGAAGTACGGCCACAACGAGGGGGACGAGCCGTCGTTCACCAGCCCCGTCGACTACCGCCTGATTCGGGGCAAGAAAAACATCCCGGACACCTACACGGATCGGCTCGTCTCGGATGGCGCGATCAAGCATGACGTCGCGGAGGCAATCATTGCGGAGTTTCGGCAGCAGCTCGACAAGGCGTTGAAGGAAGTCAAGACGAGCTCGCCCCGGCCGAAGAAAATGCCCGCGTTCGCCGGGCGGTGGGCGGGTCTTTCCTCGCGTTTCACCCACGCCCCGGTGGAAACGAAGATTTCCGAGGCGACCGCCGATCGCATTGCCGATGCCCTTGCGACGATTCCCGAGGGATTCACGCCGCACCCCACGATTCGCAAACTTGCCGAGCGGCGACGGGACGACATCCGCAACCGGAAGTCGATCGACTGGGGAACCGCGGAAGCCCTCGCGTTCGGGTCGCTGGTCCTCGACGGCAACCCGGTCCGGCTCAGCGGGCAGGACAGCCGACGCGGGACATTTAGCCACCGCCACACGGTCTACTTCTGCAACAACACCGGCACCCCCTTCTCCCCGCTCAAGAACCTCGACCCGGCCCAGGCCCCGCTCGACGTCTTCGACAGCATACTCAGCGAGGTCGCCGTGCTCGGGTTCGAGTACGGCTACTCCCTCGACGATCCGTCGACTCTCGTCATGTGGGAGGCTCAGTTCGGCGACTTTGCCAACGGAGCTCAGGTTATCATCGACCAGTTCATCGCGTCCGGCGAATCCAAGTGGAACCGGGCGAGCGGGATCGTGCTCCTCCTTCCGCACGGCTACGAGGGGCAGGGGCCGGAGCACTCCTCCGCCCGGCTCGAGCGGTTCCTGCAGTTGTGCGGCGAGGACAACATGCAGGTCTGCAACTTCACGACGCCCGCCAACATCTTCCACGCCCTGCGACGCCAGGTGAAGCGATCCTTCCGCAAACCGCTGGTCGTGATGACGCCCAAGAGTTTGCTTCGGCACCCGCTGGCGGTGTCACCCATGTCCGAGTTCACAGAAGGGAAATTCCGTGAGGTCATCGACGACGACACGGTCGACCCCAAGTTGGTGAAACGGGTGGTCGTGTGCAGCGGGAAGGTCTATTACGACCTGCTCGCGAAGCGAACCGAGGCGAAGCGGACCGATGTCGCCCTCGTCCGGCTGGAGCAACTCTACCCGTGGCCGGCGGAGCAGTTGCTTGCGGTACTGGGGCGATTCCCGAAGGCGGAAGTGGCGTGGGCCCAGGAGGAACCGCAAAACATGGGGGGGTGGTTCTTCGTCGAGCCGCGATTCCGCGACCTTGGCCGGCCCGCAGGCTATGTCGGCCGGGATCCGAGTGCGAGCCCTGCGACCGGTTCCCACTTCGTCCACGAGCACGAGCAGGCCGACCTCGTCCGTGCCGCCCTCGACGAGAAACTACCGTACCTCGTCAACGCCGCCAAGGCCGGCGCCGGGGCCAACGGGAAGCACTGACGCGTCCGAGGATCGGAACTTTCGAATCGGGACCCGACGGGATGGGGAGTCCGACATGCCGCCGTCGAAGAACACCGCGATCCTCCTGATCGATTGCCCCGACCAGAAGGGAATCGTCGCGGCCGTCGGCGAGTTCCTGTACCGCCACGGGGCCAACATCCTCCACGCGGACCAGCACCAGGATGCGGAGCGGAACCTGTTCCTGATGCGGGTCGAGTGGGATCTCACGGGTTTCGGGCTCGACCTCGCGGATTTCACCCGGAAGTTCGCACCGATCGCGGATCGCTTCCAGATGCGTTGGCGGCTGGAACGGTCAGATCGGCCGCACCGCGTCGCGTTGTTCGTGTCGAAATACGACCACTGCCTCGTGGATCTGCTGTATCGCCACCATTCCGGGGAACTCGCGTGTGAGATTCCGCTGGTGGTCAGCAACCACCCGGCCGCCGCGGAATGGGCAGCGTTTTACGGGATTCCGTACCACGTCATCCCGGTCGAGGCCGGCGACAAAGACGCTGCCGAGGCGAAGCAACTCGAACTGCTTCGAGCCCACGACATCGATCTGGTCGTACTCGCGCGGTACATGCAAGTCCTGAGTTCGCGGTTTGTGGAGGCGTACCCCCGGCGTGTGATCAACGTCCACCACTCGTTTCTGCCGGCCTTCAGCGGTGCCCGACCGTACCACCGGGCCTTCGAGAGAGGGGTAAAACTGATCGGGGCGACGGCCCACTATGCGACCGAGGACCTCGACGAGGGGCCGATCATCGAGCAGGATGTGGCGAGAATCTCGCACCGCGACGGGCTCGAGGACCTGCTGCAAATGGGCCGGGATCTGGAAAAGGTCGTACTTTCCCGGGCCGTCCGCTGGCACATCGCCCACCGCGTGCTCGTCTACGACCGCAAGACTGTCGTGTTCGACTGACTTCATTCGAGTGTCAGCCCGAATCGCAAACCATCTGCGGTTTCGTTCGGTTAGCCCGAAGCGTGAGCGAGAAAGCGGCGAAAGCCCTCGCTTACGCGTCGGGCTAACCAAAACGTTTTAGGCCGACGGGTGAGCGAAGGCTTTCGAACCACTTTTCTCGCTGACGCCTCGGGCCGACGCGGATTTCTCTGCCTGAAGCAGCTTCTGTTTCCGGTCGATTCCCCAGCGGTACCCACGGAGTTGGCCGTCGGAGCCCACCACGCGGTGGCAGGGGACGAGAATCGAGATGGGGTTGGTGGCACACGCCCTCGCCACCGCCCGGACGGCCGTTGGACTTCCCAGCGATTCCGCCACCTCGCGGTAGGTTCGCGTTTCCCCAGGCGGAATCCGAGCAAGCTCCGCCCACACCCGATGCTGGAACGGGGTGCCATGGGCGTCCAGTGGCGGGGTCGGAATCGGCGACTGGCTGCCGATCGAACCGGCGATCATTTCGAACCACCCCCGGAGTGATGCATCTTCGCGGGTGATCTCCTGCCCGGGAAACTCGTCAGCAAGCCACGATTCCAGCATCGCGGCCGAGTCCCCGAGGCTGACGGCACAGACCCCGTTCGAAGTGGCAGCGACGAGGAGTTGGCCCAACGAGCAAGTGCCGACGGTGAAGCGGATCATGGGGGTGGTTTCCCGAGAATAGAGACCTTCCAGGAGGATACGGCGGGGCGAGGCGGAGGTGTCCACCGAATCGGGATTTTCTGCCAGATCTGGCTCACATCTTCGGGGGTTTGATCGGGGGCTCGAAGGAGTTGGTGCCGCGGACCCGGACTTTCCGTTTGTAGACGGCGTTGCCGCAGGTGGCGTAGAGGATGTCGAATTTTTCGCCGCCGAAAGTGAGGTTGGAGACACGGCCGTTGGGGGTGGGGATGATGCAGTTGACCCGGCCGGCCTGGTCGCAGACTTGCAGGCCCATCCGCGTCGCGACCCAGAGTCGGCCGTTGTGGTCGGTCCGCATCCCGTCGGCACCGGAATCGTCGGCGGTGTCCGGGACGTGGAGGTGGAAGTATTTCTGCTTGTTCGCCAGGGAACCGTCCGGTTTGACCTGGTAGCTGTAGACCCAGTGTGACCGCGTGTCGGCGACGTAGAGCAGCGTCTGGTCCGGGGAGAGCGTCAGGCCGTTGCAGAACTTCAAGCCGGCGTCGACTTCCTTTTTCTCGCCCTTGGGGGAGATGAACATCACGCGGCTCGGGGCTTTGCCGTCCCAGCCGGGGAAGGTGACAAAGAGACTTCCGTCGGCCCGGACGACGAGGTCGTTGCCGCGGAATCCGTCGGCGAAGACGCTTCCCTTCCCGCTGGTGTCGTAGGCGATGATCTGTTCTTTTCCGCCGGCGACGGAGTAGAGCCGACCGTCGGGTCCGAAAGCCTGACCATCGCCGCGGTGGGTTTCGCCGACGAACTCGGTCGGCTTCCCGTCGCTGCCGATGCGATAGGTCTTGCTGTTGGGCACGTCGTTGAAGAAGACTTCGCCCCGGGCATTGACGGCGGGGCCCTCGGTGAACTTGTATCCGTCGGCGACCAGTTCCCAGTTCTCGCCAGGGATGAGGATTTCCTGGAGCTTGTCGGAACCGGCGCCGGCCTTGACCTTTTCCGGCCAGCCCTTCCAGAGCCACTTCATCGCATCGGGGAAGACTTCGGTGCCGTGCTTGCCATCGTGCCCTCCCATACCCCAGGCGTGCTCGACCTCGTAGCCGGCGAACTTCAGGGCCCGTTCCATTTCCTGGTTCGCCATCCACCAGTCGCCGCCGTAGGCGTTGTTGTCCTTCTCCCCGTCCTGGAGGAAGACGCGGATCGGTTTGGGTTCGACCTTGCGAATCAGGGTGGGGTAGGAGTTGGCACCGCGGAGGCCGACGTATGTGCCGATGGCGGAGAAGACGCGGGAGAACCCGTCGGGTCGTTCCCAGGCGGCGGTGAAGGCACAGACGGCTCCGCTGCTGGACCCGCCGATCGCGCGGTCGTTGCCGTCTTTCGAGAGGCGGATCTTTCGGCCGTCCTTGGTTGTCTTCTTCTCGACGGCTGGGAGGAGCTCTTCGAGGAGGAATCGGGCGTAGCCGTCGCCGAGGCCGTCGTACTCGAAGCTGCGGTTGAAGCGCGGCAGGGCCTTGTCGTCAGTGGCGGGGACGACGCCGGGCTTCACGAAGACGCCGATGGTGACGGGCATTTCCTTCGCGGCGATGAGCTTGTCGAAGACTTTCGGGGCGTTCCACTGCACGCCGTCCTGGTTGACGTACACGCACGCGGGCTTCTCGCCGTCGTACTGCTTCGGGACGTAGACCGTCACCGTTCGCGTGGTGCCGGGGAAGATCTTGGAGTCGGCGAATTCGAAGGAGAAGGTTTCCCCCTCGGGAACCGCATCCGATCGGGGTGGGTCGGCAGCCGGTAGGGACGTGGCCAGGAACGGAAGCAGAAGCAGCGCGAAGAACCGGTGCGTCACGGCGGACCTGCCTTTCCGGGAGAGCCGCGCCACCCCGGATCGCGACGGCGGTCCGCGATGGTGCAAACTACTTCCGTTTTCCGCCGAGATGGTCCGGCGTCCAGTCCGCGTCCGTCATCCCTGATGGGATTTTGAAGCGATCGAAGCAGTAGTACTCCACTTCCCGGCCGTCGGGTTCCGTCGTCACCACCAGGACGGGGAGCATGTACGACGGCGATTCCGGCTTGGAATCGAAGAAGACCCGGCGAGTTCCCCCCTTGGGCAGCCCCGGCTCGTCGCCCGGCTGGATCGTGCCCTCGACGCACTCGAGCGGGTACGGATATTCCGGCCGTTTCACGGGCCCGAGCACCTTGACGCGGACACCTGGCTGGTTCTTCTCCATTGCCTCGACGGACTTGGTCAGCCCGGCAAGAGTGCGGCTGAAGCCGGCCTCGTAGATGCGGTACCGGCTCTTCGCGGTCGCCTGCCGGCTGTCCGGGTCGACCGTCGTCTTGAAACCGACCCCGACCAGGCGATTGTCTCCTTTCCCCGTCACGACGTGCATCTGGTTCTGGAACTGCCCGCGGACGTACAGCACCTCTCGGCCCTGCCCGTTCTCCGAGAGGACCTTCATGTAGACGCTCTGCGGTTGCACGCGGAAGCGGTACAGGATCTCGTCTTGCGGCAGGGCCTTGCCGTTGACGACTTCGCGTTTCACGAGTCGGGCTTCGAAGTCCTTCAGGCCGGCATACTGCTTCGCGAAGGCATCGAGGAGTTTGCGAGCCGCGGCTGCATCGGAGACGGGCTCCGCGGGTTTCGCGGGCGGAGTCGGGGTTCGCGGAGCAGAAGGCGAGGGGGCGGGGGGAGAGGCAGGTGGTGCAATGTTCGGCGGAAGATTGGGCGGAAGATAAGTCTTGGTCGCTTCGTCAACCATTGATTGTGGTGGCGGATTGGGAGCGGATGGTCGGGGTCTCCGTCGCATCGCAACGGAAGTGTCATTAACGTTTTCGGCTTTGCCACCGAAATGCTTGACGATGTCAAAAGGCGGCTCACTCTCAGCGGGTTCGACACCCGCAACGGCGACGATCGGCTCGGCGGGTTTCGGCCCGGGAAGTGGTGGCGGAGCGGGGGGAACCGGAGCGGGACAGGGAATGTTGGTCGCGAAATCGCTCGGCGGGGTCAGTGGTGCCGGAGCCGTTGCCTGCATGGGCGGCGGTGGATTCTCGACGTGACCCAACCAGGTCTTGGCCCGTGCACATCCTGCAAGGAGACCGATCATGACACCAAAAACTGCACGGCAAACCATCACCGGGCCTCCTGCCCATCGGAACGCTTCTCGGAGAAATACCCGAGTCCCACCCGCCACACAACCCCGCCTAGGTGTGTCCTGTGTGTCCTGTTTCTCCGTTGGAGTTGACCCGCTCCGAGGTGGGAGATTAGCATCGTGCAGATTTCAGGAGTCGGACATGCTACTCGCCACGGCCGGCGCTCGTTTCGCCGTCGATGACGGTTCCGTCGTTTCCACCCCGGTCGATGCCGATTCGGCCGACCCTGAGTCAGTTCCCCGGTGGGACGTGCTCCTTCCGAAACTCGTCACGTTGGCGATCCTGGCCGGGTCGGCGATGCGGATCTTTGCTTTCGCCCGGAATCCGTCGCTGTGGATCGACGAGGCGATGCTGGCGCTCAACATCCTCGGTCGGTCGCCGGCGGAACTTCTGGAACCGCTCGACTGGAACCAGGGGGCACCGGTCGGGTATCTGATGCTTTCGAAGGCGTGTGTGGCGGTGCTCGGTGGAAGCGAATGGGCTCTGCGATTCCCGTCGTTGGTCGCTGGTCTGCTCCTCCTGGCGATGTTCGTACCCCTCGCGTATCGGATTCTTCCACTCGGAGCGGCGCGACTGGCGGCGGTGTTGGTGGCGATTTCCCCGTTCCTGGTCGGATACTCGGCGGAGTTCAAGCAGTACGAGCTCGATGCCGCCTTCGCGGTGGGCCTGCTCGCGATCGGGTTGCCGGTCTGGCGTGGGGAAGCGAGTCGGGGTCGGTTGGTGGTGCTCGCGCTGGTCGGGTCGGCGGCGGTGTGGTGTTCCCATCCCGCGACCTTCGTACTCGGCGGGGTCGGGCTCGCTTGCCTGGCGGACGCGGCCACCCGGGGCGATCGTCGGGCTCTGTTGCTTCGCGCGGCGGTGGTCGGGGCGTGGCTGGTGAGTTTTGCGGCGTGCTATTTCTTCGTGCTTCGCAAACTCGGGGTCAACGACTACCTTCTGAGCTACTGGGACGGCAAGTTTCTGCCGCTTCGGCCGACGCCGGGAACGTTGGCGTGGATTCTGCACCATTTCTTCGAGTTTTTTGAGAAGCCCGGGGGTATGACCTCACTGGCGATTTCCGCATCGGGGTTGGCCGGGGTGATGTACCTGATCGGGGCGGTTTCCCTGGCCCGATCGGACTGGCGGTTGCTCGTCGCCCTGGTGACGCCGATCTTCCTGGCGATGTTGGCGTCGGCGGTGAAGAAGTACCCGTTTGCGGGTCGCTTGTTGCTCTTCGCCGTCCCTGCTGCGATGGTGCTGGTCGCTTACGGAACCACGACGGTGGCGGTCGCTGTGGGGCAATCGGTTTCCGGCGGCGGCTACCTGATCCTGGGAACGGTCCTGCTCGCACCGGCCATGCACACCTACTGGCTGACCAAGCACGCGGTTCATGAGGAAGCCGCCCGGGAGGTGATCCAGCACGTCCGGGCGAACTGGCAACCCGGCGACCGGCTGTACGTCTTCTGGGGTGGGGTGCCTGCCTTCCACTACTACACCGCCAGCGAACCCTTCCCGGCGAGTGCCGTCGTCCTCGGGCCGGAACGGCGAGACAAATCTCCCCGCCATGTGCAAACGGATCTCGATGGGTTCCGCGGCGAGAAACGGGTGTGGGTTCTGATCATCCACCGCCATCCGCAGGAGGAGTCCGCGATCCGCTCCTACCTGGACGCGCTGGGATCCTGCGAAGATTCGCTGGTTCTCGCTGATGCCGTCGCGATCCGGTACAATTTAGGCCAGTCTGTTCCGCTTGTATCTCGGGGCACTTCCGGGAACCCGACCTACTCTTCTCAAGCGAGCCCGGTGCGGAGCCGATGATTGGGTGTACCACCTGCAAGTTTCGAAAGTGATTTGCCCGTATCGAAGACACCCGGCCGCGGGAAGAATCGTCGAGCCGGATGGCAGACTTCCCCCCGGAGTCGCCGATCCCATCTCTCGCCGAGCGGTCGAGCGGACCGACCCCCGACGGTACCCGCTCCCAGGCTTCCCGCGGCCGGAATTCGCCGACGCCCTCGTCCCGACGGTGATCTACCAAGATCAACTTCAGGGCCAATCCCGTGGAAACCAATCCCCTGGAAACCGGAACTCCAGCGCGATCTCTGGAAGCAGCCCAGCAGAAAGTCCGCCTGCCGGGGTTGGCCATCTACTTCGTGAGCATTGCTGCGACCGCGGTCGCTGTGATCGGAACCGCGGCGGTCATGTTCCCGATCCTGGTGGGGCAGAACCCGCAGGGCGGGACGCTCGGGCAACTGACCTCGACCATCTCGATCGTGGGACCACTGCTGGCGGCCAAGCACGCTGTCGCAGCGATCGGTGCCTGGGAGCTGGTTCGCCTGCGAAGTTACGGGTGGTCGCTCGTTGGCGTCATCGCGGCGCTGATTCCGACTGACCCGATTGCCGTCGTCCTGGGGCTTCCCCTCGGGCTGTGGGCGCTGCTTGTGCTCTCCGACGGGGAGGTGAGGTCGGCGTTCTCGCGGAAGCGGCATCCGGCGGTGGTTTGACATCGCCGGACATGTCGTCGGAAAAATCGGAAATTCGCGCCAACGGTCTGCCCGCCGTCGTGTTGGAGGTGATGTTCCCCATCCGGGAAGTGCACCTCGTCGCGACGGAGTTCCGTCCATGGCGTCCGCATCCGTTTCAGTCTGGCGGCTCATCAACTGGCGAATCGTTGCCGGTGTGGCGATTCCCGTCTGGTTCCTCGCCATCGGGCTGGTTGTGTGGCAGGTCCGTGTGCAGGCGGCCCGGCGAGCGTCGGCTCCGAACCCGCCGATTTCGCTGCCGACTCCACCGCTTCCTGAAACCGAAATTGCCCCGATTCCGAGAGTCTTCGAAGCACTGGAAGTCGTCGCCGCCCCGCACGAACCGACCCCGGAACCGGCGATCGCGCAGGCCAAATCGGCTCCCAAGGAAGAGGTCGACTTCGCGGCCGCCACTCCGAAATCCGAGGCGAAACCGCTGGAAGTTCCTCCGGAGTTCGCCCTCGCAATCCGACCCGAAGTACGAATCGAACCCAAGCCGGCGTGTGTGGCCTGTCAGGCCCCGGCCGGGGAAACCTACGGAACGAAGCTCCTGTTCGCGAAGCACGCCGTCGCCGCCATGCGGCAGGCCGAGGCCGACGACAAACTCGTGCTGATTCTGCACATCGCCGGCAACCTCGAAGATCCCGGATTCACCTGAAACAACGCCGAAGCCCTCCGTGTGGGGGCCCTGTCTTCCGACAACGTCGGAGCTTACGTCAATGCGAACTTCGTGACCGCCTACCAGAAAGTCGGGACATTCCAGGTTGTGAAGAACGGCAACGGTGGATTGCAGAAGAACGGCGGCAACGTGGCGAGCTATTTCTGCCGACCAGACGGCCGCGTGATCCACGCCGTCGCCGGACCGGTCGATGCCGACCGCTTCCTCTCGGAGGCCCGCTTCGCCGTCGAAATCCACAAGATGGCCCTGACCGCCGCGGCCATCGACAAGGATCGCAAGTGGGTCAACGCCAGCTACAACCTTGTCCCACCGCCACAAAAAGCGGAGGAGAAACGCACCCGCCTGGAACTCGCCTACCTCAAGACGATCCACGCCGCCCACGTCGACCGCCTGCGAGATGGCTTCGGGTATGCCAATGCGAAGGAGCAGTTCGCCTACGTCCACCCGGACACGAACCTCAACGATTCCCCACTGCGGGTCCAGCTATACCACGGGGCGGGAATGTGGAACCCCCGGATGGGAGGGATTCCTCCGAAGAAGAAACCGGGCAAGAACGGAATCTGGGCGGAACTCGTGGCGGACAACAAACTCGACGGCGCGGCCGGGGACCGTCAGCAGGAACTGGTGTGTCGAATGCTTGCCGGCTACCCCCTCGCCGGCATCGACAAACTTGGCCCTGTCGTGTGGTCGAAGATCCTCGGCGAACGTTGGTCCGCCGCCCCCGTCGCGGTGAAGTAACCTGCACCACCGCGGCGGAACTCCTCTGACTCGCGGGGGGAGTCTCCCGACTTCTGTCTCCTCGGCTTGGCCTGTCACTTGCATCGTCCCCTGGGACCACTCGTGGCAACGGTGGTCTCGTTTTTCCCGTTTCTCGAATTTTCCGGGGGCGATCCGATGTTCCATCACGTCAAGAAGCTGATGTACACCGTGCGGGTGGATTCGCCGGACCCGCGGTTCGGCAACATGTTGCTCGAACAGTTTGGCGGTGCGAATGGCGAACTCGCTGCTGCCATGCAGTACTACATCCAGGGGTTGAACGCAGACGACCCCGACCGAAAAGACATGCTCATCGACATCGGCATCGAGGAACTGAGCCACCTCGAGGTGATCGGGATGCTGGCGAAGATGCACCTCAAACCGACCAAAAACGACTTCAAACTCGCTCAAACGGACCCGTTGACAGCCGTCGCCGGGGGCGGGGGCGTCAACCTCTTCAACAGCCAGGGGAATCCCTGGACCGCGGATTACCTCAAAATCACGGGCGAACTGGATGTCGACCTGCGGAGCAACATCGCCGCCGAGGCCCGGGCGAAGATCGTTTACGAGCGACTGATCAACTTCTGCGACGACACCGGAACCAAGGATGCCCTCCAGTTCCTGATGACGCGAGAAATCACGCACATGAAGGTCTTCACGGCCGCCCTGGATAGCCTCGGGAAAAAGCCGTTCTCGATTGGGGAGATCCCCCCTTCGAAGGATGTCGTCAACAAGTACTTCAACGACTCGACCGGCGAAGGGGAACTCGGCAAAGACGCTCGCGGCCCCTGGAACCAGGGCGGCGACTGGGACTTCCAGGAAGCCCCCGCCTTTTCCGAATTCAAGTGAGCCGAATTTCAATCCTCCTCCCAAACCCTCTCAACAGGCAGGGTTTGGTCTCTATTCTTGCGTAATCATCGCTCGTTTTGTAAGCTTTCGGCTCCCAGGCAGGAGGCCGAACTGTGCCACGTACGAAGCTGGCTGTGAAACCCGTCGATACGATCTGGACCATTCCCGATGCCTCTGGCCCACCCTGAAGGCGATCCGGCCGATCGTCAGGACCAGCGTCGAGTGCCGGGATAGCTCCTGCGTCACCTTCACCGGAACGACGGCCGCCAGGAGCGTCCCTTTCCAAGGACTCGTCGGCAAGGGGGACATCTGCGTCAACAGCGTCTCGCCGGCGGTGATCCAGACGCCGATCCTGGACCAACTCAACCAGGAGCAGATCAACATGATGCTGAGCAAGATCCCGCTCGGCCGGACCGGCAAGCCGGACGAGGTGGCGGCGATGGTCCACTACCTGGCGAGCGGCGAGTGCAGCTTCACGACCGGATTCTGCTTCGACATCAGCGGCGGCCGGGCCACATATTGAAGGGCGACGCGGGTTGCGGTGCCCGGCGAAAAATTGGTTCCGATGGCCGGCAAACCGGCATGATCCAAAATTGAGCCAGGCGATTGCGTGTCTGAACTGCATCGGATACACTTTCGTATCGACCTCTCCAAATGCAACCCGAGGACATCATGAGCACCGGCGACCCGTGGGGGCAGATCGATGATTCGGTCGCGAGAGATCAGAAGAATCGGGAAATTGCGGGGCGGAATAAGCGGTTTACGGTCGTCCTGATGTTTGTGTCTTTCGCCATCGGGGTAGTCGGCATTCTCGGTGGACTCTTCACGGTCATTCTGGGCCTGGCCCAGATTGGCCTGGCTGGCCTCGCCTTCGGTGTGATTGGGATCGGAAACGGGTTCTGGTGTCTGATGGATCTTTTCCGGGACCCCGAGGCCGAGCGACTCAGCCGCCGGGAACGGTACGACGACCGGCCCCGGCGTTCAACGAAAATGGCGGAGAAGCGCGACGACGACCTCCTCGACATCCAGTGATCGGACTGTTGTCCGTGGCCGTTGGAGGGGCTGGCTGAATCCCTGCAATTCCGATCAAGATTCGATCTGGCACCGAATCGATTTTTTTCTGCAAACTGCGCGAACCTTCGCGTTACCCTCCCCGTCTGAGAAACGTCCGCACCGAAGGTGGAGCTTTTTTCTGCCTTCGGAAAGTGGGAAAATCCTCGAAAGTTCGAAGGCAACGTGGCGAAGAATAGTCTAAGCTACCGCTCTCGGACTGAGAGAAGATCGAACCCCAACCCTCTAACCCGTTGGAAATGTCACAGTAGCCTTCTTCAATCGCAGATCGGACCGTTGTCCGATCCGCCCAAAGTGTCGTGGAGGTGTGTGATGGCCGCCAAGAATCTGAACCCTGTGCTGATGAGCGTCCTGGTCGGCAACAATCTGCCGGTCCAGGCCGATCGCATCGGTTCCGGGCTCGTGATGGCGTACGACATCCTCCGCGATTTCTTCCTGTCTCAGGGGCACACCTCCCAGCCCCAGTTTCCGGATCCGGAACACCGGGTTCGACAGGTAGTGATCGGCGAGTTGTCGACACCACCAGTCGAGGAACCGGTCGAACCGAACGGAAACATCCCTGGCACCCCCGCCTGCAGTCGTTCGACGAGTTTGGCCAGAACCGAGTTACTCGGAACTCTGGACCGAACCGCCGGAACGACCCTCGGGAACCGGTCAACGGTCGCAACCGCGATCGCCGGCTGGCCCCCCGCGGCGGATCGAGCCAGTTATCCGGGGTCCTTGCTGTCGTCCCACCGAATCGGCCGCGACTGCCAATCGCCCGACCGGGAATTCGACAAACAGGACCTGAAATCCACGCAGCATACGCAGACGTGGCACCGGATGACGTGCTCGACCCAACAGGCCGGAAAGTGAGGTGGCAATTGGCTTAACGCGACAACCGCCCCCCGAGTCCGCATCACGACCAGGCCCCCGGCCCCTGCCGAACCCGGTCCAGACGTTGACACAAGCGTTGCGCTGACGGCCGATTGACCATCGCATGAGTTCAAGCCAGAGAATTTTTCCTTAACCCTTGTGCCCCAGGCGGTTCCGCCGCCGGACCCCGATCGAACAACTACGTCCGATCGGCGCAAGATGGCCTCGAAGACGGCCCTGCCGCTCTCCGAACAGACGGGTGTGCGAATCACCCAGTCGTTCCGGCGGCGACCGATCCCTCGGTCAACCGTCCCCTCGATCCATCGTCCCACGCGGAACGTTCCGAGGGCCTACCCTGCCGACCCCCGCCGCGGGAGATTCGCGCAGGCGATTTTCCGACGTGTTCGCGTCAGATCGGGATGACCCCGGTCTCGCCGTCCGAGCAAACGGACAGGCGGAATGACGCGTGTCGGAGTCGTCGCGCGGCCCGCCCGGTGTGGAACGGTTGCTGGTCCCCCTTGCACTGATCCGGGGTGGACCACCCGTTCCCACCGGCGCTGCGGCCCGGCAGCCACACGAAGCCAGGGAATGGATCGGGACAGGAACCCACATGAGCTGGACTGAAATCACCATCCTCGTTGATCGAGCCAAGACGGGGGACCGGGAAGCGTACGGTGAGCTGGTTACCCGGTTCCAGAGCAGTGTCTACGCGATGGCCCTGGCCCGGGTTCGGAACCCGCTCGAGGCCCAGGAGCTCGCGCAGGAAGTCTTCGTCCACGCGATGCGGAAGCTGCCGCAACTGCGAGACGCCCGGTGCTTCGCCGGCTGGTTGCGGCGAATCACCGCCCGGATGGCCATCAACCGGCTGACCCGAAAGGGCCCGCTGTTCGGCACCGAGCCGGAGGTTCTGGACGCGGTCGAAGGTCGAGTTCGGGGCCCGCTCGACGAAATGGAAGTCGGCGAAGAGAAGGCTCAGCTGCACGCCGGCCTGAAGCAGCTGAAGACCGACGACCGGGAAACCCTGGAGGCGTTCTACCTGCGTGGGCGAAGCCTGAAGCAGATGGCCCGGGAGTTCGACGCCCCGGTCGGGACCATCAAGCGGCGGTTGCACGTCGCCCGGGCCCGACTGAAGGAAGTCCTGATCGGCGAACCGGTTGGCTGCGGTGCGGGTGCGGGGGCCAGCCACGAGCTCCCGTTCCCGCTGCCGCGGAAGAAGCGGAAGAAAAAGAAGCGCGAATTGCTCGGCGTGTGACGATCTGAGCGATTCGTGAAGGAAACGGCCGTCGGAGATTCCGACGGCCGTTTCTCGTTACCTGGGTGAAATTTGGCAAGTCAGGTCGTTTGGACTACACTACACGTCGTAATCGTGCGCCGGAGGCCACTCCGGAACGTGGTTCCCCGCATTTTTCCTTGTCCCGACTCGCATTCGCGGGACAGGTTAGCAGTACGGCACCGTGTCGCCCGGCAGGGCTGTTATTTTACATGGGTGGTGTATGCGTCGCTCCGTCTGGTTCCCGGGGTTGGCGAAACTCGTCTCGAAGCGCCCGACCCGGTCGCGATCCATCCTTCGAGTAGAAGGCATGGAGGATCGCAACAGTCCCACGGATGTGTTCTGGACCAACGCAAGCGGCGATACGCTGATCAGCAACAAGCTCAACTGGAATCCCAATGAGATCCCGGACAGCTTCGACGTGATGTTTTATCCCCAGGCGGTATCCGGTGTTGTGACCGTGAACCAGGGGTTCGGCACCAATGGGATGGAGCTCCTGGGGAAAGATTACACTTTCAACAACCCGATCGGCCAAACCCACTCGATCGGACTGACCGACGGGGGTCTGTTAGCGAACTATGCCGCCAACGGCACTTCGACCTTGAATGTCCCCCTCGATTTCTTTTTCGCCAATAATCCCACAATTACCGTTCGAAACGACGATAGCAAACTCGTTTTTGGCGGCCCCATCGCCGTTTTCACTGCACCAGATGAATCGTTGACCTTCGATGGAGCCGGCGATACGGTTTTGAACGGCCGAATTAATTCAGGATTCGCAGGCGATCCAGCGGACGTCATCAAACAGGGCACCGGCACGCTGACGTTTTCGATGGGAACCGGCAACGCCTACAATAGCACGACCACTGTTCGCGACGGGAAATTGGTCCTCAACTCCCCGGCCGCCACGGTCGTCCCCCGCGGACTCGTCATCGGCGACGGGATTGGTGCAGAAGGCTCCGCAATCGTCGAACAGATGCGTTCGAACCAACTCGATGATGCGACCACCACCGTGAGCTTGCAAAGTGACGGGTTGTGGGATCTCAGTGTGGGCGCAGGATCCGAGAAACTTGCCGGGTTGCAATCGGGCTCTTCGACGGCGCAGGTCAAGCTTGGGACCGCAAGCCTCAACCTGAATCCCATCACGCCAGCCAACTACGCCGGCTTCCTCACGTCCACCGGTGGCAGCATCACCGTCAACCTCGGGGATCAGACCTTCTCCGGTCCGATGACCTTCGACGGCGGCGGGGTGACTGTCACGAATGGGGCGAAACTCGAGATTCAAAATTCCGTCGGCGGAACGAGCGGTACCATCTCGACCGCCAATAACGGGATGGACGAAGAACTTTACCACAGCGGCTCCGCCGTCTCCGTCAGCGTCTTCGGAACCGACCAATACTTCGCCGCCATTCGCGATTCTTCGGGCGCCCTCTCGCCGGCCAACCCGCTCGTGGGCACATTAAATCTTGCCGCCACGAGCAAGAACTACTTCCAGATCGACTCTGCGGGCTCTTTCTCCGGGATCACCGTCACCAGCGGTGTCTCGAGCCTTGGAAATCTCAACGTCAAGCTCGGCACCATTTACGTTCCCCAGTCCGCGGAATCATTTACGATTCTGGACAACCAGACGGCCAACCCGGTCGGGACCACCTTCAACGGTCTCGGGCAGGGTGCGACCTTCATGGATGCGGACGGAAAAACCGAGTTCCGTATCGACTACTTCGGCGGTGACGGCAACGACATCGTCATCACCAACACCAACCCGCAAACGGTCACGATCAACCAGGCGAGCGTTCAGTCCGACCCAACCAGCGGCACGACTGCGACCTTTGATGCGGTCTTCTCCGGGAACGTCAAAGCATTCGACCCCTCGAAAATCTCTCTGACTCTTGGCGGAACTCTTACCTCCACGGGAACCTCTGTTTTCCAGCGAAGCCCAACGATTTACCGCATCGTGGTCAATGGCTTGTCAGGAACCGGGACGCTCTCCATGAGCTTGCTCGCGGGGGCAGGGACCAGTTTCGCGAACGTTCCCTCATTGCCCTCCACCAGCACCGACAATTCCGTGACCCGGGTCGCTCCGCCGACGCCCTCTACACCAAGCGGCGGAACCACCAGTGGGGGGAACGGGAATCCGAGCAACTCCTCGGCGGTTCTTCCGGGAACGGGGATTGCCACGCTCGTCGGTGCGGGGGCGGGGAACAGGGCGAACGTGTACCGAGGCGGGGAAACGGGATCGACCCAAGTCCAGGTCAGCGGTGCCGAGTTTGCCGGGGGGGTTCGAACCGCATCCGCGGACTTCAACCGGGACGGATTCGAGGATTTCGTCTTCGGCTCCGGGCCGGGCGGTTCCTCGTTCGTGCGGATTCTCGATGGGAGAAACGGTCAGACGCTCTTCAACGGCAGCCCGTTCGAGCAGGCGTTCACCGGCGGGGTCTTCGTTGCGACGGGGGATTTTGACACGGACGGTGTTCCGGATCTGGTTGTCACTCCCGACGTGGGTGGCGGGCCACGGGTGCTGGTCTACTCCGGGAAGAACTTCCAGGTGGTCGCTGACTTTCTCGGAATCGACGATGCGGGGTTCCGCGGCGGTGCCCGTCCCACCGCGGGGGACATCAACCGGGACGGTGTCGACGATCTGGTCATCGCCGCCGGGTTCGGGGGTGGACCTCGCATCGCCGGTTACAACGGCACCACCATCTTCGGGGCGACCGCCCAGAATCCGCCGGTCAAACTCTTCGCGGACTTCTTCGCCTTCGAACCGACCCTCACCAACGGCGTGTTCGTGGCGATCGGTGACATCGACGGCGACGGATTTGGCGATGTGATCGCCGGGGGCGGACCGGGTGGCGGGCCGCGGGTGACCGGGTTCAGCGGTTCCGCACTCCTCTCCGGGGCCCGAGTTCCAATCGCGAACTTCTTCGCCGGCGAGGAGTCTAACCGCGGCGGGATTCGCCTGGCGGTCGAGGATTTCGATGCGGATGGGACGCTCGACCTGATCGCCGGGGCGGGCGAGAACGGCGGCTCGCGGGTCACCGTCTACCCGCTGTCGACGCTGGGCGGGACGCTGACGCCGCCGATTCTGTCGCAGTTCGACGCGTTCCCGGATTCGATCGCAGGCGTTTACGTCGGTTGACCCGTTCCTCGATCCGGGAACCCCAACAATCGCCGGGCATTCCGCGAGGTTTGCTCGGCGATTTCGTTGACCGTCACCCCTCGCACCTCCGCCAGACACGCCGCCGTGTGGGCCACGAAAGCCGGCTCATTTCGCTTTCCGCGTACCGGCACGGGGGCGAGGTAGGGGCTGTCCGTTTCGATCAGGAGGCGATCCGCCGGCACCGCCCTGGCCACCGCTCGCAACGCATCCGCGTTCTTGTATGTGACCATTCCCGCGAACGAAATGTCCAGCCCGAATCCGAGGCAGATCCGGGCGGTGTCGGCGTCGCCGCTGTAGGAGTGCATAATCCCGCGGATCGGGCCGTGGGCCGCAAATTCTTCGGCCAGAACGCGAACAACGTCCTTCTCCGCTTCCCGGCAGTGGATGATGACGGGCTTGCCGAGTCGCCGGGCCAATGCGAGGTGCCGGCGGAAGAACTCCTCTTGCTGGTCGAACGGGGCACGGTCCCAGTACCGATCGAGCCCGGTTTCCCCGACCGCGACCACCGTGGGTTCCGACTCGGCGAGCCGGACGATCTCATCGAAATCGGTTGCTGCCGCTTCGGCGACGTGGTTGGGTTGGATCGCAACGGCGGCGGCAAGAATCGGGAACTGCTTCGCGAGGTTGACCGAGGCCCGGCTCGTAATGAGGTCGATGCCGATGGTCAGGATTCGCTCGACCCCGGCGGCCGTTGCCCGATCGAGAACCGCGGGAAGATCCGCAGCGAAGCGGTTGTCGTCGAGGTGGGCGTGGGTGTCGATCAGGTTCACGGTGCCAATCCTCAGGTGGGACCGAGGTCGGGGGTTGGTTTGGAATCCGCGGCCCGACCGGCGGCCGATCCCGGGATGGAAAAAATTCTAGATCCTCGCGAAACTTTGCCGAGCCGGGCGTGTTGGATCTGATAGAAGCGACGACCGCACCGCGACCGTCTCTTCCCCCCGCGGCTGCTCGTTCCGGAGTTTCTTCCTCCGCGAGTTAGCCCAAACGCCCAGCCCCCAAGTCGGCTTTGCCGAGGTTTGCCATGGTTACGCCCGATGCTCCGCGTCGATCATTTGCCATTGTGGTTGCCGGGATTCTCGCCGTCGCGGGTCTTGCCTCTTCGGGCATCGATCATCTTTGCTCGCCGACCCGTCCTTCGCACACCCGGCAGAACTGGGATCCGGATGCCGCCCTTACGGACGCTCTTCTCGATCTCCAGGCCGCGGCCGGCCTCTGCGACCCCCGCGTGCCGTACCGAGGATCGTGAGACAGCGGGCGGGGTTCGCGGTCCATTCGAAGCCATTCGAGAGGCAAGGCTCACTTTCGCGCGAATGTCGGGGCTTGCGTTTGCCCCCATTCGCCGGCCGTTTCTATCAGCGGAGAAGGGCGTAGCCCGAGCCGCTCGTGCTCGATCTTGCCGGATAGCTCCTCGAAGACGTGCTTGACGTTGTCCTTGTTCTCCTTGGCGGGCTTCCCCGTCCACTCCTGATACCACACGAGATCGAGCCCTTTCGTGATGTCTTCGAGGGATTTCTTCGCGTCCATTCCCTTCTTCACCTCGGCCCGCAACTCGACAAAATACCGCTTCTGCTTCGCGAGCAGGTCCCGGGTCGTGACGATCCCGTGACCGGGGCAGATGACATCGACGTCGAGTTTCTCCATCCCCTCCAGGCACTTGATCCAGGATGCGGAGTTGGCGTGGCCCATGTAGTTGAAGGCACCGTTGACGCAGGCGTCGCCGGTGCAGAGGATTTTGTGTTTGGGCAGATACGCGACCGCATCACCGCGGGTGTGGCTGTGGCCGAAATGCAGAAACTCGACCCGTTGCGTCCCATCGTCGAGGACGTACTTGTCGTCAAACGGGATGTCCGCCTGTTTGAGTTCGTTCTCCTTGATGTCTTTGCGGTTTTTCGCTTCCTGCTCCCACGCCTTGGGGCCTGACGTTTCGAGCAACCGTGCGGCGTTGCGGTGGGCGACGATCTTCGCGCCGGCCTTCGACCAGATGCAGTTCCCGTACGCGTGGTCGCCGTGATGGTGAGTATCGAGGACGTACTTGATCGGTTTGTCGGTCGTCTTTTTGATCGCCGCGATCACATCGTTCGCTTCCTTCGGGAAGTTCGCGTCGATGACGACAACGTATTCCTTGAAGACGATCCAGATGTTGTTGCAGCCGCCGAACGGAACCTTGGGGTCGGTCGCGGAGATCGAGGAATACCGGAAGAAAACGCCCGGTGCGATCTCGGCGACATCGTCAAACTTCATCTTCGGAAGTTTGGGCTTCGCCGGTTCCGGCGGCTTCTCCTGAGAGGCGACCACCACCACCGCGAAGACTCCGACCACGACGAGAAGCAGTGCGAGACGCTGCAGCATGGGCTGATCCACCCCGAGGAAAGTTTTGATGAGCGTACCCCGGAGTCTGTCGGGCGGCAACGCGCAGTTTTCGGGGCATGTGACCTTCTTTGAAGAACTGCGTCGCCCTGGGTTGCACCCGATCCGCCGGCTTCGGATCATATCTGTACCTTCTCGGAGCCTGCCATGCCGCGATTTCCACTTGTTCTCGCCGGTGCGATCGTCAGCGTCTTTGTCGCCGGATGTGCGGAAGAACCCGAAGTTCCCGCCGGGCCGGTGGACCTGACCGCTGTCTCGGCGAAAGAACTGGACGCCGCCATCGCCTCGCACAAGGGGAAAGTCGTCCTCGTCGATTGCTGGTACCTCGCCTGCGGGCCGTGCGTGAAGAAGTTCCCGAACCTCGTCGCGTTGCACAAGAAGTACTCGAAGGATGGCCTCGTTTGCATTTCCGTCGACGTGTTCCCGGAGGAACTGGAACGGAAGGATCAGGTGCTGGAGTTCCTCAAGAAAAAGGGTGCGGTGTTCCCGAATTACATCCTCAAGGACGACAAGAACAACGAGGAATGGCAGAAACCGCACGGCATCGAGTTCACGCCCTGGCTAATTCTTTTCGACAAGTCCGGGAAACCGTCGAATGTCCCGGAAAAGGCGTCGCCGGAGGACGTCGATGAGTTGGTGAAGAAGGCCCTGAAGGCGGGCTGAGCGGTCCTCCTGGCGATCTTTCTCTCCCCCGCTTCGCGGAGCACCGATGCCGCACCTCTTCCGACTTTTCCGGGTCTTTCTGGGAACTCTCGTGCTGGCCGGAAGTGCCAGCCCAGCCGCAGCAGCAGAGAAGCCGGCGAGACCGAACGTCCTGATCTTCTTCGCCGACGACCAACGGGCGGACACGATCGCGGCCCTCGGCAACGCCCACATCCGCACGCCGAACCTCGATCGGCTCGTGAAACGCGGCGTCTCCTTCGATCGGGCCTACATGCAGGGTGGCTTCAACGCTGCCACCTGCGTTCCGTCCCGGGCGATGCTCCTCTCCGGCCAGAACCTCTTCCACATCGACGAGAAACTCCTCGGCGACACAACCTGGCCCGAGATGTTCGCGAAGTCCGGGTACTCCACTTTCGTCACCGGGAAGTGGCATAACGGGGAAAAGTCCGTGGTTCGGTGCTTCCAGGAAGCTCGCGGCATCTTCGCCGGCGGGATGACGGACCCCCTCAAGGCGAAGCTCTCCGACGTTTCCGAGGGCAAGCTCTCGTCTCCGAAACTGGCGGAAAAACACGCCTGCTCAGTCTTCGCGGACGAGGCGATCCGCTTCCTTGAACGCAAACACGAGTCGCCGTTCCTGTGCTACGTGCCGTTCGATGCCCCGCACGATCCGCACGTGGTTCCCCCGGATTTCCCGATCCGTTACGACCCGGAGAAGCTTCCGTTGCCGGCGAATTTCCTGCCGCAACATCCGTTCGACAACGGCGAGATGACGATCCGCGACGAGAAACTTCTACCCTGGCCGCGGGATCCGAAGCAGGTTCGGGCGATGGTCGCGGATTATTACCGGTACATTTCCTTCCTCGACGCGGAGATCGGCCGGGTGCTCGACGCGCTCGAGAAATCGCCGCACGGGAAGAACACCATCGTCGTCTTCACCGCCGATTCCGGGGTCGCCCGCGGAAGCCACGGCCTGATCGGGAAACAGAACTGCTACGAGCACTCCCTCCGCGTCCCGCTGGTGCTCGCGGGCCCCGGGATTCCGGAGAACAAACGGACTGCGGCGATGGTCTACCTCTTCGATTTGCTGCCGACACTCGGGAAGTTGTGCGGGGTTGAATCTCCGAAGGGGAGCGATGGGGTCGAGTTCACCGCCGTTCTGCGGGACCCGGAAAAGTCGGCCCGGCCGCACCTGATCTTCGCGTACAAGGGTGTGCAGCGGGCCATCCGGGACGATCGCTGGAAGTTGATCCGTTACCCGCAGGTGGATCGGACGCAACTCTTCGACCTGCAATCCGACCCGGAGGAAACCACCGACCTCGCCGGGAAACGGGAGCACGCCGGCCGGGTCGCGGAACTGACGAAGCTTCTCGGCACCGAGTTGACGAAGGCCGGCGACAAGGCTCCGCTGACCGTGGCGAAGCCGAAGCCGGCCGAGTGGTCGCCGCCGAAGACATCCAAGGAATGATTCTCCACTTCCGCCCGGAGCAACGTCGTGACCTCCTTCCGCCTCGCTCTCTTCGCGATCGCATTTTTCGCGAGCCGATCCCCGGCCGGGGAGAAGCCGAACATCCTCTTCTGCTTCGCCGACGACTGGGGCCGGTACGCCTCGTGCTACGCCCCGCTCGACGCGACACCGACGGCAAACAGCGTGATCAAGACGCCGAACATTGACGCCGTCGCCGCCCGCGGCGCCCTGTTCCGGAACGCGTTCGTGCCCGCCCCCTCGTGCACGCCGTGCCGAAGCTCGTTGCTCAGCGGCCGATACTTCTTCAACACCGGCCGGGGTGCGATTCTCGTCGGCGCCGTCTGGGACGAGAAGATCCCGACCTACCCGCTCCTGCTGCGAGACGCCGGCTACGACCTCGGGAAGATGGCCAAGGTCTGGAGCCCCGGCACCCCCGCCGATGCCCCGTACGGCCAGCAAAAATACGCATTCCAGAAGTCCGGCATGGGCTTCAACAACTTCTCCGAGGAAGCGACCAAAGCCATCAAGGGGGGCAAAACCCTCGCCCAGGCCCACGACGCCCTCCTCGGCCAGGTCGAGGGGAATTTTGGGTCGTTCCTGAAATCCCGCGACCCGAAGAAACCGTTCGCCTTCTTCTTCGGCCCCACCAACGTGCACCGGAAGTGGATCAAGGGCTCGGGAAAGGCCCTCTGGGACATCGACCCCGAATCTCTCAAGGGGAAACTTCCGAAATTCCTGCCCGACGTCCCCGAAGTTCGCGAGGACTTTGCCGACTACCTCGGGGAATCCCAGGCGTTTGACGCGTACGTTGGCGTGCTCGTGAAGCAACTCAAGGATGCGGGAGAACTCGACAACACACTGATCGTGATCAGCGGGGACCACGGGGCACCCGGATTCCCGGGCGGGAAGTGCAACCTCTACGATTTCGGCGTCGGCGTCGCGCTGGTCGCCGCCGGCCCGAGCGTTCCGGGCCCTCGCGTGGTCGACGATTTCGTCAACCTCCTGGACCTTACACCGACGTTCCTCGAAGCCGCCGGCGTCAAGATTCCCGAGGGAATCGACGGCAAGTCGCTGTGGCCGGTCCTGACCTCGAAGAAGGCGGGCCAGGTCGACCCGGCGCGAACCTGGGTGATCACCGGCCGGGAACGACACGTCGAGGATGCCCGCGAGGGGAACAAGCCGTACCCCCAGCGGGCCCTCCGCACCCGAGACTTCCTCTACATCCGCAACTTCGCCCCCGACCGCACCCCGCTCGGCGACCCGAAACAGGTGACCGCCGACGCGACTCCGTCCACCAGCGAACTCGAAAACAACACGCGGATCGCCTTTCCCGACATGGACGCCGGCCCCACCAAGGCCTGGCTCATCGAACATCGCAACGACAAACAATGGAAATGGCACTTCGACTACGCCTTCGGCAAACGCCCCGCCGAGGAACTCTACGACGTCCGCACGGACCCGGATCAGATCAAGAACCTCGCCAGCGATCCCGCCCACGCCGAGACGCGAAAACGGCTGGCCGAGGAACTGACGAAACGCCTCACCGAGTTCCGCGACCCCCGGCTGGTCGAACCCGACTGCCGGTTCGAGAAATCCCCGTTCACAGACGGCCAGGCGAAGAAAAAGTGAGCCGACCCAACATCGGAGGAGTCGCCTGACGCGATCGCCCGGCAACTCCTCCGGAATTCGCGATGGTCAAACTCAGTACCGAAGCACCGCTTCCGCGACGATCCGGTTGTTGAGAATCCCCTTGTAGTTCGTCAGCGGTATGGTGTACCCGAAACCGAGCCAGTAGTTGGGGCTCGGTTGGATCTTGGTGCCGGCCGTCACCGTGACGAGATCTTTCCCGGCAACTCCGGCGCTGCCCAGGTTGAGGAGTCCTTCCCCCTCGCCCACAACCGGGGGAAGCGTCTGACCCTCGGTCAGATACTTGTACCAGTTGAGTTCCGCGAGCGGGTAGAAGATGCCGATTTTCCGGTTTATGTGGATCGCGTTGTAGAAGAAGCTCGCCTGGTCCCCAGAATCGTTGGGGAACTGGTATCCGTGGTTGGTGAGGACCTGCCAGTCGCCGAACTTCTTCGCATTGGCCATGAAAATGTACCAGGTTCCGTCGCCAGCACCCTGGAACACGTTCGCACCGCCGGTGGGAAGTTCGTATTGGAAGCCGACGGCGGAGAGGGCCTGGTTCGCAACGTCGCGATACCAGGTGTACTTGAGCCCCGCGGCCACATTGAGCAGCCCGGTCACCCCGGCACCCGCTGTCGGATCGAGCCTCGCGATTCCGTCCTTGTCCGCGATAAACGCAAGGCGATCGCTGAGTGCGACGTTGACCTGAAGCGCATAAATCTGGGCGTTTCCGCCCTGGAAGACGCCGCTGCCGGGGAAGTTGTTGTTGATCGCCAGAAGTCTCGCCCAGGTATTGGACCGCGGGTCCTTCGCCAGGATGACATCGGTCAACGGGCTGGCAAAGCTGTCGAAGGCGTGGTCGCTCTGGAATGGTTTCCGCGGTGCATCGGTCAGAACGTCAGTGTAGTTTTCTCCGAACGCGGGTGCGGCTTGCGAAGCGACTTCCGGCGTCGGAGTCGCGACGGGCTCAGTGTTCAGGGGCTGGGTCGGTGCGGGTGCCGCCGCCAGCGTAGAAGCAAGCGTGAGCGCCAGAAGATTCATGGGTCTTCCTCATCCTTGAGAATGCCCGCCAGGATCCATCCGTCGGGTGGGCCCTCCGACAACCGGATAAATCGGTCGCATTTGCGATGGGCATCCGTCTTCCCGCAATCATGAACCCTCGTTCCTGATCAAACCGATCAGAGCAGACCGCGATTTCCGAGAGTTCCGAGAGAAGCAGATCTTCCCAACCGACCATACCTGTCGTTGGCTCCGATCGGACGGCCGGGTCACAAGAAAGAAGCTGCCCCAGCTTCGGGTATCCCTCTACAATCGCTTTCCGCTTGGCAACGGGTCCTTTTCTCAGGAAACTGCGAGCATGCCTCTCATCCGCCCCCGCCCCTTTCTAACCCCCTCCTTCACCGTGCCGCCCACACTCGAAGAACTTTACGCCGTTTTCCCGGATCAATCGGACCGCTCGGAGGCGATCGCGGTTCCGCCGGACGACGTGCCGGAGCCGTACCGGTCGTTGCTCGTCCACACCCACCACATGACCGTGACGGTGGAGAAGTTCTACGACTCGCCGGTGGATGTCCGCGTCCTGGACGTCTTCCAGGCGGGGGATGCGTATGCCCGAAAGATCGTGCTGAGCCTGAAATCGACCGGGAAAGTGGTGCAGTTCGGTATCGTGCACATTGACCTGGCCGTGCTCGCGCCGGCGGTTCGGGAGGCCATCGTGTCGGGCACGACGCCACTCGGGCGGATCCTGATCCAGAACGAGGTGCTGCGAACCGTGAACCCCGCCGGGTTCTTCCGCGTCACCCCGAGCCCCGTGATGGCCGGCTGGCTCGGAAGCGGCGACGCAACCTACGGCCGGATCGGCGTCATCACCGCGGACGGCAAACCCGCCATCCGTGTCGCCGAGATCTTGACCGCCATCCCCGAGAAGCCGTAAACCCAGCATCTCCGAAGCGGCCCCTTCTTCTCCGCGACCGCCTCGGATACCATCGCCTCATCTCTTCCTGGGAGGATGTTGCGATGCGAAGCCAGCCATTTTTCGCCCTGATTCTCGGGCTTTCCCTGGGTTTCCCCGCGGTCGCCGCAGAGCCAAAGCTCGAGACGTCGAACCTCTTCGAGGCCGGGAAGGGGGGCTATGCTCTCTACCGCATCCCCGGAATCGTCGTGACGCCGAAGGGAACCATCCTCGCCTATTGCGAAGCTCGCAAGACCGCTCGCTCCGACTGGACGACGATCGACATCCTTTGCGTTCGCAGCACCGATGGCGGGAAGACATGGTCTGCCCCGGAAAAGGTCGCTGCCCACGACGGCAAGCACACCAAGAACCCCGTCGCGATCGCCCAGAAGCTCGCGAATCCGGACGACGTGACCTTCAACAACGCCGCGATGATCGTCGAGCCGAAGACGGGGGCGGTCCACCTGCTCTACTGCCTCGAATACATGCGTTGCTTCCACCGCCGCTCAGACGATGACGGCAAGACGTGGTCCGCACCGGTCGAAATCACCGGCACCTTCGATGGCTACCGGGACTCGAAGGAGTACGCGTGGAAGGTGATCGCGACGGGCCCCGCCCACGGGATCGCCTTGAAGTCCGGCCGGCTCGTCGTCCCGATCTGGATGTCCACCGGCACGGGCGGCCACGGGCACCGGCCCTCCGTCGTCGCCACCATCTTCTCTGACGACTCGGGAAAGACCTGGAAACGTGGGGAAATCGCCGCCACCGAGACGGACCCGCTCCGCAACCCCAACGAGACCGTCATCGTCGAACTTTCCGATGGCCGGGTCATGCTCAACATCCGAAGCGAGTCGAAGGAGCATCGCCGGGCGACAACCGTGAGCCCGGACGGTGCGACGAAGTGGACCAAGCCGACCTTCGACGAGGCGCTCACCGAGCCGATCTGCATGGCCTCGATCGTCCGGCTCGACGGGAAGCGGATCGTCTTCGCGAACCCGGACAACCTGGAACGAGCCGCGGGGAAGGCGACCCCCGGGCAGTCGCGGGATCGGAAGAACCTGACGGTGCGAATCTCGTCGGACGACGCGAAAACCTGGGAATCCTCCCGCGTCATCGAACCCGGATTCGCCGGCTACTCCGACCTCGCCGTCACCCCAGACGGCACGATCCTGTGCTTCTTCGAACGCGGCAGCAACGACGGCAAGAACTCGTACCTCACGAAGTTCCTCACCCTGGCCCGCTTCAACCCCGAGTGGGTCACCACGAAGCCGTGACAGTCCACTGTCACGTTTGCAGCCAGCGGAAAACCGCCAGCCCGATGACGATCGCGACGGTGAGCCCGATCAGGATGTAGCCCAGAACCGTCCGCCGGGCGACGATCGCTTCTTCCCGCCGACCCTGTACCGTCCACGCAACGAAGTTCTGGCAGTCCAGAAGTTGGGAGAGCACGTCGGTCAGGAACCCCTGCGTCTCCGCGATCCGACCCGTCGCCGCGAAGTAGCACCCGATCGGCAGCACCGCCTCGTTGTTTTCCGGTGCCAGTGCCCGCGTGAAGAAACGCACCAGGGCATCGGTCCGGGCGTGGACGGCGACGGTCAGTTGCAACAGCCGGGCGTTGGGACCGGGTTCCGAGAAGGATGGCATCACCCGGTACACCAGTCGAGGCACCAGCGTTGTCGTGACCCAGCGGACGGACCCCTGGATCAGCGCCTGACGGTCGGAAACCGGCAGTCTCGCCAGGGAAGGCAATTTCCGCCCGAGCCGCTGCTTCCGCCGGGCCATCGGAACTCGCTTGAGGAACTCGTCAAAACCCGGGATCTGCTCGCAATCGCAGACGATTCCCACCACGGGACAGCGCAGTTGCAGCACCTCGGCCGCCGCCCGCAGGTCCTCTGCCGCGAAGTAGCCCGCCTGGTTCGCCAGGGCGGAGGTCCGGGTGCAAGTTTCGGGCACAAGCAGAACGATCCCGTTGATCGGGCAGAGCGGTCGCCGGGTTTCCCGGATGAGATGGCAGAGGTGGCGAAGTCGCGCCGTCAGTAGCGCGATCCGGGCGGGATCCTTCGCCAATGGCACCGCCGGGACCGGAGTCGCCTCGGGTTCCGGCGGGGAATCTGCGTCGGCGGCGAGTGACGGAACCGCGATCGTCGGCGGGGTCGGCTCGGTCGTCTCCTCCGACTCCTCCCCGGGTTCCACCGCCGCCATCCCCGCCAGGCTTCCGAGCAGAGAACACTCGTCGGACGCCACGAAGACCGCCTCGCGGCTTGCGAACAATCGGACCGGTGGAAACCCGGGGGCAGAATACTCGGTCACCTTGACCCGTGCCGCCTCGAAAAGAGCGGGAATATCTCCCACCGGTCGGCCGACGATCAGGAAGACGGGCAAGCGGTTGATGTGGATCCCCGCCCGCTCCGCGCTCGATCGCTCCTCTTCCCAGGCCTGGTCGATGTCCGGGAACGGGGATGGCCGGGCCAGGGGGCGAAGCGTCCGCCACAGGAAGACCGCCGTCCACGCGTTGGCGTACAAAATCAGCGCGAGCAGCGGCAGCCAGACGTGGGCGAGCCAGTTGGTCGGTGCCTCCACATACCGGGCGAGGTCGTATCGCTCGTTGACCCACCACAGCCCGAGCAGAACACCGCCCAGCACCACAACGTGGAGGATCCAGAAGAGCCAGGGTCGCAACCCGCTCGCCGAGTGCCCCAGCATCGGGAGGAGCAGGGTGAAAAACTTGGCGATCTTCGACCAGATCCAGCGCAAGAGGGTGATCATGAGAGGGGTCGGTGCGTCCGGGTGGTGTCGCGGATCTCAGCGTCCGCCGAGCCGTGAGACGAGGAGGAACGCCGCCAGAGGAATCAACAAGAGTGCGACGGATGCGGCCACACCCAGCATCCGCTCGAAGCGCTGCTCCGCTTTCCGTGGGGGTGCATCGAAGTCCGGGTCCGGTTCCAGGTCAAACGGGGATTCCGGCACCGCCAACTCGCGGAGCGATTCCCGCGTCACGTCCGCCCATTCCCGGAGCTTGTTCGGGTCGTCGCCGAGCGTCCCGCGAAACCCGAGTTGCACGCAGAGGAAGTACGTCTCGAGCGCGTCGAGATCCGCCGCCCGCGATGCAAGCTTGGCCTGATCCCAGAACCGCCAGGCCCGGTCGTTGGTGCCGTACAGTTCGACCTCGAGCTTCCGCTCGTTCCAGCGATCCCGCCAGCTCGGGAATTGCGTGAAGATCTCGTCGGCCCAGCACACGAGTGCGTAGCGAACGCCCAGGAATCCGACCATCGACGTGCTTCCGCGTCCCTCGGGTCGGGGACCGATCGTCGAGTTGACCGTCGCCGAGGAGAGCAATTCCTTCAACCGGGCGTGCTCCCGCTCGAACTCGAGGGCGCGACCGCCGGCCAGTTGCTCCCGGACCCGCAACGCGGACTCGAAAACGGGGTAGACGAAGATCGCTGTCTCGTCGCTCATCGGGCGATTTCCGGCAGTTCTTGCTTCACACCGGGAGATGATTATATCAACCGAGTTCCCGTCGGCTCCGATGCTGTACCTCCCCGAATCCCCGATCCAGGGGCGACAATACATGTCCACTCGAGCGGTCCACTGGCACGAAGGGTTGTTTCTTCGACCCCATCACCTCCAGGCTGCCACCCGCCACGCGGATTACCAGTCTCGACTCCTCTCCGACACGCTGGCCGTCTACGGGTGGGGTTGCCGGGTTCTGGATATCGACCCGGATGCCCTGGCGAACTCGCGTTTCCTGATCCGCCGACTCCGCGCCCGGATGCCGGACGGAACCGTGGTCGAGATCCCCGAGGACACCACCCTCCCCCCGCTCGACGTGAAGCCAGCCCTCGAACGCGGCCCCCGGGTCACCGTCTACCTGGCGATTCCGGTTCTCCAGTTGGGCCGCAACAACGTCTCGGAGGTCGAATCGGGGATGGCTCTGGCCCGGTATCGGCTCGAATCCCAGGAACTGGAGGACGAGAACGCCGCCGACGACCGCGAGGCGGTGGTGGTTCGCCGGTTGAACGTGCAACTTCTGACCTCCGGGCAGGACCTGTCCGGGTACTCGGTGCTGCCGATCGCCCGAATCGTGCGGTCGAGCCGGGCCGACGGTCGCCCCGAATTCGAGACCGGCTACATCCCGCCGGTGCTGGGCTGCGAGACCTGGCCCGCCCTGTCTCGGGACATCCTGCAAGCCATCTACGACCGCGTCGGCACGAAGATCGACGTCCTCGCCGGGCAGGTTCTCGATCGGGGGCTCGCATTCGAGGGGGGAAACCAGGCGGACGTGGTAGTCGGTGCGCAGCTTCGGGCGCTCAACGAACTCTACGCGTTGCTGGCCGGGCTCGCGTTTACCCCGGGGCTCCACCCGGTGACAGCGTACCTCGAGCTGTGCCGGGGTGTCGGGCAACTGGCTCTCTTCGGGCCGTCCCGCCGACCGCCGCCGTTGCCGCGTTACGACCACGACGATATCGGCGGCTCGCTCTTCTTCCTGAAGCGATCCATCGACGCGCTGCTCGATGTGTTCGTGGAACCCGACTACAAGAGCCGGCCCTTCGTGGGGGCGGGTCTGCGGATGGAAGTCGCCCTGGAGGCCGCCTGGATCGAGTCGACCTGGCAGATCTACATCGCCGTCCAGAGCACGCTTTCCGGCGACGAGTTGATCCGCGTCCTCACCCAGCCCGGGGTGCTCGACATGAAGGTCGGCAGTTCCGAGCGTGTCGACGCGATCTTCCGGGATGGCCGGGAGGGGCTGCGGTTTACCCCCGTGAGATCCGTGCCCCGGTCGCTCCCGCATCCCTCGGGCGTCACCTACTTCCAGCTTGCCACCGATGCCACCGCGACCGAGTGGACCGCCGTGCAGAAGTCGCTATCCCTGGCGATCCGCCTCAACGAAAACCTGATCGCCGGCAGCATCCACGGCCAGCGGGATCTCACCGTCCAGGTCGCCGGCCAGACCCCGACGCTCCGCTTCACGCTCTACGTCGTCCCCCGCAAGAGCCTGGCGCCCGGCGAACTCGTCGGGTAGTTGAAACACCCTGAAACTTCTTCTTTCCCGGAAATTTCCCAACCTCGTTCCTCCCCAAGAGATTTCGCCCCATGGCCGCGGTCAATCCTCGTTCGTTGTTCGAGAAGTTGAACTCCACCTGCAAACGGGCCCTGGAAGGAGCCGCGGGTCTGTGCCTTTCCCGAACCCACTTCCACGTCGAACTCGAACACTGGCTTCTGAAGCTGACCGAAGCGGTGGACAACGACCTGACGCCGATCTTCAAGCAGTACGACCTCGACCCGGCGAAGGTCCGGCAGCAACTCGAGACGGCGGCGGGCAAGTTTAAGACTGGAAACAGCCGGGCCCCCGACCTCTCGCCGGACATCCTCGATGCCGTCCGGGAGGCATGGGTGCTCGCGTCCCTGGAATACGGAGCAGGCCAGATTCGCACGGCGTACCTCCTGACGGCCCTGCTCACCGACCGCTCGCTGTCGGCGCGGACGACGACGGTGGTTCCGGAACTCGCGAAGATCGGCGGAGAACGGCTGCAACGGGAATTGAAGGACCTGCTCCCGCACATCAACTCGGTCGAATCGGAGCAGGCCGCCGCTGCCGCCGCATCGTCCGCCGCACCTGGTCCGGACGGCCAACCCGCCCCGGCCGGCTCGTCGAAAACCCCGTCCCTCGATCAGTTCACCGTCAACATGACGGCCAACGCGAAGGCGGGCAAAATCGACCCCGTCGTTGGCCGGGACGCAGAAATCCGTCAGGTCATCGACATCCTCACCCGGCGTCGGCAGAACAACCCCATCCTCACCGGCGAGGCGGGCGTCGGGAAGACCGCCGTCGTCGAGGGGCTCGCCCTGCGGATCGCTGCCGGCGATGTCCCGCCTCCCCTGAAGAACGTCGACCTCCGCTCCCTCGACCTCGGTCTGCTCCAGGCCGGGGCCGGCGTCAAAGGCGAATTCGAGAACCGTTTGAAGGCGGTGATCCAGGAAGTGAAATCGTCGCCGACACCGGTGATTTTGTTTATCGACGAGGCGCACACCATGATCGGCGCCGGCGGGGCCGCGGGCCAGAACGACGCTGCGAACCTGCTCAAACCGCCGCTGGCCCGCGGAGAACTCCGCACGATCGCGGCAACCACCTTTGCCGAGTACAAGAAATTCTTCGAAACCGACGCCGCCCTCAAGCGTCGCTTCCAGCTTGTCCGGGTCGAGGAGCCACGCGAACCCGTCGCCGTCCGGATGCTCCGCGGCCTGGTGCCGATTCTGGAGAAACACCACAAGGTCCGCGTGATGGACGACGCGATCACCGAGGTCGTCCGCCTGTCCGTCCGGTACATGCCCGACCGCCAGCTTCCGGACAAGGCGGTGAGCCTGCTGGATACGGTGTGCGGCCGGGTGTCGCTGAGCCAGCTGGCGACCCCGCCGGCCCTCGAAGATTCCCTCCGCGAGGTCGAGTACCTCACCAAGGAGATCACGTTCCTGGAACGTGAAGGCCGGGTTTCCGGGGGGAATCCGGAGAAACTCGCCGACCTGAAATCGCGGAAAGAGGCGGCCGAGAAACGAACCGCGGAACTCCAGCAGCAACTCGCCACAGAGCAGAAGCTCGTCGAGCAAATCCACGCGGTTCGCGACAAACTCGAGGCGATTCCCGAATCCGGCCAGGCCGACCCGGCCAGTGTGGAAGAACTCGCGAAACTGACCGCGGAACTCGCCAAGGTCCAGGGGGAATCCCCGCTCGTGTACCCGGTGGTCGCGGGGCAAGCGGTGGCCGAGGTCGTCGCCCGACTGACCGGGGTCCCCCTCGGGAAGATGGTTCGCAACGAAATCGAAACCCTGCTCCACCTGCAAAACCGCCTCAGCGAACGGGTCGTCGGCCAGGACCACGCCCTCTCCGCCATCGCCCAGAGCATCCGCACCGCGCGCACCGACCTCGGCGACCCTCGCCGACCCGTCGGCGTCTTCCTCCTCGTCGGCCCTTCCGGGGTGGGCAAAACCGAAACCGCCATGGCACTCGCCGACCTCCTTTACGGCGGCGACCGAAACATGGTCATCATCAACATGAGCGAGTACAAGGAATCCCACAAGGTTTCCCGCCTCACCGGCTCCGCGAAGGGCTACGTCGGCTACGGCGAGGGGGGCGTCCTCACCAACGCTGTCAAGAACCGCCCGTACTCCGTCGTCCTCCTCGACGAGGTCGAAAAAGCCCACGAATCCGTGCAGGAAATCTTCTACCAGGTCTTCGACAAGGGCGTTCTCCAGAACGACACCGGGGAGGACGTGAACTTCAAGAACACGATCATCCTCCTGACCTCGAACGCGGGCACGGACACGATCATGAAGGCGTGCGCGGACCCGGAAACGATGCCCGACGCCGCCGGCCTCGCCGAGGTTCTCCACCCGGATCTCCTCAAGACCTTCAAGCCCGCTCTCCTCGGCCGGATGAACGTCGTCCCCTATTTCCCGCTCAAAGAAGCGGTGCTGCGGAAGATCATCGAGTTGCAACTCAAGAAGATCGGCGATCGGCTCCGCGACAACCACAAAGCCAGCTTCGCCTACGAGCCCGCCGTCGTGGACACGATCGTCGCCCGCTGCACCGAGGTGGAAAGCGGGGCCCGGAACGTCGACCACATCATCACCGGCACCGTCCTGCCCCTGATCTCGAACGAGATTCTGACCCGCATGGCCGAGGGGAAATCGGTGACCGCAGTGAAGCTCGCGGTGGGGCCCGACGGTCAGTTCACGTTCACCATCGAGTGATCGCGAGCGGGAGAAGGAACCTTCTTCGCTATCAAAGACACTGCCACAATCACTGTTTTCCATGCGAGAACAGTGATAGTGTCAGTGATAGGGAGCAGTTCCGGGTGATTTGTGTACTTCCTGATCGACGGCTACAACCTGATGCATGCGACGGGGCTGGCTCATCGGCAGCTTCCGCCGGGGCAGTTGCGGATCGCTCGGAATCGGTTGCTTGACTGGCTCGCCGACTCGCCGCGTCTCCGAAACGGGACCGCGACCTCCCGGGTGATTTTCGATGCCCAGCAAAGTCAGCGCGATTCGCGGGAGGAGAATCACCGGGGAATCCGGGTCCAGTTTGCGTTCCGCCAGACCGCCGACGATCTCATCGAGTCTCTGATCCTCGCCGAGCCGCGATCATCGGGGCTGGTGGTGGTTTCGAACGATGGTCGGCTCCACGAGTCGGCCCGGCGACGGGGATTTCGCGGGTGGTCGTGCCAAAGTTTCACGGACTGGCTGATCGAGCCGCTATCGGAACGCCCGGAATCGGAACCGGACCCCGCCGGATCGGGAGAGAAGCCAATCGATTCCGCCGCGGACCGGGATGAGTTTCTTCGGATTTTCGAAACCCCGCTGCCCGAACCCGTCCATCGCCCCGGAAATCGTCGGAGACCCTGACGTTCCTCACTGTCAGAGAATCGGGAGATGTTTCCGATTTTCGGCACCTCCTGACAATCACGCGTCGACAGGCATCCGATTTGCCCCTGTTTCGTTTGGTCAGGCGACAATCGGTCGCCTTTCTACTCCCAACAGGAGGCTCATCCATGCACCGAAGTCTCGGAAATCGATTAATCTTGGCCATTCTCGCCACGTTCCTGGGTCTTGCGGGGCGAGCGTCCGCCGCCAGCGACGAGGCGCTGATCCGGGGCCAGATCAAGGACTACGACGCCGCCACCGGCAAACTCGTCGTCACGACCGCGAGCGGAAATGATATCCACCTGTACACCGACAAGTTGACCCAGATTTCGATCAAGGGAAACCCCGGCCGACTGGATCAGGTGAAGAAGGGTCAACGCGTCCGGGCGATGTTCGAAAAGGCCGCCATGGGGAATCACGTCATTTCCTTGCGCACCTCGGGTGACACCGCTGGCGATTTGACTCGCGAAATCCAGGACGCCTGGAACACCGCCAAGGGGTACTCCTTCGAGAAGAAGCAGCAGTATCAGGCGAAAATGAACGATGTCCTCGAAGATGTGGATGACCGCATCGCCGAACTGCAACGGGAGGCGAAATCCTCCGGAGCGGATTCGAAGTCCAAACTGCAACAGCAGATCGACGAGTTGAAGAAGAAACGGGAACAACTCGCCGAGAAGCTCAACAACGCGAAACCCGCAGCGAAAGATGCGTGGGACGACTTCAAGAACGGCGTCTCCAACGCAGCCGAGGATCTGCAACGGTCCCTCGAACGGTTCCGCGGCGAGAAGTGAACTTCACCGTCAATCCCGCCCTGGTCGGCCACCGTCGACCGGGGTCGTGTTTTTTCACTTCTTCGGCTTCGCTTCCGGAAGCCTCACCAGCGAAGCGTTGCGTTCGTGGACGGCGGCGAAGTGCCTGCCGTCGGGTGCCGCCGCAAGCCCCTGGATTCGCTGACCGTAGCCCCCCTCGTAGAGCAATTCCCCCGCGAGGTTGTACTGGTAGAGCCGATCCTCGCTGGCGTCCCAGTAGACCAGGACCATCACCGTTTCCCCCTTTGGGTCCAGAACCAGGCCGGCGACCTTGTCCTTCTTCGCGGCAATGACCTTCTCGTTTTTGAGCTTTCCCGCCTCGACGTCGTAGAGCCGAACCTTGCCGTCGGCGGCCCCGACGGCGAGCTTGTTTCCCTCTCCGGCGAACGAAACCGCGGTCACGAGGCTCTTGTACGACTCCGAGTGGGTCAACGGCGGCTTGGCCGCGGAGACATCCCACAGCTTGACCGACTCGTCTTTCCACCCGCCGGACGCGAGCAGGGCACCGTCGGCACTGATCGCGAGGCTGCGGACCTGGCTCTTGTGCCCGGTGAGCGTGGCTTTGGTCGTCGGCCGGGATTTGGTCACGTCCCAGATCTTGATCAGCCCATCAGAGCCGCCGGTGGCCAGCGATTTGCCATCGGGGAAGAACGCGAGGGACCAGATCGGCCCTTCCTTCGAGGCGTTGGGCACGGTCGCGGCGAGGGTGAAGGAGCCGGGGGAAACCCGCCAGAGCTTCACGGTTCCCTGCGAATCCCCCGCTGCGAGCAGTTTCCCGCTTGGCGAGAACGCCAGGCAGACGGTTTCCGGGTTGCGGAGTGTTGCGATCTTCCGGATCTCGGGGAAGTCCCAAACGACGATGGAATCGCCGGGCCCGCCCATGGCGAGGTACTTGCCGTTGAGCCCGAACGCCCCGCAATCGACTCGGGAATCGCGCTCCCCGAGCAGGGCAAGAACTTCGGGTTTCTTCGGCTCGCTCCCCTTCTTCGTCGTTTTCCCGGCCTTGATCTTCTCCAGCGGGGAGCTGGCAGCCTTCGCGTCTTTCGGCTCCTTCGGGTCGGCGGCAGGTGCAGCGAGGAAGAGAGTGCCAGTAGCGAAAACGGCGAAACAGCCGGCAACCAGGGCGGGGCGGGGAAGCATGGTAGACCCTTCTCGTGGGGAGTTGGCGGAGTGTCGGCAACTGCCGTGCCGGGCGAGAAACGCGAATTTCGTGGGGATTTCTGAGGTCTGCGGAACTTCGCTGGTCACGGCCGGACCAGCGGTGGGCACGTCATGGTCCCGGGAAGACGATCTCACCCCCGCTTCCCCGCCAGACCCCGGATGACCGCGGCGGCCCGCTCGCAGTCGGCCCGGGACACATCGTGGTGCGTGCACATTCGGATGACCTGATCCCCGAGCGCCGCGACCCGGACGCCGCCCGCCAGAAGGCGATCCGCGACTTCGCGCGCCGTGCCGAGTGACGGGGAAACTTCTACCCAAACGAGGTTCGATTGCACCCGTTTCGGGGTCAGGGTCAGCCCGGGAACCTCCGCGACCGCGTCGGCCAGAAGCTTCGCGTGGGCGTGATCTTCTGCGAGGCGGTCGATGTGGTGGTCCATCGCATAGAGGCACGCCGCCGCCAGAATCCCGGCTTGCCGCATCGCCCCGCCGAAGAGTTTCCGGACCCGCCGGGCCTGCCGAATCAGGTCTCGAGGTCCCGCCAGTGCCGAGCCGACGGGGGTTCCGAGTCCCTTACTGAAGCAGACGGAAACGGTGTCGAACTCGGCCGCCCAGGTGGGTGCGGGAACGCTGGTGGCCACGATCGCGTTCCAGAGGCGGGCTCCGTCGAGGTGCATCGCGAGCCCGTGTTTGCGAGCCCACCCGGAGATCGCCCGGACGGTCTCGATGGGGTAGATCGTTCCCCCGCCGCGGTTGTGCGTGTTTTCCAGGCACACCAGGCGTGTCCGCACGGCGTGCTGATCGTCCGGCCGGATCTTCCCGGCGAACTGCTCGACTGTGAGAATCCCGTCGGTGCCCTCGAGGGTCCGGCACGTCGCCCCGGAAAGGACGGCTGGGCCACCCGCTTCCCAGATGTAGATGTGCGAGTTCGCCTCCAGAAGAATCTCGTCCCCCGGCCGGCAGTGGACGCGGATCGCGATCTGGTTCGACATCGTCCCGGAGGGGACAAAGACGGCCGCCTCTTTCCCGAGGTACGCCGCCACCCGTTCTTCGAGCCGATTGACGGTCGGATCTTCCCCGAAGACATCATCCCCCACCTCCGCCGCCAGCATCGCAGCGAGCATCGGCGGCGTCGGCCGGGTGACCGTGTCAGAGCGCAGATCAATCATGGCGAACCGGAGAGGGGATAGAGGACCACAGCCGAGGTTTCGAACTTTTTCAAGGATTTACGGGCGGGCGAGGCTCGAACTTTTTCACGGATTTACGGGCGGGCGAGGCTCCTGCCGAGCCGCGCTTTCTCTGGACGAAAAGTACATCCCTCCCCCTGAATCTCGGCTCGGCAGGAGCCCTCCCCAAAGATTGACGCTCGGGGGTTTGGCGTGGCGAGAATTCCCATCGAGCCGACTTACCGGGGATTAACGGGAGGGCGAGGCTCCTGCCGAGCCGCGCTTCCAGGGCAAGAATCGAACGCTTTTCCGAGGAAACGTGGCTCGGCAGGAGCCTCGCCCTTCCGAAATCTCAGAAATCCTGCGTGGGTATGAAGAGAAAATCACTTCTTCTCCGCGAACTTGTAGAGTTGCGTTTCTGTTCTCACGTACAGGGCACCGTCGACGGGAACGAACGTGGCGAAGGTCTTTTCGCCAAGGTCGAACTTGCCCCGTTCGGTGAACTCCTTTTTCGCCTCGATGATCTGGCCCACGCCCTCTTCGCTGGTCACGTAGATGTTCTTGCCATCCGTGATTGGCGAGGCGGAGTAGCCCCGGCCGGCGAGGCGTTCGCTCCAGTGAAGGTTGCCGGTCTTGGCGTCGTAGCAGTTCATGAAGCCATCGTCGGCGATGGTGTAGAGTTCGCTGCCGATCAGCAACGGGGTCGGAGTGTTCGGGGCGTGCTTGGGGGTTTTCCAGACGATTTTTTCCGTCAGATCACCGGAACCTGTGGGGGGGAACGCCATCAGGTGCTGGTTCACGTAACCGGTGCAAACGTAGAGCAGGCCATGCCCGAAGACCGGCCGGGTGATGACGCTCCAGCCCGGTTTCGGATACTTCACCCGCCACAGTTCCTTGCCGGTCTCGGGTTCGTAACCCATGACCGCATGGCTCGCCGGGGCCACGATGACCTTCTTGCCGTCCTGCTCGATCACCTGCGGGGTCGCGAATGAGAAGAGGAACTTGGTGCCGTTTTCTCGCGGCGTCTTCCAAGCGACCTCGCCCGTCTTCACGTCCAGGGCGGCGACACAGGGGTCATCCTTGCCATCGCAGGTGATGATGAGTTTGTCCCCGACGAGGATCGGCGAGCCACCGTTACCGTGGACGGGGTTGAACTTCAACTTCTGCGTTTTCCACACGACCGTACCATCGCGTTTGAGGCAGGCCGTCCCCATGTGGCCGAAATGGGAGAAGATCAGCTTCCCGTCCGAGACCGGTGTCGGGCTGGCGTGGCTGTTCTTCTTGTGCGGAAGCGGGGCGGATTTGCCTTCCTCCACGAAGATTTCTTTCTCCCACTTCTTCGAGCCATCCTTCGCCGAGAAACACAACACCCGCAGGGAATAGTCGGGTTTCGGATCGGAATCGCTGGATGGAACCGCGGTGGTCAGCACGACGTCATCCCCGATCACGATGGGCGATGACCACCCTTTCCCGGGGACGGCGGCCTTCCAGACGACGTTGGTGTCGGTGCCCCATTTCGTGGGAAGGGCGGGGCCGGTGTAGGTTCCTTTCCCGTCCGGGCCGCGGAATTCGAGCCAGTCGGCGGCGAGGATCGGGGTGGGAAGGAGGAGCAGGCCAACAGAAAGCAGCAGCGGACGCATCCGAGACTCCCCGTGGAGGGTTGGTGGGTGCGGATAGTTTAGCGACGGTGAGGCGGCGGGGGTGGAATTACTCGCGAGGGATGCCAAAGGTGTTGCGGAACTTCTCCGGCACATCGGAATCTTTGTGGCGAAGGAACGTCTGATCGTCATTCGGATCACGGGGCAGTTCGGGGGCCTTGAAAAAGAGCCGAACCGCTCGCAGGGACGGAAGGTTCTCGTTGCCAACCTGATACACATTTCCAGCCGGCGTCGGAAGATGGACCACGTTGCCAGAAACCTTGAAGGCGGCATCGAACCCGGGGCGGGCAATGTCACCCCTTGGCGACCAGAGGATGGGCGAGTTGTAAGGGACACCGGCGGGGTGGATCACATCCACGACCTGTTCCCAGTTTGCATCGTTGAAATCCGGGCTTTCCCATTTCTCGGGCGGGTTCACCTGGACCTTCCAGAGCTTGGAAGCGGCGAAAGTGACGAGCTGGTTCGGGAAATTGATGATTCGCCCGTTTGTGGCTGTCGGATTCCCGATGCGAATCCGGCCGGTCCAGCACGGTCTTGGATACCAGTTGTAGATTTCCGCCCCTGCGGGAACCCCAAAATCTGACGGCGGGAGATGCTTCACGAGAACGGCGAGTGTATTCTGGCCCGGCTTCACTTGGGCAGTGAGGTCGACGGACTCGGTCGAATATCCAAAGCATCGGTCTTGTAGCACGGCCTTTCCGTTGACCCAAATGGAAACGGTCCCGGAACTTCCGATATCCAGAACGGTTCGGCTCGCCTGAACTGGGTTTTCGGGAACCGTGAAACTGCACCGAAAGCCGCGAGGAGCGGTTGCCCCCGGGGCATTGGGCTCGCACTGGGAATCCCAGATCCAACGTCGTCGGACATCGGAACGTTCGATTTGCATCAACGGAGAGTTGGTCATAGCCAGAAACGAGACCCGGTCGAAGAGATTCCCGGTAATCGTAAATTGATCGGGTTTTGGAGTTGCTGGCATTCCCCCGAACTGGATCCCCAGGTGGCTGTCCGCGAACACGTTGCGAGTGATGACTGCCCCTGTCATTGGCGGGTTCGCCTGTGGGGGCTCACCGTGACCCGGCTGAGTCGGGAGCGGTTGCATCGAAGCAGGTAGGAAATCGATGAGACGAGTGTAATGGAGAACCCCCTGGAAGCGGTTGCGTTCGATGCGGATGCCCGGAATCGGGGCTTCGATCGCCACACAGGACAGGTACTGACCCTCGACCCGGCTATTGGAGATCGTGTAGTACGAGCCTCCGGTGAGACGGATCGCCCCGTTGGGGCTGGCTTTCCCGGGCGGCATTCCGACTCGGCAGTCCTCGATGACGTTGGGGGTTTCTTCACTGCCGGTGCTGTTGATCGAGAACGCGGTGTTGAGGAAGCCCCGAACCAGCAGGTTCCGGAGAGTCAGATTTTCTCCGCCGAGCTGGAGGCAGACGTGGTAGTTGGTTCCTCCGTCGAATTCGATGTTCTCGAACCGGAGCCCTTTCGCAACGGGGATTGAAACGAGCGGTGGATGCTGGGGCGGGGGTTGACCCGGAAGCTGGGACGGCAGGGGGCCGAGCGAAGGGCCACGCCAGACCACCCGTTTCCCGTCCCGGCCGGTGATCGTCAGATCATTCGCCACCGTGAGACCTTCTGTGGAAAGTCGTTCTTCCCAGGTGTCGTCCCAGATCTCGATTCGGTGGTGAGGTCGTGACACGGCCCGCATCGCGTCGCGAACCGACTGGAATACGTTTGGTTGGTCCGCGGGTTTCTTCATGACGGCGTAGACGCCGCGCGGGACCGCAATTTTCGGGGGAGTGGCCGGAGGTGTTTCCTTCCCAGTCGAGGGGAGAACGTTGGGGGTTACGCTGTTCGAGAAAAAGAAGAAGTAGACCGTGACTACGGCGGCCAGGAATGCGAGCCCGGACCCGCCGATCGCAAGCCAGAGGGCTGTATTGTCGGACTTTTCGACCGGCCGGGGGCGAGTCGGTGTCGGCTCCACTACCGTCGGGGCCATCATTTCCAGTGTCGAGTCGTGTTCCGCGGGATGGTAGGCAGCCGCTGGAATGGCGACGACCGGTATGGTCCCGGTACCCGCGAGGGGAGTCGTTCGCGGACCGGTCGGAACTGGAGCCGGGATGTTCCAGCTCACCTGGGAAGAGGGCTGTGCGATCGATGCGGGTTGGGCCCAGGTCACGGAACCGGGCGGAAGCCCCCGACCGGAACCGTGTCCGTTTCCGTTGGCGCCCGGGATGTAGCCGGAACCCGGGACAGGGAATCCGTTGTGGGACGAGAAATCCTGTGCGTTAACCCCGAAACCGCTGGTGTCGGCGACATACTGGCCGGGCGAGGACCCGGGGGCAGTTCCGACGGTGGCAAAGTTTCCGCTTGGCGGGCTTGGCGGGCCGGAAAAACGGGGTTGGGAGTCGCCGGTCGGAGAACGTTGACCGGTGAGCAGATTCTGCGGGAATCCGGAATCTGGCATCGACCACGGCGCAAGCGCCTCGGCCGCGAGACTGGGGGTCGGATACCGATCTGCCGGGGAACGAGCCATCATCCGGTGGATCACATTCGCCAGCCCTTCCGGAACGTCGGGTCGAACCCGGCCAATCCAGGGTGGATCCGCAACCTGTTTCCGGGCCAACTTGAGGGCCGCCGACCCGTCGGCATACGGCGGCTTCCCGGAGAGAAGGTAGTAGAGCGTTCCCCCAAGTGCGTAGATGTCCGCCCGGGTGTCGACATTCGAGCTATCGACGGCTTGCTCCGGGGCGAGGTAATCGGCAGTTCCGAGGATCGGCTGAGCTGCGAGCTCCATCGTGAGGGATTCGCCGGGAATACGGACGATGCCGAGATCGAGGACCTTGACGATTCCCCGCTTGTCGATCAGGAGGTTCGCCGGCTTGATGTCCCGGTGGACGAGCCCAATTTCGTAGGCGAGCTGCAGGGCGAGAGCGATCTGTCGGGCACAGTAGGCGGCCGTCCCGGGATTGAGCGGCCCCGATTTCTGCACCGCAGCCTGGAGGGTGATCCCCTCCACATATTCCATCACGATGTACGGGGGATCTGCGTCGGCTTCCAGATCGATGACATGGACGATATTCGGGTGGTCGAGGGCGGCGGCGGCACGGGCTTCCAGGGTAAACCGTTGGCGGGCAACGGGATCGGCCGCGAGCTTCGTCTCCAGAACCTTGATGGCAACCCGCTTCCCCAGCACACTGTGCTCGGCGAGGAAAACTCGCCCCATACCGCCGGAACCGAGTTTATCGAGAAGTTTGTAGCTGCCGATTGTGAAGCCTTTCCACCGACCGATCGCGAGCTGATCGGCCTGGAAACGGGTCAAAAGACCGTCGGCGATCAGTCGATTCAGCAGACCATCCGGAGACGGAGCATCCGATTCGCCCGATCGAGCATCCCGGAGGACGTCGGCCAGGCGACGGTCATCGATCAGCCGACTTCGGCGGATCACCTCGACGATATCGCGTAAATTGGCAGGCCGGCTCATCGAGACCGGAACCTCACAACACCGAGCCGGTGCAGGCGGGAGAGGAGTGCAAACAGCTTCAGGAGATTCACACAGTGTATTCGCAACAACTTAACCTAGTACAGAAAATTACCGACAATCTGGATCCTGGCTAGCCCTGGATTCCGCGACGGATTGGAAAATCGCCAGTCCGCAGTTTACGCGAGCGAAAATCTGTTCTACAGTAGTGTCGCCGTTTACTCTGGCTCATTTTCTGGTTTGCGGTCCCCGATCCCGAGTCGCAGAACTCGCCAGTTCTGCTGCGGCTCCAACGAGGTTAGGTGGCCAATGCTCGCAACACGCGGTCTCCAACAAGCTCCCGTTTCCCGTCGCCGCTGTGGTGCGGCTGCGGTCGAGATGGCAGTAGTGATGAATCTCGTCCTCGTCCCGCTGATGCTCGGCGTATGGGAAGTTGGCCGACTTGTTCACGTCCAGCAGGTGGTGGTCAATGCGACCCGGGAAGGGGCCCGTCTGGCCTCTCAAGGTTTCACCATTGGTTCGACCGGGGCTTACACTCAGATTGTGGTTGCTTACAAACCAGGTAACGGAACAACCGAAAACTCTGTGGCGAGACTCCCGAACGTGAAATCCACCATCCACCAGTCCCTTCACGGTGCCGGACTCAACTCCCTGGACTGGGACGATATCCGGGTGGAGTTCAGATGGCTGGATCAACCGAACACAGTGGATGAGAACGGTGCGTCCGTGCCGGCACCTCAGGGGCCGTCCACGACAGCGACCATTTCGACCGTCGAGAGCGGGGACCAGTCTCCCCCCACAGCACCCGCCGAGCCAAACTCGAGCACGGCTCAGCCCTTCAAGGGTGTGAAGCAGCAGAGATTCCAGCTCTCGACCACGATCCCGTTCGCGAAAGTTCGCTGGATCAATCTTGGAGTCGTGAACCCGACCGACGTTGGCTTCACGGTGCAATGGCAGATGATGGTGGACGATTCGTTCTTGATCAAAACCCGGCTGCCGTCGGTGTCCCCGGCACCCTGAGACATTCTCGCATCGACCACATTTGATCTGGAGCGTTCCCATGATCGCCAGCCCGAGTCGGTCTCCGAAGCATCGCCGCGGAGGTGCCGCCATCGTCGAGGTGGCACTCTGCTTGACGATCTTCTTCATGTTTCTGTTTGGGATCTTCGAGTACGCCCGCTACCTGATGGTTCTGCACATCGCTACCAACGCTGCCCGCGATGGTGCTCGCTACGCCTCGGTGAATGTGAGTAAACCTGCAACATTCGATACCCAGGCCACCACCATCGGCGGTCGCACTTACCCCAGTATCGTCAGCCACACGATCCAGAGGATGGGCGGCACCGATCGGCAGATTCAGGGGTGCGCGATTCGCGTTTACCCCTGCGACTCGTCCCTGATGTTTCGGGATCCGCCCACGATTCAGCCCAAGCCCGGCTACGCGGCACCCGTTCCGCCAAACTATACACCCGTTTCAAGAACGGTCGACTGGAACGCGGCGGCCTTCACCGAACGGATCGCCGTCGAAATTTCCGGCAACTACATCCCGTCGGTGCCGAACCTGTTGCGGATGAACTCGACCGTTCCGATCCGGATCATCGTTCTGATGGGAAGCGAAGGATAACTTTGCCCGGCCTCGCGGGGGAGGCCAGGCGGAATCGACCAATTCTCTTAATTTCGAGCGGGGGTTTTATGAAGGCCCGTCCGATCAGTCGGTCCCGCCGTGGGACCTTTATCCCGATCCTCGCGATCTGCACGGTCGCGCTCTTCGCGTTCATCAGCCTGGCCATCGACCTGGGCATGCTGGCCGTCGTCCGCACCGAGTGCCAGCAGGCTGCCGACGCTGCCGCACTCACCGGTGCCCGTCTCCTCAACAACAAGTCCACTTCGACTTTCAACAACTTCGCCAATGCCAAGTCGGGGGCGGAGACGGTCATTCAGAGCAACCAGTATCTGCAGAACAACTTTTCCAGTGCCCAACGCACCGTGACGGTGGGGAAATACACCTACAACACCACCGCCGGCGTGTTTGAACCGTCCGCGTTCACCGGAACTGCCGGCAGTGCGGGCGGCGGGTCGTGGACGGCAGTGCAGACCAGCATTCGGCTCTCGCACGAAACGTTCTTCGCCAAGTTCAACGGGATGGGGATTTTCGGGATCGCACAACTCGATAACGGTGCCGACGCGATCGCCGTCCACCGGCCCCGAGACATTGCGATTGTCCTCGACTTCTCCGGTTCGATGGGTTACGACTCGACCTTGAACTGGCATACAGCAGTCGGCGGTGGCACGAATCCGAGGACGGGCGGCTTCTTGAACCCGGACCCGAATGTCCCAAAGTTTGGGCACTACGGACGGTATACCTATTACAGCACAACCAATGCGAACACCGTCACACACGGGACGGTCGGAAACCGATCGAATCCCCTCTGGAATAAAGGTTCGAACGGAAGCCGGCCGCCAGCCAACTTCACCATGGAAACACAAGGCGGTCCTCCGATGGTCGAAGGGGGGCCCACTCCACCCTCCAAGATTTCGGGGACGCCCGAGGAAGTTGATGGTTTCTACACCGTTTCCGGGGATCCCGCTGTGGGGACCGTCAACGGAAGCACCACCGTCAAGAACGCCTTCAAGATGTGGGCTCCGAAGCTTCTCACCCGGGCCGTGACGTCCACCCTCACGCCTGCGGTTTACGACTTCACCCAGACGGAAGCCAGCGTCGCCTCCCCGACCACCGGGGGGTACGACTCGACCATAGCCGCCTGCCCCGCACCCCCCAACTTCGAAGATCAGAGCGATTCGCCGATCGCCTACGTCGGCGATAAATGGATGCGAACCAACGGAGAACTCGGGCCGGACACCTCTGTGACCGCACCGACTTACCCGTCGACTTCCTCCACCGCTCGTTGGTCCACGCTGTCCGGATCCACCTTCACCGACAAGGGAGTGAAGACACTCTCGGGGGATGTGCTTGGTTCGCAACTCTTCACCCTGACGTCTGCTGCGGGCCGTTCACTGACCGGGTGGTCCTTCCCCAACGCCGCCGCTGCCTCGGACCCGGCTCACGCCTCGAATCAGAGCGTATACGGGACGGTGAGTTCGAAATTCGGCGGCAGCGGAACTCAGCGGATCGACGGTGGGAACTCCATCGATAACTATCGCGACGCCATCTGGGAAAACTACGGTTACGACCTCGACATGCGGAGCACGCACGCGAACGGGCTTCGCTCCAGTTCGAACGGGACCAACGTTTCCGGTTCGACTCCCGCTAGCGGGAAAACGGTTCGTCTCCGACCCACTGCTGAGCGTTTCAAGGGATTCTCGATGGGGCCAGGCTACTGGGGCAAAACCTTCTTCATCTGGCCGCCCGACCCGCGCTGGGGCAACCCCGGTGTGGGTGCCGCTTCGACTGGCCCCATCGTGCCGGATCAACCCAACGCAACCGATCCGCGGAAAGATGTGAACGGAAACTGGATCTGCGACTGGCGGAAACGGTTCTTCCTCCGTGGGGACGGGAATCAGTTCACCAACGACGACCGGATCAACCGGATCCTGTTCCAACCAGGCACTGACGGCGGGGTTCTGTGTGCCGCGGCCACCGCTCCGGGAGCCGATGGCGTCTCCGGAACTCCCGGATACTACCGAATCAATTACGCGGCCATCATCGCCTGGCTCAAATCCGGTCCCCAAGTCCTTCCCACCAACCTTCGTGCGGGTCGGATTGTGTACTACTCCTCGATGCCCAACGACCCGGGGCCCGGTGACACAGACGACCGCCGGTTCTGGCAGCACTACATCCACTACATTCTCGGGGTAGGAGCGACGAACGGTTCCAACCTCGGGTCAAGCTGGACTTACGGTCGTACCGGCACCAACGGCGACTGGCCGGGGCGATTCCTTGCCGGTACGGAAATTTCGTATCCCTTTGGCACCGTCTCGGTGAGTGCTACCGCAACGACGGCCTTCGACCCGAGCTCCCCGAGTGTCGGACCGAATCCGAAACCCTACATGAACTATTCGGACAACATCAACCGGCCGCGGGCTCACTTCTGGTTCGGGCCCTTGACCATGACCCTCTTCCTCGAACGGGAAGGGGAGGACCGTCCCTGGTGGTCCGGGACCGTCCGCGAAGCACAGTGCTGGCAGTTGAAGGCCGCCATCAACTCGGTTCTGGACGACATCAAGAACAACCACCCGAACGATTCCTGTGGAATGTCCTTCTTCGCGGCCCGTTCGCACTTCGACAACCCGATGGCGCCGATGGGGCAAGACTGGTTTACCCTGAAGAACACCCTTTTCTTCCGGAAAGACACAGTCGCCGCGTTGAAACCCAACCCGACGACGGCCACGACCGAGCATCGTCCGTATTCGGGTGGCAATCTCGGTAATAACACCACCCAAATCCCGAACGGGAGCGGAGCGACCGACCCTCAGAGTGGGATGTCGGTCGCATACAACTTGCTCTCGTCGTACGTGGGATCCGCACCATTTGATGCTGCAGGACCCTACGGCGATCCCGCCAATGGGTTCCGGGGTCGAACTGGCGCGTCGAAGATCGTGATCTTCGAAACGGACGGGGTTCCGAACAACAGCAAGGGTTGGGACTACGTACCCGAGGGGAAAAACAGTCGGTATACCCCCAATGGAACCAGCACCGAATACTCGGGGACTGGGAGCGGAAGTCTGAACACGCAGGGTAAGATGGCCTGCGAAGTTGCCCGTCGAGTGGTCCTTCCCGTCTCGACCACGACAACCGGAGAGGCGGGTTACTCTCTGCCGAACGCTCCGGCCCGTGTCTACTCCATCGGTTTCGGTTATCTCTTCGAAGGATTCCCGACGACCAACAGCGGAACGTGGAATTCGGCTCACACGTTCTTGCTCCGGATGCAGAAGATCGGGAACACCAGTGCGGAAGTCGATACCTTCCTCCCGACCGACCAGGTGATCGTGGGGCCGTACCAGCGACCGGACCCGACCCAACCGGTGAGTTCGAGCAACCCGGCGGGGCGGATTGAGAAGCTTCGGACCTGCCTTGAACGGATCTTCCAGTCCGGGGTGCAAGTGACCCTGATCGAGTAGGCCCCGCCGAGATCGGCTCGAACGCCCGCCGACCCCGGCGGGCGTTTTCGTTACTGGTCCGAGATTACACCCAGGAGGAATTCCATCGTGGCGCCGGCTGCCGTCGCGTTCTCGGATGTCCAAAAACTCTACCCGACCGGGATGTTCGGCCGGTCCGGGGTGCAGGCTGTTCGCGGAGTCTCACTCGAGATTCCCAGGGGATCGGTGTACGGGCTGCTCGGGCCGAACCGGGCGGGGAAGACGACGCTCGTCAAGATGCTTCTCGGTTTGACCCGGCCGACCTCGGGCACCATCACCCGTCTCGGGGAAGCGATCTCGAACCGGTCGACTTTGGCCCGCGTCGGCTACATGCACGAGAATCATGCGTTCCCGCGGTATCACTCGGCGACGGACGTTCTGCGATTCTACGGCGGACTGACCGGGATCGATTCGGTGATTCTTTCTGCCCGAGTGCCAAAACTGCTCGAACGTGTCGGGCTGGCGGACCGATCCCGCGAGCCGATCAGCCGGTTTTCCAAGGGGATGGTGCAACGGTTGGGGTTGGCCCAGGCTCTGATCAACGAGCCGGATCTGCTCATTCTCGACGAGCCGACGGAGGGTCTGGACATTTTCGGAAAGCAGTTGATGCGAGAAATCGTGCGAGAGTTCCATCAAGCTGGAAAGACCGTGTTATTGGTGACCCACGCGTTGCCAGAGGTGGAAGAACTTTGCGATTCGCTCGCGGTGGTGGTGCAGGGGAAGGTGGCCTATCGGGGGAAAACGGCGGATCTGTTGGTGGATCCGTCTTCGAAGAAACCGCGGTCGCTGGAGTCGGGCCTGCGTGACGTGTATCAGAAGGGGGCCGAGTCATGAATCTGCCCACGGCGATTCGCACGGTACGGTGGATGGTCTGGGACACGTTTCGGCAGGCCGTCGCGAGCCGGCTTCTCTGGGTCATTCTGGCGGTGACCGCGGTGTGCGCAGCCGTCTGCTTCAGCGTCCGGGTGACCGGGGACGAGAAGCGGTTTATGTCCGAGGCGGAGGTGCGAGCAGCGTTGAAGCCGGAGGATGTCCGCAGACTGGGGCTGGAAGAACTGGTTCGCATGGGGGGGATTGGCGGTCTCCCCCACGACTATGACCGGCTCACGGTCAAACAGCGGCATAAGGCCTTCGAGGAAGGGCGGAAACGAGCCGCCTCTCCGGATTGGAAGGCACCGGGGCCGGACCGGTATCGCCTTCTGTTCGGCCTCGAAGTCCTCAAGGCGAACGGGAAGCTGCAGGCGATTCCGGTGGATCTCACGCTGGTTCCGGAAGAACTTCTGCAGGAAGCGAAGTCGATCGGCACGAAAAAGCTTGCGGAGAAGGCCGAGCTTCCGCCGAATCTGCTGCTTCAACTGGGGGTCGAAGTCATTCGCGAGGACGGGCTCGATGGCGAAATCGCCGCGTTGCCGGTGGAATGGGACCAGCTCACACCGGAAGTCCAGGAGGCGGCCTACCTGGCGGGGGTGGCGAAAGCGAAGCACGACGGGGTTCGCGTCATCTCCGGCGAGGTCAGCTTCGGGTTCGGGTCATTGAAATCTCGGCTAGGGCGGAACCGGGAAGACGCGGTGCGGCACCTGCAGGTTTGGCTGGCCACGCTCGTCGGAGACACCGCAGGGATTCTGCTCGCACTCCTGTGGACGGCGGGGTTTCTTCCCGGGTTCCTCGAACCGCAGTCGGCGACGGTGCTGCTGGCGAAGCCGACGCCTCGGTGGTCGATTCTCCTCGGGAAGTATGCCGGCGTCGTGTTTTTCGTCACCATCATGGCCTTCGTGTTCATCGGCAGCACCTGGCTGGGGCTCGGGTTGAGCACGGGAGTGTGGTCGCCGGCGTACTGGCTCGCGGTGCCGTTGCTGGCCATCAATTTCGCGATCTTCTATGCCGTCTCGACTTTCCTCGCCGTCTGGACCCGGAACGGTGTCGTGTGTGCGTTCGGCACGCTCCTGTTCTGGATCATTTGCTGGGCGATCAATTTCGCCCACCACAAGGCGATCGCGAACCCGATGGATGCGTACGGCCCCGGGGCGTTGATGATGCTCGACATCGGGTACTGGGTCATGCCCAAGCCGCTCGACATGAGTGCGGTCTTCTTCGATGCCCTCCAGGCGGAGGGGTTCGCCGGGAAGGTCCCGGAGTTGCAGAAGGTCCAGCAGGCGGGCCGGTTCCACCCGGAGTGGTCGATTGCCGCTTCCCTGGCGTTCGCGCTCGGCGTCCTGGGATTGTCGGCGTACGAGTTCAAGATGACGGATTACTGATCGAAAGCGGAAGATGCCCTCGATTTCGACCCACATCAGCGTGCTTCCCGCAGAGGTGGTCCGGTTCCTCGATCCGCAGGTCGGGGAAACCTGGGTCGATGTGACGGTCGGGGCCGGCGGGCATACCCGGCTGCTGGCGGAACGTGTTGGGCCAACCGGGCGGGTGATCGGGCTCGATCAGGATCCGGGGATGTTGGTCCTGGCCAGGGCGAATCTCGGTGAGGGACGGCCGGTCGAGCTTCACCATGCGAACTTCGACCAGCTTCCGGAGATGCTCGAAAATCTGGGACTTCGCCAGGTCGACGGCGTGCTCGCGGATCTTGGCTTCTGCTCCGACCAGCTGGCCGACCCGACCCGGGGTCTGAGTTTCCGGGAAGACGGACCGCTCGACATGCGGCTCGACCCGACCGCCGGCACCACCGCGGCGGACATCGTCAACACCTACTCGGAGCAGGCCCTCGCCGACACGTTCTTCGAGTTTGGCGAGGAGCGGAAGAGTCGGTGGGTGGCGAAGCGGATTGTCGAGCGACGCCGGGAGCGGAAGTTCGAGACGACCGCCGACCTCGCCGATCTGGTGCGGCGGACGGTGCCCCGGAGCGGCAGCATCGACCCGGCCACGCGGGTCTTCCAGGCGCTGCGGATCGCCGTCAACGACGAGCTCGGAGCCCTCGATCGCCTGCTCGCGTTTCTGCCGGAGGTAGTTCGGCCCGGCGGGCGTGCGGGGATCATCAGTTTCCATTCGCTTGAAGATCGCCGGGTGAAATACGCGTTTCGCAAGGAAGCGTGGGAGGTGCGGACGAAAAAGCCGGTGGAAGCGGGAGACGCGGAGGCATCCGCCAACCCGCGAGCCCGGAGTGCGAAGCTTCGTGTGGCCATGCGTCAGTCCCAGGCTACCGCTGGAACCGGCTCGGGCCGGTAGACTTGGCCCCACTCTGCACGCTACACTGATCATGTTCGAGAAGCAGGATCCTCTGGAGGATGGGAATGGTCACGAAGATTCTTGCCGGCGTTTTGGCGGCGGTTGCGGTGACGACCGCAGGCATCTACTACGCGTACCCCGGATCGAGCGAGTGCCCGCTGAGCCGACTCAACTCGGACTCGCAGGCCGGCACCGAAAAATCGTGTTGCAGCAGCCGGCTCGCGAAGCCCGTCCCCACCGCGGCGACCGTGGAACACTCGTGCTGCATGCTTCCCCCGGCGAATATCCCGGTCTCGACGACCGCCCCGACTCAGTCGGAATCGGTGGCCGCGTTCGCTGGCTCGGTTGCCCTCGCCGTGAAGTGACCCCTCCCGATCGGCCACTCCTCATGGGTGGCCGACATCGGGTGTAGTCAAAAGACTCTTCCCGCTCACGTCGTTCTGACGGGATCTCGCTCTGGAGATTCTGTGTCCCCGTGACGATCGTCCGCTTCAAGAGGGCTCGGGTTCCAGCGGTGTCCTGCCCATCAAAGCACCGCCATTCGGGATCTTGTAGAAACCACGATGTTCGGCCGGCGTCTTTTGACGAACCAGAAAGCACTTCCATAATCCCAACCGTGAACACTCATCAATGCAAGACATCCAACCGCCGCGGACAGATGTCGCCCTTCCGAGCAACGCAGATAGCATGTCTCGCCGCTGGCCCAGCTGCATAGGACCAACTCCACGGGTTCGGAAAAGTCAAAACTATCTTCGGACCCCCGGAAACTCGTGACTTCGGAGGTTGCACAAGGCTCACTGCAGTTGAAACAGAGCGTTCTACAGTATCCACTTTCCTGCAAATTGGTGGCATTTGTTGGAGAAGATCCGATTGCAAGTCCCTCGGAAATGAGGTTCCAATCCCCACGCTTCGGCACGATTTCCGGCGTCCGACGACTATCCGCCAAAAGCAACTCCTCGCGTTCCCTCATTATGGAATTACGCACTGGCACCTCACCATCGAGATAACGTTGAATCACGGAAACTATTCGATCTCGTAAATGCGGATTGGTCAGGAGCGGGTGCGGGTCCACCATTCTCCGGCGTTCCCGTAGCAGCAACACAGCCTCTTCCCATGTCAACCGATCTCGAGCCATCAGGTAAAGTGCTACCACCGTGGGGCTTCGCGATTGCCCCGCCTGGCAGTGGACGAGAACATGCTTCCCTTCCCGGATAGATCGTCTGAGTTCCAGGCAGGCCAGTGCCAAAAACGGGTACGGTGCGGGGCAGTTGTCTTCAAACGGAGCCAGGATCATCTCGCACCCCGGTGCCAGGCGGGAGCGGTCTGCCGACGCGGACTCGCCTGCAACGTTCAGCACTGCAGAAAACGGGGCGAGTTCGACTGCCGACCATTCTTTGGGGGCAGAAGCAAGGGTGATCTCGGGCACAATTTGGTGCATCCGCGGAGCCATGGGTTCGTAAGCCTTCGGGTTCGCGGTGGTATTTCCTGTCACCGATTTCGTATGTTGACCCGATCTTCCCGAAGGAGCAACCGGTGAGTGATCATACTGCCCAGCTGGAGCGTCTCGATATTGTCGCTGTTGCGCCGCACCCGGATGATCTCGAAATCGTCATGGGGGGGACCCTGGCCAAGCTCGTCCGACAGGGGTATCGCGTGGGGATTTTCGATCTGACGACCGGCGAGCCGACACCGCGGGGAAGCCTTGAAACCCGGGCCGAGGAGGCAGAGGCGGCTCGCGAAATCCTCGGGGTGCAAGTTCGTGTCAACCTCGGACTGCCCAACCGGGTGTTGATGGACGGGCCAGAAGCTCGGTTCCGACTCGGGACGGAACTGCGGCGATACCGGCCAGCCATCGTCATCACGACGGCGGGGCGGACACCGGCTGCGTCGCCAGACCACCATCAGGGCCACCTCATTGCCGAAGCGTCACGGTTCTACTCGCAACTCACGAAGTGGGATGACCGATTCTCCAACACCCACCCGTATCGGGTCCCGCACCTGGTGTATGCACCGTTCCCGACGGATGCGGAGCTTCGCCACTGGCACTCGCAGTTTGTGATCGACATCTCGGACACGATCGAGCAGAAGCTGGCGGCAATCCAGTGCTACAAGTCGCAGTTCGACGACGAGCGGTTCGCGAAGGTGAAGCACTTCGTGACCTGCGCGGCGGGGACAACAGGTTCGCGGTGTGGGTTTATGTACGGGGAAATGTTCGCGCTTCCGCATCCGGTGGGGGCGGAGGATCTGCACAAGCTCGTGCACGGTGGGAAGGGATCGCTGGGTGCGGTGCAATTGCCGGGGCAACACATTCCGATGGGATGATGCATTGCGGTCGCGACCCCACCGGTGGGCGGGGTCGCCGAAACATCGGGGTTAGCTCGCGGACGGCTTGGTCGCGACGGAAACCATGCTGAACGTGCTGTTGGCGTTCGAGCCCAGAGCGGTGATGGCGGCGATGCACACCACGATGATCAGGGCCAGCATGACGGCGTATTCGACCGCGGTCGGGCCATCTTCCTTCTTGACGAATTCGACGATGGATTTGGCGATGGAACGCATGACCTGATCCCCCAATTTCACAAGTGCGAGTCGATCGACCGCGGAACATCCACGGCCATGCCTGGTATGGGCGATGGTGGGCACCCCTTCCGGAGCACCATGTTCAACCGCCGAGCGGATCGGCGATCGACTTGTCTTCGGAAGAGATAGATCGAGAAACGGGTGAGGCAAACGATTTTCGAATATCATCGGGAAATCGTTCGCCGGGGCGCCCGGAATCCTGACGCTTCTTCTGGCTCGCGTTGCAAAATCTGGGAAGTGGGCTACTCATCGCTCTCCGTGTCATCCCGGCCGACAGATTCCTCTCGGGCCACGGCAATCAGGGCCACCAGGAGGTGCGGATTGGGGACCTCGTGAAGTTCCCGCACCGCCCAGGGAACCCAGCCGTTGACCCGCTTCAAACTCACACACTTTTGCGAAATCAGAACCTCGCGGAGGTCGCTCCAGGGCAAGGATTGCTTGTCCTTGAACCCAATGCCGGCGAGGCTGACGGAGAAATCGCCGAACCGGATGGTCTCACCGTCGCGGAATCGGGCCCACATGTCCGGCCAGTGCTCGGCGAACGTGGAACGCATCAGGCGTTCTGCCAGTCCGGAGTAGTCCTCGAGAGCCGGGGTCAGCGTGACGGTCGTGCCGTCAGTCCGGCGGAGCGTCGTGCCGACCTTCCAGATCTGGAAAATCGGGGTTTCCACCTCAAGCCAGCAACTCCGAAGTTGCCCAGTCGCCTCGTCGTGGTCGACTTCAATCGACGCGGCATCGGCCCGGATCCGCACTTCCTCGATCTCGGACCAGGGGTACGATTCCAGTTCTCCTCGGTGGAATCGGAGCAAGCCGGTGGGGTAGACGAGAACGTGCAGCCCGCGCGTTTGCAGCACGTGCCAGAGGAGCGAGATTCCGGAAATCGGTGGGGCGAACAGGATCGCGAGGGCGAGGTGGTCGAAGCGAGCGGGACCGGGGACCCACCAGAGGTAATTGGCGACGATCCCGTAGAGAAGCAGGCCCAATCCGACGGCCAGTTTGGTTCCGAATCGGCGGGCACTGACGTGATGGACGGCCTCTGGCGGCCCCAGACGGTCGGCAGCGAGGTCGATCGGGTTGTCGGCGTCGGTCACCCGCGGTTCCTGAGGGAGGGATGGAGCGCAAAGTTGCCCCGGGAACGGTGATATAATACACGTTCCTGCCCGGTATTTGTGTCTGTTCCGAGGTTGAGATGCTCGTCGTGATGCGGTCCGATGCGACGCCCCAGCAGATTGATCGGGTGATTTCGGTGATTCGCGATCAGGGACTGACGCCGCACCCGTTGCCGGGGGCGACACGGACCGCGATTGGAATGACGGGAAATACGGGTGCCGTCGAGCGTGGAATTTTCGAAGTCCTCCCCGGGGTCGAGGAGGCGATCCGCGTGACCAAGCCATACAAACTTGCGAGCCGGGAAATGCACCGGCACGACACGGTCATCCGCACGCCGTATGGGGAGATCGGGCCGGATTCATTCACGATCGTCGCCGGGCCGTGCTCCGTCGAGAACGAGGCGATGGTGCTGCGAACCGCGGAGTTCCTGGTTTCCCAGGGAATTCGCTGGTTGCGGGCGGGAGCCTTCAAGCCGCGGACGAGCCCCTACAGCTTCCAGGGGATGGGGGTCGAGGGGTTGAAGATCCTCGCCAAGGCCCGGGAAAAGACGGGGATTGGCATTGTCACCGAGTTGATGGACACGGAATTCGCGTCGGCGGTGGAGGAATCCGCGGACGTGATCCAGATCGGTGCGCGGAACATGCAGAACTTCTCGCTGCTCAAGCGGGTCGGGAAGTGCCGCAAACCGGTGCTGTTGAAGCGCGGCCTCAGTGCGACTCTCGAAGAGTGGCTGATGTCCGCCGAGTATGTGATGGCGGGCGGAAACTACGACGTGATCCTGTGCGAGCGTGGCGTCCGCACCTTCTCCGACCATTCCCGAAATACGCTCGATCTGTCGGTGATTCCGCCGGCGAAGTCGCTCTGCCACCTGCCGATCGTAGTGGATCCGAGCCACGGGACGGGGAAGCGGGCATACGTGCCGGCGATGGCGATGGCCGCGCTCGCCGCCGGGGCAGACGGCTTGCTGATCGAGGCTCACCCGGACCCGGACCGGGCCATGTCGGATGGCCCGCAATCGCTGGATTTCCCGGGATTGTCGGAGCTTCTCGGTCGGCTCCGCAGCATCGCCGGGGTTCTGGGCCGGAAACTGTGACCGGCCCGCAAACCTGGAATCGGGATCACTTCGACTTCTCGAAACCCGCCTGCATGGCCGGGGTTCCGCCCTTCTGGAGCCGCGTCAGGTTCGCCTGGGCGACCTCGGCGTGACGGGTGTTGGGGCACAGCCGCACGACTTTCGCCAGGCACTCGGACGCTTCCTTCGACTGCCCCTTCTTCATCCAGGTGTCGGCGAGAGCGAGGTACATCGCGGCGGTGCGGGCGTTGAGTTGCTCGCAGGCGGCGGCCATGTGCTCGGGGTCGTTCTTGACCTGGGAGCCCAGCAGTTTCGCTTCCTTCCCCTCCGGGAGATCCGGGTAGAACGCCGCGAGGTGGTCGCAGTGTTCGAGGCAGTCGGCGAACCGCTCGGTGCGGAACTCGTCGCGGGCCTGGGCGAGAAGTTCGCGGGCACGGTCGGTGCGGAAGCGGTCGCGGTGGTCGGTCTTCGAAGCCAGCCCGGAGAGCCGACCGGCGGCGTCGGTGGCGGCGGTGGTGCCGGCGTAGCTCTTCAAAATCCCGGCGAGTGTGTCCATCGCCGCGGTCGTTTCCCCGCGATCCTCGAGAGTCTTGGCCCGGGCGAGTTTGTCGGCCGCGGATTGCTCGATCTCATTGAGCACCTGCGATGCCTTCGTGCGGGCCGGGGATTCCTTCGCCTCGGAAACGATTCCCTTCAGGAGCGAAACCGCCCGGGTGTAGTCGGCGGCGGCAACGGCCTTGTTCGCTTCCTGCAGGTCCCGGGCGACCCAGTCCGGAGTCGTGACCGCGAGCACCACCCGGTTTGCGTTGTCCTTGAACTGATCCGCAGAAACGTACCCTTGCAGAAACGCGTGGATCTTGCCGTCGGCGCCGGCGATAACGGTTGTCGGGTACATCTGGATTCGCAGGGCCGAGACGAGGTTCGCTTCCTTGTTTCCATCCACTTTCAGCGGCACGAACCGGGAGTTGAGCAGGGCCGTCACCGCGGGATCCTGAAACGTGGTGGCGTCCATTTTCCGGCAGTACAGGCATTCCTCTGTGCTGATCGAAACGACCATCGGCAGGCCCTTTTCCTGGGCTTCCTTCCGGGCGGTGTTGTAGTCGGTTCGCCACTTGATCGGGTCGGCGGCGAGCCCACTGGCGGACACGACGGCGACGATCAGGACAGCGGCGGCGAGGCGGGGGGCACGGTGCGGGCGGACGTTCATGCGGACCCTCGGATGCAGCGTCGCGGCGGGCGAGAAATGGGCAGCCCAAACATGCACGGGAAACTTCCCGAAAGTGCACCAGAACCACCAGAAGTCCCGCATCCGGGCCGTTCGAGGGTCGCAGAACCGCAATCGCCCGCACGACACCGCAAGCCGGACTTCCGGTTGCGATCGGTGGTGCGACTACGCCCGGGGGTGAGCCTTGTGATAGCTCTGCTGCAGGCGCTGGGTTGTGACGTGAGTATAGACTTGCGTGGTCGCGAGGCTCTTGTGGCCGAGCAATTCCTGCACCCCGCGGATGTCGGCGCCGGCGTCGAGCAGGTGGGTCGCGAAGCTGTGCCGCAACGTGTGCGGGCTTGTCCGCGGGTCCAGGCCGGCCTGCTTCAGGTACTTCTCCAGCATCCGCCCGACGCTCCGCACCGTCAGCCGGGTCCCAGTCTGGTTGAGGAACACGGCCGGGGACTCGCGCTTGCGCCGGGCGAGGATCGCAGCACGGTCGGGAATCCACCGGGAAATCGCCAGCTTTGCCGGTTCCCCCAGCAATGCCAGTCGTTCCTTCTTTCCCTTCCCCCGAACGACGACGATGCCATCGCCGAGGTCGAGGTCGTCGAGGTTGAGCCCGCTCAGTTCGCTCACCCGGAGCCCGGCGGAGTACAGCGTCTCGAGAAGGGCCCGATCCCGCCGGCCGATCGGATCCGAGTCAGGGGGTGCGTTCAGAAGCCGCTGCATGTCCTCGATCGTCAGGAAGTGCGGAAGCTTCTTGTCCGGCCTGGGACCTCGCAGCGCTTCCGCCGGGTTCGACGTGAGGACGCCTTCCCGACACAGGAACTTCCCGAAGGACCGCACCGCTGCCAGCCGACGGGCGACCGTCGACTTCGCGTATCCCTGCTCGTGCAGCCAGGCCACGAATGCCCGCAGAGTGCGGGTACTCCAGTCCCGCGGCTCGACGTTCCCCTTCTTGAGATGGTCGCGGACAAAACCGAGCGCCTGCGACAAATCCTCGCGGTACGACTTCACCGTCTGGACGGAGGCGTTCTTTTCGAGCCCGAGGTGCGTGAGGAAGTCGGCGAGCCCCTGTTCGAGTGTCAAGGTGGTGTCACCGGGGCGAAGGTGAAGTCACAGCCGACTGGGGAGTTCGCCCGACTTCCCGTCGGCAGGAGAGGTTTGCGGCCCGGCGACCTGCTGGCGAGCCCGCTCCGTCAGGACGGCGGCATCGAACCAGTTCAGCGAAACCGTCGGATCCGCGGCTGCATTCCGAATCACTGCGATCAGTTCGTCCCGACTATGGTCGTCGAACACGAACACATACCGTTCTACACCCTTGAACAACGCGAGGACATTGAGATCCTGTGTCACGGCCTGCCCTCGTCGGGATCGCTCTTTTCGAGTATCGGTCAACCCCGCCCCGAAGTTGAGGGAATCTGCGAACCCTGGGAGGAACCGCCTGGAACGGGTGCAACAAGACTTTCGGGGTGCCACGCACTGGCTCACTGCGAAACGCTGGAAACACCGGTTCTTGTAGAGGGGGACAAGGAGGCTTGGCGACGAAGGAGCAAGCCCGAAAGTGGGGTCAACCGTGTGGATTCGACTCAGCCCCCTTCGGTGCGGCTTCGCCGAAGGTGCCTGATCCACCCTGCAAAAACTAGACTTTACGGTTTCGCGCCCATACGACCGGCTGGCGTTCCGCGGGCCAGGCACTCGGTCAGGGCGGCGCGGAGTTCGGGGTACGTTTGGAACCGGTCGGCCGGGCGTTTGGCCGTCATTCGCTCGATGACGGAGCGTAACCGGGGTGGGATCTCGGGGGCATCCGGAAGCGGGTCGGACGCGTGGGCCGCCAGCACTTCGTAACCCGTTGATCCCGTGAACGGAAGCCGACCAGTGAGGAGTTGGAAGAGGGTGATTCCAAGGGCATAGATGTCCGCCCGGTGGTCGCCCGCGCCCGGGTCCCGGGCACGGTCAGGGCAAAGGTAGGCGACCGTCCCATCGACACGCTGCCCGCTCGCGCGGGGGTCGACAACGGCGAGGTCGGCCGCGAGGCCGAAGTCGACCAGTTTGGCCACCCCGTCCCGGGTCAGCAAGATGTTCCCGGGTTTGACGTCGCGGTGCACGATCCCGACCTGCCGGGCCGCGTCGAGCCCATCGACCACCTGCCGGGCAACCGCAACGACCCGGTCCGGGGCCACCACTCCGGACCGCGCGAGCAGGTCTTGGAGGCTGAAGCCGTCGACATATTCCATCACGACGAACGGACAGCCGGGGGCGTCTTCGAAGTCCAGAACGCGTGCAACGTTCGGGTGGTTGAGTCGGGCGAGCAACCGTGCTTCGGTGCGGAACCGATCGACCGACGCGGATCGGTTCGGGGATCGGAGGAACTTGATCGCCACCGGGATGTTCAAACTCGTGTGTAGAGCCCGGTAGACGATCCCCAGCCCGCCCGAACCGATCGGGTCAAGAAGCAGGCACTTGCCGACCGTGTCCCCGGTTGCAGGGGTCTTGACGAGGGTCGATACTGGCAGGGGTGTGTCCGGGTTCGACGGGGGTCGACCGGTGTGGCGGACGACGTCTGTCCGTCGGACCTGCAGGGTCTCGGTGATCCCTGTCGGGAGTTCGAGAACCGCGACTGACCCGGACGGGGTGGTCGTCACGGACGAAGTCGGCGGGGGAACCGTCAGCGGAGGATGCGATCCCGATGGCGGCTCGGTGGGGGACGTTGCCTTCGCCCGTTCGAGGTCCGCCTTCACCCCGCGCGACTGTTCGAGCAGCGTGCGGGTGACCAGTTTCCCCTTGGGAATCAGCACCGACCCGCGGACCGGGTGGAGGATGTTTTCCGGGGCCCGCTCGCCGACGAGTGACAGCAGGTCGTCGGCAGACGAGATGTACATCCCCGCGGGGAGGTCGAGGACGACCCCGTCCGCGAGCACGTGGGCCTGGCAGGCGAGCCGGCTGGTGTCATCCGCGTCGGCCACCAGGGCCAGGGTCCGCTTCTCCCGGGTGGTACGCGGAGACAGGCTGTCGGCCCCCACTCGAACCCGAACGTGGCAGGTGGCACAGACCCCTTTCCCCCCGCACGACATTGCGACGTTGAGCTTTTTCTCAAGCAGGGCCGGCAGGAGGGCACCGCCGGGTGGGGCGGAAGCGACAGAACCCGAGGGCTCAAGCGTGATCCGGTACATGGGCGAGCGATCCGTGGGCGTGGAGGTTGGGGCCGCATCACTCAGCGAGACGGCGTTGGCCGGTTTCGTCCTGCGCCGGCACGGGGATGTCGGCGAGGGCACTGGCCAGGTGGTCGGTGTAAGGCCTCAACAATGCGTACGTGTCCGGCGACAGGTGGCGTTCGAGTGCCGACCGCCACAGCGCGAACGAGTCGACCAGGAACTGCGGGGAAACGTGGACCGCCTTCAAGATGGACCGATACCACACGGTAAACGTCTCATCGAGAGTCTCGGTTTCGCCCAGGAACATGGCGTTCGCGGCCATGTGGGTGACCAGGACCATGTCCCGGTGCCCCTTGTCGAAACCTTGTGGGCGGATGGCGGCGAACTGCGGGTACATTGGCTTCAGCGCGGAAATCAGGTCGTCGACGATCCGGGGAGCAGCCGACCTCACTTCCTGCAGGGCGGCGCGGCGGGCCCGAGCGGTGGCGGCGTATGCGGCCAGTTCCGCACGTTCACGGGCAGTCGGGTATCGGTTGTCGGTGCGAAGCAGGATTCGGGCGATCACGGTGCAGGCTCCGGGGTCATCGGGCGGCGGCGGGGGTCAGGGCGTCAACCAGTTCGTCGAAGTACGGGTCGACCAGTTCCCGGGTGGACCGGGTAAGTCGGCCGGCGGCCCGGTCACGGATCGCCTCGTACACTTCGCGCACCTCGGCCGGGTCGAGACCAAGTTCGTCGATCACCCGGCACAGGTGACCTAGCCAGCGCCGGCGGAACAGGATCGGCTCGTCGGCCAGGGCGGCGTGCACCAGGTGGCGGAGGCTCTCGACCACATCCTGCACGAACCGACGGGTGTACAGGATCCGGGTTGGGTGCTTCTTCTTGAGTTCCGGGTACAGGGTCGTCGCGAGATCGGCCTCGAACTGTTCGACTTCCTCGGCGGCGCGGAGGCGAGCCGGAAGGCCGGTGAGGTAAACCGTCATCCGCTCCAGTTCGGCGTCGGTGAACGTCCGCTCGTTGGCCTCGCGGACGATGTCGGTCAGCCAGGTTCGCATGGTGGGCTCCGGGAATCAGGCGGTGGCTTGATCGGCCACGGTGTCGGACGAGTTCGACCCGGTGGCAGGGGCGAGGAGGCGGCGGACAACCTGGTCGTGCACTTCCGCGCCGGCGGTGGGAGCAAGTTCGCCCACCCACCTGGCCACCTCGGTGACCAGGCTGGCTGAGCCAACCACAAACCGGCTGGCGGTCGCACCGCGGGTTGGGCAGTCGGTCTGGATGGCGTCGAGTGGGGCGCCGGCGAAGTGGCCGAGCACGGCGGCCAGGAACCCGGAGAGAAGATCGTCCGCCGGGCCGTCGGAACCAGTTGCAAGGGCCGGCAGCACCGGGTCGGCAACCTCGACCAGGACCGCCCCCCGCTCGGACGTAGTCAGGTCGATGGTCATTCGGCCCCACCCGTGGTACGCGAACGCATCGGCAAGGCAGGCATGGACCACGCCGGCTGGCAGGTCCTTCGCCGGGCACACATAAGCGGTCGCGATCTCCCGCTCGAAACGGGTGGCGAACGTCGAGCCCCACCGGGTTCCGCACGACTTCAAGACCGACCGGGCCGACTTTCCGCACTCGTAGGAAAGGGCTTCCTGGAAACCGGTCAGGAAGTCCGCGGACAGGGCACAGATGCGAATTCCCGTTGGGGTGCGGGTGGAACCCCGGGTGGGGTCGGTCCGGAAGTAGTCCGGCCGGGCAAAAATGTTCCCCTTGAGACGGACATCAGGGTCTACGGTGCGAGTCACGAATCTTCTCCGGGAGGGCGATCGAGCGGGGAACCTGTTCCCGCGGCCGTGGCGATGGTCTTGTACAGATCGGCAAGTTTCCCCCGGCGACGGGCCGGTTGCGGGGAATGCAAGGTAGGTGACTGAGACGGTGAGCCGGCAGGCAGGATTGCTGCGAGGGCGGAGTACGCGCTTGCGGCTGATCGTCGAGCAGCCTTGGGGTGTGGGTGATCGGGCGAGGGCGAGGTCATGGGGTCGACTCCTGGTCACAACGCGGACAGTTTCTTCACAATGTCGCGGGCGGTTGCTCCCTCGGAACGCCAGAACGCGGCCGCGTTCACCCGGTCGTAGTCAGCGACAACAAACTTGCAGTGATCTTCCCCGGTCCCGTAGCACGCCATCTCGACCGACCCGAGTGGTCGGCGAGCCAGGACCGAGAACGCGGCCGCGAACAGGCCGGCGTAGAAGTAGCAGACCACCGCCCCGACGTCCCCGAGTGACTGGGCCACCGCCGACTCGTAGAGGTCGAGGTAGATCAGCCCCTTGTCCCGCTGTCGGAAGTCGTACCGCCAGGCGCCCCACCCGGCGATGTTGAGGGGCCACCACCAGGTTTCCATGAGGAAATCGACCCGCATCCGGGCCAGATCCGCCTCGTACTCGGCCCGGGCCCGTGGGAGGAAGGTTCGCATGTCGTTCAGGCCCCACTGGTACCCGCACTTGTACATGATTTCGCGGGCCCCCTCCTGACCGGCCTCGTCCTCGAGGGCCCCGAGAAGGGCGACCATGAAGTCTTCGCCGACCCGCATCACCCGCTGGCCGTAGATGTTCTTGAGCACACCCCGTTCCGGGTCGTGCTGGAAGAAGTCGTCTTCCTGGTAGTGGTTGTGCTTGTGCGGTTGCACTCCGGGCCGGACCTCGATGACCGGCTTGACTTCGCCGTTGCTCACCCCGGGTCGGCGGAGCAAGGTGACGGCCCGGGTGTCGGATCGTTCCTGCCAGTACAGTTGCAAGGTCCGCTCGGTCGGGCGGTCCAGTGGTTGAGTTTCCTGCATGGGCATGTCGGTCACTCGAGGAAGAAATCGGAACTAGGCCAGTTCGACACCCTTCCCGGTCGTTGCCGCCGGGTGGACGCTTGGTGGAAGGCAAAGGGGAACCTGCGGACGTTACGCGGGTAACTGGGGGTTGGGTACGCCGAGTCGCCAGCCGGAGACGACCTCGTCAGGTGGGGCAACGTCGAACGCCCCGGGTGTGGCAGACGCGACGCTCGGAGAAGACGACTCACCTGCTGGCCGAGTCGGGATCAAAAGGCGTGCCGACAATCGTCCATCGGCTCCGGATTCCAACGAGAGAATCCCACCCAGGGTCGGGGCCATGCGGGCGGCGACGACGAGCCCGAGGGGGTTCCCGCCGATGGTGTCGAACCGGTCCAATGGAGCAGGGGCCGTCGCTCCAAACGGCCGGGAAACCACGTCGAGTTGACCGGCCTGCGGTGCCGGCCCGAGGTCCGTGAGGTGCAACTCGGTCGTACCGGACTGACGATCAACGGTCGGCGGGGTGCGGTTGACGCGAAGCTCGATCCGGGTGTTGAACGCCGCGTCGGCTGCGTGTGTCAGCAACCCCAGCAGGGCGACCTCCAACCGTTCCGGGTCGGTCACCACCCAGCCCGAATTCTCGGGGATCTTGACCTCGTTCCCCCTCGCCTTCAACCGCACTGCCAGCCGGGCCGCAACGGTCTGGGTGATCTCCGCGGGAGATACCTCGGCATACGAAACCGGGGGAAGTTCGTTCCATGCTCCGGAACGGAACCAGCGGGCGATATCGTGGTGTGTTTCCAGTCGTTGGAGAGCCTCCCGAGCAGCGGTGAGGCGAGGGAGCATTTCGGACTTCTGGGCCGAGTGTTTCGCGTCACCGGCGATAAGACGGAGTTGCGCACCCAGAACCGCGATCGGCTCGGTTACCTCGGCGAGGTATCGGTCGAGAGCCCGGCGTGTCGCGTTCGCTCGGACGGTGGCGCGGATAACGGGTTCGGCGGACCGGGCGGCGGTGACATCTCGAAACACGAAATACCCGGCACCCCCGGCCCCTTTCGACGGGACGGTGGCCCGGACCTCAGCGAACCCGTCCGGGCGGACCCCGGCGGTCACCGACCCTGTGGCCCCTTTCTTCAACCAGTCTCCCACCGCGGCCGTGCTAATTGCCGCGTATGGAGGATCGTCCGCTGTCCCGGCGTCCGTCTCGACATCCCGCAACAAGGCGGTAACCGGGGACCTGGCAGCGACTGTGGCCGAGACCCCGAACATCTTCTCGGCCGCGGCGTTGAGATAACGGGGTATTCCGTTCCCATCGGTGACGACAACCGCGTCGGGCAACCCACTGAGGATCCTCGTGGCCCAGTCAAGCCGTTGACGGGTCTGGGTCAGGGATCGGGTCGCGTCGGAGAACTTCCCCTGGAAAGCGTTGACAGACTCAGGGAACGGTGCAACGAGTGTCGGCACGGCGGGGGTGGCTTTCGAGTCAGCCAGAGAACCCAGGGCGTCCGCGATGGAACCCAGGTCGGAAAGGTACGCGCTCGTCAGATCCGCACGCAGCTGCTCGAACTCCGATCTTTGCCGTTCAAGTTCCTTCGCAGCAACGACCACTGATGCGAGATCGCCCGGCCCTTCGGTCAGGTCAGCCGGGGAGCGGCTCCCGTCTGCTACCGTTGCGAACTCGGAGGCCAACCGGGCAAGGGGAGCGAGTAGCCACCAGACGATCCCGGCTACACCGAGGACAGCCAGCACTCCGACGATTCCCGCGACGATCAGACCCCCAGCCTCGTGTGCGGCGAGCGAACATCCGATGGCGAGGAAAGTGCAAAGCGAAGCGATACAGACGGTGTGAGTTCGAGATGTGTAATGCATCATGTTCTGCCGGCCGGAAACGGAAGATATCGGACATTTTCATCCGTAGCCGCCGCCCCGTCCCAGTTTCAAACAAATCGGCGAGATGCCGCAAAATTCCAGATCCTCGAACGAGATGGCAAGCTCTGTTGAAGCGAGGCCAGGTTTTCCAGGATACAGATAGACGAAAGACAACTCGCGAGATATCTGAGAATCCTGAGTGCGACGGGGAGACGCGCGAAATATTGAGCAACTCCGCGGCTTGGTGGAGTGTGGAGCGAGGCGGTTTCCGTCCGCGGTGATGAGCTTGACGAAATTCTCGAGATAAGGTCAGACGAACGAACGCACGAACTCAAAGACGGCGGGCAGAGCGGCGTCGCTGCCCTCGCTGGCGGAGAGGAGCAATGCCACGGACTGGGTCGGCTATGAAGGCTTCGAGAACCCTGGGAGCGAGAGCGTGATCGCGTGCGTCCCCGGCCCCAACAGGTCCACCAGGGGCCGGCACCGCACCAGTTCCGTCAGTTATTTGCGACTCGTCACGAGATGACAGTCAAACATTCAGCTGAGCGGTAGGGATTCGAACGACCCTCGAAAAACCCGAGAAAACCGCAAATTTGTCCGACCGCGCTGCAAAAAGCGACGCACTGCCCGATACGGACCCTGCCGTCTCCCTTCTCCTCGAGGCCTGGCCGAACCTTCCGCCGGCCCTCCGCGACGCGCTTCTCGTCATGATTCGCACCGTGGGAACAACTCCGACTTGAAGCAGGTCCCAGAGACGCCGTCGCCACGGCCGTCGCACTCCTCAAACGCTGGCTGGTCGAGTACGAGACTCGCCAGCATCGTCGCACTTAACCGCTCTGAATGTCTTCCCATTGCGATGGGGATTCGGTCCTGCCGGGGTCAGAGAACCGGGCAAACGCACACGAGGGTTCCCCAGGAACCTGGGAGGCCTGCCCTCTCCTTTCGCAAAGTCGGCTTGGGAGTGCCGAACCCGAAACTTCCAGGCCCCCCGGCCGTGCATCCAGGGCCGAGGGGAGCGAACCGCTGGAGGCAACGAGAGGTACCGCCGCGGCGAAGACAACGAGCCCGGTGGGACGGAAGGGCAGGAGTCGGAGCGTCTCGGTAGTACCGCGGAAGCCGGGGAACCGATCTCGACGGGACCCGGTGGAGGGAAGCGAGGCGTCGAGTCATCGAACCGTTGGAGGGAAACATGGCAGAGGCATCGAACTCTGGAACTGTGTTCACGCAACGACAGCGGATCGCCGAGTTGGCGCGGCAATCGCCGCAGATGGGGTTCACGTCCTTGAACCACCTCCTCGACCTGCCGTTGCTGCGCGAAGCGTACCATTGCACGCGCAAGGACGGTGCGACGGGCGTGGACGGACAGACGGCCTCGGATTACGAGAAGGACATGGAGAGGAATCTCCAGTCGCTTCTGGACCGGGCCAAGTCCGTGGCGGCATGGCAGGCTCCTGGTGGATTGTCGAATTCCGCCGCGTACACTACTCCAGGGAACAGCGGGTGCCGCAACCGCCCGGCGATCTTTTCGAGGAAGACGCCGTGAACGAGCGAGTTCGGGTCGTACTTGAAGCACGCTTTCGCGAGCTTGCGGAGGTTCACGACCCCGGCCACGTCGTCGGGTTCCTTGTCGGACGCCGGCTGATCTGCGGCGGGTTCCTTCCCTTTTGCGGGTTTCTTTGCCGCAACGGCGACCATGCCGAGTTCGGGTTTCAGCACGTCCGCAAAGGCTTTTTTCTCCTCCGTGACGCCGGACATGATGTAAGGCGAATTGAGTCGATGGAACTCTTGCAGACTGGAGGTCTTGTTCCCTTCGCCGGGAAGCCCCTTCAGATCGACCGTCACATAGGCCAACCCCTTCAACTCCTCGGCGAGTTCGTCGTTCCCCTCGTCCCAGCACACCGCTTCGAGGCGGTTGGCCATCGACTGTGCCGACTCGACGAGCAGCGTCGGCGTGCCGTCAGGCGGGTCGTAGGTGGCGGCCCCGAGGTCGGGGAAGCCGGTCGGCTGGATGCGCGTCCCGGCCACCGGTTTGAGGTCCGCCTCGATGAGCACCCGCGGCGCGGATCGAAGCAGGGCGAGAATGTCGGCCATCGGCGGTTACTCCTGAACTTCGGGCGGGTACAGAACGGAATTCGCGACCGTTTCGAGATCGGCATTCGATAGCGGGAACAACATGGACGCCAGCAGCCGACCGGACTTTCCGGGTGCCAGGTGCGGCGACACGACGCGGACCGAGCGGCGGTCGGACTGCCGGTTCCGCTGCCCGACGGCGAGGAACCCGCCCGCCCGCAGCCGACGGGCCGCGTATTCAATGGCGTCCCCCCGGCCCACGGCGATCGCGTGGAACACCTCGGGGTCGGGCTTCGTCGCGTGCTCGCTCTCGCCGTCGATCAGTTGCCACCGCGTGGACGTCGAGTTCGGGGCGAACTGCATCGAATCCACGAGCAGTCGCGGCAACCCGAACTCCGTGGGCAGGGCCAACTCGTCCCACGCGACCGGCTCGGGCCACCGCGGGTCGACCTTCGCCCAGTCCAGCGCGATCAGGCCCCAGATCAGTTCGGCGAGTTTGTCGTCGTCGGTGTCGTGCCGCAAGAAGGCGAGCACGTCGTCCAGCCGGGCGGGTCGCGGCGACCGCGCGGGTCCGCCGACGTGCCCGGCCCGAAAGGCTTCCAGTTGTCGGCGACGGAAGACCGCCGCGAGGTTGTCCGCCGTCGACCGATTCGACCACACCGCCGACGTGCTGCCCGGCGACCAGTTCACGAACCTGGAGACTTCCACCTCTTCGAGGAATGCCCGTATCGGTGGCAGATCCTTCTCGCCGCGAATCCCCGCGATCGAAGCGGCGAGGCGAAACTCCGCGGTGCCGTCGTCAGCCTGTTCGAGCCACTGCTCGGAAAGCCCCGACAACGGGCGGACGAACTTCTCCTGACAGAACCGCAGTCCTTTCGCCAGGGTCCGTTCCGCCCGGCCGATCGCGGCGAGGACTTCGACGAGATGCTTCGCGTCGTCGCCGTGGCCACTGCGGTTGGCGAACTCGAAGATGCGTCGGTCGATGCCGCGGAGGGCGGACTGGTAGCGTGCGGGGGTCTTGTCCTTTTCCCGGCACGCCCGCCGCAACCGGTCGAGCCACTCGCGGAAAGGCGGGTCGTCGAGCAGCCGCGCCGACGGCCTCGGCGTGACCGGTACTCGGCCGAGGGGGGCTGCCAGAAACGCGAGCCCGTTCCGCTTGAGGAACCCGTACCGCGCGAACGACGTCACCCCGCGGCTCACCCCAAGGAGGTTGACCGCGAGTGCGAACTCGACCGCGTTGCGTGCTTGCCGCCGGCCGACCTGGGCCCGTCCCTCCGCGAACAGTTGACGGATCTCGGGCAACGTCGCGGGTTCGTCCCACAGTGGCAACCACAGTTCCGACCGCGAGCCGTCCGTGGTTTCCTCCGACGCGGTCGCCGACCCATACCCGACCGCGACCGACTCGACCGAGAACGGGAAGACGGCCCGCGACGCCGCGTTCACGCCGAGTCGTCGGGCGACCGAGCCGGCGAACAGCAGCGCCCCCTCGATCATCAGCACGAAATCCCAGGGGTTGACCCGCGACCCGGCTTCGAACCCGCCCTGGACGCCATTCGCGCCACCGATCCCGCCGGGGTTGAATTGACCGACCGCCGCCTTGTCGAGAGCGGCCAACGAATCGGCGTGCAGCGAAGCCGCGAGCCAACCGGGCGAGTCGGGCACTTCGTGTTCAATCTGAAACGGCAGAATGTCCGCGAGACGCTGGAAGTAGTTGTTCGTGAAATCGAGCCGGCCGTCGTTTCCGCCCGTGCCGAGCAGGGGAAAATAGCCGGGTCCGCTCTCTCCGAGGACGAAGCAGACGTCGAGCCACGGCACAACATCATCCGGCAGAACCGCGCGACAGCGGACGAGCAACGTTTCCTTGTCGTCGTCCTTCGGTTTGGTCGCCGGCACGTGCGGGCGGATTCGTGTGACCGCATCCCGATAGTGGTCGAGTCGAGGGGAGTTGGATTGTTCGATCGCAGATAGCGGTTCCGACCCGCCGGGGTAGAATCCACTTCCGCCGTTCCATGGCGCGAGGATCGGCGTCGGTTTGTACTCATTCAGAAAGAACGCATCCAACCCCGCGCGGTCGAGTTTAGTTTGCAGCCGGGCGA
>CAZKIQ010000009.1:39002-144742 GCA_964552815.1 uncultured Alcaligenaceae bacterium | reverse complement strand
ACCACCACCACCTCACCACCACCCCCCCCCCCCCCCACCACCACCTCACCACCCCTTCTTCTGCTGCCCGATCAGGACGGCGAAGGCGGCAGAGGCGGACATGCCGGTGATCGTGGCGGTTGCCCGGATGTACCGGCGGGTTCGGGGGAACTGGATCATGAGGTTCTGATTCGACGAGCTCACCGTCGGGAACTCGGCGTTCTCGATCGCGTCCCAGGTCTCCTCGTCACTGGATTCCTCCAGGACGCAGGCGACGGAGGTGCCGGAGGCGACGGTGCCGGCGGTGAGGATCGCGAAGCAGGGGCCGTCCCCGGAGGTGAGGTCGACCGGCTCTCCCTCGGCGGAAGTGGTTCGCACCGCGGGAACAAAGCTCGCCCCGAGAACCGCCTGGTTCGGGACATCCGTCAGTTTCGTGGACATCGGGAAACTCCTGGATTTTCGAGGATTTTCGGAACAGGGAAACCGCCGCGACCGGGCGGGGAACCCGATGGGTTGCGAGGAACCTGCCCGGTTTCCCCGGCAGGTTCGGATTTCTCAACCGACCACAAGCTGGTCGCAGACCACGAAACTGCCGGCATGGCGGGGGCCCGCGTCGATGTGCTGGATCCCCCGGAGGTACGTCATGTCGTTCTGCAGGGCCGTGTCCCCGTGTCCCGATGCGAGGAATTCCATCACCCCCATCCGGGCGACAATCCAGTCCGGGAAGTACCCGAGCAGGATGTAGGTCAGGTCGGAGGATTCCCCCTTGGATCGGCTCGCCGAGACCTGGGAGGAGCGGACGACGCGGGTTCCGTAGAGGTCGGCGGGGCGGGCACTGGAACCGGCCGGTCGGAACAGGAACGGACCTTCTTTTCCACCCCCGGAAATCGCGTCGGCCCGGCGGTTCATGAGCGCGGCGTACATCGTCTTCCGCATCACCCACGCCGTCGGGGCTTCCACCGAGTCGGGCAGTTTCGCCTCCATCAGGGCGACGTCTTCCGGCTCGAAGGTGTTGCCATCGTCGCCGGTGGTGGTGGCGGTGTGGGTGCCGACATCGGAGTAGGTGATGACCCCCTTGATCTGGGTCCCGCCGGACCCCTCGAGCATGGCGAGGTCCGCCTTGAGGGCGGCCGCCCGGGCCATGTCAAACCGGACCAGCCCCTCTGCACTCGGCGACGCGAACCGGAGAAGCTCGTTGTTGAGCTGCACCAGCACCCCGAGTTTCTTCGCCTGGAGGTCGAGGTTGCCGGTCGAGGGCTGGGTGGGGTTGATCGCGGAGCCCTCGCCGACCCAGTAGGCGGTGGAACCGGAGGTGAGTTTGGGAAACTGGACCCGGCCGTTGGGTGGCAGGGCGATTTCCTTGGAGCCGGCGGCGGCGAACGCTTCGAGGTTCCGCTGGAGGTCGACGAGCTCGCCGAGCATCGGGAGGGGCACAAAGACCCCGCCGGCGTTGTCGAGCTCGGTTCCGAGGGCTTTTCGCGAGAAGCGGCCGAGCTTCCGCCCGATCCAGTCGGCCTCGTCGGGGTCGAATTTCCCGGCCTGGGCGGTCATCTTCTGCCGCAACTCCGACTGCAACCGCTGCCCCTGCGGCTCGAAGACCGGCAGGTGGGCGGACGCCAGGGGAACCAGGAAGGACTGGGCCCCGTGGTGCGGCGAGAACCCGTACCCCGCGTACAGATCCCGAAGTTGCTGGTGGGCGTGGATTTCTTCCTTGGCCTGGTCCGGGCCGACGTACCCGAGCGCGAACGCGGCTGCCTTGAGGACGGAGTACCCGGCCGAGTCCTGGCCGACGGGGCCAGATGTCGCCCACGGCACCCGCCGCGGAACCGACCGCGTCGCCTTCTCGACCGCCGTCTGGGTTTGCTGCTCGATGAAATTCACGAGCTCATCGCGAGTCTGGAACTTGTCGGTGTCGATCGTCGTCGTCATGGGGAAACTCCGAGGGGTGAAATCGAACTCATTCGGAACACAGGGGCGATTCGTCGAGGGTTTCTGCGGGGCCGTGGATCAGTCCGGCCATTACGTCGGGGTTGGTTCGCCACCACTTTCCGCCGCGGTCGTCAGGGACACGGCTCAGCCAGAGCCGCAGTGGCGGATCGCGAACCAGTCCCTTCTGCAGTGCGACCGTCAGGGCTCCGGGGTTTTCCGGGATCGGCACCGCCGAGTATTCGAGGAGGTCCCACTCCTCGACCCGGAGCCCTACCGCAGAGACGGGGCCCGTCAGGGGGTTCGGCGGCACCGGTATCCGCCGGGATTTCCGGGGTACGAAGCCGATCGACCACCCGCGAAGCACGCCTTGTTCGTACAGTCGGAAGACATCTTCCGCAAACGGGACGTTCTGCGCGAACCGCGTCTCCGCCACGATCCGCCGGGGCTGCACGTCGAGCCACTCGCAGATCCCGATCGGCGGGAACTGCGAACGGTTGTGGGCCCAGAGCACCACCGGGTTGAGCAGGAAATCGTCGACGTTCTGCACCCCGGTCGGCACCACCACATCTCCGGCTCGGTCGGGGTCGATGGTGGTGATGACGCTGCGGAGCCGCATCTTCACGGGGTCGGCGGTCAGCGTCTGGGCCGACGGGTGGGGATTCGCGAAGCCGCCGGAGGGAAGCGGGACAATGCCGGGGGGTTGCAGGCCAGGGGATTGCATGGCGTACACCTCGAGAACCGCGACCGCGAGGAAGCGGGCTCTGCCTGGGGAAAAACACATCCAAGTTGGGCGATGCGACCGACTGGTCCGGTTGCGTTTCGACAGGTCAGGTGCCCGTTCCCCGCCGGTCGCGGCTCTCGGGGTCGAGCCCGCGGGATCGGCGGATCTCGGCGATCGAGCGGATGCCGAGCTTCGCGTCGAGCTCGTCGTCCTTCCGCCGACGTTCCAGAACCCGTGGCGAGCAATCCGGGAAGGTGACGAAAATGTCCGGTCCGTAACGTCGGCCGAGGTCCCGGGTCAGGCACTGCCCGATGAGTTCGAGCTTGGGCTGCACCGTTCCCTCGCAGAACATCGCCCGGGCCCCGTCCCAGATTCCCGCCCCCAGGCCGACGTTCTCGGCGATCCCGGCCACCGGCAGCGGGACCCGGAAGGCGGCCAGGATCTCGTCACGCGTCATCCGTGCGGAGTTGAGGAAGTCCATCTCCGCCGGGGTCAGGGTCCACGGGGCTGCCACCAGTCCCTGTTCCAGGACCATCGGGCGATGCCAGTTCCCCCGGCCGGAAAACTTCGACTCGAGCTTTTCTTCGAGCCGGCGGACCGTCTGGTCCGACAGAGTCTGCTCCGTCCGGAGAACCACACCCGGTCGCGGGCCGGCCTGGAAGGTGTGGTGCCGGGACCGTTGCAATTCCGTGTTGGCGTCGATCGTCAGGGCGTTCGCCCGCAGTGGGGACAGGCCGTAGTGCGGATCGCCCGGGTTCGGGTACTTGAGGTGGATGATTTCCGTTGGCTCGAAGAACTCGACGGGGTTCCCCGGGGCGGCGACCTCGTATCCCTTGACGAAATCCCTCGGGTCGGGGACGACGCGGACCCAGGGCGTCGGGATCACCCACAGTTCCGCCGGGCCGGTCTCGACATCCTCGGCGACGTACCAGAACGCATTCCCGGTGAGTTCGAGGTAAACCGTCGTGAGGTACCACAATTCCCACGGGGTCAGCCAGGGATTCGGAGCTTCGAGAAGTCGGCAGAGCGGGTGGGTGTGCGAGAGTGGATCCTGCTCGTGGTCCGCCTGGCCGGTGCTGCGGAACAGGAGCGGCCGTTGCCGGGCCACTTCCTGGGCGATCGCGTTGACGGCGGTGTACACCCACGAGGTGTAGTTGCGAACCTGCTCGACCGGGTCGGTCTGCCACCATCCCGCCGCGAGGCCGAGGGTCGGCGGGGCGAAGACGGCTCCGACCCGCGGTGGGGCCGGTTTCGGGGGCGCCGGACGCAGCGACTTCACCCATTCGCGGAGACGGCTCAGGAGCATGGGAACCTCAGTGTCAGTGGATTGTCGTTCTTCGGGAGGGCGAGGCTCCTGCCGAGCCGCGGTTCGCGGGTGGGATTCGCCACAGAATCCTGGCTCGGCGGGAGCCTCGCCCTCCCGAAGAGCCGGAAAAAGACCTGTCGCATCGGGAGCCTCGGTGACAGTGGGTTGTCGTTCTTCGGGAGGGCGAGGCTCCTGCCGAGCCGCGGTTCGCGGGTGGAATTCGCCACAGAATCCCGGCTCGGCAGGAGCCTCGCCCTCCCGAGATCCCGGAAAATCGCGGCTCGGCAGGAGCCTTGCCCTCCCTAAGAACCGAAGACACAACCGCGACGGCCCGAGCCTCGGTGTGCCCAAACTTCATCGGGCCTGGGAAGTTGCCTCGGTTCCGGGTGGAGGGGGAGGCAACGCACCCACCTCGGCGACCTTGCGGTAACCCAGACCTCGTAGCACGACCAGAACCTCCCGCCAACTGGGGTAGCGCCGGCGATGCTTCCGCTGGTACGCTTCGATCGCCCGGATAAACTCCCAGTCGTCCCCTCCCAGGTCCGAGCCGGGGAAGTTCTCCTCGAATCGCGCGGCGGATCTCGGCACGGGAACTCTCCGGCGGTCTCACGGGTGGTCGCCAGCCACGGCATCCGAGTTGGGGCCGACGCCCGGGACCGGTTAGTGGCTTCATGTTCAGTATCGCATTCATGAAACAGATGTACACTGCGATTCGCGCGTGTCAACTCTTCTCGCAGGAAACTTCCACCGGATCGGGGTACACTGGCCGAAGAGGTGCGAGCTCGAAACTGCCTACCGGAGAGACATCGTGCGACCTGGAATTCTCGCGATTTTGCCGCTGCTGACCTTTCCGCTCCTCGCCCTGGCCGCCGACCCGCCGAAGAAACCGATCTACGAGACGCGGAAGAAACACGATCCCCAGGGCACCGGCCGGTTCTACCTCGATCGGGAGATCGCACCCGTCATGGGCTACGAGGCGGCCGGCTGGCTGGACCGCTCCGAACGGGACAAGGAAGAGGAGCCGGCGAAGCTCATCAAAGCCCTGGAATTGAAGCCCGGAATGGTCGTGGCCGACGTCGGGGCCGGAAGCGGCTTCCACTGCTTCCTGCTGTCGCCGATCGTCGGGGAAAAGGGAAAGGTGATCGCATCGGATGTCCAGCAAGAGATGCTCGACATCATCGAAACCCGGGCGAAACGCAAGAAAGTGACCAACATCGCCCTGACGCGGGGATCCCAGAAGGACCCAAAACTACCCAAGGGGGAAGTCGACCTGATCCTGATGGTGGACGTTTACCACGAGTTCACCCATCCGTTTGAGATGACGCAGAAGATGATCGAGTCCCTCAAACCGGGCGGTCGGCTGGTTTTCGTGGAGTTTCGGCTTGAGGACGAGAAGGTGCCAATCAAATTGGTCCATAAAATGAGCGAGCGTCAGGTCATCCGGGAGATGGCGGAGTTTCCGGAGATGGAACACGCCAAGACCTACACGGAACTGCCCTGGCAGCACGTCGTGATCTTCAAGAAAAAGCAGACTGGGAAAGAGTAAGTCGGCCGAGCTTCGGCACCGTGGCGGAGATGGGACCACGGTGATTCTTCGACAATCAGCGAGAGGTGCGATTCTCGGCGAAGACATCCGCCAGGACCCGGCGAAGCATCTGACCGGTGGTCATGCCGCGGGATCGGGCGGCTTCCTCGATGGCGGAAGCCTGCCAGCGGGGAAGCAGCAGCGGAAGTTCGACAACTTCGTGGTCCAATCGCGCCGGTTCCCCCGCAGGGTATCCGATCGCAGCTTCGGTCCATCCGGCAAGGGGCGGCATGGGGCACGACTCATTTCGCGAAAGGGATCGTGGCAGCAAAAAACCGCAGGATTCGGGTGGCGATTTCTCAGAATGTCCTAGTGCAAGCGCGATGCCGAGAAGTCGAACACTCGTGAAGATCTTCGGCAACCCTAGATCTCGCAGGAAGTTTCGTAATTTTCCTCAGGCGAGATGATTCAGCCGCCGCCTAATATGGTGGCAGTGTGTGCGCCAGTTCGCGCAGCCCCGTCGAATCGCTTCCGCACCTGTTGTGGGTGGAATCCGCACCTTCGCACCTGTTCTGTCGGAAAAGTCGAAAAAAGGTTGCGGAACGCCGTGAAGTCGGAAGAATTACAGCATAGCCTTTCTTCCGACCCAGATTACCCGGTCGGTTACCACGGTTGGTTTTGACTCGTCCGCGAAGCCGCCGGCTTGGCCAAGGTTGGCCTTGGTTGAACCCGTGCCGAGCCCCTGCGTCCGAGTCAGCACTCGACATTCGTTAGAATCCCGGTTTGACGGTACAACGTGGAGCACCCCAATGTCCTCCGAGAATGCCGCCCCCCAACCGCCCGACGAGATCCCGGCCGGCCAACACACGCCGGTTGATCACACCACGGTGCCGGTCGGAAACCCGGCCCCTCGCGAGAAAACCGGCCCCGATACCGACTGGCTGACCGACCCCAACGGCCCCCCAAAACTGGCCGCGGAAACGCCGCTTCCTTCGCCGGAATCCGAGGCACCCACGGAATTTGTGTCGGCCGCGGAGGTGAACCGCACCATTTCGGAATCCCCCCCGACACCTGCAATCCCGTCCGAGGAACAGCAACCCGCCCCGGCGTTGGAGGCGATTCCGGAACCAGCCCCGGTGGTCGAATCTGCACCCGTCCCGGACCCGGTGCCGTTCTCCTCGTCGGAAACCCTTGCGGAACATTCTCCCGATCCTCCGATCGAGGCGGCCGCTCCGAAACTGGAAGATCCGACCCACGCCGGGCCGCCGGTGGTGGCGGAGTTGCCTCCGATCGAACCGAAGCTCGAGCCGGAAGAGCCGACCCCGTCGCAACTTCTGCCGCTTCTGGGTCAGGAAGAACCGCCGATCGCCGAGCCGATCGACGTTCCGACGGTCGATTTTCCCCCGGCGGCAGAGTTGTCGGACTCGGCCCAGGCCAATTCCGGGCCGGATTCGGAAGACGCCCTTTCCTCGCCGGTTGTCAGCACGGTCGCCGGGTCGGGATGGTTCGACTACAGTTTCATCAAATCGGCGGAATCGGTGTCGGCTTCCGACGCCGACGCAAAAGCGGCCGTCGACGAGGATGTGCTGTCCGCCGAGAGCCTGCCGGATGTCCAGGAAACGCCGGCGTATGACACCACCGGCGGCGCGTCCGACGTCTTCTCCGATCTCGCCGCCGCTACACCGGTCCCGCCCGAGGCTCCAAGCCCGGCCCCTCTCGACGCGGTGGTGGAAGTCCCGCGATCCTCGACCGGCGACGAGTCCTCGGACAGCCTCTTTTCCCATCTCGCCGTGGCGTCGACGTTGCCGATCCAACCACCCGCGGGTGAGCCGATGGGCAGCGGCACCGATCTGGGCACGCTTCCGGACGACCTCTTCGAGGAACCCAAGCCCGCAGTGGCAGCGTCAGCTCCGGCTCCCATCGAGGACGACGATCTGACGCTCCTCGGAGAACCGCTGGACGAGGCGATCCCCCTGGCCAGTCTGGCGAGCGGCTCGGATCTGCTTTCGATGGGCGACGGGGTTCCCACCGCGATGCCGGCCAGCGGGACGGATCTCTTCTCGGCGGACCCTGACGAAATTCCGATGGCGATGGCAGCCCCCTCCGAGATCATCGTCGAGAAGCCAGCTATCCCCCCGATCCCGGCTTATAATCCGGACGATGTTCCCGACGCGATTCCCGAGCCCACTTCTTCGGTGATTCCGAGCGGAAAAACCGGCCCGAAGCCGATTCCGAACGAGAATCTGGACGACCTATTCTCGACCCTGACGACCGACCCGGTCCCCATTTCGCGGAAGACGACCGACGATATCGGGATGGCGACACCGATCGACGCGGCTCTGGAATTCGACGAACTCCCCGCCGATCCGGCTGCCGGCGGCTCGAATCTCTTCAGCGATGGCCCGAGCTTCTCGCCCGAAAACACCTCCGGTGTGAACCTGCTTCGCCCGGACTCGGCCGGGAACCCCCAGCAGCGGTTCCCGGGTGCCCACGAGAGCATTTTTGGCGACGAATCCAACGAACCGATCGGTGGCACCTCGAGCATCTTCACCGACGACCCCGTCCCGGCTCGCCGCAGCGGCGACGTGGATCAAATTCCGTTGATGCATTCCACTGACCACGGATTTGGGTCGGGCAGCGGTCCGGAACCATCGGCCCTCGAACGCGATGTTCTGGGTGCGGACCCCCGCGACCTCGGTTTCGACGAACTTCTGGCCGGCCCCGTCTCCGCCGAGCCAGGCCACATCTCCTTCAATGTCCCGCCGAAGGGGCAAGATGGCTTCGACGAGGCCGAGCAATCCAGCGGGGAAGTCAACTGGTCCAAGCCTCCCAAGGGCTCGTCCTCGAACAACTTGCCCTCGGCTCCGGACCAGGTCGAGGACGACATTCCGGAGCTTCCGGATCTGGACGACCCGCTTGGAACGCCGGGTCAGAACGAGTCCGAATTCGACATGATGATGCTCGGGTCGAGCCCGAAACCGCCGATGATGCCCGAGGACCCGGCCAGCAAGGATATGATCGAACCACTTGCCTCGCTGTCGAACCCGAACCTGAGTCGGCTTCCCGATGTCGACCCGGATGCGAAGACGGACGCCCTGCGTGCGGGCTCGGCATGGGAAGTGACGATGTCGAACCAGTCCCAGTCGGGGCAGGGTTCCTCGGTGATGCCGGGCTCGGTCAAACCCGTCGCCCCGTCGCAATCCGGCTGGCTGTCCCCATCGATGGCGAGCCCCGCCTCGGGGTGGTTGTCTTCCCCCGGCGTCGGCCCGACGTCGGGCCTTTTCCCACCCCCGCTGACGCCGCCCCCGTCCGTCTCAAACGACCTCGACGATGTCCGGCTCGATGCAACTCCGGAACCGAATGAGCCCAAGACGGCCCCCGCCGGGAAACTCAAACCGGTCTCCGACATCACTGACGTCGAACCGTCCCGCGGTTCGATCGGTGGCTGGGTGGCCGGCACCCTCGTCGGCGTCCTGATAGGCGGTGGCGGTGTCGCCGCCGCATTCTTCGGAGGCATTCTCCAGGTCGACAACGGCAAGTCGCTGGTAGTGAAAGATCCGGGTCCCGGCGGACCGGGCATTCCGAAAGGACCGATCGGACCCGCGGCCACACCAACCGTCGCCCAGGCCAAGACGCTGCTGGCCAACGGGGATCCCAAGTCCGCCCTCCCCGGTTTCGACGCGGCCGGCGACAATGCCTCCGTTGACATCCGCGCCGCCCGCGGCCAGGCTCGCTGGATGGCCCGCGTCCACGAACTCACCAACGACGGCAAGGCTCCGATCGCCGGCGACGCCGAGTTGAAGAAGGCCGAGTCGGACTTGCGAAAGGCCTACTCCGCCGCCGGAGGCAGTGACCAGGAAAAAGAAGCGGGGATCCTCGCAGCCCGGAACCTCGGCCTGCTCCGGGAACTCACCGGGGACCTCGCCGGCGCCAAGCGGGTCTACGAAGAAGCGGCCAGCAAGTTCCCGGAAGCCAAGCCCATCTTCGATGCTGCCCTGAATCGCCTCAAACTGATGACCCCGGCTCCGAACGCCGACGGAATCCGCGAGAGCCGGCGAATCCCGACCGACGCCGACCGCCTCACCGGAGCGATCGTCCTGACGATGCTGATGCTCCAGGCCGACACCCCAGCTGCCAAAACCCCCGAAGAGCCCGGTTTCCTCTTCTGGCAGGCCGTCAACGAGGCCGCTGCCGGCGAATACGCCACCGCCATCAAAACCCTCGCCGAGGCCCGCAAGCTCCACGACAAGAAACGCCTCTCCGTCGTCGGGAAAGGCGTCAACCCCGTCTCCGACCCCCTGGAGCAGATCTTCCTCCGCACCTGCGACGATCTCACGGCCTACTGGACGCTCAAACGGGACATCTACGAACATAAGACGCTCAGACCCCTCCTCGCCGAAAAGGGGGCGACGGTAAAAAGCGTCCTCGACAAGCTCGGAACTGGCGGCGATCCGACGGCCCTGAAGGATCTGATGGCCAAGCTCGAGAAAGCCGAGAAAGAGTTCAAGGAAGCGGATACCCTCGCCAAGAAGTACGAGACCGACCTCACCGCGGCGAAGAAGGACCTCGACGACGCCAAGAAGGTCGCCGACGATGCGAAGAAAGTGGCCGACGACACCAAGAAACTCCTCGAAGACAAGACCAAGGAGTACGACACCGCGGCGGGCAAGCTCAAATCCGCAGAGGAAAACATCGCCGCCGTCGTGAAGGAACTCAAGGACAACAAGCTGATCCCAGAAGACACGGACCCGGCAAAGGTTCCCGGGCTGATGAAGGACATCGCCGCCACCGCCGCCTCCGCCGACGCGAAGAAAGCGGCCGAGGCGATCCTCAAGGCCAACAAGCAAATCGAGATGGTCAAGGCGGAGATCAAGAAAGCCGAGCAGGAAGTCGTCGACGCGAAGAAGGCCGCCAAGGACGCAGCCGAGGATGCGGAGAAAAAGGTCGCCGCCGCCAAGGTCGAAGCCGAGAAATTTGTCGCCGCCAAGCTCGTCGAATCGGTCAAGGCCGAAGAAGCGCTCAAGGCGAAGGTCAAGGCCGAGCAAGTCGCCCGCGACGCGGATCTGGAGAAACACCGCCGGGATCTCGCCGCGGAGGCGGAGAAGTTCAAGAAACAACTCGCCGCCCGGGAAGACCAGTTCGCGGTTCTGATCGCCCAGGCCCGGGCCGGCGGTCCGGTTCCGCTCACCGCTGCCGAGAAGGCAGCCAAGGAACGGGCCGGTCGCATCTTCGGCACCGGCGTCGTCGCCTACGAGGCTGGCAACTGGGAAGAGGCCGAGACCGCCTTCCTCTCCGCGACCAAGGAAGACCCCAACGACGCCCGGTACTTCTACTTCCTCGGCCTGGCTCGATTCGCGAAGGGAAGCACCGCCCCGGCCGACGAGGCCTTCAAGAAGGGAGCCGAGCTCGAAACCCGCAGCTTGCCCCCGTCCTCCGCCGTCTCCGCATCCCTGGAACGCGTCCAAGGACCGGTCCGCCGGGTTCTCGCCGCCCACCGCCCGTGATCGATCTCGAATCCGAACCGAGACCACTTTCCGACCGCGCTCGAAAAACTACGAGCGCGGTTTCTCGTTTCTCCGCCACCTTCCCTGGTCATTTCTCGGAAGAAACGGAGATGGTGACGGGAACCGAGGTCAACCGGACGATTCCGTAGCCGCCCGATTCTTTCGATCCTTTCGGCGGCGGGCTGACGAGGACCGTCAATTCGGCGGTCAGTTGGTAGTTTCCGGCGGCGGTCCAGTAGCAGCAGCGGCTCATCAGCCGGTCACCGCATGCGAGTGAGGCATACTTTTCCGAGGCCTGATCGCCGGGCTGGAGGTCCGTCCCGCGGGTACTCCGAAGAATGCCGAGTTTCTCATGGAGAATGAGTCCTTCGAGGCCCTTCATCGATTCCGGATCGGATCGGTCGAGGATCACCGCACCCTTCCCGGTGAGGGTGAACCGGGGGCGAACGTCGTCATCCTGGACGAGGTGGCGGACCGTGAGGGGTTCCTTCCCCGTATTGCGGACGATCAATTTGATGTCCACCGGGGGAAGATCGCGGTCCGTCTTTTTGACAATGTCCCGGAGTTCGTTCCAGACCTTTGTGCGGTACTGGCGAGTGGTCCGGTCCTCGGTGGGGACGGGGTATTTCAGTTGGCCGGCAATTTCGAGTGTGAGGGGAACGTCCGGCGGATCGGACTTGGGACGTGGGGGTAGGGGATTGGGAACGGGAGCCGCAACCAACACCGCGGAACCGGCCGTCAGGGCCGACACAATCAGGAACAATCGCAAAGTCATGGCGAATCCTCCGAAATCTGTGGCGTTGAGACGATGCAGAGGAGACGAATCTAACCCGGTTCGGCGGGGTTCGGAATGTGGAGTCGTCACATCTCTTGGCTACACTACACCCATCTTCGCTGTCGCCGGAACTTTCCCCCACTCGGAGGGCATCTCGGATGTTCGACCTTTCCCGCGTCCAGCAGGCAATCCGCGACCAGGGCTTTGACGGCTGGCTGCTCTACGATTTCCGGGGAATCAACGTCCTCGCCGCCCGGGTGGCGGGAACCGCGAAGACGCACCTCACCCGGCGATGGTTCTACTTCGTGCCGGCCAGCGGGTCCCCCCGGAAACTCGTCCACGCTATCGAACCCGCCTCGCTCGACCACCTTCCGGGCGACAAGACGCACTACCTCCGCTGGCAGGACCTCGAAGCCGGCGTGCAGAAGATCCTTGGTGGGGCGAAGCGGGTGGCGATGGAGTATTCCCCGCGCAACGGGAACCCCTACGTCTCCCGCGTCGACGCCGGAACCGTCGAGCTCGTCCGCTCCTTCGGGGTAGAAGTCGCATCGTCGGGGGATCTGATCCAGCAGTTCGAGGCGACCTGGGACGACGAGCAGTGGGCGTTGCACCTGGAAGCCGCCAAATTCACGGATGCGGCGTACGGCGTGGCGTGGAACTACATTGCCGAGGAAATCCGCACGGCCGGCTACGCCCTCGAAACCGAGGTCCAGGCGCGGATCATGCGGCACTTCGCCGAGCACGGCCTGGTCACCGACCATCCGCCGATCGTCGGGGAAGGACCGCACTCCGCGGACCCGCACTTCGCACCGGCACCGGAGATCGACCGTCGCATCATGCCGGGGAGTTTCGTGCTCGTCGATTTGTGGGCGAAAATGGACAAACCGCGGGCGGTGTACTCGGACCTGACCCGGGTCGGTTACGTCGGGGAGAGCGTGCCGGCCAAATTCGACGCGATCTTCCACATCGTGCGGGATGCCCGGGATGCGGCGATTGCCCGGGTCCAGAGAGCGTTTGCGAACGGCGAGACCATCCAGGGCTGGCAGGTCGACGCCGCCGCCCGGGAGGTGATCGAGAAGGCGGGTTACGGGGAGCAGTTTGTGCACCGGACCGGGCACAACATCGGCCAGGAAACCCACGGCAACGGCGCGAACATGGACGGGCTCGAGACCCGCGAGGACCGCTCCGTGATGCGGCGGACCTGCTTCAGCATCGAGCCGGGAATCTACTTTCCCGGCGAATTCGGCGTCCGCAGCGAAGTCAACGTCTACATCGACGGCAACGGTGCGGTCCAGGTCACCGGCGGCCCGCTGCAAACGGAGATCCGCCGGATCCTGATCTGACTTCGCGGGCAGCTGGAATCGGAGGTCAGCCCGACGCGTAAGCGATGGCCAGTCAATACCCTCGCTTACGCGTCGGGCTAACTCTCGCTCAATCCAGGTAGCGAATCCGCTTGTTGACGTCGGTGTTGACGGAGTGGTAGGGCTCCGAGAGGTGGGCGGCGTCGAAGAGGCCGGTCCGCATCACTTCGATGTCGTCGCTGCCGATGGCGTTGTTGAAGATCGGCTTGAGGTAGTCGATTCCGACCTGGCTGGGTCGCATCTGCTGGGCGTCGTAGAAGTCGGGGTGCATCTGCCGGGCGTGGATGAGGCCCCAGCGGTCGCGGAAATCGTTGGCATGAACGTGACCGAGGTGGAATCCCTTGTCGCGGTTCCACTGGAGGATGGAAGTCGTGTTGATCTGGCGATCGAGGAGCAGGTCGACGGCGTGTCCGCCAAGCTGGGCGGCGTAGAATCGGTCGAAGAGGATGGGTCGGCCGCCACGCTGGGTGTGACCGACTTTCCGGGTGAAGATCGCCGCCCGGGCCGATTCGTTTCGCCGTTTGCTTGTGAAGTAGGTGTCGCCGAGCCGCTTGACGAGCAACGCCCGCAGCGCGTCCGATGCCCCGCTGAGGATCTTGTTCCCGGACGGGTCGGTGCTCTGGAACTCGGCCCCGAGCTCGTGGCCGTTCTCGTCGATGATCCCTTCGCCGCAGACGATCAGGGCGTGCTTCTGTAGGTCGTAAATTTCCTTGGTCCGCTCGACGAGGAGGTTGACGTCGAGCCGGCTTTCCGGAATCAGGAGCAGGTCCGGCTGGCCGTACATCGCGCCAAGGGCGATGTAGCCGCTGTGTCGCCCCATGACCTCGACGATGGCGATGCGGCGGTGGCTTTCCGCGGTGGTGCGAATTCGCTGCAAGCCGCCCGCGGAAACGAAGACCGCGGTGGCGTACCCGGGGGTGACATAGTTGACCATCCGTTCCAGGTCAAACTTCCGACCGGAGGGAACCTTGCGGTAGAAGTAGCCCCCCTTCTCGACGAGGTCCGGTTCGCCGGGGGGTGCGGCCGCGCCGGGTTCCGCCTCCATCACGCGGACCCACTCGTCCCCCTCGTTGCGGTAGTTCAAGCCGAGGTCGTTGTCGATCGTCTTGGGGGCAAGAACAGTGGGGATGCACTCGGAAAGGGCCTGCATTCCGTTGAGGGTGCCGTCGCCGCCGACGCAAATCAGGCCATCGATGCTGAGCTTGCGGAGGCGATCGGTGATCATGTCGATCGTATTTTTGTCGTCGGAATCGACGTAATCGCGGGAAGCGCCGAGGATCGTGCCGCCCATGGCGGGGTCGAGTTCGGGGATGGTCCCGAAGAGCGGGTTGAGATGGACGTGGGGCACGCGGGCGTTGAAGAGACTGCTGAAACCCTTGATGAGTCCGAAGACTTCAACTTTCCGCTGGTTCGCGCGGGTGACGGCTCCGTAGAGTGTGGCGTTGAGGGCAGGTGTGTCGCCGCCGGCCGTCAAGATCCCGATCCGCCGCATTGCGTCCTCCGCATCCGGAACGCCGACTCGCGAGAGGAGCAGTCGGCAGGATCAGGATACGGAAGGAAAGCCAGACGGAATCGGGCGGTCACTTCTTCTGCAGAACCTTGAGTTTGACTTTCTCGGCGACGAAAGTTTTCTCTCCGGCGGCGGCGAATCGGATCTTGATCCGCCGCATTGCCCCGAGTCCGCTGACATCGATGATCTGGCCGATGCCGTACGCCTCGTGCTGCACGACCTGGCCGGTGACGTAGTTGACGTCGCCGCCACCGACCCCACCACCGCCCGCAGAACCCGCCACCGGAACCGGCTCGGGTTTGCGGGTCGGGAAGCCGGCCGACACCGAAGCCGCGTGCGATTTCGACCGCCAGTCATCCAGAGCCGACCGCGGCGTGTTCCGGAACGCCGACACGTCGACGTGCTTCACCTCCGGGGGAAGTTCTTCGAGGAACATGCTCGGAACCGCGTAGAGAACCTGCCCCCGGAATTCCCGCAACCGGGCGTGGGTCAGGTACAGTTCCCGCATCGCCCGCGTCATGCCGACGAAGCAGAGCCGGCGTTCTTCCTCCACGTCCTCGTCCTTGGCCAGCGATCGCTCGTGCGGCAGCAGTCCCTGTTCCAGGGCCATGACATAGACGATCGGAAATTCGAGCCCCTTGGCGGCGTGCATCGTCATCACCGAGACGTGGTCCGCGTCCTCGTTCCACCCGTCGACATCGGAGGCGAGCGAGATTTGCTCCAGGAAGTCGGACAGGGTTCGGGACGGATCCTCGTCGTGGAACTGCTTGGCGGCGGTGACGAGTTCTTCGATGTTCGCGAGGCGGTCGGCGTCGTCCTCGTCCTTGGAGTCGGCGAGCATGGCTCGGTAGCCGGACTTCTCGAGGACGAGTCGGATCAGCTCGTGGGACGGGTCGCCGAGGTGGGCGCGGAGGTCGGAGATGAGGCGGAAGAAGTCGCGGAGGCCGGTGGCCGCCTTCCCCTTGATTTCCGGGATCTGGTGCACCCGGCCCGCCGCCTCGAGCGGGGAAATGTCGTGGGAGTCCGCGAACTTCGCGAGCCGGTCCAGCGACACTTTCCCAATCCCCCGGCCGGGCTCGTTGACGACGCGGAAGAAGCCCACGGAATCGCTCGGATTCACCAGCAGCCGCAGGTACGCGATGACGTCCTTGTTCTCTTTCCGCTCGAAGAACGCGAGCCCCTTGACGATCTGGAACGGCACGCCGTGCTTCACGAACGCGGATTCGAGCGATCGGGACAGGGCGTTGATCCGCAGGAAAATTGCGTGGTCCCGGTAGCGTGCCTTCCCCGCCTTGACCGCATCGCGGATCCGGATGACGACCCCCTCCGCCTCGTCGAGGCCGTTGTCGAAGGTCAGGACGGTGACGGCCTCGCCAGCGGGGTTGTCGGTGACGAGATTCTTCTTTTTCCGCTGCTTGTTGTGCCCGATCAGGACGCTGGCCGCGTGGAGGATCGCCTTGGTGCTGCGGTAGTTTTTCTCCAGGGTGATGACCGTCGCCGCGGGGAAGTCCCTCTCGAAGTCGAGGATGTTCTTGATGTCCGATCCCCGCCACTTGTAAATCGATTGGTCCGGGTCGCCGACGACGCAGAGGTTGGGTTCGTGGATCGAAAGTCGGCGGGCGATCTCGTACTGGGCCTGGTTGGTGTCCTGATACTCGTCGACGAGGACGTAGCGGAATCGGCGGTCGAGGTCGGCGCGGAGTTCCTCGTTGAGCTTCAACGCCATCGCGGGAAGGTAGAGGAGATCGTCGAAATCCATGCCGTTGGCGGCCCGGAGGCGTTTCTCGTAGCCGTGGTACACCTTCGCGACGGTCTGCGAGAAGAAGTCGGAGGCGGTTCGCTCGAAGCCGTTGGGGGTGAGGAGCTGGTTCTTGGCCTTGCTAATGGCGCCGGCGATCCGCTCGGGGGTGAACTTGACGCTGTCGAGGTCAAGTGCGTCGAGTGCGTCCTTGACGAGCTTGTTGCGGTCGTCGACGTCATAGATCGTGAAGTTTTTGTCGATGTTGAGTCGGTCGGCGTACTGCCGCAAGAGTCGGGCTCCGAGGCTGTGGAAGGTGCTGACCCAGACGCGGTTCCCGGGGACGAGTTGCTCGACGCGCTGCCGCATCTCGCCAGCGGCTTTGTTGGTGAAGGTGATCGCGAGGATGCTGCCAGGCCGGACGCCGGTGCGGAGGAGGTACGCCACTCGCCGGGTGATGACCCGCGTTTTCCCCGACCCGGCCCCGGCGAGGATCAGCAGCGGTCCGTTTCCGTGCGTCACCGCGGCTCGCTGGGAGTCGGTCAGGTCGGCGAGCAGATCGGCGGCGGGCTCGGACATTCGCGGGACTCCGGTGAACCAACTTCGGAGAATAAACCCGAATTGTACAGCACCCCGCGGGCACGGCCGAGCGGATCATGGACAGGGGTGTCACTGCGGGTCGGGACATCTAACAGCAGGGCGTGGCGGGCGAGGCTCCCGCCGAGCCGGACTTCCCTTCAAACGGGAGGGCGAGGCTCCCGCCGAGCCGGACTTCCCTTCAAACGGGAGGGCGAGGCTCCCGCCGAGCCGGACTTCCCGCTCGAAATGGGGCGCCGGACTCCGGAAGTCCGGCTCGGCAGGAGCCTCACCCTCCCACACGCCCCAAACAATCGGGATTCTCATGGACATCGCCGGGATCGGAACGCAGGTCGTCGAATGTCTGCGGGTCCGGAAGTTGATCGACCGCCACGGGGAGGTGTTTCTGGGGCAGGTTTACACACCGCAGGAACTGCTCTTCTGCCGGGATCGAGCGAAGTCGACGGAGCATTTCGCGGCGGTGTGGGCGGGGAAGGAGGCCGTTCTCCGCAGCCTCGGAATGACCTGGCGGCGGGGGATCGCGTGGACGGACGTGGAACTGGTCTGCGATTCCCCGTGCGAGCCGGTGGTGGTTGTGTCCGGGGCGACGCGGGAAATCCAGGATGCCCGCGGAGTGCGGTCGATCCTGGTGACGTTCGCCCACAGCCGGTCGTTCGCGACGGCGACGGCGATCGCATTGCGGGGGTAGAAACTCAGGTCCCCTCGCCGACATCGCGGAGGAGTTGCCGGGCGGATTTGTACGCGATCTTCAAGCTCGTGATCCGGGCTTCGATCTGGTCGGCCGTGAACAACCGATCCGGGGCGCACTTTGGCAACCCCGCGAGTTCCAGCGTGATCGGCAGGAGTTGCATAAACTCCTTCATCCGGGCTTGCTTGACTTCCGGCGTGGGTTCTGGGGTCACGGCACGACTCCGGCAAGGGTGGCGATCGGCGACGAATGTAGCCTAGCGATCCGTTCCGACCCGCTCAAGCACCGAGCGATTCCACACGAGATTCTGGAAATGGCGATGGTCCGTCTAACCGAGCACGCTCACGCGGCGGTGCGGGAGGTTGTGCAGCCGGGGGAATTCGCGATCGACGGGACGGCGGGGAACGGGCACGACACGCGGTTCCTCGCCGGGATCGTCGGACCGGGCGGGCACGTATTCGCCTTCGACATCCAGCCCGAGGCGATCGCCAGAACCTCGGCGTGGAACCTCCCCACCGTCACGCTGTTGCAGCGGAGCCACGCGGAGATCCCATCGGCGATTCCGATGGAGTTCCACGGACGCATCGGGGCGGCGATGTACAACCTCGGCTATCTTCCCGGCGGGGACAAGACCATCCGCACCCACGCGGACTCGACGGAAATCGCGATCCGCGAGAGCTTCGCGATCCTGCGGCCGGGCGGGATTCTGACCGCCATCGCGTACGTCGGCCACCCCGGTGGATCGGAAGAAGTTGATGCGATCGGGCGGGCACTCGCGGGGTGCGACGTCCGCGAGATCGCGTCCGAGCCGGGGTCGATCGCGGGTCCGCGGTTGTTCCTCGCCCGGAAATCGTAGACTATTCCGGAACCCACCGGAGGATTCTGCCGTGTTCCGTCCCGCACTGTTGGCACTCGTTGCGAGCCTCGCGACCGTCGGTTCCGTTTCTGCGGCCGGCACCGTGTACGAGGTCGCGTACCCGGCCCCGGAAACTCCCAAGGCCGGGGAACTTCCGTACGCCGTCACCTACCGCCTGTGGGTTCCGGACGGGGTCAAGCACATCCGCGGGGTGATCGTGCACCAGCACGGCTGCGGGACGGGGGCGTGCAAGGGTGGGGCCACCGCCGCCCGGGATCTCCACTGGCAGGCACTCGCGAAGAAGTGGGACTGTGCCCTGCTGGGGCCGGAGTACCACCAGCCGGACAAGGCCGACTGCCGGCAGTGGTGCGACCCGCGGAATGGGTCCGGGGCCACCTTCCTGCGGTGCCTGACCGACTTCGCGAAGCAGTCCAAGCACCCGGAGATCGAGACCGCCCCGTGGTGCCTGTGGGGCCACAGCGGCGGCGGATTCTGGGCCAGCCTGATGCAGACCCAGCACCCGGAACGGATCGTCGCCATCTGGTTCCGGTCCGGCACCGCGTTCGCCACCTGGGAAAAGGGGGACATCAAGAAACCGACCATTCCCGACGCCGCCTACGCGATTCCGATCGTCCTCAACCCCGGGGCGAAGGAGAAGGACCACAAGCAATTCGCGGGGGCATGGACCGGGGCGGTGGCGATGTTCCAGGCGTATCGCGCCAAGGGATCGCCGGCCTGCTTCGCCCCCGACCCGCGGACCGGCCACGAGTGCGGCGACTCCCGCTACCTCGCGATTCCCTTCTTCGATGCGTGCCTCGCCGCCCGGCTTCCGGCGAAGGAAGACCTCGGCGGAAAACTCCGGCCAATCGACCAGAAGGCCGGCTTCCTCGCGAAATTCCAGGGGGACGCGGCCGTCCCGGCGGAGAAGTTCGACGGCAAGCCGGAAGAAGCGTGCTGGCTTCCCACGGAATCCGTTGCCAAGGCGTGGGGGGAGTACGTCAGGACCGGCTCGACCATCGACACGACCGCACCTCCGACCGCACGCAACGTCGTCGCCCGGGTTCTTCCCACCGGAGGCGTCGAGATCACCTGGGAAGCCGACGCCGATTTCGAGAGCGGCATCCGCGGCTTCGTGATCGAGCGGGACGGGAAGGAACTCGCCGCCGTGCCGTCGAAACCCGTCGGAAAGTTCGGTCGCCCCCTCTTCCAGGTCATGTCCTACCACGACACGCCGGAAGCGCCGGTGCCGGAAATGAAGCTCCTCGACAAGGACGGAAAAGCGGGGTCGGAATACCGCGTGGTCGTCGTCAACGGGGTCGGGTTGAAGTCGGAGCCGGCGAAGGTGACGGCGAAGTGACGGCACTTCCCGCCGACGAGCGTGACGTCCGCAACCCGGACGCGGAGACGTGGATCGTCAAGGCGGACGACTCCGACCCGCGGGTGTGGCTGGCGGCGGCGGCCGTGTGCCCACCGATGACCCGGCTACAAATGCGACATGCCGGTGTCACTCGTACCCCGGCACCGTTCGAGATCGTCCGCACGCATCTGGGGGGAAGCTACTTTCTCGCGTGTTTCGGCGGGGAAGGTCGAGTTCTTGTCGACGGTCGGTGGGTGCGGTGCCGGCCCGGCCACGCCTTCCTGCTTCCGCCGGGCACCACGCACGCGTTCCACGCCACGCCCGGGAAACGCTGGGATTTCTGCTGGGTCCGCTACCAGGAAGTCGCCGGCCACGCCCCGCTCGCTGCCGCCCAGACGCCCGTCGTCGCCCGCTTCGACCCCGAGCCGATCCGCCTGGCGATTCTCGGAATGCACCACGAGGCCGGTGGAACGGCGGCGATCGCAGCGCTCGACCACTGGTGCGAACTCGTCCACCACTACGTCCTCCGCTTCGCCAACCCGACGACAATGGACCCCCGCGTCTGGCAGCTCTGGGCGGCCGTCTCCGCCGACCTCGGCCGCGACTGGACCGTCCCCGACATGTGCCGGGTCGCCCACCTCGGGGAGAAACAACTGCAGCGACTGTGTGCCCGCGACCTCGGTCGGACTCCCCGACAGCAACTCATCTGGCTCCGGATGCGCCGGGCCGCGGAACTCCTCGCCCGCGGGCAAGACAAGGTCGAAACCATCGCGGGAAACGTCGGCTACGCGAATCCGTTCGTGTTTTCCTCGACCTTCAAGCGTGTCATGGGATGCCGGCCCTCCGAGTATTCCCGGGGGCGACGCCGGGACGCGGAGCCAACCCGGGAGTTGCCCGACGGAGATGGAGCGGTATCCTGACGGAATCTCATCGCCCAACCGACTTCTGCCGTGTGTCGCGGATGAACATTCTGATCACGGCCGGAAACACCCAGATTCCACTGGATAACGTCCGGGTCATCACCAACATTTTTTCCGGCCGCACCGGTGCGTACATCGCCCGGGCCGCCTCGGAACGCGGGCACAAGGTCTCGGTCCTGACCTCCCATCCGGAGCATCTCACCGGCCTGCCCGACCACCACGACCCGGACCGCCGGACCACGATCATCCCCTACAAAACCTACGACGACATGGCCTCCGCCCTCGAGCACGCCACCCGCGCCGGCGGCTTCGACGCCATTGTCCTCTCCGCCGCCGTCAGCGACTACCTCTGCGCCGGCGTCTTCGCACCCACCGACGGAACCACCTTCGACGGAACCAATCGCACCTGGGAACGCCCCGAGGGTCCGCCCACGCTTGCCCCCGTTTCCGGCGGCAAAATCAAGAGCGAAGAACCAGAACTCTGGGTCCGACTTACCCGGGCCCCGAAACTCGTCGACAAGGTCCGCACCCAGTGGGGGTATCACGGCGTACTCGTGAAATTCAAGCTCGAGGTCGGCATCACCGACGAGGATTTACTCCAGATCGCGGAGGCCTCCCGCACCCACTCCGACGCCGACTTCATGGTCGCCAACACCCTGGAAGGAGCCGCCACCCACGCCTTCATCGGCCCGGTGGCGGGGAACTACCAGAAGGTCAGCCGACGCGAACTTCCCGACCGACTCTTGAACCTGATCGAGCAGAAGCACCGGATGGGGACGTCCGTGCATGGCTAACGTGTTGCTGGGTGCGACCGGTTCGGTGGCGGCCGTCCGCGTTCCGGACCTTGTCGCGAGATTCACGGCCCTCGGGCACGCCGTCAAGGTGGTGGCCACCGACGCCGCCACCTACTTCTTCGACCCCGCCCCACTCCGGGAAATCCTCACCCTCGATGCGGACGAGTGGCCGGGCCGGGATTCTGGCCAACGCTACACCCGCGGCGATGTGGTGGTCCACATCGAACTTCGCCGCTGGGCGGACATTTTCGTCCTCGCCCCGCTCGACGCCAACACCCTCGCGAAGCTGGCGGTCGGGCTCAGTGACAACGCGTTGACGTGCGTCTGGCGGGCGTGGGACCCCGCGAAACCGGTCCTCCTCGCGCCGGCGATGAACACGCTGATGTGGGAGCATCCGTTTACGCGGAAACACCTCCGCGCCGTCGCTGCCGATTTCGGGGCTGCCCACATTCCCGGACATCTCGAAGGGGAACTGCTGCTCCAACAGATCAACGACCGCGCGAAAGGGCTGCGGATCGTCGGCCCGATCGAGAAGCAACTGGCCTGCGGAGATCTCGGGGTGGGGGCACTCGCCGAGGTGGACGCAATCGCGGCGGCAACGATCGAGATTCTGGAATCTCGGCCGTCGTGGGGGTGAAACTGTTGACTCGGCAGTTCCAGCGGGTAGAGTAGACTGAGATTCCGTCTCAACAAGCCTGCCTCCCCGAGCTGGTTTCGACCGCCATGATCACGCTTGCCCACCTCCGGCCCGGCCAGAAGGCCCGCGTCGAAACCGTTTCCGGCAACCCCGCCCTCGTGCAACGGCTCTACGAAATGGGCCTCCTCGAAGGGGAACCGGTCGAAATGATCGCCTTCGCCCCCCTCGGCGACCCCATGGAAATTCGCGTCGGCAACACCCGCCTGAGCCTCCGCAAGACGGAAGCCGTCGGCGTGCGCGTCGAATCCCTCTGACGATCGGCCACCCTCCGATGTCGACCAAGCCCCTCACCGTCGCACTCGTCGGCAATCCCAACACCGGCAAATCGACGCTCTTCAACGCCCTCTCCGGGCTACGGCAGCACGTCGGCAACTACCCCGGCGTCACCGTCGAAATGAAGAAAGGCCACTTCTCCGTCGGCTCCCAACGCATCGACATCATCGACCTCCCCGGAACCTACAGCCTCGCCGCCCGCAGCCCGGACGAGATGGTCGCCGTCGACCTCCTCCTCGGCCGACGCCCCGAAGAACCCCGACCCGATGTCGTCGTTTCCCTCGTCGATGCCTCCAACCTCGACCGACACCTCTACCTGACCACGCAGGTGATGGAACTCGGCGTCCCGGTTGTGCTCGCGGTCAACATGACCGACATTGCCGAGGCCCAGGGAATCCACATCGACTTCGAGCAACTCGCGAAATCGACCGGGCTCAGCGTCGTCCCGATCCAGGCCAACAGCGGGGTCGGGATCGATCGATTGCGAGATGCGATCGCAACAGCAGGAAGTGCAACCGCCCCGACCGCCGGCCCCGAGCTGCCCGCGGTTCTCCTGCGCGAGGCGGATCAGATCTTCCCGCCGGGTTCCAATGGTGAGATACCCCCGTTCCTGGCCCGACGACTGCTGCTCGACGTGGGCGGCTACGCGGAGACCTGGCTGGCCGCGAAATACGGCCCGGAACTCGCCAACCGGCTCGGTGCCGCCCGGGAACGGATGGCTGCCGAGGGGTGCCCGATCCCCGCGGGGGAAGCCAAGGCCCGCTACGCCTGGGTCCGCTCGGTCACCGCGAAAGCCGTCACCCCGCCCACCGAGCGCCGCGTCACCTGGACCGACCGGCTCGACAAGATCCTGACCCACCGGATCCTGGGAACGCTCATCTTCTTCGCCCTGATGTTCGGCGTGTTCCAGGCGATTTACGTCGGCGCGCAGCCGTTGATGGACCTGATCGACGACGGAACCGCCCTCCTCGGGGACAAGGTCGAGGCACTGCTCAGCCCCGGTCCGCTGCGGGCGTTGTTGAAGGACGGGATCGTGTCCGGGGTCGGCGGGGTGATCAAGTTCCTGCCGCAGATTCTGATTCTGTTCGCGTTCCTGGCAGTGCTCGAGGATTGCGGGTACATGGCCCGGGCGGCGTTCCTGATGGATCGCCTCATGAGTCGGTGCGGGCTCAGCGGGAAGTCGTTTATCCCGCTCCTTTCCTCGGTGGCGTGTGCGATTCCGGGGATCATGGCGACACGGACGATCGAGAACCGGCGGGACCGGATCGCGACGATTGTGGTGGCCCCGTTGATGAGTTGCTCGGCGCGGTTGCCGGTGTACGCGCTCCTGATCGCGGCGTTCCTCACCGAGGGATTCGCGTGGTGGGTGCCAGGGCTGGCGTTGTTCGGGATGTACGGAATCGGGTTCGTGGTCGCACCGCTGGTGGCGTGGGTGTTGCGGGGGACGCTGCTTCGCGGGGAGTCGCCGATCTTCGTGATGGAACTGCCGGTGTACAAGCGGCCGTCGCTGGTGGCGGTGTTTCGGCGGATGCTCGATGCGGGCTGGGCGTTCGTCCGCCGGGCGGGGACGCTGATTCTCGCGTCGATGATCCTCGTCTGGGCACTCCTCTACTTCCCGACCCACGGGCCGGACGGGCAAAGCTTCCCGGAGCGGATCGCGGAGCAGAAGGAGAAAGTCGAGTCGGCTTCGGAGGAGGAGAAGGAGGCGATCGAGAAGGAAGTCAACCACCTCGGGGCGGAGTGGAAATCGCACAGTTACCTCGGGCAGGCGGGGCACGCGCTCGCGCCGGTGTTCCGACCACTGGGGTGGGACTGGAAGCTGGGGATGGCGGCGCTCGCGAGCTTCCCCGCCCGCGAGGTGATCGTCGGCACGCTCGGGATCATCTACGAGCAGGGGGAAGTCGACGCCGGCGACGAGGAGCAGCGGAAGAAGGTCGGAGATTCCCTCCGGGAGGACTGGAAGATCGACCCGGTTCGGGGGAAGTACGGGGTGCCGGTGGCGTTGTCGGTGATGGTGTTCTTCGCGCTGTGCTGCCAGTGCGCGTCGACGCTGGCGATCATCCGCCGGGAGACGCGAAGCTGGGGGTGGACGATCTTCACATTCGTGTACATGACGGTGCTGGCGTACATCGGGGCCTTCCTGACGTTCCAGATCGGGCGGGTCATCGTCGACGCGATCGTGTGACGGGGGGAGTGCACGATGGACGGGCAACTCGCGGTGGTGCTGATCCTGATCGGAACGGCAGGGATCTACCTCATCCGGGGAACGTGGAAGACCTGGCTTGGCACGGGCCGGGCGTGCGGGTCCGGGTGCGGGAAGTGCCCCACACCCCCTGCCGTCGCCGAACCCCGGGGGAACCGCATCTCACTTCCGCAGGTGTGATTTCACGGCCGCTGCCCGGGTGGATCGAGCCGGAGACGGTGGCATCGGCCGCTCTCTGGCAGCTGCCAGAGAGCGGCTCGTGGGGAAAGAACACAAACAGGTCAGGGACCGCACCTTACCCCACGAAAACCCCCGACATCAGCCCCGGGAAGACGTCGAGTTCCGTCGCCGTCGGCGGGGTGCCGGAGGGAGTCAGCGTCGAGGATAGGTAGGTGCTGACGACGTTCCCCGATGGCCCGGAAACGCCGACCACGAGATCCGCGAGTCCGTCGAAGTCGAGTTCCTTCGCAGCAACGACCGCCCCGGATCGGAGCGAGGAATCGCCGGCGAAGAAGTTGGCGAGTGGGGACGCATCTGCCGCCGCCGGTCCGCTCGAAAGGAGCGTCGCCGCATCCCAGACGAGGACCCGCGGTGCCCCACCCGGGCCGCCACCGAAGACGAGGTCGTCCTTCCCGTCTCCGTTGATATCCCCTGCCGAGACAAACGTCCCGTCGCGAAGGGTCGGCTCGAAGACGAAGAAGTCCGGCACCAGCCGAACCGGTGTCGTGTCCGGCGTCAGCGATGTCCCGTTCCAGATCGAAATCCGCGGCCCACCGCCCGTCCCCGCTGCCACGATCAGGTCCGGAGTGCCGTCCCCATCGATGTCGCCGAAGGAAACTCGAGCCCCGCCGCGGAAGTTGGGGTCGTCGATCCCGAAGAAGTCGGCGAAGACGCTGGAATCGAACCCGCTGTAGATGATGACCCGCGGCCCGCCGGTCTGGTCCGGGGAAACCGCCACATCCGCGTAGCCGTCGCCGTTGATATCCGCCCCGGCGACAAACGCTCCGCCGGTAAATGTGGGCTCGAACGGAATGTACGACCGCACCACGCCGCCGGTGACGCCGTCGAGCACGACGACTTGCACCGGCACCCCGGGTCCCGTCGTGACGATCGTATCCGCGACACCATCCCCGGTGACGTCCGCGACCACCGCCCGGGCTCCGTTACCGTCCGGGAACGGGCTGGCGGTCGTGACGACGCTGCCATCTGCCTGGTAGACGGTGACCGTCCCCGGTCCGCCCGGCCCCGCGGTGACGGCGTAGGTCGGGAACTGGTTCTGGTTCACCGGCGCGAACGCGTTGGGGATGATCTCGATCCGGAAAACCGCGTTGGTTGCCCCCGTATTCCCCCGGTTCGGGGCATCCGCCAGGATCCCACCGTACATGTACCCCACAACCGTCGGCCCGGTTAGCTTGTCGAACTGGATCACACCGTTGTCGTAGGTCGGAAGGTCCGGGTTCTGCAGGAACCGAGCCACCGAGCCGTACAGCCCCGGCAACTGGTTTGTGTGCATCGCCTCGTAGCTCGACCCGTCCGCCAGTGTGACGTACGACGTGATGTCGTTGACGAAGGGAAGATTGGTGTCCGCGACGACGGAGCCCGTGGTCGGGTCGAAGCTGTACAAGCTGATCCCGCCGAAGAATGCGGTGTACATCGCCCCGGTCGTCGCGTCAAACATCCCGACGTGCGGGGCCGAGTACTGGCTGAAGAATTGCTGGTACGTCCCCACCGTCGACCCGCCGACACCGGTGATCGTGATCGGGTTGCGATACCCCTGCCCCGCCGTCGGCTCGTTTCGCGGCCCCGGGGTGAATACACCCCCGAAAATCTGCAACGCCTCGCTTCCGTCCGGCTGGATGATCGACCCCAGGTTGTAGTCCCGACGTCGAAAATCGACCTGGTTATTCTCAACCTGCAAATCGCTGATCGCCAGGCTGCCCGGAACCGAGGGGTTGTACGTGATCTGGAAGCTGCGGATCTCGTCCGTGTAGGTCTGCGTGAACGTCGAGAGGTAGAACCCCTCGAAATCCTGGCCCACCACCAGATACGCGCGGTCGTCGATGAAGTCGAGTTCCCCGCCGGTCACCTGGAAGGCGGGATCCTGGATTTGCTGGAACCCCGATGTTGCTACTACATCGCCCCCTTCGATCAGGGCGCGCATCATGCCGTCGACGCTGAACGCGGTCAGGGTATCACGGGTGACGTACGGTGCGAACGTCCCGGGAGATGTTTCGATAGAGACATAGCCCCCCGCCAGATACAGGGTGTCCCCGACCTGTGCGTCTTGGGCATTGCTGGCGTACAGCGAGGGCTGCATCGCCGTCGGGATGTTGGTGCCGCTGAGCGGGAACGTCCACACCCGGAAGGTCGTCGGGTCGACGACGTAGAGGTTCTGGTTCTGGTTTTCCGGCGGGAAGTTCTCGTCGCTGCCGGCGACGAATCCGTGCAAGCCGTTGGTCCGGCCGCCGATGATCAACCAGTACCCGTAGTAGGGCGAACCGACGACGTTATTCACCGCCGAGGCCGCGGATTGCAGGTACTCCAGGTCCGAATTCACCTGCGTCACGCGGATCGTGTACGGCAGGTTCGAGGAGTTCGCCACCACCGGGTTGGGTGGGGTCGTCGCCGGGGCGGGGGAAAGCTGGAAGTACGACGGCAACGCGTTCGTGAAACCCGTCCCATCCCCGTTGATCGGCGGCACCACCACGATGCTGTTGCCAGTCGCGAACGTCGCCATCCCGGTGAGTGTCGTCGTCGCCGGCGTCCCGCCCTGAATCGTGATCTGTTGGATGCTTCCCGTAGTCAAACCCGACTGCACGGCCAGACGCTGGGCGTTGAAGTCGCCGTTGAGCATCCGCCAGGTTTGCAACGTCCCCGCCGACCCGGTGAGGGAAAGCTGCACGGAATCTCCGCCGGAATCCGTGAAGTTCAACGGTGTGCCGACGTTCGCGAAGGCAAACAGCCCGTAAAAATTCCCCGTTGGCGTGTCGTCGTAATCGCCATCCAGCGAATCTCCGGAAGCATCCACCAACCCCGGATCCGCGGCCGTGATCGGCAAACCATTGACCATCACCCGGTACACCGTCCCCTGCGTCAACGCCGTGCCCAGAGTCAGTGTCACCTCAAACGTCGCCGAGTTGTACGACGCGGTGGTGATCGGAATCGTCGAGGTGCTCGAGGTGATGACGGTCGGATCGGAGCCGGGGACCTGGACCGAGTAGTTTCCGACATCGGTGGGGTCCTGCGAGGGAACCGCCGGGGTGTCGTCAAGTGCCTCGCTAAACGAGATCACCAACTGGTTCCCGCCGGTTTGCAGAAGGTTTGTGATCACCGTCGGCGTCGTCCGGCACTCGAGCTCCTGGCACTGCAACAAGGTCGAGCGACGCATCGACCGGGATCGCGACGAGGTCATACAAGCTCCGCTGGTGAAAAATCTGCTGATGCGAATCCTGTTGGAGTCCAGGATTGAAGTATTCCCAACGGAACCCGTTGGCTTCCTCTCGACGAGAGAAGGCGGGAAATTTCGGGGGATTGCGGAACCTGCCCGGTCGCCAGAACCGTCACAACCGTCAGAATCAGATTCCAACCCAAGGCAGAACCAAAATTGAACCGGTTGCGGAGTGACCCCCAAAGTTGGCCCGCCCTTTCCCGGTGCTATGATTTCAGGAATCCGCCGGCGAGAAACGGTTCGCGAACCGTGACACCTTCGACATCGGTCAAACCAAAGGAAACCCGATGAGTGGCGAAGGCCTCTTCGACCGGGAAAAGTCCGCTCTCGGGCGTTTCTTGCTGCTGGTCCGCACTCGCGCGGCCCGGGAAAAGAAACTGGCGGCCGAGTTCCAGGCCGTCGTCGACGCCGGGGAAAAAGAAGCCCAGAAGGCCCGGAAGCAGATCGCCGCCACTCGCAAACGGAAATCCGACGAGGCCGACGAGCGTCACCAGGAGCGGATCGCCGCCATCGCCGCCCGCTACGACACCGCCCAGGCCACCGCAGACCAGGACCGCTGGGATCGCCGCAAGGAAACCGTTGATCGCCACGCCATCGAACTCGAAGGAATCCGTGGCAAGCAGGCCCACGTACTCTGGGTCTGCTCATCCGTCCAGGACGACAACGAGGCCGACGCCCGCAAGTGGTCCAACGAGATGGCCCACAAGGCCCGCGAATCCTCCAAGGTCGTCGAGACCCAGTGGGTCCGGGCGGAGCAAACCCTCGCCCTGATCGGATTCGACCGCACCGACTACATCGTCTCGAAGGCGGACCTGGCGGCGATCCCCGTCAGCGACGACCCGCCGGCCAACCTCGAAACCGCGTTCCAGGACCTCGAAACGGTGCTGGCCCGGCTCGAAGGGGGCACCCTCAATGCGATGTTCTTCTCCCGCGGCGTTCTGATCGTGCTCGCCGCCGCCGCCCTGATCGGTGCCGGCGCCGGCTTCTCCACCTTCCCCTTCCCGACCAGCCTCTGGGTCGCGCTCGGTGAGGCCATCTTCGGCGGGCTCGGCCTCGTCTCCGTGCTCCGGTACGTCGCCGGCAACCAGATCCGCGACCGGGGCATTCCCGTCGCCGTCGCCCTCGCCCACACCGAGCAGTGCATCATCGAGCTTTCCGAGTGGGTCAAGGAGGAGTACGGCCGGAAGATGGCCGCCATCGCGAAGAAGGCCGACGAGGTCCGCGCCTCCATCGAGGAGAACTACGCCCGGGAAATCGCCGCGAAACAGGCGGAGATGCAGGAGCACCTCGACACGATCGAGCGGAACTTCGAAACCGCCACCCGGGCCCGCAGTGTCGCCCGCCAGGCAGAAACGACCGAGGAAATCGATCGCTACACGGTGGAAAGTGACGCCATCGCCGCCGAAGCGGATGCGGAACTCGCCGTCGTCCAGGACCGCCTCAACGACCGCGCGACCGAAGCCAACGCCGTCCGGTTCGGGCTCGACTTCGAGTCCCTCGCCGAGGACTGGTTCGGCGGCCTGGCTCACGTTGTCGCCGAGTGGGACGACCTCACCGCCCACGGTGAGGTCCGTTTCCCACCCTGGGAATCCCTCCTCGACCCCGACCACCCCCTTCCCACGGACGCACCGGAAGGGATCCGCTTCGGCGAATTCGCCATCGACCTCTCCGCACTTCCGGACGGAGTACCGGGAGAAGCCCGGCTCGTCCCGCCAGAACCGATCGAGCGACCGCTCCCGGCGTACTTGCCCTTTCCAAGCCGGGCGACGGTCCTCCTCAAGGCCCAGAACGACGGCCGGGCCGCCGCCGTTTCCGCACTCCAGGCGATGATGCTCCGGTTCCTAACCGGGTTACCGCCGGGAAAGGTCCGCTTCACGATCCTCGACCCCGTCGGGCTCGGCGAAAATTTCGGAAGCTTCATGCACCTCGCCGACTTCGACGAGAAACTCATTACCTCGCGGATCTGGACGGAAGCCGGACACATCGAGAAACGCCTCGGCGATCTCACGACGCACATCGAGACCGTGATCCAGAAGTATCTCCGCAACGAGTTCGATTCCATCGAGCAGTACAACCGGGCGGCGGGGGAAGTGGCGGAACCGTACCGGGTGCTCGTGGTCGCAAATTTCCCGCACAACTTCACGCCGGAAGCGGCGAAGCGGCTCGTCAGCATCATGGCGAGCGGGCCGGCGTGCGGGGTCTGCACCCTCGTCAGCCTCGACCAGTCCGCGAAGATTCCGCGGGAGGTCAACCCCGCCGACCTCGACACGGCGGAACTGATTCTCGAGTGGCGGGCCGGCCGATTCCGACCCGTCGATGCCGACCTCGGTGTCTTCCCCCTCGAACTCGACACCCCGCCCGATCGCGCGACCACCGCCCGGATCGTCAAGCGGGTCGGGGAAGCGAGTCTTTCCGCAACGCAGGTCCGCGTCCCCTTCGAGTTCATCGCCCCGGAACGGGACGCGATCTGGACCGCCTCCGCCGCCGACGGTTTCGACGTCCCCATCGGCCGGGCCGGCGTCACCCGTCGTCAGCGCTACCGCGTCGGGCACGGCACCGCCCAGCACGCACTCATCGCCGGCAAAACCGGATCCGGGAAGTCGACGCTGATCCACGCCCTGATCACGAACCTCGCCCTCACCTACTCCCCGGACGAGGCGGAACTCTACCTCATCGACTTCAAGAAAGGCGTGGAATTCCAGGCCTACGCGCGGTTCCAGTTGCCCCATGCCCGGGTCGTTGCGATCGAGTCGGAGCGCGAATTCGGGGTCAGCATCCTCCAGCGGCTCGACGCGGCAATCCGCGGCCGGGGGGAGGAATTCCGCAAGGTCGGCGTCAACGACCTCGAAGGCTACCGCACCGCCCGGCCCGGCGTGATCTGCCCTCGAACTCTGCTCGTCATCGACGAGTTCCAGGAATTCTTCGTCGAGGACGACAAACTCGCCCAGGAAGCCGCCCTCCTCCTCGACCGCCTGGTCCGGCAAGGGCGGGCGTTTGGCGTGCACGTCTTGCTCGGATCCCAGACCATCGGCGGGGCGTATTCCCTGGCGAGATCGACGATCGACCAGATGGCGATCCGGATCGCGCTGCAGTGCTCGGACGCGGATGCCCAGCTGATCTTCAGCAAGGACAACTCCGCCGCCCGGTTGCTAACCCGCCCGGGGGAAGCGATCTACAACGACGCCAACGGGATGGTCGAGGGGAACTCGCTCTTCCAGGTCGCGTGGCTGCCGGAGGAATTGCGTGAGCAGCACCTCATCGCGATCCGGGAACGATCGGCGGGAACGTATCCGCCGCCGATGATTTTTGAGGGAGCGGCCCACTCGGACATCACGAAGTGTTACCCGCTTCGGCAGTTGCTCGCGGATTCCTCGGTTGCCATGGGTCCGCCGGCGGTCTGGCTCGGGGATCCGATCGCGATCAAGGATCCGGTGCGGTTTCTGTTCCGCCTTGAAGCGGGGGCGAACCTGCTTTTCCTGGGCCAGAACGAGGAATCGTCGCTGGCGTTGCTCACCGCCAGCCTCGTCGCCCTCGCGGCCCGGTTCCGACCAACTTTGGACGGGCCGCGAATCGTCACGATCCTCGATTCCACCCCGGAGGATGGTGCGGACCACGGCCTGTTGCGAACCGTCGCGGAATCACTCGGGTTCCCCCCGGCGATCGTTTCCCGCCCGGAGATTCCTGCAGCGCTCGGGGAACTCGCCGCCGAGGTCGACCGCCGGGTGCGGGAGGAGACGACCGATCGCTCGCCAAGGTTCCTGCTGGTGCAGGGAATCCAGCGGATTCGCGAGTTGCGGAAGGCAGAGGACGACTACGGTTTCGGGAAGCGGGAGAAAGCAGCGGGACCCGCGGAGTTGCTCGCCCGGATCGCCCGCGAAGGCCCGGCCGTCGGGGTCCACGTCATCGCGTGGTGCGACACGCTCCACAACCTGCACCGGGCGATGGACCGTGACCTGGTCCGCGAATTCCCGGACCGTGTCCTGTTCCAGATGTCCGGGTCAGATTCGAGCCACCTCGTCGACTCGCCGCTGGCCAGCCGGTTGGGGCCAGCCCGGGCGCTCTTTGTCGAGCAGGGCGGGGAACGTCCTGAGAAGTTCCGACCGTACGCGGTTCCGTCACCGGACTGGCTCCGCACGGTGGGAGCCCGCCTCCGCAATCCGTTGCCGGCACCCGAGACCTCGAATCTCCCGGCGTGGATGGAGAAACTGACCGCGACCCCGGCGGAGTGAGTTTTTCGGGGTGAACCAGAAATTTGCCCACGCCCCGGGTTCCCGGCTACAATCTGGCCAGCACTCAATCTCGGGTTGCGTGGTGAGGTTCGTCTCGCATGTCCGACGAACTCGCGTTCCTTTCCGGAATCCGCGAACAACCCCGCGACCACCTTCGCCGACTCGTCTTCGCGGACTGGCTCGAAGAACACGGATCGGAAGAGTTTTCCGCGAAGGCACGCTTCCTCCGCGTCTGGTGCGAACTCGACGACATTCCCCTCACCGATCTCGACGGCTACCCGGAGCGGGCAGAGCAACTCGAAGAACTCGGCAAAACGCTGCCCGCCGACTGGCTCGCCACCTTGGACGGATTGCGATTCCACATCCGCACCCCGGAACAGGCACGCACCCGGGCGGCGGCATTTCTGCTCCGCCACAAGCGGGTCGATGCCACGCTCGAATCCGTCGAGCCCGCGGGCGATCAGATTCTGGTACGATATCGCGACCTTGGCGAAGGCTTCGTCGGGAACGAGGGTTTTTCCCTCCCTTTCGAGGGGCGGTTGAAGGTCGACGTGCGAACCGGCCGGGTCATCGATCTCGACCAGCGGTTTTTGGTAGAAACGGGGACCGTATCCGAGCCGAGATTTCTGCCGCCGATCGCTCCAGAACCAGCCGTGAGGCCGGCCGGGGGCCCACACGCCGCGCTGATCCAGGGGAGCAGCGTCCGGTACGTGCTCCACAAAAAGCGGGCATTTTGGGGCTACGTCCAGATCTACTCTCTGCTCGCGAGTTTCGCCGGCTTCCTGGGGATGCTGCTGCTGCGGCTGATTCTTCCCGGCGAGTACGGGATGGTCGCGATGGCAGTGCTCTTCGGCGAAGCCGTCACGTTTTTATTCATCTTCATGGTGTCGTGTCTCCTGGAGAAGTGAGTCGACCCCGGCGGGGAGCATACAATTCCGGAAACGACCCGATGTGACCGGAGCCCACGCCAATGGCAGAAGTTCGAGACGTTCGATTGCTCGTGATCGGGGGCGGCCCGGGTGGTTACCCCGCCGCCCTTCACGCCGCCGACCACGGAATCCAGACCCTGCTCGTCGACGAGGACCCGAAGCTCGGCGGGGTCTGCCTCAACCGCGGGTGCATCCCGTCGAAGGCGTTGTTGCACGTCGCGAAGCTGATCCGGGAAACGCACGAGGCGGCCGCATGGGGCCTGAGTTTCGCGGAACCGAAACTTGATCTGCCGAAACTTCGCGAGTTCGTGCAAGGGAAAGTCGTCGGGAAACTCACCGGCGGCATCGCCCAGCTTTGCAAGGGTCGACAGGTCGACACCCTTCGCGGCCACGCCACCTTCGTGGACGCCAACACCGTCACGGTCACCGGCCCCGGCGGCGAGGATCTGGGCCGGGTCCGCTTTCAGAACTGCATCGTCGCGACCGGTTCCCTCCCCGCGATGCCCAAGCCCTGGCAGCTCGGCGACGACCGGATCATGGACAGCACCGCGGCCCTCCTCCTTCCGGATGTTCCCGGAAAACTCCTGGTCATCGGCGGCGGGTACATCGGCCTCGAAATCGGCTCCGTCTACGCCGCCCTCGGCTCCAAGGTCACCGTCGTCGAGGCCCTCGAGAACATCCTCGCCATGGCCGACCGGGATCTCGTCCGCCCGCTGGAAGCGAAACTCAAGGCGGAGTTCGAGGCGATCTACACCAACACGAAAGTGGCGTCGTTGAAGCCGACGCCGGCGGGGATCGTGGTCGCGTTCGAAGGGAAGGATGTCCCGGCGGAACTCACCTTCGACCGGGTCCTGGTGTCGGTCGGCCGGCGCCCGAACACCGTGAATTTGGGTCTCGAAAAGGCGGGATTGAAGACGGACGAACGCGGCTTCCTGCCGGTCGACAAGCAGCGTCGCACCGCGGTTCCGCACATTTCCGCCATCGGGGACGTGGCAGGCGAACCGGGGTTGGCGCACAAGGCGACGGCGGAAGCCCGCGTGGCCGTCGAGGCGATTCTCGGCGAGCCCGCCGAGTGGAGCCCGCGTGCGATCCCCGCCGTCATCTTCACCGACCCGGAAATCGCGTGGGCCGGCCTGACGGAACTCGACGCCGCGAAACAAAACATCCCCCACGAAGTCATGAAGTTCCCCTGGGCCGCCAGCGGTCGGGCCGTCGCGATCGCCCGCACCGAGGGGCTGACGAAAATGCTCGTCGACCCGGAATCGAAGCGGGTTCTCGGCGTCGGAATCGTCGGTGCCGGTGCCGGCGAGATGATCGCGGAGAGCGTGCTGGCGATCGAAATGGGAGCCGTCGCCCGGGACGTGCTGGAGAGCATCCACCCGCACCCGACCCTGTCGGAAACGGTGATGGAATCGGCGGAGCTGGCGTACGGAGCGGCGACGCATGTGGCCCGCCCGCGGAAAGCGGTGAAGTGATTCCCGGCGTCTTTTGAAACGGCCCTCTCCGGACTCTGACTCGATTTCGCACCAGGGGAACCTGCGCGGGTGTCGGCGAGGTTGCCGGGGATGCGGGAAGCGCCAAGCGGGCTGGCGAGTCGGTTTCGCCAGTTTGCGCGGGTTTGCGGTGTGAAACGATTGCGACCGGGGAATGTCGGGAAGAGTTGTCGAAGTTCCGGGCTGGGGGCAAGCGGAGGTTTCAATCGTCGGGCAGATTTCCGTCACCGCAGGGCTTTCGTGCCTCGGCGTGTTGCACCTAGGACTTTCCCCTTCGGCACGGGGTGACGGATGAATCTCCGACTCTGGATTTCGCTTTTGTTTGCGGCGTCGGCCGCGACGATCGGGGCCGGGACTGCGGAGGCGGCCCACTGCGGCGCCTGCCGATACCCCGCCCCCTGCGTGGCACCAGAACAGTGCCTGCCACCCGCCTCGACCGTCTGCCTTCAACCGGTCGTCGAGCAACAAACCCAGGTTTGCTACCGCCAGGTGATGCGAACCGTCATGCAGGCCCAAACCTGCACGACCTACAAGCCCGTCTACGAATCGCACATGGAAGCGATCCCGTACACGGTCAATCGCCAGGTCGTGGAGCAATTCGACACGGTCCACAAGTATTGCGTGAATCGACCGCTGTATGAGACTCACATGCAGGAGCAGCAATACACGGTCAACCGGCCCGTGTTCCGCGAGTATCAGGTGGCGATTCCGTATTGCACTCAACATCCGGTTTACGAGCAGCATGTCCGCCAGGTGGCGAAGACGTGCTACCGACCGGTGGTCAATGAGTACTGCGTCGCGGTGCCATACTGCACGTACCGCCCGGAGTACCAGCAACACGTCCGCCAGCACACCTACACGGTGCATCGGCCGATGGTGCACGAGGAATGCGTGCCGGTGAACTACACGACGTATCGCCCGCACTACGAAACCCACTACCGCCAGTGCAACTACACGACCTACCGCCCCGTGACGGAGCCATATCAGGTCGCGATTCCGTATTGCACCTACCATCCCGTGTACGAGCAACACGTCCGGGAACAGCGGTATGTGACGTATCGCAACGAGGTGCAATGCTACCAGGTCGCAATTCCCTACTGCACCTACCGCCCGGTGTATGAGCAACACACGCGTTACATCCCGTGCACGCGGTATGAGACCCACACCAGCTGCCGGATGGAGCAACGCGTGCGGTATGAGTGCGAGCCGGTGACGACGCAGAAGGTGATCCCGGTGTGCTGTGGGGAATGGCAGACGGTGACCGAGTGCATCCCCGGTCCGGTGGTGACCCGGTGTGTCCGTCTTCCCGGTTCCTGCGTCTTCGACCCGTGCACCTGCACGACGAAGTATTGCCCGGGCCAGGTAGTGAAGCAGTGCGTGCAGTGCCCGCCGCGGACGGTTTGCCGCAAGGTCTGGGTGCCGCGGACGGAGTACAAGACGGTGTGCGAAACGCATTACGTTCGCAAGCCGGTGTGCTACACGGTCTCCGTGCCGGTCTGCCAGACGGTTCCGGTCACCGAGATGAAGCCGATCTGCTACACGACCTGCCGGATGGTGCGTGAGGACCACGTCCGCCACGAGACGCGTCAGCACTGCTACCGCGTCCCGGAAGAGCGGGTGTGCCACATCCCGTACACGACCTGCCGGATGGAGCGTCAGGATCACGTGCGGTACGTGACGAAGTACCGTTGCTACACGGTCCCGGAACACCACACGCGGGTGATCCCGTACACGACCTGCCGGATGATCCCGGAGTGCCACACGAAGTACGTGACCCGTCGGCACTGCTACACGGTCCCGGAAACGCGAACGGTGTGCATCCCGTACACGACCTGCCGGATGGTGAAGGAAAACCACGTCCGCTACGAAACGCGTCGGCACTGCCAGATGGTTCCGGAGACGGTCGTGCATAACGTACCGTACACAACCTGCCGGTGGGTGAAACAGGAACACGTCCGCTACGAGACGCGTCGGCACTGCGAGTACGTGCCGGAAGTCTGCACGCGGATGGTGCCGATCACGACCTGCCGGATGGTTCCGGAAGAGCGGTGCTACACGGTCCGCCACTGCTCGGTGCGGTGCGTCCCGGAACAGCACGTGCGCTACGAGTGCCGCACGACTTGCCGGATGGAAGCGGTGCAATCGTGCAAGATGGTTCCGGTGCAGGTGTGCAGCGTGGAACCGTACACGGTGACTCGCTGCGTGACGCGGTACGTCCCGGTGTGCGTCCCGACGTGCAACCCGTGCCCGTGAGTGATTCGCGAAACCGTCGGAACTCGGACCGCCCTCGGGAAACCGGGGGCGGTTTGCGTTTCCGTAGAACAAGGACATGGAACCCGCAACGCCACCGGCGACTTCCCCATCCGACCCCGCGTCCAGCCCGGCTCCGAGACCGTCGCCACCGTCGGCATACGCACCGTTCCGCCGGCCGATCTTCCGCTGGCTCTGGATCGCCTCGCTGACCTCGAACGTCGGAATCTGGGTCCAGAACGTCGGGGCGGCATGGTTGATGGTCGACCTGTCCGATTCCCCCTTGCTGGTGGCCCTGATCCAGTCCGCGGGGCAACTCCCGTTCTTCCTCCTCGCCCTGCCGGCGGGGGCGTTGGCGGACATCGTCGATCGCCGACACCTGCTTCTGTTCGCGCAGATCTGGATGTTCTCCGCGGCTGTGGCACTGGCGGCAGTCACGGTCACGGGAATGATCGGACCGTGGGGCCTGCTCGGGCTGACGTTCCTGATCGGCATCGGGACTGCCCTCAACGCCCCGGCATGGCAGGCGCTGACGCCGGACCTGGTGCCGCGCGAAGAAGTGCCGATGGCGATCGCGCTCAACTCGATGTCCATGAACATGGCCCGAGCAGTGGGCCCGGCGATCGGGGGGGTGCTCGTGGCGGCGGCCGGCGCCGGGGCCGCGTTTGTGCTCAACGCTGCCAGTTACGTCGGCGTTATCGCTGTCCTCGCACTCTGGCGGAAACCGGCGGAGTCGAGCACCCTCCCCGCGGAGCGGTTGTGGGGCGCGATCCGCACCGGGCTGCGGTACGTCCGCCACGCCCCGGAATTTCGTGCGGTTCTCGTCCGGGCGGCCGCCTTCGTGCTCGGAGGAAGCGGGTTGTGGGCACTCCTCCCGGTGGTCGTGCGTGCTGATCCGTCCCGGGGGCCGACCGAGTACGGGATCCTGCTCGGGTGTCTCGGGGCGGGGGCCGTCGGTGGGGCGCTGCTTCTCCCGATTTTCACGCGACGCTTCTCCGCGGATCGGCTGATCGCGATGGCGATGCTGGTCTTCGCGGCGGCGACAGCCGTGGTTGCGCTCGTGCCGATCTACGTGATCTGGTGCGTCGTGCTGGTTCCCGCGGGGACGGCCTGGCTCACCGGGTTGACCCGGCTCAATTCCGCCGCCCAGGCCGCACTCCCCAGGTGGGTGCGGGCCCGGGCACTCTCTGTCTTCCTCATCGTCTTCTTCGGGGGAATGGCTGCGGGAAGTGCGCTATGGGGCGGCGTCGCCGCGAAGATCGGGGGCTCGGAAGCGCTCCTGGCATCTGCCGTCGCGATGGGTGTGGGAACCCTCACGGGCCTCCGCTACCACCTCCACCACGCCGCCAGCATCGACCTCACGCCGTCCCGCCACTGGCCCGATCCGCACACCGCCCAGCACTTCGAGCCCGACCGCGGACCGGTGCTGGTCACCATCGAGTACCGCGTTCTCCCCGACGACGCCCCGAAGTTCCTGGAAGCGATGAAGTCGCTCCGCCTCACCCGCCTCCGCGACGGGGCGATCCGGTGGGACATCTTCCAGGACACCGTCGACCCGGAGAAATTCGTGGAGGTTTTCCTGGTCGAATCCTGGGTCGAGCACCTCCGCCAGCACGAGCGACTGACCGCGTCGGACCGGGTGGTGCAGGACCGCGTGGTCGCCTTCCACAAGGGGGAGAAACCGCCGATCGTTTCCCACCTTCTGTCCGCGCGGTCGGGGCTCTCGGTGCCGGTCCCGACCGTGCCCTGAGAACCGCGACTGTCAGGCAGCCAACTCGACGGGTGGTGCGACCGTCGCGAATCCCGTGGAAACGCTGCGATTCCTCCCAGGAAGCCGGCCGCTCCTTGGCAGTCGCGGCTCCTGGAGATATAGACCGATCGTCTCTGGCTATTTCTTCACGCTGAACTTGTAGATCGTCGTCTGGCGGTATTCCTCGCCCGGCTTGAGGATGATCGACGGGAACTCGCTCTTGTTCGGGGAGTCGGGGAAGAACTGGGCTTCGAGGCAGAACGCGCCGTACTGGTTGTAGACCGCCCCGCCCTTCCCCTTGGTTTTGCCGTCGAGGAAGTTGCCGGTGTAGAACTGGATTCCCGGTTCGGTCGTGTACACCTCCAGCACCCGGCCACTTTTGGGCTCCGTCACCGTGGCGACGAGGTTTGGAAGGTCGAGGCGCTTGTCACCGAGGACGTAGTTGAGGTCGTAGCCAACGGGGTCTCCCTTCGCCTCCTTGATGCGGTCGCCGATCTTGGTGGCGGTCGTGAAATCGAACGGGGTTCCCTTGACGGGTTCGATTTTGCCGGTGGGGAGCAGCGAGGAGTCGCCGGGGGTGTACTTGTCGGCGGTGAGTTGGAGTTCGTGGCCGAGAATGTCGCCGGAGTTGTGCCCGGCGAGGTTGAAGTAGGTGTGGTTCGTCAGGTTCACGGGCGTCGGCTTGTCCGTCGTCGCGGAGTAGTCGATGCGAAGCTCGTTGGCGTTGGTGAGGGTGTAGGTCACAGTGGTGGAGAGGTTCCCGGGGAAGCCCTCCTCGCCGTCCCTGGAGATGTAGAAGAGTTTGACGCCGGGGCCGGTGGTGCCCACGAATGCTTCGGGTCGCCACAGCATTTTGTCGAAGCCGTGGGTTCCGCCGTGGAGCGTGTGCTGGCCGTTGTTGGCCGGGAGCTTGTACGCCTTCCCGTCGAGTTTGAACTCCGCGTTTCCGATGCGATTCGCGACCCGCCCGGTGATGCACCCGAAGTACGGGTGCCCGGCGACGTACCCATCGATGTTGTCGAATCCGAGTGCGACGTCCGCGAATTTCCCGTCCTTGTCCGGTGCCTGGATCTCCGCGACAATTCCGCCGAGGGTCAGGATCTTGACCCGCATCCCGTTCCGGTTGACCAGCGTGTACGCGGTCACGTCCGATTTCGGGCGGAGCACCACTTTTTGTTTCTTTCCCTTGATCTCTTTCTCGACTGCGATTTCCGGGACTTTCCCAAACGGTTCCTCCTCGTAGGCGGGCCCGTGCTGCGGTTTCTGCGCGTGGGCGGCGGGCACAGTTGCCGCGAGTGCGACGACGGAAACGAGCAGAAACGCAGCGGAGAGAGGGCGGAGCATCGGGAACTCCTGCGGTTGGGGGATCGGCGGCGGGCTGCCTGCTATGATACGAGCCATGGCCCACTCCCGCCGACCCGCCGACGATTCGCCGCCCCCCGCACTCTACGCCATGGTGCAGCCGGGGCTCGAATCCGTTGCCGCCGACGAGATCACCCGCGACCTCGGTGGGGAAGTCAAGAAATCGTCCCGTGGCGTCGTCGTGTTCCGGCTCGACGCGATCACCCCGGACGTGCTCCGACTTCGCACCACGGAAGACATCTTTCTCCTGGCGTGGGGGTCGGACACGTTGACGTACCGGCCCCCGGACCTCAAGAATTTCCGGACGTGGACCAGCAGCCGGGCGGACTGGCAGCGGCTGTTCCGGATCCACCACCACGTTCGGCCGCGAACCAAGGGGAAACCGACGTACCGACTCGTCTGCCAGATGCAGGGGGAGCACGGGTACAAGCGCTACGACGCCCGGGACGCCCTCGCACTCGGGCTCGGGGGGAAGATTCCCCCGGGGTGGGTGCCGGCCGACGAGAACGCGTGGGTCGAGGTCTGGCTGACGATTCGCGGCAAGACGGCGGTGTGCGGCGTCCGCCTGTCGGACCGCGATATGCGGCACCGAACCTACAAGACCGAGCACGTCCTCGCCTCGCTTCGCCCCACCGTTGCCGCCGCCATGGTTCGCCTCGCGGGGGCGTCACCGGGGATGGTCGTTCTCGACCCGATGTGCGGGGCTGGCACGATCCTCGCGGAAGTCATCGAGCTTTCCAAGCGCCGCAAAGCGGGGATGGTCACCGTCATCGGCGGTGATATCGACCCCAACGCGGTCTTTGTGACCGGGGAAAACCTACACGCCGTCGGCCCCGCCCACCTCGCCCGGTGGGATGCCCGAGCACTGCCGCTCGCCTCGGAATGCGTCGATCGGATCGTTTCCAACCCGCCGTTCGGGAAGCAGCTTTCGACCCCGGAGCAGATCGGGCCGCTGTATCAGGCCGCCGCGAAGGAGTGGAATCGGGTGCTTCGGCCGGGCGGGCGGGCGGTGCTTGTCGTCTCGGAGCAGGAGGAACTCGACGCGGCGGTCAAACCGCTGGGGTGGGTTCCGAGCCGTCGGCTTCGCGTCAAGGTGCTCGGCCAACCGGCGGTCGTGAGCGTCTGGCAGAAGCCGGGCCGTGCCGTACAGTAACTTCCCAATCTCGAAAGTCGAAACCGGCCGGGGAAGCCGCGATGGTCGAGTACAAGTGCCCGAAATGCAAGGCCCGACTGCAACTCGCGGAGGCCGTCGCGCCCGGGCAGCAGATGATGTGCCCTGAGTGCGACCACATCTTCGCCCCCGGTGCACCAGTCTCCAAGGAGAAGCCGGCACCTGCCGCCGCCCCGGAACCCTCGATTCCGCTCGCCCCCGTGGACGATGAGTCTTCCCCGTACGGGGTCATCAAGGAATCCGAGGAAGAGCAGAAGCTCGCGAAGAAAAACAAGCCGCAATTCGGGGTCAAGGACAAGGGCAAGCGATCCGCCCGCGGCCCGGCGATGTCGCTGCTGATCATGCCCTCGAACTTGCTCATCGCCGAGGGAGCCCTGACCGCGATCGTCGGCCTGGTCACGATCATCGTCGGTCTCTGGCCGATCATCTTCGCCGACACCGCCCCCAGCAGCGAGGAAATGGTCGACAACCTCTTCTACATCTTCTGCGGAATCTTCGCCGCCGCCTGGGGTGGACTCGTTTGCTTCGGCGCCGCCCAGATGCAGAACCTCAACTCCTACGGCTGGGGCATGACGGGCGCGATCCTCGGGTGCCTGCCCCTCCTCGCCGGCGTCTTCGCCCTCGCCACCCTCCGGGATCCGCGCGTCCTCGAGGGGTTCCGCGAACCCCTCGGCGGGCTCAGCGGCCAGGAAGACGAGAAAAAGGACGACGAGGATGAGGACGACGAAGACGACGATGATGAGGATGACGACGAAGATGACGATTGACGCTTCCCGGGCCTCCCGGTGAAAGTTTGGCTAATCACCAAGAACTACCAGCTATTCGCCCAGAACGGCCCGGCTCCGACAGCGGTCATTCCACCGGCCCGGCGGTCGCGATACACTTCTGAGATCGCACCACCCTTGCCGAGCCACGTGATGTCTGACGCGCCGACCCTCACGCCAATGATGCAGCAATTCCGGGATGCAAAGGAGCGGCACCCGGGGATGATCGTGCTCTTCCGCAACGGCGATTTCTACGAACTTTTCGAGGACGACGCCGAGTTCGGGCACCGGGTGCTCGGCCTGACTCTGACCAAGCGGGACAAGGAAATCCCGATGGCCGGCTTCCCCCACCACAAGCTCGAACACTACCTCGGGGTGCTCCTCCGCGGCGGCCACCGCGTTGCCGTCTGCGAGCAGATGGAGGTGCCCGGAACCACCGGCAAGCGGATCATCCGCCGGGAAGTCAACCGCGTCGTGACCCCGGGAACCATCACGGAGGACGAGCTTCTCGATGCCCGCCGACCCAACCACCTCGCCGCCCTGACGCGTTCCCGCACCGGAATCTTTGGCCTCGCCTGGGTCGATCTCTCCACCGGAAGTTTCCACGCGACCGACCTTCCGGAAGAATCGCTGGCCGACGAGCTGGGTCGGCTCGCCGCGGTGGAGTGCCTGATTCCGGAGAATCTCGCGGACCTGCTGACCCCGGCGCTGGGCCCAAATCCGCCGCGATCCGTGGTTACCCGACCCTCATGGACCTTCGACCCGACCACCGCCCTGGACGCGGTCAAGAAGCAGTTTTCCGTCAGCACCCTGACCGGCTTCGGGTTTGTCGACGGGCAACCGTGCGTGGCCGCCGCCGGGGCGATCCTGCTCTACCTCCAGGAAACGCTCAAGACGAGCCTCGCCCACATCCGCCGATTCCAGCCGTACCGGACCGAGTCGGTGCTGGTCCTCGACGAGGTGACCCGCCGCAGCCTGGAGCTGACACGGACGCTTCGCGACAACCTGCGGGAAGGCTCGCTGCTCAGCGTCCTCGACCGGACTGTGACGGCGATGGGGGCGCGATTCCTGCACGATTCCCTGCTCGCGCCGCCAAACGACCGCCCGACGATCGAGTCCCGGCACGACGCGGTTGGGGAACTGCTCGGCGAGCACCCGCTTCGCGGCAGCCTCCGGGAACTGCTCGACTCGACCCCGGACCTGTGTCGACTCACGACCCGCGTCAGCACTGCCCGGGCAACCCCCAAGGACCTTGCCGCCGTCGGCCGGGCACTCCGGTTGCTCCCAAAATTCAAGGCGAAACTCGCGGGACGGAAGGCCGTGCTTCTCGGGGAACTCGAGGCCAAGCTCGAACTCTGCCCGGATCTCCGCGAACTCCTCGACAACTCCCTCACCGACGACCCTCCGTACGGGGTCAAGGAAGGCGGCATCATCCGCGAGGGGTACAACTCCGAACTCGACGAGCTTCGCCGGCTCGCCCGCGACGGTAAGGACTGGATCGCCCGCTACCAGGCGGAGGAGGTCACCCGCACCGGCATCTCCAGCCTCAAGGTCGGCTTCACCGACGTCATGGGGTACTACATCGAGATCACCAACGCGAACGAGACCCGCGTGCCGGCGGAGTACCTCCACGAGCGGACGCTCAAGGGTGCGAAGCGGTACAGCACCCCGCAGTTGAAGGAGTACGAGGAGAAGGTCGTCACCGCCCAGGAACGCAGCCAGGCCCTGGAATTCGAGTTGTTCGTGCGGATCCGGGACCAGGTTGCCGCCCAGACCCACCGGCTGCTGCAAACCGCGGATGTCCTCGCGATGCTCGACTTCCTCGCCGGGCTGGCGGAACTGGCGGCGAGCCGAAACTACGTACGCCCGAAGATGGTCGACGAGCCGATCCTCTCGATCGCGAACGGCCGGCACCCGGTGCTCGACCAGATCCTCCCGCCGGGGACGTTTGTGCCCAACGACGTGCACTTCGCCCCCGCGGACGGCGTCTTCTGGCTCATCACCGGGCCGAATATGTCGGGGAAATCCACGTTTATCCGGCAGGTCGCGCTGCTGACGCTCCTCGCCCACGTCGGCAGTTTCGTCCCCGCGAAGGCCGCCACCGTCGGGCTCGCCGACCGCATCTTCACCCGCGTCGGGGCCAGCGACGAGCTCGGCCGGGGGCAGTCGACCTTCATGGTCGAGATGACCGAGGCCGCCAACATCCTCAACAACGCGACCAGCCGCAGCCTGGTGATTCTCGACGAGATCGGTCGGGGAACCAGCACCTACGACGGCCTGTCGCTGGCCTGGGCGATCACCGAGCACCTCCACGACGCAACCGGTTGCCGGGCCCTCTTCGCGACCCACTACCACGAGTTGGCGACGCTCGCGAAATCGCTCCCCCGGCTGCGGAACTACAACGTCCAGGTCCAGGATTCCCCCGACGGGATCGTCTTCCTGCACCGCATCGCCCCCGGGAATGCGGACAAGAGCTACGGCATCCACGTTGCCCGCCTCGCCGGCGTACCCGAGTCCGTCCTCCACCGGGCGGAGCAGGTTCTGGCGACGCTGGAAGGTCGGCAGGAGTTGCAGACGCCGGCTCCGGCCCCGACTCCAGTCTCCACGGCGTCGGTTCCCCGGGAAAAGCCGCGATCCCGCCCCCGAGCGGCGACGCCGGTACCGGAGACAGCGACTCTTTCGGAACCGGTTGCAGGCACGGATTCCTCGCCCCGCGTTGTGGATCCGCCGGAAGCGGAGAAGCCACGAAAACGGGCAAAGGAAAAAACCGGCCCCAGTTTGTTCGGGGACGGCGATGTTCCGTTTTGATCGGGAAGTTTTGGCGGGATTTGTCGACGAGAAAAGAAAAGAACCGGCTGACTGACCGCCTCTCCCCTCGGTCAGCCAGCCGGTTAGGCTCTCGCCAAACTACCTATTGCAGCCCGCGTGCCAAATCGATTTTCTTCGGCAGGCATCAACCGCAAGTCATGAAATTCCAAAGGTTTGCAGCGAAATACTGTTTCGCAACCTTGCCGAGTCGGCTGTCAGGAAACCTGGCGGATGCCCAGTCAGATGGCACATGATGCCCGGAGAGTGGGCATTTCCGTCCTCGTCACCGATCACCCTCGAGTTCGCGAAGCCCCGGATTCGGATTCCCCGCCGGAACCGCCTGTTTTGCCAGCTTCACGAGCTCCACAAATTCCTTCCGGTGCCCGTTCGGGTCGTTCCCGAGGCTCGCCTCGGCAATCTCGATGACCTGCTCGTAGGTTGCCTTCCCCTTGTGCTGGCTGTCCCGCAGCAGCATCGCGAACTCGGCGACGGCGGCGGCAAACTGGAAGTCGCCCGGCATGTCCGCCTTGAAGTCGCTCGCCGGCACCGGGTGGACCATCTCCTTGCTGACGTCCCCTTCCGGTTCCTTGTAGCGGAGCTTGACCGTGAGCCACTCGTCGCTTCCCCGAGCCGGCTTGGCGGGTTCCTGGTACTTGAGGGGGTCGATTTTGGGAAGTTCGAACTTCACGCCGACGGGGACGACCTCGTAGAGCCCGGTGACGGTGTGGCCTGCCCCCATTTCGCCGGCGTCTTTCGCATCGTTCTTGAAGTCAGCCGCCTTGAGGAGCCGGTTTTCGTACCCGATCAGCCGGTACGCCTGGACCATCCGGGGGTTGAACTCGACCTGGAGTTTGACGTCCTTGGCGCGGGTGACGAGGGAACCGCCCTGCTCGACGAAGATTTTCTTGGCTTCCCGTTCCGAGTCGATGTAGGCGTGTGACCCGTTGCCGTTGTTCGCGAGTTCCTTGAGGGTTTCATCCTTGTAGTTGCCCATGCCGAAGCCGAGGACGGAGAGGAAAACCTTGGATTTGCGTTGTTCCTCGATGAGGCGGATGAGTTCGCCCTTGCTGGTGATCCCGAGGTTGAAGTCGCCATCGGTGCAGAGGATGACGCGGTTTTCGCCGCCGGGGATGAAGTTGGCCTTGGCCTGCTCGTAGGCGAGTGTGATCCCGGCGCCGCCGTTGGTTCCGCCGCTACTGTTGAGATTGTCGATTGCGGTGATGATGGCTTCCCGGTTGTCGGCCCGGGTAGAGGGCAACTCGACGGCGGTGTGGCCGGCGTAGGCGACGATGCTGACGAAATCCTTCGCTGTGAGCTGCGTGAGCAGCATTTTCAGGGATTCCTTCACCAGCGGCAGCCGGTTCGGGGCTTGCATCGAGCCCGAGGTGTCGATGAGGAACACGAAGTTGCGGGCGGGCACCTCGGACTTGTCGAAATCCTTCGCTTTGAGGGCGACCCGCACCAGGTGGTGCCGGGGCTGCCAGGGGCACTGCGAGATGTTGGTGGTGATCGAAACCGGATCCTTGCCGGTCGGTTCGGCGTAGCTGTAGGGGAAATAGTTCACGAATTCGGCGGCGAAGACGGCGTCACGAGGGGGAAGCCGACCATCGCGAAGGAACCGGCGGACGTTGCTGTAGCTGGCGGTGTTGACATCGGTCGAGAACGTCGAGAGCGGCGAGGCGGTGACGGCCTGGAATTCATTTTCGCGGAAGTGCCCATACTGCTCGGCGTGTTGGCGGTTGTACGCTTCCCCCGCCTGATTGCCACCCCCCTGTCGCAGGAGAACAGTTCGGGTGGCGCCGTTTCGGCCCTGGAATCCGAGCGATTCGCCACCCGCGCCGGCACCGGCCAGTACGTTGGTGAGAGTCGAATCGACCTTCGCGTCAACGCACAAATCACTCACATTCCCAACGTCAACAATTGCGGGCAGTTCGGGATCGAGACCCGGTTCGGGTTCGACCTTCGCCTGGGCGACCTCGGCGGGTTTCTGCTGGCCGCACCCGACGAGTGGGACGAGTCCTGCGAGCAGGGCGAGGAACGTGGCTGCGACTGCGGTCGCGCGGCGGGGCCGACACGCCGCTGAAACGGGCGTTGTGGACATGGGATTTCCTGGGTTTTGCGAGTGCTTCTGAGCTTCCGAATCATCGAGACATGTGGGCGAGTTCCACGCTGTTCAGACGGCACATCGGCGGGAAAAGTTCCCGGGACGGTCTCGATGTCCTGGATTTTTTCGACCGCCGGAGATGCGGCGGGATCGCGAACCGGGGACCCCACCGGGATCGGCGGGGCTGGCCGATCGCGACTCCAACTCCGATATCACTTCCCATCGACACTCTTCTCGCCCATGGATTTCGTCCGACATGTCACGCAAACCGTCCGTCTTGATCACCGGCGCGTCCGGGGAAATGGGTCACGGCCTCATCGAGCGGCTCTCCGCCCGAGGCGATCGGCCGATCATCACCCTCGACGTCAACCCGCTGGCCCCCGACGTGGCCGTCAACGTCCGCCAGCAGTTCGTGGGAAGCATCCTCGATACTCAGCTTCTCGATCGGATCCTTGCGGAATATGAGGTCGACCGCGTCTTCCACCTGGCGGCGTTGCTCAGCACCCGCAGCGAGTTCTCGCCGGCGCTGGCCCACAAGGTCAACGTCGAGGGGACGCTCAACATGCTCGAATTCGCCCAGAAAGAGGGGGAATCCCACGGGCGGACCGTCGTCTTCTTCTACCCTTCCAGCATTGCCGCGTACGGGCTGCCGAGCCTTGCGGAGAAGGCGAAGGCGGGCAAGGTGCAGGAGGACGACTACCTCATGCCGACCACGATGTACGGGGCCAACAAGCTCTACTGCGAGCATCTCGGGCGGTACTACGGCCGGCACTTCAAGCAACTCACCCCGGAACCGCTCGGGAAGGTCGACTTCCGCTGCATCCGGTTCCCGGGGCTGATCTCGGCGGTGACGGTGCCATCGGGCGGGACCTCGGATTATGCCCCGGAAATGATCCACGCGGCGGCGAAGCAGGAACCCTACGCCTGCTTCGTCCGCCCGGATACCCGCATCCCCTTCATGGCGATGCCCGACGCGGTCGACGCCATCCTCCGGCTCGTCGATGCGTCGGGGAAGGAACTGTCGCGGACGGTGTACAACATCGGGGCGTTTGCACCTTCTGCCGGGGAAGTGGAGGCGATCGTGCGGAAGGTCTTCCCGTCGGCGAAGATCACCACGGAAATCGACGCGAAACGGCAGGGGATCGTCGACAGCTGGCCCTCCGATGTCGACGATTCCGCGGCTCGCCGGGACTGGGGGCTTTCCCCGCGGTACGGCCTCGACGCCGCGTTCGGGGAATATCTCATCCCGACGATCCGGGCCCGCTACGCGACCGGAACCTGATTCTGCAGAAACTCCCGGACGGCTGCGTTGAATTTCTCCGGAACCTCGAGGTTCGAGAGGTGGCCGGCTTCGGGAAGGATCGTGAGCGTCGCGCCGGGGATCATCTCCGCGAGTTTCTTCGCTAGCGTCGGCGGCGTCAAAACGTCGTCCTCTCCGACAATCACCAGGGTCGGGACGGAAATCGCCTTCAACCCCGGGACGGCATCGGGCCGGTCGCGGAGTGCCTCGAGGGCGGCGACGATCGCTTCCGCCCGCTGACCGCTTGCGATTTGCTTCACGTCCTCGACCACGCCGTGGCGCTCCGTCCGGGTCTTGTCGCTGACCATTTTCCCGATCATCGAATCGATGACGGCGGCGGAACCGTGTTCGAGTGCGAAGGAAATCATCCGGTCGCGGTTGGCCCGGGCTTCCTCTCCGTCCGGTTCGGCGCGGGTGTCGGCGAGGATCAGGCCTCGAAGTTTCCCCGGATGCCGGCGGGCGAATGCGAGCGCGAGGTACCCGCCCATCGACAGCCCACCGAGAACGACGGAGCCAGAGGGCTCGACCGCATCCAGGAACTCGGCCAGCAGGTCGGCGGCCGAGTCGACGGTCCAGCCGGGGACGAGACCGGATTTCCCGAACCCGGGCAGATCCGGGGCCAGAACGCGGAATCGGTCGGAGAGGACCTCCAGTTGGGGCCGCCACATCGCGGAGGATTGCGGGAAAGCGTGAAGCAGAACCAGGGTGGGTCCCTCGCCGCGATCGAGGTAAGCGACCGGCGGGCTCTGGTGCGGATTCCAGTGATTCACGTCGGCTCCGAAAATTCGAGTTCGAAGAGTCGCGGTTACGGGGTAAAACATAGGTGACCCCGCGATCTCCCACCATGCCGTGGTCGACATCATGCCCTTTTTTGTCAGCACGCTCCATGCCGCCGTTTCCACGCTCGTTCTGATTTTCGCGAGTTTGCTGGCATGCTCCGGTTCCGGCTGTGCCCGACCGCAACCGGCTCTCGCACCGGCGAAGCCGACGGAAGTCATCGTGGCGATGCCGACGGTCGAATCCGTGACGGAATACGAGGACTTTACCGGCCGGACAGAAGCAGTCGCCACCGTCGACATCCGCTCGCGGGTGACGGGCCACCTCCAGGAAATCCGCTTCAAGGACGGCGAGGACGTCAACAAGGGAGACGTTCTCTTCGTCATCGACCCGGTGCCGTACCAGCACGAGCTCGACCGGGCCAAGGCGAGCCTTGTGTTTGCGGAAGCCCACCTCGCACGGTTGAAGAAGGATCTGATCCGGGTGACGGCTCTGTACGATCGCGGGGCGGCGAGCCGGGAAGAACTCGACCGCGTCGAGGGAGAACGAGCGGAGGCCGAGGCAAACGTGGGAATCGCGGAGGCGAGCCGACGTCTGGCAAAGCAGAACCTCGACTGGTGCACGATCGTTGCTCCGATGTCGGGCCGGATGAGCCGACGCACCATCGATGCCGGCAACCTCGTCAAGGCCGACGACACCATCCTCTCCAACATCGTCGCCCTCGATCCGATCGACGCCTATTTCGACATCGACGAGCGGACGCTTCTCCGGATCCGGAAACTGATCAGCGAGAAGAAAATGCCCTCCGCCCGCACCCACCCGACGCAGGTTCAGATCGGCCTCGCCGACGAGGAAGGCTTCTCCCTCACCGGGACGATCAACTTTATCGACAACAAACTCGAATCCACGACGGGCACGCTGCGGGTCGGGGCGGTGATCCAGAACCCACGGCTGGGGCAATCGAATTCCCGGCTCCTTTCCCGCGGGATGTTCGTGCGGATCCGCCTGCCGATTGGTGTTCCCCACAGTGCCGTTCTCGTCCCCGAGGAAGCGATCGGAACCGATCAGGGGCAGAAATTCGTGTACGTCGTCAACGAAAAGAGCGAGGTCGTCTACCGGAAGGTGCGGCTTGGGGACGAATTCGAGCATGGGCGTGAGATCGAGAGCGGGGTCGGCCCGAAGGATCGCGTCATCGTCAGCGGGTTGCAGCGCGTCCGGCCGGGGGTCAAGGTGGGAGTCAAGATGCAGGAACCCCCCTCCCTCGCAGTGGCCCCACCCGCACCGCCGACCCCCCCGACCCTCCGGAGAATCCGCAAGCACTCTCAGCGTCGCCCCGCTTCCCCGTCTGGTCCCCTGACCTGACCTCACTTTCCGGATCTGGTCGTGCTGCCGCGATTTTTCGTCGATCGGCCCATCTTCGCCGTGGTGATCTCGATTCTGATCACGCTGGCCGGGGGGCTCGCGGGGCCGACCCTGCCCATCTCGCAGTACCCCGAGGTCACCCCGCCGACGATCCAGATCGACTGCAACTACCCCGGGGCGAGTGCGAAGGTCGTCTCCGATACCGTCGCCGCTCCGATCGAGCAGCGTGTCAACGGGGTGGAGCGGATGATGTACATGTCGTCGCAGAGCACCAGCGACGGCTCGTACACCTGCACCGTCACGTTCGAAGTTGGCTCGGACTTGAACATGGCGCAGGTTCTGGTGCAGAACCGGGTCAACCTGGCGTTGCCGGAACTGCCGGACGTGGTCCGGGCGACGGGTGTGACGACGCGGAAGCGATCGCCGGAGATCTTGTTGACGATCGCGTTGCAGGCCCCGGATGGGCGGTACGACCAGTTGTACCTCTCGAACTATGCCGTTCTCCGGTTGAAGGACGAGCTTTCCCGGTTGCCGGGAATTTCGGATGTCACGATCTTCGGGCAGCGTGACTACTCGATGCGGGTCTGGATCGATCCGGAGAAGCTGGCGACGCGGGATCTGACGGCTCTGGACGTGATCGCGGCGATTCGGGCGCAGAACCAGCGGATCTCGCTGGGCCAGCTCGGCTCCGACACGGCGAGTTCTTCTGGAAAGTCGCAGATTCCGCTGACCATCGTGGGCCGACTCTCCGAGCCGGAAGAGTTTGGGATGATCGTCGTCAAAACCGGCGAGGATGGCCGACACGTCCGGCTCCGCGATGTCGCCCAGATCGAGCTGGGTGCCAAGGCCCAAGACATCGTCAACACCTTCGACCAGAAACCGACCGTGGGCCTTGCCGTCTTCATCCTCTCCGATGCCAACGCCCTCGAGACCGCGGACGCCGTCAAGGCGAAGATCGAGGAACTCAGCAAGGACTTCCCGGACGGAATCATCTACGAGATCGGATACGACACGACGCCGTTCATCCGCGAGTCGATCTGGGAAGTCTTCAAGGCGCTGGGGCACTCGGTGCTGTTGGTGGCGGTGGTGGTGCTGGTGTTTCTGCAGTCCTGGCGGTCGGCGATCATCCCGCTGGCGACGGTGCCGGTGGCGATCGTTGGCACGTTTGCGGTGATGTGGGCCGTGGGGTTTGGCATGAATAACCTCACGCTGTTCGGGTTGATCCTGGCGGTGGGAATCGTCGTCGACGATGCGATCGTCGTGGTGGAAGCGGTGCAGCAGCAGCTGGAGCGGGGCTTCGCGCCGCGCGAGGCGACGTTGCGGGCGATGGAAGAGGTGTCGGGGCCGGTGATCGCGGTGGGGGTGGTGCTGGTCGCGGTTTTTGTGCCGTGCGCGTTTCTTTCCGGCATCGTGGGCCTGTTTTTCCGGCAGTTCGCACTCACGATCGCGATCTCGGCGGTGATTTCGACGTTGAATTCGCTCACGCTCTGCCCGGCGATGGCGGCGTTGCTTCTGCGGGAACACCCGATCGGCCAGGCGTCGGTTCGCCGGAGTTGGGTCGCTCGGTGGAACCCGCTCTCGCTCGGGGCCCGGCTCTTCAACCGATCCTTCGACCGCAGCAGTTCCGCATATGTGCGACTGGTTGGGATGTCGATCCGCGTGCCGGCGATCATGCTGGTCGTGTACCTGGGAATTCTGGGGCTGACCTACTTCGGGTACCTCCGCCTGCCGACGGGATTTATTCCGCCCCAGGACAAGGGATACATGATCGCGAGCGTGCAGCTTCCGGATGCGGCGTCGTCGGAGCGGACGCGGAAGGTGATCGACCGCGTGGTCGCGATCGCCCGGAAAACGCCGGGGGTGAAGCACGTCAACGCGGTGGCGGGGAACTCCTTCGTCCTTTCCGCGTACGGCTCGAATTTCGGCTCGATGTTCATCATCCTCGACGATTTCGAGAACCGGAAGGGGAACCCAGAACTGGGATCCAATGCGATTCTCGCGAAGATCCGCAAGAAAGTGGGGGCCGAGATTCCGGGGGCGCAGGTCAACCTCTTTGGTGCCCCGGCGGTCCCACGGCTCGGTCGGGCGGGGGGGATCAAGTTGATGGTCGAGGATCGGGGGGAACTCGGGCCGCAGTTTCTTCAAGGGCAAACGGAGACCCTGATCGAGCGTGGAAACGAGCAGAAATCGGTGATTTCCGGGCTGTTCACGGCGTACCGGACGAGTGCCCCGCAACTCTATGTTGACGTCGACCCGGCAGCGTGTGCGGCGGAAGGGGTGCGCGTGACCGATGTGTACGCCACCATGCAGGCGACGCTCGGTTCGCGGTACGTCAACGATTTCAACCGGTTCGGCCGGACCTGGCAGGTCAACGTCCAGGCCGATCCGCGATTCCGTAACAACCCCGCGGACATTCGCCGATTGAAGATCAAAAATTCTTCCGGGGAACTGGTCCCGCTCGGTGCGGTGGCGGAGGTTCGGGAGGTGACCGGGCCGCCGGTGCTGACGCGGTACAACATGTACCCCGCCGCCGCAATCCAGGGGAACGTCGCTTCCGGGGCGAGCAGCGGAGACGCGATCGCGATCTTGAACCGGGTCGCCGACCAGACCTTGCCGGCGAACATGGCCATCGAGTGGACGGAACTCACCTACATGGAGATCCGCTCGGCGAACACGGGGATCTACATCTTCGGGATGGCCGTATTCGTGGTCTTCCTGGTTCTGGCGGCTCTTTACGAGAGCTGGGCCCTGCCGTTCGCGGTGATTCTGGTGGTGCCGATGTGCGTGTCCTTCTCCCTTGTCGGCGTGTGGGCGGCGGACGCGGATGTCAACGTTTTCACGCAGATCGGGTTCGTGGTTCTCATCGGGCTCGCGTGCAAGAACTCGATCCTGATCGTCGAGTACGCGAAGGTGAAGCGGGAGGCGGGGGAGAGTCGGCGGGATGCGGTGTTGTCGGCGTGCCGGCTGCGATTGCGGCCGATCATCATGACTTCCCTGGCGTTCGTGCTCGGTGTCCTGCCGCTGGTGTACGCGACCGGGGCGGGGGCCGAGATGCGGACGGCTCTTGGAACTCCCGTTTTCGCGGGGATGATCGGCGTCACCGCGTTCGGGATCTTTCTAACGCCCGTCTTCTTCGTGACGATCGACTGGGTGACGGAAACCCGCGTCTTCCGTCACCCGGTGGCGCGAGCGATCGGTCGGACACTGCTCTATCTCTTCGCGCTGGGTTGGGTCCGACCGAGCGTGCGAGCGACGGTTCGCGTCTGGCAAAAGCGATCCGTGCGGTCCGCGTTCCGGAAGTGAGTGGAGCGGTTCTTACGATGGCAATCCGGGTCTTCTCGGCACGCTGGATCTTCCCCGTTTCCGGGCCGCCGCTGGAGCGGGGAACGGTGACGGTGGAGGGGGAGCAGATCGCGAGTGTGGACCCGCACGGGGTGCTGACGCCGGACGAGGATCTGGGGAACGTCGCGATTGTGCCGGGATTGGTCAACGCGCACACGCACCTCGATCTTTCCGGGGCGCGGGGTGTGCTTCCCCCCACCGATGCGGCTCACTTCACCGACTGGCTGCGGGGCGTGATTGCGTTCCGACGGTCGCGTTCGCCAGAACAGACGCAGGCGGACATCCGGGCGGGAATTGCCGAGAGTTTGCGAGCGGGTGTCACCCTTCTCGGTGACATCGCAGCGGAGGGGGCGTCGTGGGATGCCCTCGCTGGGGCACCGGTGCGGGCGGTGGTCTACCGGGAGTTGATCGGGCTCACCGCGGAAGGGGCGGCGGCGAGCTCGGAACGGGCGGCGGAGTGGGCGTCGACGCTGCCCGACACCCCGACCTGTGCGAAGGGGGTGAGTCCGCACGCTCCGTACAGCGTCCGGTTCTCGCTGTTTCTGGGGGCGACGGGGCCGACGGATCGGCTGGCGTTCCACTTCGCGGAATCCCCGGCCGAGATGGAACTGCTGCGTTCCCGAACCGGGCCATTCCGGGAATTTTTGGAGTCGCTCGGCGTCTGGGACGAGACGGGAATCGCGCCGCATCCCGAGTCGTACCTGACGCGGTCGCGGTCGGCGGGGTTCCCGACGTTCGTGCACTGCAACTACCTCCCGCTGGAATGGTGCCGATACCTCGCCGGGACGCACACGATCGTGTATTGCCCGCGGACCCACGCGGCGTTTGGTCATCCGCCGCACCCGTTTCAGGAGTTCCTGTCACGGGGAGTTCGAATGTGCCTGGGGACGGATAGCCTGGCGTCGAACCCGGACCTGGATGTGCTCGCGGAGGCGCGGTTCCTGCACGAGCGGGTGCCCGAGTTCCCGGGGGATGCGCTGCTCCGGATGGTGACACTTTCCGGGGCGGAAGCGTTGGGCTGGGCGGAGACGGCGGGGAGCCTGGAAGCGGGGAAATCAGCCGATTTCGTGGCGATCCCGCTTCCGGATCGGGAAACGAGGGATCCGCACGAGTTGCTCTTTTCCCCGGAACCGGCCGCAATTCCGCGTCGCAGTTTGTTTCGGGGCGACTGGCGAAATTCTGGGTAAGATCAAAGATTGCGGAAGAATTTCGAGCGGTTTGTCCGCAACGGCGGTGGAATCGGGATATTTGGTCGGACAGGTGCGAACCGTTTCGCGGTTTCCCACGCTAGGATTACCCTGAGGCCACGGCGTTTCTCTTCCCGGACCGGGAGCGACGGTGGGGAAGAGGGATGGTTTTGCTCGATTCCAACTGGGACCGCGATGTCGCGGGGTGCCCAGGAATTTCGTCTGCCAAGGGTCGATCATGCGTTCGCGACTCCCGAACTCGACGCTCCGCCTGGAAGCCCTGGAATCCCGGGATGTGCCGGCGTTCATTCCGCTTCCACCGTTCAACGGCGGGTTGCTGAGCCCGCAGGACGTGGTTTCGGCGGACTTCAACAAGGACGGCAACGCGGATCTGGCCATCGCCGATGGTACCGGGGGAGCGGTGGCAATCTCGCTCGGCAACGGGAACGGGACGTTTACTACGGGCACACCTCTCAACAGCCCTTCCCTCGATTCCTCCTATGTCCTGTCAACGGCGGACTTCAACCTCGACAACAACCCGGATCTGGTCGTGACGAACCGGTTCGGCACCCTGACGGATGGCTCATACGTTTTCCTCGGATTAGGGGATGGCACCTTTGATGAGGCCCGAACCCTATCCACGGGGAATTCCGAGCAGGGCACCAACGTTGGGGATTTCAACAACGACGGATTTCCGGATGTGTTCGGAATCCAGAATTTCGGATTTGGGTATCAGGTGTTCCTCGGGGACGGAACCGGCGGGTTTACGACCATCAACGGGACCGTGTTCCAGGGATTCTCGTTCGGAAAGGTCATCGTCGCGGACTTCAATAACGACAACATCCTGGATGTGGTTGGAGCTTCAAGTTACGGCGGACTGGCGTATCTGCAGGGCGTCGGCGATGGGACCTTCACCAACCCTCAAAACACATCGACGGCTCCCATTTTTGACTATGCCCCGGGCGACTTCAACGGCGATGGATTCCTCGACATCGCTCTCGCCAGCGACAGCGGCCTGCGGTTTTTGGCCGGCGACGGCACCGGTCAATTCACCGACCAGGGGACAATTGGTTCCCCCGGTTTCCCCGATCGCGTTCTCACCGGCGACTTCAACAACGACGGGGTCGCCGATATCGTCGCAGTCTCGCCCTCTGGCGGCGAAGGAAGCCCCTTCAGTGCGTTCGTCGAGGTTTATTACACCACCGGACCGGGCGAGTTTACCCCAGATGTTGGTAACCCCTACAACGCCGACCCCGACGGCATCGCTCTGACCGCTCTCGACGCGGACAACGACGGCAACCTCGACTTTGCCCTCGTCGGTTTCGGCACACTGGAACCCACCGCCCAGGTGTTCCTCAACGGTTCGCCCGACGCAACCGTGACAGAACTGGTCGCGATCCCCAACCCGAGCAGCCCGAATTTGACGGTGACCCTGACGGCCACGGTGGTGGTCGCACAAGGCAATCCCGTCACGGGAACTGTAACCTTTTTCGGCCCCGGTGGTCAGATTCTCGGAACCTCCGATGTCGGGCCGGATGGCGTCGCGACCCTCGACATCGCAAACTTCCCGCTCGGCTCGACCCTGGTGACCGCGGTTTACTCCGGGGACCTGCGAAACCTCGCGAGTACCTCCGACCCGTACCGCGTGACCGTGGAACAGACCCGATCCGTCTTCACGACCACCGATGCCGGCGGGGTCGTGGATGTGTCCGACTACTTCGCCACCGGCGTCGGAAGCTCGACGGTTTCCTTCGATGCGTTCGAGCTGGGTATCCGGTTCTCCACTGGTGTCCGGGTGGCCGGGGCCGATTTCGACGGCGATGGGATCAGTGATGTCCTCGCAGGAAGCGGGCGAGGACTCAGTTCCTTCGTGGCGATCGTCGACGGTTTCAACCGGCAGTTCGCGGCCACTTTCACCCCGTTCGAGGCGTCCTTCACCGGCGGGACCTTCGTGGCGGCCGGCGACATCAACGGCGACGGGATTCCCGATGTGGCCGTCTCCGCGGATGTGGGCGGCGGCCCACGCGTGCGGATCTTCCTCTCCAACCTCGACGGAAGCTACTTCGAGGGGGCCGACTTCTTCGCCATCGACGACTCGAATTTCCGCGGCGGGACTCGCATCGCCCTTGGGGATGTCAACGGGGATGGCTACGCGGATCTGATCGTGGTCGCGGGACCCGGCGGTGGGCCGCGGGTGGCGATTTACAACGGCCGGTCACTGGATCTGGGCGGCACCCCAACCCGCCTCGTGGACGATTTCTTCGCCCTCGATCGCACCCTCACCGATGGTGCGTACGTCGCCGCCGGGGATGTCAACGGTGACGGAATGTTCGAGCTGATCTTCGGAGCGGGTCAGGGCGGGACGCCACGAGTGGTCGTTTACGACGCGGCAAACGTTCTTTCCAGTGCCCTTCCGACGCCGTTCTCGAGCTTCCTGGCGGGGCCGGCCACCAACAGCGGCGGGATTCGCGTGGCCGCCACCGACGTGAATTTCGACGGACTGGCGGACGTCATCACCGGTGCGGGCGTCGGCGATGGCTCCAATGTCAGCGTCTACCTGGCCCAGTCGCTCGGCGATTCCGACCCGCTTCCCGAAAGCATCCGCGACTCCTACCCCGGCCTCGTCGGCGGGGTGTATGTGGGGTGATCCGGGGAACATCTCATCACCCGAGGCGGCCGTGCCCCTGCTCGATCACTTCCACCCGCCGCTGAGCCGGACGCATCCGTGGCGTGCGTTTCACGGGGCATGGGCCGCTGCGATGGCCCGGTTGCTCAATGCAGGGGTGCTTCCGCCCGGCTACTATGCGGTGCCATTTCTGGACCGGGATGGGCCCTTCGAGATCGACGTGGCTACGTTGAACGGTCCCGCCGGGTCCTCTGGTGGAACGTCGAGCCTTTCCGAAATGGGGTCGCCGCCAGAACCGGCACTGGTAGTCGACGTGGCATGGCCGGTGGTCGACGAAGTCGGGGTCGAGGTGCTGACCGATGACGGCGACCCGCGAATGGCTGCCGCCATCGAACTGGTGAGCCCACGAAACAAGGATCGCCCCCGAGCCCGCGAAGCGTTTGCCGCCAAGTGTGCCGACCACCTGCGACACGGATGTGGCGTCGTCATCGTCGACGTCGTCACAACTCGGAGAGCCGACCTGCACGCGGATTTGCTTGCCGCACTCGGAGCAGAAGCGGCTTCCCCGACGGTTGGATCGCTTTCGGTCGTCTCCTATCGTGCGGTCGGTCGCGAGGAGACGGGGCAATTGCAGGTCTGGCCGTCCGAGTTGGAGGTCGACCAAATCCTACCGACGGTTCCGCTCTGGCTCGGAGCAGAGTTCGCCGTGCCGCTGAATCTGGAAGCCAGTCACACCGCCGCTTGTACCGACTTACGCATCCGCCAGGCTGGTTGAGGCTTCTGGTTGTTCGGGAGATACGACGCGGGTACACTGATTTTGACTCGCACTCTCCTTGTACGACTCGACATGGATCCAGAACCCGGCCCGCCTCGCCGACCGTCGCTCGGAGAAGAACTCGCAGGTCGACTTCGGCAGGCGATCGTCTCCGCAGAGCTGGTCCCCGGCACTCCACTTGCGGAACCGGGGCTCGCGAAGCAATTTGGCGTCAGCCGGGCGCCGGTTCGGGATGCGCTGGTGCAACTGGAACGGGAGCGGCTCGTCGAGTTCACGGGGACCGGGCGGACCCGGGTGAGGCAGCTGACGCCTCAGGATTTCGAGGAAGTCGTCACACTACGGGATTCCCTGGAGACGCTCGGCGCTCAGCGAGCGGCGATCCGGTGGACCGCGGCCGACACGGGGTGGGTGGAAGCCAACATCCGGGCCCAGCAACTCGCCGGAACCCTTGGCGAACTCAACACACTCGACCTCAATCTCCACGAATACATTGTCGCAACCGGGGCCCATAGTCGGCTTCTCGAGGCCTGGCGCACCCTCCGACCCCAGATCGAGGTCTGGCTCGGGCACATGTTCCAGCTCCAGCGGAAGTTGAAGATCGATTCCCGCGGCAAGACGATCGACGCGCACCGCGAACTTCTCGCCGCCGTCGCATCCGGCGACCCGGAACTGGCCCACCGCGCAACCGCGGAGCACGTCCGTTCCTGGAGCCTGTGGGTCGAGGGGGCGGCAAAACGCGATCGGTCGGCCGACGACACGGATTGACGCTCACCCGTCCGACAATGGACGGGTCCGCCAGTCCGCCGGCAGATGCCCCTCGATCCGGTGGAACAACCCGATCTCGCGGAGTTCCTCCTCCACCGCGTCCGCCGTCCGCGGCTCCACGGTATCCGCCACCTCGCAGGCGATTCCCCACGCAAACGCCGTCATCGCCCGACTGACCTGCTTCCGGTACGCCTCCGGGGAAAGGTCTCGCCCCGCCGCCGACGACGCTCTCGCCGCCAGGGCCGGGGAAGCCTCGTCCGGAAACTCGGCACGAATCCGGAGGACCGTGTGGAAGAGGTTTCCGGGGTTGGCTCGTTCCCGGGCGTGGAGACGCCGCATCACGCGGTCGATGACGCACTGCCGCCACTCGGAAAGGTGCGGATCGTCGATGGGCGGGGAAGGCGGATCCTCGTCCGGAATTCGAGCGAGCCGATCCGCGTGACGGGATTTCCGGGCGAGGTAGTTCCGAGCAGCGTTCCGGAGCGAGGCGAAGAGATAGTGTCGGAATCGGCCACGATCGGGGGTGGCCCGGGCAAAACCGTGTCGGACCGCGGCTGCGAAGAATTCCTGCGTCACCTCGTCCGCATCGTGTGGATCGGGAACGAGTCGGGCCAGGAATCCCCGGATGGCGACCGCGTACCGCATCGCAAACCGGGCCGGCTCGTGCACCCGCGACCAGTGTGTCGAGATGTCCCCGAGCTGGGTGGGGGCCGGAAGATCCTCGTCCGGGGTGTCCGTCATCGCCGGACCTCCCGGATCTGGATGGATCGAAACTCCACGGGGTGGTCGGGGGTGTAGGCCTGCAAACCGATCCGGCCGGCGACGGGGTCGTGCGTGGAATCCGTGTGCGTCAGGCACCGGACCCCGTCGACCGAGATAGTGATCGCCCGATCGATGGCAGAGACTTCGACCGTCGCCCACTCGCCGGGGCGGACCAGTCCGGGGTTGGAAGACCGGACATCCGCGATGGGTTTGCGAGTCACAAAGAGGGAGCCAAACGCAGAAGCGCCGCGGTCCCAACCCATCCGGGCTTCCCATCCCACCGGGAGACTCTCCCCGGGGTGGCAGCGGAAGAAGATCCCGCTGTTGGCCTCCGGCGGGAGACGGACCTCCGCCCGCAACACGAAATCCTGGAAATCCCCGCGTTTCGTGAAGCAGTACGAGTTGGGGCCATCCCCCGTCAGCAAGCCGTCCACGACCGCCCAGTTCCGTTCCGGAATCGGGTGCCAGCCCTCGAGGGACTTCCCGTCGAAGAGGGGAACCCAACCGGGGTCGGGGACGGATCGCGTCGTCGCCAGTGGGGCGGAATCGGTCGATTCCGGGGGAATGGGAACGCTGCCCGTCGATCCCCCCCGCCCGAGGGCGAGCGGAATCGCCACCAGTCCGGCAACCGCGAGTATCCCGAGGACGAGGTAGACCCGCCGCCGCGGACGACGGGGTGGACGCACCGGCTTGCCGATGGGAACCGTGCTGCCATCCGCCATTTCCGAGGCGTCCCCGAGCAGCTTGACGGTACTCGAAGTCGGCTGTACCGGCGGAATCGGGCGTGGTCCCGGGGAATTGGTGGGGGAAGGAAGAATCGCTTCGAGCGCATCCGCCATCGCATCAGCGCTGGGGAACCGCGCCGCGGGTTCCTTCGCCATCGCGCGGCGGATCACCTCGCCGCACCCGATCGGGAGCCCCTCGACTTCCGCGGAGACATCGGGAATGTCCGCGGAGCAGTGGGCGTACTGCACCAGGAACTCCGCGGCGGCGTCGAACGGCGGTCGGCCCGTGAGGAGCGCGAAGTAGGTCGCACCGAGGGCGTAGATGTCCGACAGTTCCGTGACCGGCTCGTCGGCCCGACACTGTTCCGGGCTCATGTAGTGGACGGTTCCGACGGCCACGTGGGACCCGGTGAGCGGACTGACGCCGGGGTCGGTGAAGCGGGCGAGCCCGAAGTCGGCGACCTTGACGGTGCCGTCGGTGCGGATCAGGAGGTTGGAGGGTTTGATATCGCGGTGGATCAGTCCGGCCCGGTGTGCGGCGGCGACACCGCGGGCGGCAGCGGCGGCGATGCGTGTCGCCTCCGCCCAGGGGTAGGGTCCCCGCGCCGGCGACCCCTCCACCAGTTCCATCACCAGGAACGGCCAGCGGCCATCAGTTTCGACCGCGTGCACCGTGACGACGTTGGGATGGCTCAGACGCGCCGCTGCCCGGGCCTCACGGAGAAACCGCTCCGCCACATCCGCGTGTCGGGCCACTTCCCCGCCCGGAACCTTGATCGCGACCCGCCGATCGAGTGCCGGATCGATCGCTTCAAATACTTCCCCCATCCCGCCGCGACCCAACCGGCGGAGAAGCTGGTATTTCCCCTTCCAACCCAGTTCTGGTGCTTCCTCGCTCATCCGGAATCCCATCAAGGAGGTCTCTTGATGTGCCTAAATTCCACAGTGGTCACGTATCCAACCCCGCAACCAGCCATCGCACTAGCAAAAGATACGAGGATATAGAGAGCCACCCCATCCGTCGAGGAATCGGGGGGGGGGAAATCCAATGGTTCTCCTGTGCATGCGTTGTATACGGTTGCATAGTCGGTCCATCCCCGGTAGCTCGCATACCAGAACGATGTCGCAAAGACTGCCAGGCTACTTCCCAGAAGACTCACCCAAAGGCTATTGTGCACACCGTCGCCATGGCGGTACAGGAGAGGGGGAATCGAGAGTCCCAAGCAGACCATTGCGGCCGGTATGACAGGGTTCAGCAGGGTGTATTCTGTTGTTTTGTATTTGTATTGATGCTCACCTGGGTCATACATCCATACATCTGATTTTTTAAGCCAAATTCCAGGAATTCCTTCCCACGAGATGAATTCGGGTCGAAACCAATTTTGTTGTGTATGGTGGACGCTACCCAGACCGTAGACTGCGAATACCGCGACGAGGAGAAACTGAAACGTTCTCACTGTCCAAGCTCTTTCTCTGTCTATCTCACTCACTTCGTCGTCCCGTAGGTTAGCCAGTGGGCTCTGACCGGCATGTTTATCACACCCCAATTTCAAATTTTTCGTGACGACATTGCGAAAAGCGTATCCGCCTGGTTCGTACAGCAGCGTGTGAACTTCGTGGAGCTCGGCTGAGTGAGCATCGCACACATCAAACAACGATTCGCCGCGCTCGGCTGCGAGGAAAGGATGTACCTTCAGGGTCCGAACTCGCCCCACGTTTACGGAGTTGCCGGTCTCATCGTTCGTCCAGGTGATGACCATCGGGCCGGGACGGAACGGTCGATGGTTCTACCCCGGGGCACCCTGCGAATGTCGGAGGGTTCTCTCGGCGGCGTCGTACCACGATTTCATGCGGCTTGTCGTGGGGAACCGCAAGATCAGGAAGCCGGCGAGAAAGGCGACACTGCCGAGCATCAGCGGGTCGGCGGTGACGTGGTAGAGGATGCCACAGGCGAGGCCAACCCCCTCGGTGATCGCAAATTCGAGAAAGGTGGCGGTCGCGAAGATGCTGGCGAGCCCGTCGATCTCGGCGTCGCCGGAGGGTTTTTCTTCCGCCAGTTTCGCCACACCACTCGACGCCGTCGAGCGTGAGACGGTCACTGCAAGCACCGGTGCAGCAAGAGCCGCAGCGACCGCGAACCAGGACACAACTGCGACCCCCGCCACCTGCAGCCCGTTCCCGGCCAGCGGTTGACCATCGAGCGCGAAGTGGACCACCATCGCGATGAGGACCGCGACCATGCACATGCCAAAGATCAGCGCGGCACAGATCAGCCGCAGACCGGCGAACCGCGTCACCAGGTCACGGCGGTCGAGTGGGTGGCCGTCGGGCCGATCCAGGAATCCGTCGGGTTCGGAGAAAGAAGCCATCGCGGTCCGGGGATAGTCACTGCCGCGGGAAGCCCACTTCCCGGGAAGTCTATTCTATTCCCTCGGCGAGGACCCGCTCGGCCAGTTGGGACAGGACATCGTTGGCGGCCCGGAAACATGCCGACGGATCCTCCACCGTTTCCGCGAAGCCGGCTCGCTTCAACTGGATCCGGGCGACGAGCTGGTTGACCTCTTCGTCGTAGGTGTCCGGGGTAGCGAAGACCGACTTCTCGAAGGCGAGAACCCGGACGGAAATGGCCGTCGGCCGGGCCGCACCCGTCAGACCCGGGGAATGGGCGAGATTCGAGTCGGCGAGCGATTTCGCGAGTTTCTTCAGGTCCCCCTCGGAGAGCGTCAGCCGGCGGGCATCTCCCCAGCGGTTCCCTTCCCACCGGCGAGCGACCGCGACCCCGGCCTGGACCTGCAACCCGACACCCGTGAAATCGCCGGAATCGAAAAGATGCGCGGAGGTGTAGTCGATCGTCAGTGCGGAGCCGGAAAGGGAGCCGTCGCGGATTTTGACCAGCCCATCGGTGAGGTTGTTCCCCTTCCGACCGACCCTGGCGGCGGAGTTGCAGGTTGCGAGCAGGTCATTCGCGAATCGGGCCAGTTCAGCAGACTGGTGACCGCCGCCAAGCTGGTTGACGTTGGCAACGACGCCGTCCGGATCGCGGACCGTGACCCACCCGACGAGCGGGGGCGGATCGTTGGGCCGCAGTCGGCCGGAGCGTCCAGGAATTCCGCCAATTTTGCGGGGCATTCCCCCGACCCCAGCCACATCGCAGGCGTTTTGGAGAGCCGCCACCTGAGCGGGATCGAGCTGAAACTGGACGGCCCCGTCGAACACGCCCTGGGCGGGTTTCCCGGGTCCAGCAAACGCGATCTCGGCCGAGTGCCCACCCCACGCGACAACCGCCTTGACCCCGGACTTGTTGAGTTCGAGTTTCGCCGGCTCGGCAGCATCAGCCGCGGAAACGGCGAAGGTCAGGACGCAGGCGAGGGAAATGCGGGCACGCACGGCGATTCCTCCGGTGCGGGAGCGAAAATTGGCGGGGGTCGAGGGTCCGCAGCCGGGAGGGGGTCGAACCGGCTGCACCAATCAGACGAGGAAGTTCGGAAACTCCAACAGCCCCGGCCGTCCGGGTGTACCACAGACTTCGGAAAGCGCTCGCGGATTGCCGTGCGCCGGGGCGGCGGTTGTGAACTAAGATTGCCGCGTTGCTCTCGAACTTAGGCCGATCGCCCTCGGAGATTCGCCGTGCCCGGCACCATTCTGCCCCGGGTCGAGGAACTCGAACCGCGGACGCTTCCGTCGGCGATCGGAATTACCGCCAGCGAGGCCGCCCGGCTCGAAGGAAACGCCGGGACGACCCCGTTTTCCTTCACGTTCATCCGTTCCGGCGACGTTTCCGGGGCGAGCTCCGTCGACTACGCCGTCTCGGGAACCGCGAACGCGGCCGACTTCGGCGGCACCCTTCCCAGCGGCACCGTCAACTTCGCCGCCGGCGAGACCAGCCGGACGCTCACGATCACCGTTTCCGGCGACGCCACCGACGAGGCGAACGAATCGTTTACGGTGACGATTTCCAACCCGGTCAACACCACGATCACGACCGCCACCGCGATCGGGACGATTCTCGACGACGACGGCCCGGTGCGGACGGTCACCTCGACCGCGAATTCCGGTGCCGGCTCGTTGCGGGAGGTGATCGCCGCCGCTCCGGACACCGCCCGCATCCAGTTCAACCTGCCGGCGAATTCCACCATCACCCTGACCTCTGGCGAAATCGCGATCCCCGCCGGCCGGAACCTGATCATCGACGGCACGACGGCGACCAACCTCACGATTTCCGGGAACAACGCGTCCCGCATTTTTCTCCTCAACTCGACCTCGGTGCAATCCACGAGCCTGGTCGTGCGGGGGCTGTCGCTCGTTAACGGAAACGCCGGCACCGGTCGCGGCGGGGCGATCGGGACGGCAGGCGAGCTCTCGATCCTGGTCCTCGACGACGTCACCTTCTCCGACAATCGCGCCGCCGAGGGTGGAGCCGTCTTTAGCGCGTTCCGGGGCGTGCTGACCGTCTCGAATTCCCGGTTCTTCACCAACGACAGCACCTCCGCGAACTCCGAGCAGGGGGGCGGGGCGATCTTCTTTTTCGGCCCCAACGGGTTGACCGTGCGGAACTCGACTTTCGAAGCGAATCGTGGGATCAACGGCGGGGCGATCAACAATCTCAACGGCCGGGTCACCATCGTCGACTCGGTGTTTCGCAACAACGACGTGCTGGCCGCGACCTTCGCCACCGGTCAGCCCAACGACTTCCTCCGCGGCTACGGCGGGGCCCTCTACTCCGACCGCGTCAGCCAGTCGAGCGACCCGACCGGCGGGACGTACCGCGTCATCCGCAGCAGTTTCGAGAACAACACCGCCCGGGCTGCCGGCGGCGCGATGTATCTCTTCACCGGAACCAACGACGCACTCGAAATTCGCGACAGCAGTTTCACCGACAACTCGGCTGTCGGATTGCCAGGCGGAGGTGAGGCCGGCAACGGCGGGGCGATCGAACTCCAGTCGGACACGATCAACCGGGGGCTCGTCATCACCGGCTCCGTCTTCGCCCGAAACCGGGCCGTCGATCGCGGCGGGGCGATCCGGATGCGAAACTTCCCCGGCACCTTCTCCAACAACACCTTCGACGACAACCGCACCACCCTGCCCCCCACCGTCAGCTTCACCGGCGGACTCGGCGGCGCGATCGAGATGGGCGGCGGGGTCGGCGTGCAGGTCTTCGCCCGCAACAACACCTTCTCCAACAACTTCGCCACCTGGACCGGCGGGGCCATTCTCGCGGCCGTCACCCTCCGGGCCGACAACAACATCTTCGACCGCAACACCACCGACACGTTCGGCACCGGCGGGAACCCGATCCTCAGTCACGTCGATGGCTCGAATCTTTCGGGGTCGAACAACATCCAGTCGACCAGCAACCTCGGGCTGGCCGGGAACCTGGCGATCCCCGGTGGAACGACGACGGCCGACCCGGGCCTGCTGCCTCTCGCGAACAACGGCGGACTGACGCTCACCCGGGCCCTTCCCAGCGGCAGCCCGGCGATCGACGCCGGCAGCAACGCGAATCTCGCCCGGGATTTCTTCGATGCCGACACGGACGGGAACACCACCGAGGCGGTTCCCGTCGACCAGCGCGGCCCCGGCTTCGCCCGCATCGTTGGCGGCACCGTCGATGTCGGAGCCTTCGAGTTCGGCAACGTCCCCGGCACACCCGTCATCACAATCTCCGGACCGGCCCCGCGAGCGGAGGGAAACTCCGGATTCACCGCCTTCACCTTCACCGTGACCCGCATCGGCTCGACGGCGGCGGCGAGTTCGGTCACATTCGCCGTGTCCGCCAACGGTGCCAACCCCGCGGACCCGGCCGACTTTGGCGGCGCGTTTCCGTCCGGGATCGTCTCGTTCGCCATCGGGGAAGCCAGCAAACCGGTGACGATCCTGGTCGTCGGCGACGCAGTTCGCGAGTCCGACGAGACGTTCTCAGTGACGCTCGCGAACCCGACGAGTGCGGTCCTGGGTCTTGCATCCGCCACGGCGACGATCGTCAACGACGATGCGCTTCCCGGCGGTGGGGGCGGCACCGGGGGAAACGGGTTCCGCACCCCGACACGCTACGCGGTTGCCGCCGGTTTCGGAGGGTCGGGAATTGTCACCGTGGCGAACGCGGACGGCTCGACCGCCCTCACCGTCGAGCCCTTCCTCCCCGCTCCGCCCGGCGGCATCCGGACGGCGACCGCTGACGTGACCGGCGACGGGATCGACGACCTGATCGTGGGCACCGGGCCGGGGGTTGCATCACGGGTCCGAGTCTTTGACGGGGCAAGTGGCGATGCGATTTTCGAGGTGGCCCCGTTCGAGGCGGCGTTCCTCGGTGGAGTCTTTGTCGCGGCCGGGGACCTCGACGGCGACGGCCGGGCCGAGATCGTCGTGAGCCCCGACGAGGGGGGCGGGCCGCGCGTGCAGGTCTACGCCGGGAACGGCTTCGCGAAACGGGCCGACTTCTTCGGAATCGACGACCCCAACTTCCGCGGCGGGGCCCGCGTCGCAATCGCCGACGTCACCGGCGACCGCATCGGCGACCTGCTCGTGGCCGCGGGATTCGGGGGCGGACCCAGGCTGGCCGGGTTCGGCGGCCCCTCCGTTGCCGGCGGTTCTCCGACCCGAATCTTCGACGATTTCTTCGTCTTCGAGCAGACCCTCACCAACGGGGTCTACATCACCGGCGGCGACCTCGATGGGGACGGATTTGCCGAGGTCATCGCGGGAGGCGGACCCGGTGGCGGGCCACGCATCTTCGCGCTCAACGGGGCGAATTTGCTTCGTGGAATTCAGGTCCAGCGGGCGAATTTCTTCGCAGGCGACGACTCCAACCGCGGCGGGGTGCGGATCACAGCGAAGGATCTCGACGGTGATTCGCGCGTGGATCTCCTCGCCGCCAGCGGAACCGGAGCGACACCGAAACTGGTCGCTTACGCGGGTCTGACGATTCCCACCGACGGGGCCCCGCCTCTGCTCCGGGAAACCACACCATTCGAAGCGAGCTTCCTCGGAGGCGTCTTCGTGGGGTAGACGGCCGGGAAGGCCGGATGCGTCCGAAGTGAGATTCGCGTGTTTCCGTGAGAGCCGCGACTGCCAAGGAGCGGCCGCTTCCTGGGAAGAATTGCAACCTTTTCCACCAGCACACTTCCAACATCCAGAAGTCTCACCCCTCAGCGAGCGGCCGCTCCTTCGCATTCGCGGCTCTCGAAGAAACTCGGACTTCGCTGGACGGATCCTTACGGTTGGGTCGGGTAGTACGTCGCCGGGGACGCGGGAGGCGTGGCGATCGGCGGAAGCGGGGCCGGCGGTTGCAGGACCGGCGGAGCACCTGTCGTCGCCGGGTTGATCGGTTCGCTTCCCGGCCGACGCGGCAGCTTCACCCGACCCACCGGCTGGAACTGGGCCGATGATCCCGACTCTCCGCCCGTCGCATTTGGCGCGTTCGGCGTCAGCGGGACCGGGGCCGGGTTCCCACTCGGAGTCGTCGGGGCAAATGGAGTCGACGGCGTCGAGAATGGGCTCGAGAACGGCGAGGCTTGCGAGCCGGGCCACGGGGCCACCGCCGGGCTCGACGGTTTCGACGGAGCTTCCTTGGGCGACGGAATCTTCTCCGGCGGAAGCGGCGTCGGCTTCGGAAGCGGAGCGGATTCCACCGGCATTTCCGTCGGCAGCGGGATCGGCAACTGGCCCGGCAGCGACCCCGGCGAACCGGTCACCAGGTTGTTCTGCCCCGGCTTGAACTCGTGCAGTGCCGACAGCGGCAACTCCGCCGGGTGCTCCCGCAGCTTCAACGCATCTTCGCGGGCCTTGAAGTGATCGACCGCCTTCTTCTCCACCCACTTGGGGAGCGGCCCATCCGCGACCGTGATGTTGTTGTACTGCTGGATCGTCCCCTTCGCGTACTCCAGGCCGGCGAGGGCCGAGTTGTACGCCGCGATCGCCTGGAACTCCGCCGCTGTTGCGTTCGCGAGGTCCCGCTGAGCCTGCGTGAGGTTCGAGATGAAGCCCTGGATTTCCTCCCCCTTGACCGCCCCCTGCTGGCGAACCTGGAGGTCGAGGTTGACGAACTTCTCCAGTGCCTGCCGCTGGGCCCGACGAGTCTTGATGAGGTCGTAAGCGAGGATCACCTGGCGGTATTGCTGGGTCGCATACTCGATGCTCTTCCGCTCGAAGTCCATCACGGAGTAGTAGGATCGGCGGACGTTGAGTTCGGCGGCCCGGACGAGGGCGTTGCCGTCGCGGAACCCGATCGGCATGTCGAGTCGGAGGCCAAGCTGCCAGTTGTTGAATCGGTTCTGGTTGAAGACGTTGAGGGCGTTCTCGTCGCCGGTTCCGTCGAGTCGCTGACCGATGCCGTTGACGTCGTAGGAGGAGACAAAGCGGAGGTCAGGCCGGCGGTTGTTCTTGGCCAGGATCAGGTTGAGTTGCTGGGCCTTGAGTTCCTGGCGGGCGGCGAGTGTTTCGGGCCGGTTCATCAACGCGGATTGCGCGACTTCCGGGAAGTCCGGGCGATACTCGACGAGTGTCGGCTCGTCGGTGGGGACCAGTCGGGTGCCGTCATCCGATCGCATCCCGAGGAGTCCGCGGAGTTGCCGCTCGCTTTCCAGAACTTGTCCGCGGGCGGAGAGCACCTGGGAGCGGAAGAGTTCGACCTGGGCCTGGGCCTGATACTGGGTCTGCGGCCGGGCCACGCCCCCTTCCACCCGGGATTTGAAGAAGATGAACGCGTCTTGCGATTGCTTCAAACCCTCTTCCTGGGCGTACAGGTTGTAGTACGCCGAGTACAGGTTCCAGTACGCACTCTCGACGTTGAACAGGAGGTTGTTGACGTTCCGGTCGAACTCGGCCTTCTGCTGCTCGTAGCGGATGCGGGTAATGAGGATCCCGTCGACGCCCTGCCCACCGCTAGGCCGCAAACCCGGAATGAGCGTGCTCCCCGGGTGGGTCGGCAGCAACTGGTTCACTTCCACGCCGAACGATTGCAGCAACGGTTGCTCGAAGATGAACTGGAGTTGCGGGGAGTACGAGGTCGGCAGTGCGGCGAATGCCGAGCCCGGAGGAGGCGGGCTCGACAGGTTCCGGTAGTTGGTGTTGAAGGTGATCCCCGTCAAACCCCCGGTGGGCAGCGGCTTCGCGAGTGTGGAGGAGAAGTTCGCCACGTCCCCGTTTTGCAGCGAGGCCTGGAACGCGACCGGCTGGGCCTGGTCGACCTTCTGCCAGGTCATGCTGGTGATGTAGCGGGCGTCGAACTTGGAGAGGGCCCGCTCGATGTCCGCCCCGGCGATGGCAGGGTCGTAGGCGAAGGCGCGAATCGTGTCTGTCTGGATCCGGCCGAAGGAACCGGTGGGCAGGTTGTCGATGATGGTGCCGGCCTGGGCCGTGGGGATCTGCCCGACGTTCCCTTGCTCAAGCGCGATGGCGACCGCCTCCTTGAGGGCGATGTACCGGGCCGGCCGGGATGGGTCGAGAATCGTTGCCGGCGAGGTTCCGGGCGGAACCAGCGGCGTCGTGATCGGATCCGCGGGCTGGGATTCGAGCTTCGCCCACGGCCCGGCCTGCAACGCGGACGCGTAGTCCTGCGGTTCCATGAACATCTGTTGCTTGCACCCGCCCAGGCTGGTCAGCAGCACCAGCACGGCGAGCACCCGGGTTGTCCATCGCTTCAGCTTCATGGTCGTCCCCGTCACGCGGTCCCCTCCTCCTCGCTTCAACGACGGCCGATCGTTCAAGCGGGGGCATCGGGCCGACATCGTCGACCCGACCCTGCCGGGCATCCGAGAAAGGTATCGGTCGATTGAGACGGCAAATTAACGGGGTTGGACCGGTCGGACCAAAGATTCCGGCGAAAAATCCTCGATTCCCGACAATCTGGGAACTTCGACTGGAGTCCGGAAAGACAGGGCGACCCGGGACCTGGGCCGTGCGGTCAAACCGCAGAAGGTGGGTCGACCGGCCGGCGGTACTGCGGAGCCACCGCCACCACCGGAAGGCCGAGCAATTTCTTGATCGGAATCAGCTCCCCGACGTCGTTCCCCTCCACGAGGTGGCCGACCCACTGGAGGAAGTAGCCGAACACGAACGCCCCGACGCCCCACTCCCACGGCAAGGCGAAGAGCAGCCCGATTCCGACGAGAGTCAGGGGAATCCCGATAAGATGGATTCCGAAGTTGAAGGGGTTCTGGTGGCGTTCCCGCCAGTTCCGCAACGCCTTGCGGGCGAACTTCCAGAGCTTCCGCGCGATCGGGAACGACTTTTTCGGGTGAGCTTCACTCATCTCGAAAGACGTACGTGTGACCCGGCCGCGCGACCAGAGCAGGAGATGCGGCGTTTGACTGAGCGGGAATTCGCCACGGATGTGGTTGCGAAACTGCAACGGGCCGGGTACGTCGCCCTGTTCGCGGGGGGGTGCGTCCGGGACGAGTTGCTCGGGATCGCGCCGGCGGACCACGATGTCGCCACCTCCGCGACGCCGGAGCAGGTCAAGGGGCTGTTCCGGCGGTGCCACAGCTTCGGGGCGAGTTTTGGCGTCGTCGAGGTTCTCGGGCCGAGGGACGACGCCGGGGAATGGCTCAAGGTCCAGGTGGCGACGTTCCGCACCGACGGCAGCTACACCGATGGTCGCCGGCCCGACGCGGTGATCTTCTCCTCCCCGGAAGAAGACGCCGCCCGCCGCGATTTCACGATCAACGGCATGTTCCTCGACCCCGTCGCCGGGCAGGTCATCGACTTCGTCGGCGGGAAACAGGATCTCGCGGCGCGGATCCTCCGGGCGATCGGCGACCCGCAAAAACGCTTCGAGGAGGACAAGCTCCGACTTCTGCGTGCCGTCCGCCTCGCGGCCCGGTTCGAGCTCGACATCGAGCCGGCAACACTGGCAGCGGCCCAGGCAATGGCCTTCCAGATCCTCGTCGTGAGTGCGGAGCGGATCGCCGAGGAATTCCGGAAGATGCTCGCGAATCGCCACCGGGCACGGGCGGTCCGGTTGTTCGCAGAGGTGGGGCTCGTCACCCCGGTGTTGCCGGAGATCGTGCCGAGTTTCGAGGAAAGTCTGCGAGTTCTGCAATCCTTGTCGGGCCAGGTCAGCTTCGAGCTCGCGTTCTCGGCCCTGGTGCTGTCCGTTTCCCCGGAAGTCGTCGAGGGAATTGCCCGTCGGTTGCGGCTTTCCAACGAGGAATCCGAGCGGATCGGCTGGCTGGTGCGAAACCGCGTGGCGCTGCGCGAGGCCCCGCAGATGCGGCGGAGTCGGCTCTTTCCGATCCTCACGCACCTGGGGATTTCCGAGTTGCTGGAACTTCACCGGGCGGAAGCGGCGGCGGTGGGGGAATCGGCGGCGGCGGTCGAGTTCTGCGAGGCGACATTGCGGGAAACGCCGGCAGCGGTGCTTTCCCCGCCACCCCTGCTGACCGGCGACGATCTTCGCGCGATGGGCTTCAAGCCAGGCCCGAAGTTCAAGCCGATCCTCGAAGCGATTCGGGACGCGCAGCTCGACGGGACGGTGCAGTCGAAGGGAGACGCGGAAGGGTTGGCACGGGAACTGTGGTCCGGGTCGCCATCACCACCGGCGGGGCGGTGACACGGGCGAGGCGGGAACGGAGCCAGGGGCGGGCCACGCTCGACCACCAGAAGCTCAGAAGAATCCGCAAAGTTTTGGGAACTTCCCGCAGTGACACCTTGCTGTCACCGGCGGCACGGGGTCGGTGGGTGACGGCCTGCTCCACCACGGAGAGCCCAAGCTGCCGGGCCCGCGTGAGCATCTCCGTATTGACGAAGAACCCCCGGCTTTCCGGCAGAATCTGGGCCAGAATCTCCCGGCGAAACACCTTCAAGGCACAGTCGACATCCCGGACCCCGGTTCCGAGCAGGGTGCGGGCCAGGCAGTTGTAGCCCCGGGAGAGGAACTTCCGACGCCACGGATCCTGCCGATTCGCCCGGAAACCCACAGCGATCGGAGCCGTCTCCGCGAGTCGAGAAAGCGGCCCGAGGTCGGAGAGATCGAACTGACAGTCGGCGTCGGTGAACGCGACAAGGTCGTGGGTGGCGGCCGCGAATCCGGTGCGGAGGGCAGCACCGTACCCCCGGTTGGTCTGGTGGACGAGCAGCCGCACACCGGGTCGACCGGCCACCAGCTCCCGCACGATGGTGGCGGTTCCATCCGAGGAACCATCGTCCACGACCAGAATCTCGAACCGGGGAAAGAGCTTCGCGAGGGCGATGTCCGCCTCGCGAACTGCCCGGGCGATGACATCCGCTTCGTTGTACGCCGGGATGACCAGGCTCAGTCCCCTCACCGCACCCATTCCTGCTCCCTCCGCAGCGGTTTCCGCGGGGCTTGTAGCGGCTCCTCTCCGGCGAGTAAAGACGGGTCGGGTTGCGGCGGCATCGGCTTGGTTCGGGGCCGGGCGAAGGCGGGAAGTTGCGGCTTCTGGGCGAACTGCTTCCGGACCGGGTCGTAGTCCACCCACTGGGCTGTCAGGCGGTAGAGGTATCGGCCGATCCCGAATTTGACCGCTGCCCGCTTGAGAGCGTCGGAGAAAGCCGCCTTGAGCCGGTCCCCGCCGTCCGGTTGCTCGCTGGGCGAGCCGACATCCATCTTGGTGATCCACCGATCGCCGAGCCGAAGTTGCAGTTTGCAGGCCACGGAACCGTCTGGCAGCAGGTGGTACTCGTCCTGCCAGCCCTCGACCCCCAGCACCTCGTCGAGCCGATCCTGGATCGCCCGGGCGTCGAGGTAGGCGAGGGCGAGGGCCCGATTTCCCTTGACGGATTGCGGCTTCCACTTGACGTCGGTGGGCTCGAACGGAGCCGCAAGCGCCGCCGTGACGGAGGAGACATCGGGGTAGGTGGACTGGAGAGGTAGCAAAGCGGGGGAAGGCATCGCACTCATGGGAAATCTCCGATACGGGGTACACAACTGGAGTGTACACTGTTCCACTTCACCCGCGATGTCCGTTGGCGAATCCAAAGTCGCTCACTCGCTCAGCGAGTAATTGCTCCTTCCCCTCTCGAAAAGAATGTTCTCGGGACAGGAGCCCGTCACTCGCGGATCAGTAGCTCACTCGCTCCGCGAGTGATTGCTCCTTCCCCTCTCGAAAAGGATGTTCTCGGGACAGGAGCCCGTCACTCGCGGAGTGAGCGAGCTACTTTGGGTTGCGGAAACCGGAGAATCGGCACATTCGGATCCACGCCTCAACTCGGCCCAGCTTGCCGGTCGATACAGGAACTCGGGTGACCCTGTCCGTCCCGGGATCCTCGCACCATGCTTCGACCAGCGGCCATGCTGCTCGCGATCGTTGCCGCGGCATCCGGCGGATGTGCGTCGCTGACCAACCCGGTCGCCGATGGAATTCCCGTCCGCCGAGTCCCGGCCGAGGTGCTGGGCCGACCCAAGGCCGAGCTTCGACCGATCCCGCTGACGTTGCTGCGACAAAGCGAACCGCAAGCCTACCTCCTCGACAAGGGGGATGTCCTCGCCATCGTTGCGGACGAGATCATCGCGCCGGGGAACCAGCCCGCACCCGTCCGGTTGCCCGATCGCGATTCCTCCGACGCATCCGTTGGCTACCCTGTCCCGGTCAATGACGATGGAACCATCTCGCTGCCCCGCCTGCCGGCGATCCCGGTCAAGGGGCTGACTTTGAAGCAGGCCGAGGAACTGGTCCGCGATTATGCCACGGGGAAAAAAGGCGGCGTGGAACTCGTGAAACCCGGGGCGTCGCGGATCAGCGTGCAATTGCTCCAGAAGCGGACATACGAGATCCTGGTCGTCCGGGAGGACACCGGCGCCGTCCAGCAGGTGTCGGGCCTCGATGGTCCCGTTACGGTCGGCGGCAAGAAGGGAGCCGGCTTCACGATCCGTCTCCCCGCCTACGACAACGACATCCTGCGGGCCCTCAACGCGACCGGCGGTCTGCCCGGATTCGACGCCAAGAACGAGGTCATCGTCTACCGGGGCAAGTACGACCCCCGCGACCCGCAGAAGAACCGGACGGTGATTCCGCTACGGATCTACCCGGATCAGAACCTGACGCTCCGCGAGAAGGACGTGATCCTCAACGATGGGGACATCCTGTACATCGAGAGCCGGGACGCGGAGGTGTACTACACGGCAGGCATCATCGGCGGCGGGCAGTTCCTCCTGCCGCGGGACTACGATCTCCGCGTGATCCAGGCGATTGCCCAGATTCGCGGTCCGTTGCTTAACGGCGGTTTCAGCCAGAATGCGTTCGTTGCGACCGCGGTCCAGAGCGGGCTCGGGATTCCGTCGCCGGCCCTGGTCACGGTTTTGCGGAAGCTCCCGGATGGCCGGCAGATCCCGATCCGCGTGGACCTGATGCGTGCCTTCAAGGATCCGCGGGAGAACATCCTGGTGCTGCCCGGTGACATCCTCGTCGAGCAAGAACGCCCCGGCGACGCGATTGTCCGTTACATGACCCAAAGCTTCCGCTTCACGACGCTGATCCGCTCGATCCGCACGCCGAGCCTGGAACAGGACATCACCGGCAACAACCCGTGATGCAGACGGAAGCGGTTGCTGCAGGAAAACGAGACCGGGCGGCGAGGTTGGCCCCCGCCGCCCGGTCTGGTTTCGAAAGTTCGGGAGAATCGTTACCGCAGAACCAGGGCATCGGTGGTCGCGTTGACGTGGCCGATCACCCAGCGATTGAGGTCGCGGAGCATGTCCGGGTGGAGTTTGTTGGTGGCGGCGTAGCGGGCGAAGCGGACATCGGCCCCGGCGGCGTACATGAGGCGGAAATCCCGCTCGGCGCCGGAGAAGGGGGCGAGGACGTTGGCGATTCCGTGGGCGATGAAAACCTTCTGGCCGCGAACCGCGTTGGGACGCATCACCGGTCGGCCGTCGATCGGACGAGGGACGCATCCGTTGAGCGAGGCGACACCTGCCACCGCGTTTCCGAGCGTGAAGGCGGTCCGATACGCCGCCTGGGCTCCCTCGTTGACGCCGACCAGGTACACCCGTTCCGAGTGGATGTGGAAGGTTCGCCGGGTTTGTTCGACGGCCCGCAGCACATACTCGGTCACCGCGTCGGCGTCATCCTGCCCGCCCCACCCGAACGCCGGCGTGCCATCGCTTTTCTGTCCGAGCAACTCCGGCCCGCGGAGGCTGACGGCGACAAAGTTCCGCCGGCTGATCTTGGGTGCGAGTCGCAGGACTTGCTGATCGTTCGCACCGTGCCCGTGGAAGAGCACGAGCAGCGGGTAGGCGTACCGGGAGGTGTATTCGTCCGGGAGGTAGGTTCGGACGCCCCGGTCGGGGACGGTGGCGAGCGGCGTGTCGTAGAAGACATCGGCCGGTCGGTCGGTTCGCCAGTACGAGTGTGTGTTCTGCATCAGGCGGCTCGGGTGCGGGGCTTGTATCGGGGCCCGGGGGTCGCGGGTCGGAGGGTGTTCGGGGCGTCGGCCGGCGATTCGGGGTGTCGGGCTGACGCGACAAATCTACGTCTGCGCGGGAAGCCGGTCAACAAACGACCGGCCCGGACTGAAGCCAAAATCGCGATTTTTGCCCGACTTCGGCACGGTCCTGCCGGATACGTGGCCTACACCAAAATGGCGAAGATGGTGGGGTTGCAGACGCCGTAGCGGTCGGGAGAATTTCGCGGGCGGACCCCAACTCGAGCTCGCCCGCACGCTTTTCCAAACCTCTCGAAACTACCGCGCGACCGACACCGCCTTGCTCACCTTCACCACCACCCACTTCTGGTCATCCGCACCCTTCGCGGAGAGCCGCCACTTCGTTTCCGACCCGGGGGAAACGCTCAAGGTCTGGCGACAGGGCTTCTCTGTCCCAACCTCGAGTTCGACGGCCACGTCGAGTTTCTCCTCCCCAGGGCGAAACTCCACGAAGCCGGGAATCAGCGGGCTCACGTGCAAGCTATAGTTCGTACGCGGAAGAACCATCACCGTCGTGCGGAACCCGTCCACTTTCCCCGGCTCGCCGATCGTCACAATCGCTTTCTTCTCTGCGACCTGAGCCATCTTCGGGCACACCAGGCACCGCGGTTCCCCCAGCGGGTCACCCTGGTACAGCTTCATCTCGACGATGTAAACCGGCTCCGCATGGGTCGGCTCGACCGACGGAATCGCCGCGATGGCGGTGCACATGACGGTGATCGCAGATGCGAACATACGTTTTCTCCCGGGCGAACGGACTCAAGAAACGCGAGCCCGATACCGATACCCGGGAAAAAACGCAAGAGTTTGGATCGCAGATTGGGCGGCGGATTACTTCCGCGATTTCTCCCGCTCGGCGATCTCGTCCGCGAAAAGTTCTCGCACCTTCTTCTTCGCGAAGAAATCGATCACCCACGGGGCGAAGCGGTTGACCAGGACCAACAATTTCCCCTGCAGGGTCAGCGTCACCTCGGTTTTGTTCGCGGCAAGGGCGTCGAGGGTGGCCTCGGCGACCTGCTCGCTCGTCATTCCGCGTTTGTGGTCGAGGGACAGCTTGGCCTTCGCCTCGAGCATGTTTTGCGAGAAGTTGGTCTGCGTCAGGCCCGGGTTGACGACAACGACGTCGATTCCATCCTTGGACAGTTCCGCCCGGATGGCCTCGCTCAGGCCGGCGACGGCGAACTTGCTGGACGAGTACAGCGACCGGGCCGGCAACGCTCGACGGGCGACCACTGACGAGATATTGACGATCGCCGGGGTCACGCCCTGCTTGAGGATTGGGATGCACAGGCGGGTGATTTCGCAAAGTCCGAAGTAGTTGACCTCGAAAATCTGGCGGAGGACGGCGGGGTCGGAGTCCATGAAGTGGCCCGTCGCCCCGATGCCGGCATTGTTGATGAGAACGTCGAGTCCGCCGAATTTTTGCACGGCGGCGTCGACCATCGCCTGCCGATCCGCGGGGTTGGTGACGTCGCCAACCGCGGTCTCGATCGTTCCACCGGCGGCTCGAACTTCTTTGGCCAGTTCTTCCAGCAGCGGTGCGGAACGTGCGGCCGCGACGACCTTGCACCCGCGTTTCGCCGCCGCGACGGCAAGTGCCCGGCCAATCCCCTGCGACGCCCCGGTGACAAGGACCCGCAACCCCGCCAGTTTCCGCCGTGCCATAGCCATCCCTCGATCGGCATTCCACCCAACACATGGCGATTCTACGTCTCCCGACCGATTCAGGCGGCAGGTGCTGCGGATTCGCCTGCCAAGGAACTTCCTCGGTGACGGCGGAGGATGATCGCCTCACCTCTCGAGTTTCTCTCTTCTGAGGCCCCCGCCTTGATTGGGACCACGTTCCGAGACGGTATGGGGGTGCGGGGTTAGGATTCGTCCAGACAAGACTTCGTGCTCTGCTGTGAGAGCCGCGACTGCAAAGGAGCGGCAACTCCCTGTGGGAAGAGACTTGAGGATGTCGCATTCATTGTTGGAAAGGATGCGATTCTTCACGGGAAGCGGCGGCTCTCGAAGAAGCACGGGATTCTCGGTGGACGCTTCCTTACTCGAAATCCCGGGTCCACGAGGTGGTGCCGTATTTCTGAGCCACCAGTGGCGGGATTGCGGCGAATTCGGCATCTGCCAGGCTTCCCACGGTTCCGCCGGTCGACTGCTGGAACATGTCCAGGAGCGTTTGCACGAGCGTTTCCCGGGGAAGTTTGGTCTGCCCGGTCAGCGGCGCCACCCGTTTCGCGGCACTGGCCACGCCCCGTTCGCGGAGTTTCCCCTGGCCGAGTCGGAGAACTCGAGTGAGGAAGCGATCGTCGAGATCGTACGCGATCGTGGTGTGGTGTAGCACCACCCCGCGTCGACGGGCCTGGGCGGCGCCGCCGATCTTTCCCTCCCCACAGGCGATGTCGTTGACCGGGACGTGGTGGGCGTCGATCCCCAGCGACCGCAGGGCCCGGATCACCCATGCGTCGCACACCTCGTAACTCTGGCGGATCGTGAGGCCGGCCAGTGCAGATTCGGGAAGGTACAGGGAGTAGGTGATGGCCCCGTGGGGTTGCACCACCATCGCCCCGCCTCCGGACATCCGCCGGAGGACCGCCACTCCGGCGTCGGGCTCGACCTCGTTGACCACGGATTGACACCGGCCGAGAATCACCGCCGACTCGCTCCAGCCCCAGAACCGCAGCGTCGGCGGGCTCTCTCCGCGGGCCACGCGATCCGTTAGCACCTCGTCGAGCGCGACGTTCTCCACCGCGGAAAGGGGAACCTCGGGCACGATCCGCCAGGGGAGTTCCCGCCACTCCGCGGTGAGGCGGTCGACTTCCGTAGGTGTGTAGGTTCCAATCCGCTCGGGTCCCGGGGGGCCGGCGATCTCCTGTGCGAGTCGGGTCGGTGTGGTGCCGAGAAGTTCCACACCGTACGGAATCGCGGCTCGGATGTGGGCGGCGAGTGCCCGCGCGTCGAGATCCGCGGGGAGATGCGCGATCGCCGCCGCAACCGCGGCCCGGGTCGCGAGCTTGGCCGATTCCGGCTCGAAACGCAGATCGGGAAGGGGGAACGACATCGCGGAATTCTACCGATCCGCCCGAGGCAAACTGACGCGGAACTTGGTTCCCTTCCCCAGTTCGCTCGTCACCTTCACGTTTCCCTTCATGGCCTGCACGAGGTGCTTCACGATCGCCAGCCCGAGCCCCGTGCCGCCCATCTCCCGGCTGCGGGCCTTGTCGACCCGGTAAAAGCGCTCGAAAACCCGCGGCTGGTCCCGCTCCGGGATGCCGATCCCGGTGTCCTCGACCTCGATGCAGACGTTACCGCCGGCCAGTTCCCACCGGGCCGTGATCCGCCCGCCGGACGGGGTGTATTTGATCGCGTTATCGACGAGGTTGTCGAGCGTCTGGGCCAGTGCTTCCTCGTCGACCCAGAGGGAGAGATCGTGGGGGCACCCGGCAAGGGCGACTCCGTGCAGGGAGAGTTTCTTCGCCTCGGCCCGAGTGCGGTGCCGATCGAGGCAGGTGTGGACGGCCTCTTCCACGTTGACGGCTTCGAGATGCAGCCCGGTTTCTCCCGACTCGATCCGGGCGAGCGTGAGCAGATCCTGGATCAGGGCGTCGAGCCGGTCGGCGGCGTCAGCGATCTCGTCGAGGAATTGCCCCCGGCTGGCGCGGTCCTCGACCGCTCCGTCGATCAGGACCTCCACGCTGGACTTGATGTTGGCCAGCGGGGTCTTGAGTTCGTGGGACACGTTGGCCACGAAATCCTGCCGGAGCCGTTCCAGCCGGCGAAGCTCCGTGGTGTCGTGAAGCACCATGACGGCCCCCGGTTCGTGCGAGCCGGGCAACCGCGAAACGTACACCGCCAGGCTCTTCACCGCCCCCTGCCAGTCGAGTTCCTCCCGGTGGGGTTGCCCATCGACCAGCGCTTTCTCGACGATGTCGCAGAGTGCCCGCTGTCTTGTGACTTCCCACAGCTTCCGCCCGACGACCTGATCCGAAGGGAACTCGAACAGGCGGGCGGCCCGGTCGTTGACGAAGAGGACGCGCTGGTCGTTGTCGAAGGCGACCACGCCCTCGACCATCCCGGAAAGGATGGTGAGGAGTTGCTCGCGATCGCGTTCGACCTGGGCGAAGCTCGCCGCCAGCCGCTCGCTCATGGCGTTGAAGGTGCGGGCAAGATCGGAGAATTCCTTGCTGCCATCGACCTGGATTTTGTGGCCGAGATCCCCCTCGGCGAGGCGGTCGGCCCCGTCGGTGAGCTGGTCGAGCGGTCGGGTGAAGCGGACGGCGAAGACGTAGGCGGGGATCACGGCGAGGCCGCAGATCACGAGCACCGCCGGGATCACTTCGATGGCGAGTTCCGCAAAGAGTTCCGTGCCGCCGGCCCGCTGGAGAATCAGAGCGCCGACCATTCCGACGGCGATGACGACCAGCAACAGGTAGGTGACGAAGAGCCGCCAAAACATGGGATTGGTTCCGCTCCCGCCCAAGACGCATCCCCGGTCTCGGACGAGAAACTCGATCAGTCAGCCCGCGAGGCGGCGACTTGCCGTTTCCCGGATGCGAGCCGGGTGCCGATGTTCAAACAGAGCACGATGACGATCAGCACAAACGCCCCCGCCCACGCCAGCCGGATGTCGTCCGGGTCGGGGTTCTTCGAGAAGTTGAAGATGTAATACGGGAGGGACGGCGTCGGCTCGGAGAGCGATCGTGGCCAGAAGTTCGACCCCTGTGCGGTCAGCAGCAGCGGTGCCGTTTCCCCGGCGATCCGGCCGATCGACAGAAGCACACCCGTGATGACGGCCGGCAATGCGGCGGGAAGCACAACCTTGACGACCGTCTGCCACCGGGTCGCTCCGAGAGCATAGCTGGCTTCTCGCAGACCGTTGGGAACGAGCCGCATCGCTTCTTCCGCGGCCCGAATCACGACCGGGAGCATCATCACCCCGAGCGCGAACGCCCCCGCCCACGCCGAGAAACCCCAGGTTTTCGTGGACCACAACGGAAAGACCAGCACCGAGTACGCAAAGACCCCGATCACAATCGACGGCACTCCGCCCAGTTGCTCGGCCGCGAACCGCACCGGGTAGATGAGTTTGCTCGTCCGGTATTCCGCGAGCAGTACCGCCGCCAGGATTCCCACCGGCACCGCGAACAGCGTCGCCAGCGCCACCAGCGTGATGCTTCCCTCGATCGCGTGTCCGAGCCCCCGGCCGTTCCGGTCGTTGGGCAATTTCGTGAAGAAGTCCAGATCCACCCCGCCCGCACCCTGGTAGGTGATGTACCCGAGGATCAGGAAGAGCGGAATCACCGTCACGAGCTGGCAGCTGGCGAGAACCACGGTCATCACGCGGTCCCACAGCAACGCCCGCTGGCGGGAAGACGCCATCTGCTCGGTCGGCGGCGGTGCCACAAACGGCTGGTCGTACTGGGCAATCGGGTGGCTCGAATTCCGAATCTTCGGCCTCGAAACGTAGTGGACCAGGAAGCGAGCCGTGATGTTCGTGACCAGCGTGATGGCCAGAAGCAGCAGACCGAGCGTGATGAGGGCCGCCCGCTTGACCGACTCGGCCGGGGCCGTTTCCGGAAGTTGCTTCGCGATTGCGCTGGGGATCGCGTCCCCCGTTGCCGCGATGAACTGAGAGAAAGATTGCGGCAGATCCAGGGAGTTTCCGATGACCATGGTGACGGCCATCGTTTCGCCGATGGCCCGACCCAGGGCCAGGAAACACGCCGCCATGATCCCCGGGCGGGCGTACGGCAGCACCACCGAGCGGATCATCTGCCAGCGCGTCGCACCCAGGGAAAGGGCCCCTTCCCGTTGCGATCGCGGCACCGCCTGGCACACGTCGTAGCTCACCGCCGTGATGTAGGGGAGCACCATGACGGCCAGCACCAACCCGGCCGCGAGTATCCCCTGCCCGGCCGCCAGATTCTCCAGTCCGAGCCACTCGAAGAACGGTCGGGTTCCCTGCCGGGCGAGGAACTCGATCGCCCAGAAGCCGTAGACGACGCTGGGAATGGCAGCGAGAAGTTCGAGCAGAAACGCCGACACCCACCGGACCCGCGGCCCGGCAATCTCCGACAGGTACGCCGCCGCCCCGACACCGAGCGGGACCGCGATGAGCATCGCGATCGCCGCCGTGGAGATGGTCCCGAAGATGAAGACACCCGCTCCGTACTGGTCTTTCTGCGGATTCCAGGTCTTGGAAATGAGCATCGTGTAGCTGTCGGACCGCTTGACGAACGGCCACGCCTGGATGACCAGGGTGATCACCAGTGCCGCCACGAGAAACAGAACGAAGATCCCCGCGGATTTGCAGAGGGCACCGAAGATCGTGTCGCCCGTCGAGGAGGCGGACTTCCGCGGGGGTGCTTCCGGGGCCGGGGTGGGCGGTGCTGCAGTGGCCATCGAATGGGTTCTGAGAAGGGCGGTTCCAGACGAAAAATCGGGCCGCCAACCGGCGACCCGACCGAGTTCACCGAGTCAGGTTATTGAAACGTCGCGGTGCCGAGCTTGTCCGTGCAGCGTTTTTGCATCTCCGCCGGAAGCGGGGCGTAGTCGAGGTCCACAGCGAATTTCTGCCCGTCGGAGACGACCCATTTCAGGAAGTCGATCAGGGCGGGGCCCTTATCCTTGGGCTGCGTCTTGAACAGGATCGCGTAGCTCATGCCGACGATGGGGTAGCTCTTCTCGCCGGTCGCGTCGGTCAGGGAGTAGGTCAGGTCGTGCAGGCTGAACGGTTCCTCGGTTTGCTTCTCTTTCATGGCGTTGTCCGCAGCGGCGGTGACGCTCTCAGAATCGGGAAGGACTCCCTTGCCGGCTTTGTTGAGAACCGCCGCGTACGAAATCCCGTTCTTCTTGGCGTAAGCGAGTTCCACATACCCGATCGCGCCCTTGTTGTTCTTCACGAACCCGGCGATTCCGTCGTTCCCGGACTGCCCGGTGACGTCGGTGAGGGAGTCCATCTTCTTCGAGGAGCCAACCTTGGATTTGAATTCGGGGCTCACCTTGGCGAGGTAGTCCGTGAAGATGCTGGTCGTGCCGGACGCCTCGGCGCGTTGGAGGGGGACGATCTTCTCCGCCGGGAGTTTCGCGGCAATGTCCTTGTTGAGCTCCGCGATCTTCGGGTCGTTCCACATGGTGATTTTTTTCAAGTAGATGTCCGCGATCACCGGGCCGGAAAGCGTCAGCTTGTCGACCCCCGGGACGTTGAAGGCGATGGCGACGGCCCCCATCGTGACGGGGATGTGGAACATTTCCCCGCCCGCGGCCACGGCTGCGTCGTGTTCCTTCTTGGTCAGGGGCGCATCGGAGCAACCGAAGTCAACTTCCTTGGCGGTCATCTTGCTGATGCCCTGGCCGGACCCGCTCTTGACGTAGTCGATTTCGGTTCCCTTGCTGGCCCGGTACTCGCCGGACCATTTCTGCATGATCGGGTCCACGAAGGTCGCCCCGCCGCCGCTGATGCGGACCGACCCGGCACTCCGATTGCAGCCACCGCAACCCACGAGGGAGATGGCGGCACCGATCGTCAGGAAGAGGCCGGTCAAGAAAGCCGGACGGATCATCGACGGGGAGGACATATCGCGCTCCGGAGGCGGAATGTGTTGGACCAGTGCTGGATCACCGGGCCATCCTACGGCCACCCACTGCGTGGACAACGCTGGATGTGTGAGGATTCGGAGAAGATCCCGCGTGCAAATTCCCCATGGAAACCGGTCCGTACACTGCCTTCATGGCCGCCCCACGATGCGGTCAGTCCCCCGGAGGTTTGCCTTGCGAAGAACCACTCTCGCCACCACTGCCTGGTCGCTGCTGGCGGTCGGCCTGCTCGCCGCCCAGGACTCCGCCGTCACCTTCAAAATCTTCAAACCCACCGTCGGCACCACCATCGAAGTCAGCGAATCCGACGAAAAGACTTCCAAGATCACCTTCAAGGTCAAGGACAAATCGCAAACCAAGGACGAGAAGGAAACCTCCACCTTCCGGTTCAAGGAGGAGATCCTGGAGGTCGACGCGAAGGGAAAGCCGACGAAGCTCCAGCGGACCTACACCACCGCGGACATCACCCGCGGCGGCAAACGCGAAGATTTGAAACTCACCGGGAAATCGATCATCGCGGAGAAAAAAAACGACAAGTTCGAGTTCACAACCACCGACAGCAAACCGCTCGAAGCCAGTGCCCTGGAGTATCTCGTTTCGAAGTTCCGCAACTACGACAAGGAAATGTCGGCGAGTGATCTCTTCCCAGAGAAGCCGATCAAACCCGGGGAAAGCTGGAAGATTTCCCCCGACCGCCTCGGCCGGGTGATGGGTGACAGCGGCCTGACACTCGACCCCGAGAAATCGACCGGCACCGGGAAACTGCTCAAAGCCTACGAGAAGAACGGCAAACTCTTCGCCGACTTCGAGATGACCCTCGACCTCGCTGTCAAGCAGGTCGGCACCGGGAAAAGCGTCGTGCCCATGAAGGCGGGCAGCAACCTCAAGGTCGAGATGACCGCCACCGGTTGCATCGACGGAACCGAATCGACCGGCCAGATGAAGATGAAGATGTCCGGCGAACTCCTCGGCGACCTCCCGACCGCGGAGCTCACGCTGACACTGAACACGACCGGCACCCGAAACACCGTCGAGTTGAAGAAAAAGAAGTGATTCCTTCCCTGCCCCCGGTATCCTCTTCCGGAACGGGGATCGTCGCTGGGTGCGAACGAACCCGCGAAGGAGCGTTCCATGTCACGCGCGATGTTGTTCCTCGTCACTCTGGCCCTGGTCTCGGCACCGTTGTCTGCCGCCGACGAGGTCTACGAGATCAAGGTCAAGAAGGATGCCAAGGGGGACAAGAGCGAGGTCTCCAAGGCCGAGGACGGCACCACCACCGCCACCCTGGAACTCGGCGGGCAGGAAAAGGTCACCAAGCAGAAGACGGCCGTCAAATCGGTCTACACCGAGGAAATCCTCGAACGACCAGACATGAAGAAGAAGGCGACCAAAATCCAACGCGTCTACAAAACCGCCACCAAGACCAAGGACGGCAAGAAAGAGACCCTCCCCTATGAGGGGAAGATCGTCCTCATCGAAAAGAAGGGGGACAAATACCGCTTCACCATCAACGGCGAGAAACTGGACCCCGAGGACGTCCCCGACCTCGACAAGGAGTTCAACAAAAAGGACGGTGTCGAATCCCCAGAAACGGAAGATTTTCTTCCCACCAAGCCGGTGAAGCTCAACGAAACCTGGAAGATTGACATTGCGAAACTCGCCAAGAGCTTCGGCAGCGAGACCCCCTTCGAACTCGACGAGGACGCTTCCAAGGCGAGCGGAAAGCTCGTCAAGGCCTACAAGAAGGACGGCAAACAGTTCGGAGTCGTCGAGATCCGCATCGACTTCGCCCCCACCGCCTTCAAAGCCGGCGGCGACTCGATCCCCCTCAAGAAGGGAAGCAAGCTCGGCTTGCTCATCACGATCGACGCCTGCATCGACGGAACCGTCGGCGACGGCGAAGCGAAGATGTCCGCGAACATCTTCGTCGAGGGGGAAATCCCCAACGGGTCCCTGAAACTGGTCAGCGAGTCGAAGCTGACCGAGACGGGCCGCGAGATCAAGTGATCTCCTGTACCCTCTTCCGACCTCTGCCCCCTCGAAATTTTCCGCGGTTTTGTGGGGGCTGAGCTCGCGGAATCTGGGCCGAATTTGCCGAGTCTCCGGACCCCCGAAGCGTCAGCTCTCGTGGCGCGTTCGCATGGTGCGGAAGAACAGCCTTCACCAATCCTTCTTCACTGATAATCTCGGAGAGCACCCGTTGCACTCGGGGCACCCGGTTGTCCAGAATGGGGTTCCTCTCCCCTGCTCGAGAGTGGTTCGGAGCCCGCAGTGATTTCCCGTCCCGACCAACCCGGCATGGATGCTTTCGCCCGTCGCATGGCAGCGGCGGTGTCAGCACGTGTCGGGGCGGCACGCTATCGGCTCTGGTTCGAAGCCCACGCCACCTTCGTCGCCAGCAACGGTGAGTTACACGTCGTCGTTCCGACGGCCCACTTCCAGGAATGGCTGGCCCAGACGTTTGGCGACGCGGTGACGGCGGCGGCGGAGGAAGTTTTCGCCAAGCCCGTCCCGGTCCGCTTCGTGGTTGACCCCGTCCTCTTCGGCGTCCAGTCGGCTCCGGAAGCAGCACCCACGCCCGCCGGCTCCCCCCGACCGCAGAAGAATCTCTTCGGCGAAGCCCCACCGCCACTGCCGCGAAAGAAACACGCGGAGACGACCGCCCGCCGGTGGAAGCTGCTCTCCGAGTTCGTGGTGGGAGCATCCAACCGGGTGGCCCACGCCTCGGCCGTCGGGGTGATCGAAGATCCCGGAATGGGTGCGAATCCGCTGGTGATTCACGGGCCCGTCGGAACCGGGAAGACGCATTTGCTGGAGGGTGTGTACGCCGCCTTGCGGAAGCGTCACGGCTCGGAGGGGCGGCCATGCTACGTCACCGCCGAGGAATTCACGACGCGATTCGTGCAGGCCACGCGGTTCGGCAAGCAGTCCTCTTTCCGCCGTCAGTTCCGCGATTGCTCGGCGTTGCTGCTCGACGACCTCCACTTCCTCGCAACGAAACGGGGGACGCAGGAGGAGTTTCTGCATACGTTCGACGCGCTGGTCGCGGATGGTCGGCAGGTGGTGGTGACAACGGACTGTCACCCGCGATTGGCCGAGGAACTGATGCCGGAACTCGTCGACCGGTTGCTCGGTGGGGCGATCTGGGGTCTGCTTCCCCCGGACGACGAGACGCGTCTGGGAATCCTCCGCCACAAGTCGGCGACCGGGTCGCCCCCAATTCCCGACGAGGTTCTGCGGTTCCTCGCCGAGAATCTTCGGGGCAACGTGCGGGAACTGGAAGGGGCCGTCAACGGGATCCGGCACTTCGCCCGCGTCACCGATCGGCCCGTGACCCCGACCCTGGCCCGGGAAGCGCTGGGGGACCTGCTTCGGCACACGATCCGGGCGATCACCGTTTCCGACATCGACGCCGCCGTCTGCGGGGTACTCCGGCTTTCCGCGGGGACGCTCCAGTCCACGGGGCGATCCTGGTCGGTGAGCCACCCCCGGATGCTTGCGATTTTCCTCGCCCGCAAACACACCGCCGCCACGTACGGGGAAATCGCGAAACATTTCGGGGCCAAGACCCACAGCACCGCCGTCGCCGCCGAGAAAACCGTCCGGAACTGGCTGCAAAAGGACGAGAAACTGTCGCTGGGCGACCGCGAATGGTGGACGAAGGATCTGATTTCGCGGATCGAACGGGAACTCGACCGATGATTCCAGCCCGGAGCTGAAGCGACACCCATCTGTCAGGTTTGATCTGACAATGTCGAGGAATTTGCCCTTTTCTGGGGAAATATCACCCCGGTCTCATTCGATACGTTCCATAATAGCATATGCCGTCCGCGCTTCCGGGACAGCCTTCGCCCATGTCTCGGAGAGGGATCTCCGAGAGGAAATCTCTCGCTTTCTCCTCGCGAGATCGGATGGTCGCTCATGTCGAATCGCCCGCGCTCGAAGTCCGATATTCTGGGCAATCTTCCAACGACCCCGTATTTCGTTGACGGCAATGTTGTGCGTCCGGCTGAGTGGCCGGGCATCAAATCCGGCCGCACTCGGCCTTTCTCCTCCCGCTCCGGCCCTTCTGACCCCACGGCTCCTATTGAGCCTGCAACCGCAGATCACGGCGCGTTCCCCAACCACGGACTCGCTTCGCCGGAACGCTTCGATGTCATCGGCGAGATCGCCCGCGGCGGGATGGGCGAACTTCTGTCCGCACACGACCGGGTGATCGGCCGGGAAGTCGCGTTGAAGGTCCTCAAATCGGAGTTCCGCTCCCCGGAGGCCGAGGCCCGATTCCTGCGCGAAGCCCGCATCAACGGGCAGCTCCAACACCCGGGGATCGTTCCCGTCTATGATGTCGGCCGGCTCGCCGATGGTCGGCCGTTCATGGCCATGCTCCTCGTTCGCGGGACGACCCTCGAATCCGCCCTCGGCACCCGGCCGTCGGTGTCGCATCAGCTTCCGCTCTGGATCCACGTCTTCGAGCAGGTCTGCCACGCCGTCGCGTATGCACACTCCAAGGGGGTCATCCACCGGGACCTCAAACCGCACAACGTCATCCTCTCCGGGTTCGGGCAGGTTCGCGTCCTCGATTGGGGGCTCGCGAAGGTTCTGGAAGAGGACGATCCGGACGTCATTGATGTGCTTCAGCCCCGTCTTTCGGATTCGGTGCGGATGTCCGCTCAGGGTTTGACCGGCCGAGGCTCACCGGTGGGCACGCCGGGCTACATGCCCCCGGAACAGGCACGCGGCGAGCACTCGCGGATTGATCAGCGAGCCGACGTGTTCGGGCTCGGGGCAATCCTGACTGTCATCCTGACGGGTCGGCCGCCCTTCGATCATCCGTCCCAGGAAAATCTGTGGACGATCAACCAGATGGGGGAGATCACCCCGGCGTACGCCCGGCTGGATCGCTGCGGTGCCCCGCCGTTGCTGGTCGGTCTCGCGAAGTGGTGCCTGGCCCCAAATCCGCTGCTTCGCCCGCGGGATGCCCAGGAACTCGTTTCCGTCCTGGCCGAATCTCGATCGGTCGTCAGCGGGGCGTGGTCGGCCCGATTCCTCCAGCAACCGCCTTCCCGGTGGGGCTGGAAGTCCTGGCGACTCCGGCTCGCACTCGCGGCCGCGACCGGCACCGCCTTCTTAGCAGGCGGCCTCCTCGGTCTGCTCGCCGGCCAGTGATCCGCGAACCCGAACCAATCAGCGCGTTCCCCTGTCTCACCGCATGGATCCGGACCGTCGAAGTTCGGAGAAATCCGGGACAGGATGGAAATCTCATCATGAGTACTGCGGTGGACGAGGCCCCGCCGGGGCGTTGGCCCTTCAAGTCGGCATTGCCCGGCGTCTTCCCGGCGATCGTCATGCACGATCCGCGGGATCCGTTCAACGTCGGCGCCGCCGTTCGCGCCGCCTCCTGTTTTGGCGTCCGTCAGGTCTGGGTGACCGGCCAGCGGTGCGCCCAAAAGGTCTGGGATCAGAAACGGATTCCCCGCGAAGAACGCATGAAAGGCTTCAAGGATGTAGACATCATCCTCGAAGATGAGCCGCTCAAGTTCTTCCCCGGCTCGGTCCCGGTCGCCGTCGAGTTGCTGCCCAATTCGGAGAACCTCCTGACCTTCGAGCATCCCGCCAACGCGGTGTACCTGTTCGGGCCCGAGGATGGAAGCGTCCCGGTCAGCGTGCGGGGTTTGTGCCATCGGCGAGTCTTTATCCCGACCCGGCACTGCACCAATCTCGGGGCGGCGATCTATGTGCTGCTGTACGATCGCCTCGTGAAGCAGTACCTTCGCGGGGAAATCGACAGCCTGCCAATCGGGGAAGTGCTCGCGGAACCGCGTGGCTGGCCGGCCAACAACCCGGTCTTCGAGTCGGCGGCGGAGTAGCGTGCGGTTCGGAATCAGAACGTCACGATGCAGCGGACGAGCTCCGCGTGGGTCAGCGGGCGGTTGGTCGGGAAGAGCACGTACGCCGCCGGGGATGCGGCACAATCGACAATCACCTGCTTGTGGTTCGGCACGAGAAACCCCGTTTCCGTCGGGATGTGGCCGCTCACCAGGAGGTCGGAGTCGACCTTCCGGAGGTAGTCGTCGATGGTTCGCTCGGCAGTGTCGCGGCCCCAGAGCATTCCATAGACAAGGCCGCCGGGCTGGTAGTCGGCTTCGGTGAAGTTGGCGGTTTCCAGCCGGCTCGGGTCGAATGTGCCGATGTTCCGCCCGGGTGTCAGCGAGTGGCTCACGAAGACGGCGTTTTCCGTGCGGATGGCGAGCGGCAGGGCCCGGAAGAGTTCGAGGTACGCCAGGTAGATCGACGGTCCCATCGACCCGTATGCCGCGTTGGGGCCGTTGCGGAACATCTGGTTCAACGTTTGCTCGTCGGCCTTTCCCACCGGGCGATCGGTCCACTGGGCCATCTCGTGGTTCCCAGGCAGGTAGTGCACCTGTTTCGGGAACTGGCACTTCAACGCCGCGAAAAGGTCGACCATCTGGTGCGACTTGTCGGAACCGTTGGGGTACTTGTTCTTTCCGTGGATCAGTTCCTGCAGCACAAGATGGCGGGTCGGGTGGTTGGCCAGGTCGGCCTTCTGCAGGATCACCTGGAAGTTCGGGATGTGTCCGTGGAGATCACCGGCGACGAGCATCTCGGTGCAGTCGACAGGTCGAAGCATGGCCCCGGATCGGCCCGGAGTATCCCGCACGAGTTCGATGGCCCGGCGAATCGTCGCGAGCATCCGGTCCGGCGTCGGCATACGGACAGACCCTGGTCGCAGAAGCGAGTGGGGAGAAAAAGTGTGGAGTTGGAGAAGATTGTAGCACCAATCCGGGCCGTTTACCGGGCGGGCAGCAGCAGAGGGAAAAAATGGGCGGCAGAAACTGGACATTTCGATCTGGAAATGCCAAAATCGGGTATCACCACTTCCCGAGGTCTGCCATGCAAACGACCCTGCTCGTCATCATGTTCGCCATGCTCTTCGCCGCGATCTGGGCACTGCTGGGCCTCTTCCCCGGATTCTTCCCGGGACGCGGGTCCCAGCCACGAATCGAGTCGTAGGTCGATTGACCAGCGGGGAAGGTTCTTTCGGTTCGGGAGAAAAGAGACTTCCTTCCCCGGGTCCCGGCTACCCGCGGGCGGATCACTTCGCCAGGAAATCCGCGAAGTGTTTCGATTGCGTTACTTTCTGCTCCGCGGAATCGGTCTCTTTCACGACGATGTAGCAGGCCGCCCCGGGGATGGAATCGATCAACTTCAAGGCTTTCTTCGGCGGCAAGACGCTGGCGGCCTTGGTGAGGCTGTCGGCTTGGGTGCCGTTTTTCGCGATGACGGTGACGCTTCGCCGACCTGTGAGACCGAGTCCGGTCTTGGGGTCGAGGACGTGGGAATAGCGGACGCCGGCGATTTCCACGAACTGGAAGAGGTCGCCGGAGGTGGAGACGGCCGCGTTGACGAGTTTCACGGTGCGGGCGGGTTTCCCCTTGCCGATTGGGGCGATGTCGACCTTCCAGCCGTCGGCGTCCGGGGGGGCGTTGCCGCAGGTGATGTCGCCGCTGGCAGCGATCAGAGCCCGGGAAATGCCGTGTTTTCCGAGCACTGCGAGGGCGGCGTCGGCGGCGTACCCCTTCCCGATCCCGCCGAGGTCGAGCCGCATTCCGGGAAGCTTCAACGCCACCGTTTTCGCCTTCGCGTCGATCGTCACGTTGCGAAACCCGACCTTCTCGCGAGCGGCGAGGAGGTCCTTCTCGTCCGGGAGTTCCTGAGTTCGCCGGGCGATCCGCCAGAGGCCGACGAGCGGGCCGACGGTGACGTCGAATGCACCATCGGAAGCTTCGGAGACGGCCTGGGCTTTCGAGAGGACATCGAGGAGGTCGTCGCTGACGGGGATGGCGACGCCGGGGTTGGCGTCGTTCTTTTTGCAGAGGCGCATCAGTTCGCTGTTCGGGTTATAATCACTCATCACGCGGTCGAGTTCGGCGACGCGGGCAAACGCATCGGCGGCGGCTTTCTCGGCAATCGGTTTGCTCGAAGCGTACAGCACGATTCGGAACATCGTGCCCATGTGCTTCGACTCGAACTCGAACCGCTCGAGTTTCGCGTCGTCGGCGCGGCCGGCAGAAGCAAAGGCGATACAACAACCGAATCCGATTGCCCCAAGCGCACAGTTTCGCACGTAGCACCCCGCATTCTCGGCCAATCGCCGGTCGACCGTTGACACTGGCCGTCCCTTCGGAGAATCTACACGAATGTCTCGACTCGTCATCGGATCTGCTCTGATCGTCGCTCTCCTCGCCGGATTTCTCGGCGTCGCACCTGCAGACGTCGAACCCGGGGTGCCGGAATTCCCCAAGATTCCCGAGAAAGTTGACCTCCCCCCCAAGAACTTCACCGAGTCCGTCCGCGGCAGCGACACCTCCGTACCGCCCGTGAAATTCGAGATGGTCTACGTCCCGGAAGGCGAGTTCCTGATGGGAAGCCCCACTTCCGAGGCAGGCCGGCAACCGGACGAGGGTCCCCAGCACAAGGTCAAGGTGCGGGCGTTCTGGATGGGGAAATGCGAGGTGACCTGGGACGAGTTCTACCAGTTCTGGCGTGACGAGTCGCTGTTCCAGGTGATCAAACTCGAGGACATGCCGGCCGACCTGCAACCGAAACTCTCGAAGGCGGACGCTCTGAGCCGACCGACCAACACGTATGTCGACGAGTTGTACGACCACGGCCGGGACGGTTTCCCCGCAATCTGCATGTCCCACCACGCGGCGATGATGTACTGCCACTGGCTGCGGTGGAAGACCAAGAAACCCTACCGCCTGCCGACCGAAGCGGAGTGGGAATACGCCTGCCGGGCCGGGTCCACCGGGCCCTACTGCTTCGATGAAGCCAAGGAAAAGCTCACCGACTACGCCTGGTTCAAGGACAACTCCCCGGACGACGACCACGAGAAGGGGACGACCCACAAGGTCGGCAGCAAGAAAGCCAACAAGTTCGGGCTGCACGACATGCACGGCAACGTGTGGGAGTGGTGCCTGGACCACTACGACCCGAAGTTCTACGAGAAATTCGCGGGGGACAAGCTCTCCCTGTGCCCGGTCAACAAGCCGACGGACAAGAAGTGGAGCCACACGGTCCGAGGCGGGTCGTGGGCGGACAAGTCCGACCGGCTCCGCTCGGCCGCCCGTCGCGGCTCGGACAAGACCTGGATGAAGTTCGACCCGCAACTGCCACAGAGCATCTGGTGGCTGACGCGGATGGACGTGATCGGCTTCCGCGTGCTGCTGCCGGTCGAAGAATACCCGGAACTCGTCGGCATCAAGCCGATGGTGTTGAAGAAGGCCGAGTGACATCCCGTTTCTCCCTCCAATTCCCGTTTCCCCCGCAGGAGCCTCCCCGTGACCGCGTCGCAATCCGATCGCCGTGAATTTCTCAAAGTTGGGGCCGCCGCGGCAGCGGTGGCGGCTGTCCCCGCTGCCGTCCACGCCGCCGGCAACTCGCAAATCAAGGTCGGCCTGATCGGGTGCGGGGGTCGCGGCAGCGGTGCCGCCCGCGACTGCGTCACCGCCGACAAGTCCGTCGTCATCCACGCCGTCGGCGACGTCTTCGAGGCCCGGGCCAAGGGTGCCGCCAAGACCTTCTCCGACAAGTTCGGCGAGCAGGCCAACATCGGCGACCGCATCTACTCCGGCCTCGACGCCTACAAGCAAGTCCTCGCGTCCGGCGTCGATCTCGTCATCCTCGCGACGCCCCCCGGCTTCCGCCCCGACCACCTCGAAGCCGCCATCAACGCGAAAAAGCACGTCTTCTGCGAAAAACCCGTCGCCGTCGACGCCGCCGGCATCCGCAAGTGCCTCGGACTCGTCGAGAAGGTCAAGGCCAACGGCACCGCCCTCGTCGCCGGCACCCAACGCCGCCACGACCCCGGATACGTCGAGACCATCAAGCGGATCCAGGGCGGCGACATTGGCGAAATCGCCTACGCCCGCTGCTCCTGGAACGGCGACGGAATCTGGTTCCACGCCCGCAAAGAAGGCGAATCCGACGTCGAGTACCAACTCCGCAACTGGTACCACTTCCTCTGGCTGTGTGGCGACCACATCGTCGAGCAGCACGTCCACAACCTCGACGTCATCAACTGGGTCATGGGTGCACACCCCGTCAAGGCATACGGCTTCGGCGGCCGGGCCTACCGCAAGGAAGGCGATCCCAACGTCGTCGGCCAGATCTGGGACCACTTCGCCATCGAGTTCGAGTACCCCAACGGCGTGCCCGTCTACAGCTCCTGTACCCACATTCCCGGCATCAAGACCGACATCTCGGAAACCGTGTACGGCACCAAGGGGAATTCTCGCGTCGGCTCGTACCAGATCAACAAGAAGAAGGTCGCCGAGGGCGGCCCGGTTTCGCCCTACGTGCAAGAGCACATCGACCTGATCCAGAGCATCAAGAACGGCAAGCCGCTCAACGAACTCGAAGCGGTCACCAACAGCACGATGACCGCGATCCTCGGCCGGATGGCCTGCTACAGCGGCCAACCCCTGACCTGGGAACAGGCCCTGAACGCGAACGAAGAGACGATGCCGCACGACCTGGCGCTTTCGATGGGCCACAAGATCGGCCCCGTCCCGCTCCCCGGGAAGTACAAGGTCACGAAGAAGTCGTAACCCACCGCGAAACCGCGGCTCCACGAACCCACCCGGGAAACCGGGTGGGTTTCTCGTTCTCGATTGCCCTTTTTTCCGATGGTCGCTTGGCGTACGATCCCTGGCGGAATGGAATCCGGAGTGGAAGGACGCGCCATGTCGTCGACGCCTACCCCGAACGACCTGACTCGCCAGCAACTCGACGAGCTCGACGCCCTCTTGCAGCGGATGCTGTCGATCCCGCTGCCGCAACCGCCGGTTCCGACACCGACTCCACCGGCTCCGGCCCCGGTTGCTCCAGTCTCCGCTCCGTCTGCTCTGGTGCCGCCTCCGGCAAACTGGCGGGTCGATCCACCGGCACCGCTGCGTCGCCCGTTTGTGACGGAAGAGATTCCTGCCCGCGAACCGGAACCGGAAGTCGCGACCACGGCTCCGCTCTTTGTGCCGGTGGCAGCAAGCTCCGCCCCGACGATCGAGTCGTTTTCCAGTCTGACGCCAATGCCCGTCTCGACGCCGGCGATCTTCCCGCTTCCGAAGGTCGAGATGGAACCGGCGCTTCCCTCGCCGGCCCAGTTGCCGGCCCTGGTGCCCGAACCTGAGCCCGACCCAGCTCCCATCTCACCGCCGATCTCGAAGCCGACTTCCCACCTCGAAACGATGAGCTTCGATCCGGCCCCGATTCCGGAACCCGAGAGTCTCACGGGCACTCTGCGGGGAGTCGATGCTCCGGCACTTCCGGCGAATTTCCAGTCGGTGATGAACTCGCTGGGACTGACCGAGCCCTTTTCCGACCCGGTCGAGCCGGAACCCGTCTCCCTGACGATTCCCGAAGCACCGGCGGAGCGGGAACGCGAGCCGGGCGTGCCGGTTTTCCTGTGGCCCTTGTTTGCGGTCAACTGGATGATCGAGACGTTGCTGGGCCTGCTGGGTCCGGTCGGGCAGCTGCTGACGCACCCGGTTTCGAAGCAGTTTCTCGGCTGGGGTGGAATGCTTCTGTTGGCCGCGGCCGGGGCGTGGTCGGCTCAGGGGATGGGCTGGATTCGCCTGCCAATTCCGCGTTGAAGTGTGGAGAAATCTGCGAGTGGGGAAAAAAATGCGGGCATCCGTTTTACGGATGCCCGCACCACCGAGCGATCGAACAGGTCCCGTCCGGCCCATTCGTCGCTCGATTGCCTTAACCGTTCCCCCCTCGGAACGGAGAAAGCTCTCGTGAAAATCGCCCACTGATTCGCGAAGAAGGCGGATCAGTTTTCTTCACCATCTCGGGTGGATGGTTGAATGGAATGAGTATTAATCCAGAAACCAAGTCAAGGCAAGCAGGGCACGGGGAAAAAAGTTTCTCATGTGAAGAAATCGTGGAGAATCTCGGCCCGAGTTCAATTATTCGGGCCGAGGTGGAATTCACATCTCCTCACGGGCCCGCAACGGAGTTCCGTGCTGCCAGTCGGTCGGGATCGGGCGGGGTTGTTCCTCGCCGGAATAGTGCCAGAACCGGACCCCATCCTCGCCCAGTTTCCAGGTGAAGGCGGCGGATCGGCCGTTGATTTTCGTCGGGAAATCGACCTGGCCTGTTTCCGCATCCGTGAGTTTGACCCCGAGAATTCCGAGTTCCGCGACGGCCCCGCTCAGCGTTTGCTCGGCGGAGTGGATCTCGTCCTGGATCGCGTAGCGGCGTTGTCGGGAGGTCCAGTTGAGGGACCGTCGACAGCGTTCGAGGAGCTCTTGCTCGGGCGTCAACTTATTGAGCCGTTGACGGGCATCGACGATGTCGTTGACGATGCTGCGAACCAGCGGAAGCATATCCCGCGTGGTGGAGAGATCGAGATTGACGTCCTTCTGGCGGGGTTTGCCGGCCGGATTGGACGCACGATTGGGGGTCGCGCTCATGGTTAGTCTCCGACGGGATGGGCGGGGGCAATCCCCGTCTACCCCCATTGTAGGATGCGATACAAGAGTCCCGCACGGTCGCTGATGCTCGGATTTTCCTCCCGGGAACGGGTTTTGATCTTTGCTCTTCGCCACGAAAACTTCCGGCAGACCGGAAAAGTTTGGGTTGAGTGTCAGCGTTTCGTGTCACCCAGTTTGAGTATGGTGCTCCGGGTACAGGTTCGGGAATCCGCTCTGGGTGTATCCGAATTTCGAAGGTCTGTGGTGGAGCCTGTCCTATTTTCGGGGCAGACGCTCCGAGATTGACCCAGGTTCGGGCAAGTCCCCGATGGACAGGCCCGGTGGATCAGATATAAGTTGTGTAGAACCGCTCTTCGCCCCACGGGTCGCCTGGCAAGGGCTGTCCCCGGTTCGCCGCCGATCCCGGCCCGATACATCCGCCACAACCGATGCCCCCGCCCCCTTCCCTCCAGGTGGCCGTCGAACCCGACCGGTTCGTGCGGGAACTGACCGAGGCCCATGTCCTCGACGCGACGCGCGCCGCCTCCGTGATCGCGACCTTCGAGGCGTCCGGCGCCAGGGGGGGGGCGCAGGCGCTGGGCTCGGAACTGGTTCGCGCCGGTCTGCTGACGCAATTCCAGGCGGATCGGGCAGCCAACGGCGAGGCGGCCCGGCTGCTGCTCGGACCCTATGTTCTGCAGGAATCGATCGGATCGGGAAGTTTCGGCACGGTTTACCGGGCGATCCGCCGCAGTGACGGGAAAACGTACGCGGTCAAGGTGCTGCCGCTGCGGAGTTTGTGGAACGTGCACCTGGCGAAGAAGCAGGTGCAAATTTTTGCGGGTCTGCCGCCGCATCGGTCGGTCGTCCCATTCGTGGATATTGATTCGGCCGGGGTCTCCCATTACCTGGTTTGGCCGTTCGTGCAAGGCGAAACGCTCGACCATCGCATCGGCCGGGTCGGGGGCGCGCTCCCTCCCGCCGAGGCCGTCCGGATCATGGCCGAGGTCGCGGACGGACTCGCACTTTGCCACCAGAAGGGGATCGTCCACGGGCTCCTCAAGCCCGGGAACATCCTGATCGGATCCGACGACCAGCCCAAGATCCTTGACCTCGGCATCGGGGCGATACTCACGGAGAACCTGGCCGACGGCGAGTCGATGCTCGACACGATTTCCACAACGGCGACGATGGTCAGCATGATCGACTGTGCCGCGCCGGAAACGCTGATGCAGCCGACCAACCGCACCGCGACCGGCGACGCCTACGGCTTCGGGTGCATCCTCTACTTTCTCCTCACCGGCAAGGTTCCCTTCCCCGATGGGACGGTCGTCCACAAGATGATCGCCCACCAGACGCAGGAACCGATGCAAGTTCGGGCGCGGAACCCCAACGTTCCCCCCGCTCTGGCCCGGCTGACGGAGCAACTCCTCGTCAAGAACCCCGAGCAAAGGCCGAGAAATATGGCCTCGGTTCGGGAATCGCTGCTGCAATCGCTTCCCGATCCGAGCAAGCGACCGGTGGCGTCGGCCTCGCCGGAAGTGGTTCGCGTTCCGATGCCGCCATCCGCGATGATCAGCGGCCGCCCAACGGGAACAACCGCGTCTTCCCCGACGGACCCTCCATCGGGGCCGGCGCCGGCGTCGAGTTACGACGGTTCCGACGAATCGATCGACTTCGATGTGGCCATGTCGGCTCCGAAGCCGGCTGCCGCCAAACGGAACGGGGAAGCGGGTCGGGAGTCGCCACGGGCGGGGATCCACCCGAAACCGGAACCGCCGGCACCGCCTAGCCCAGCGTTTCCCGCGCCACCGAGCCCGGCGTTCCGGCCCCCGGGAATCTCAACAGGTACTCCTGCGGCAGGGCCGGCTCCCCTGCCGATTCCTCCGGAAGCTCCGGTCTCCCGGTTGCGGCCGATGTACGGTGCGGGTGGGAAGTCGAACCCTGGCGCTCCGCTTCCTTCCCGTCCGGCGCCGCCTCCACCTCCCCCCCCGCCCCCGAGTCCGCCGGAAGAGGATCCGTTCCCGGAACCGGTGCCGCTGGTGGTTCCGCCGCCGCAACTTTCGACGCCGCGCCGCGGGGGCAGTTTCTCGAATCGCTCGAGTCCGTTGCTCCCTCCGAATCCGACATCTCCTTCGAGCGACTGGACGGACGAGGGTTCTGTTCCACCGCAACCGTCGCCGTTGGAGTTTACTCCACGGGAGTACACCCCTCGGGAATCGAGTCCTCCGACTCGGGAATACATCTCGGTTCCGGCTCCGGTTCCGCTGCCGCCGTTCTCGGGTTCGGGTCCGTCGTCTCTTCCGCCGCCGCGTCCGCCGGGCTTCCCGAGCGTGCCATCGCCGCCGTCGTTTTACTCGGTTCCGGTTCCGAACTATCCGCAGCCGGCCCCTCCCGGATCGCAGCCCAACGTGGGGTTTGGCCCCTCCGTGTTTCCGAATACGCCCGCTTCGCCCGGGCCGGCTCGACAGGGTCTGACGCCCGTCGCGCTCGGATTCGGAGCCCAGCGGCGAGGGACGACACCGCCGATGGTCGGCCATCCGCCGGTCGGAGTTCCGTCGTCGCCGGGTCTTCCGGTGCAGCAGTATCTGGAAATGCCGTTGACCCCGGGCGGGCCGTCGCTTCCGCGGGTGACCTCACCGTCGAATTCGAAGCTGGTCCTGCAGCGATTCCTTTGGCGGGCGGTCCGGGTTGTCGGGTTCTGGCTGCCGATGCGGGACATTGTGCAGGTGACGATCTTCGGCCCGACGGAGTGGGTGCCGGGAGAAACCACCCGGCTGTACGTCTACGTCCACGAGCGGACCTCCGAGGCGGGTCTCCGGACGATGGCGCGGACCTTCCGCACCGAGGCGACCCTGCTGGGCACCGGCTACGTCGACCAACTCGTCAAACGTGGGGTGACGCTCGGATTGCACCTCAGCGTCGTGGGCGGGCGGATCGGCCGCTCCCTCACCGGGATCGTCTGGGATGGCAGCCCGGTTCCGGTCGAATACGAGGTCTTCCTGCCCCCCGTCGGCCCCGGCGGGCTCAGCCGAGCAACGCTGAGCATGGGCCTGGACGGTGTCAAAGCTGGCGAAGTTCCTTTCCCGATCCTGATCGCGAACCGCTCCTGAATCTACCCCGGGTGAAGGCAAGAAAATTCAGGAACCTGGAGCACCAACACATGCGATGGCAGTCTCTCGGGATCCTCGCCGCCTGCATTTCGGTTCTGGGTTGTGGAGCGAAACCGGAACCACTGCCACCGTCGACGGAAGCACCCGCGGTCTCGCCACCGCCCGCCAAAGCGATCGACGTGCGGAAACTCACCTTCAACGTTCCGAAGGGCTGGGTGATTGAACCCTCCGAGCACTTCGAGTCGGTTGTTTTGCGAGGCGGTTTTGCAGCCGGCCACACCGCTCGCGTGACCGTCGAGCCGATCCCTCCCGGACAACCGAAGTCGCTCACGGAGTTTCTCGCTCTCGGGCAAGAGAAAAAACTTCTGGGCCGGGGCTATCTCTGGTTCGAAACCATCGAAAGCGGGCCACTCGACGATGGCTTCTTCCTCATTGGGAAGACGGCCACCGTTTTCGATGTGGATAAACCGCCGGCAAAAGCCGAGTCGACTGGTGTCGTCGTGGTCCGAACTCTGGGAGGGACTCCGGTGCTGTTCCGCTGCGAATGGAACCTGACCGTGGACTGGGCGAAACAAATCATCCAAATCTGCAAGTCGGCGAGACTCCCCTGAGACCGCGGCACGCAAATCTCGGGCTGTTCCATCGCGGTGATCCATCACCGTGCCGCCGCCAGAGGATGTGGTAGAACCTACAGTACCACTTCGGAGCCGCCGCCGTGCCCGCGATCTGCCCGACCTGCCGCGAAAGCCTGGAGATTCCCCCAGAATTCGCGGGGATGCCCGTCCGCTGCGGGGCGTGCCGGACCGTCTTCACGCCCACCCCCGATTCCCCGGGAATCCGTACCTTCGCACCTGTCCCGGGCGGGGATCGGGAAACTCCGCCGCCGACCTCCAACGTCGGGGTCTGGCTCCTCGCGTTCCTCACGTGCGTGATGATGGCCCCCTGCGTCGCCGGGTGCGGGTGGTTCTGCTATGAGATGCTCTACCCGGAATTCGAGGCGAAAACCGACGGGGATGGCCGATTCGCCGCCGCCTTCCCCGGCTCGCCCGACCCCGTCTCTCGCAGTGCCGCGGACGGCACCCCGATTCGCGGACTGGAACTGGATCGTGATGTGCCCGACGAGAAATACTTCGTCTACTACGCGGACAATCTCACTTCGAAACCCGAGAACGGGAACCGCCCACCGCATGACCCCGTTTTCGACACGGCGATCGAGTTGATCCTCCGCGATGGCCGGTTAGTGGACAGCAAGATCCAGAAACAGGCGACCAGCCAGCACGACGGCTACGATGCCCTGGATCTGATCCTGGTCGATGACAATCGGCCGTTCGAGAAGGGAATCGTCCGGTTGGTCCGCGTGGGCGATCGGGTCTATGTCGTCGGGGTCGCCGGGCAGATGAACCCGGAAGACGCCCGGGTTCGCTCGTTCTTCAACCGCTTCCAAATCACGGGGGCGGCCCCGCCGAAGAAAGGGAATCCGTTCCTCGATCCGTGATTTACTCCGCCACCGTTGCCGGTTCTTTCTTCGATTCTGTCTCCTCAACTTCGACCGGCAGTTCGTCGCGCATCCGCAGGTAGGCGATGTACCCCGTCAGGCCGATCGTCCACTCGATGACCCGCATCGTGAGTCGGCCGGCGACACCCACCGCTTCCCCTTCCTGGCCGCGGATCAGTTTGTAGAGCCCGCCGAACGTGAACTCCCCACCGCCGAGCCCGCCGGGCACCGGAATCAGGGCCTGCACGATGTACCCGATCGGAATGATGACGAAGTGCTCGGGGAGCGTCCCCATCAGTGCCGCATTTTCCGGCGGGAAGACCTGCACGCAGAGGTGGAAGATCATCACGAATCCGGTGTGCACCACCGCCGACATGAGCACGACGATCACGATGGTTCGCGGTCGTTGCCGGTAGGTCCAGATCGTGTACCAGAGTTCCGCGAGTGTCGGCCCGACGCGCTTGACCCGTTGCAGTCGACCCGCGAACCGGTCGGCCCGCGTCTGGGTCAAAAGCCCGAGGGACGTGTAGCCGATGACTGCTGTTGACGCGAGTCCGATGCAGACGAGAACGATCACCTGCAGTTTCGGGTTCGAGACGATCTGCTCCACGCCGGCAGCCCAGCACGCCCCGCCGAGCACGGCCGCGAACAGGATCAGGCCGAACAGCCCGACGAGGCGATCCGCGACGACGGTCGCCACCGCCGCCGCCTTCCGCCCCGGTTGCCCCTTCGCGATGAAGTACGCCTTGACGATGTCCCCACCGACGGAGCCGGGCAGGAACGTGTTGTAGAACGTTCCCACGAGCCCGAGCCGAATCGCATTGTAGAACGTGAATGGAAGGTCGAGCGCCCGAACCAGGAGGTACCACCGGTAGAACTGGATGCTGGCACACCCGACGGCAATCGCCAGAGCCGCGAAGAACGGAGCCAGGTGCGGTTCCCGGCTGAACATCTCCTTCAGGCCAGACCAGTTCATCGCGACGACGAACACCAGCAAAACCAGGGCGATCGCGTACTTGATCAACCCCTTCATCGCGGACTTGCTCACGCCGACCTCCTGCGAAACTACGGGCCGGTCTTGGCTCCGCGAGCGGGCATTGTTCCTCTCCCCGGCCGAAAATGTCAACCGAACTCGCAACCGGATCCTTTGACCGAAGAACCATCAACCTACGAACCCCGTCCGCCGAGTGCCATCCGGAAGGTCGGTACGCCCCTCGACGGGTTCACCACGGGATTTTGGCACTTTCCATCTTCACTGACACAAACACTGGCACTGTCACTATTTTGGCGTGGGAGAACGGTGATCGTGCGAGTGTCAGTGATAGTGTGAAGCCAGATTCGAGAGTGACGGCAATCGAGTGGCCGTGTCCGCGACGAACGGCGGCAGTTCCGGGAACGGCCGGGTCAAGGGAAAGACCGGCGAGTACCCGGGAAATCACTCGCCGATCCATTTCTGGCGATTGCCCCGGTGAACCCGGTCGTCACCGGTTTCCGGGTCGATTTCACTTCGCTTCTGGCGGATTCACGAAGGCGGCGCTGAGTTGCTCGCACTCTGCGACGGTCATTTCCCCGGGCTGGATCCAGACGCGGTATCGGACCTTGAGGGGCTTCTCGGCGGTGACTTCGGTGGCGAAGTAGCTGCCGAAGCGGCCATAGTTCCGCTCGCTGAAGCGGGCTTCCTTTGGGTTCTCCGGGTGGTCGATGTAGACGATGGTGTAGCGTTTGCCGCCGAGGACGAAGCACATCGCGTTCCAGGGGAGGTTGATGTGGTTCTTCTGGGCGGGCCAGTTCCGGGTGGCGTCGGGTTTGTCCTTGCCATCCGGGCGGATGTAGTAGGTCTGCTTCGCGTTCTTGGTCATGACTTCGAGTGCGGCGCGGAAGTGCATGCCGGCGTGTTGCGGGTCGCCGTCGAGCTTGATCGGGCCGGCGAGCGGAACCAGAACCGACGCGAAGTCGATCATCGTGCCAACGGTGCGGGCGGGCATTTTGTAAGCCGTCAGTTCCCGGGTTTCCTCGGCGAACGGCTTGTTATCCTTCCCGTTCCACGAGATCAGCACCCGTTGCCGGCCGACGACTTCGCCTTCCTCGGTGGCGATGGTCTTCTCGTGCTGCTGGAACGCGTCCTTGCCGTGCCAGATGTCGACGTTCATCTTCTCGCCGTAGGTGACCTTGTTCCAGCCGTAGAAGAGCCCACGGTGGTGGAGGAACAGCTTGCCGTCCTGGGCCTCGTGGGCCCCGTTCGTGAGGAGGATCTCCCCCTTTTCTGGGTCGAAGATGTGGTGGAAGACCTTGAAGGTGAGGAAGTGGTGCTTCGGGTCGTGCGGGGTGTTGACGTACTTCCAGACCGGCTTGGTGTCGTATTCGAGGGTGATGCCGTCTTTTCCTTCGCGGAACTGGAACTTCGGCATTCTGAGCTTGGGGTCCCGGCCGTTGAGTTCGAGTTTGAGTTCCTTCTCTGCCGGGAGTTTCGGAACGACGAAGACGAGGTCTTTCTCTTTCCGGTCGGCTTCGAGCAGGCCCGGGGGCACGATCTGTGCAGGGATTTCGAGGCCGTCGCCGAGGAGGACGAGCCGGCCTTCCGGCGGGTTCTCGATCTTCATTTTGACCGGGACGTTGGTCAGTTCGACCTTCCCGCCCTTGACGGTCACCTGGGCGGAAACGGGGGATACGAGCACCCCCAGGAGCAAAGCGGCAGCGATTCGGAACATGTGCGAGCCGGGGAAAGGGGAAAGGAAACGGAATCGGGCGGAGTCACTTTTTCGAGAAGACAAATTTCTGCGGATGGCCGGTGCCGAGGGCTCCGCCGGCGGGGCGCCAGAGGGCGAGTTCCTCGATTTTCTTCGCGAGTTCGAAATCCTTGTCGGTGATTCCGCCCGCGGAGTGGGTCTTCAATTTGACCCAGAGTTTGCCCCAGGTGACGGCGAGGTCGGGGTGGTGGTAGGCGGCCTCGGCGAGGAACCCGATGGCGTTGACGGCCATCAGGGTTTGCGGCCAGCCATCGGTGTTGTACTTCCGGCGAAGCCAGCCGTCCTCGAGGTACCAGTCCGCCAGCCCGAGTTCCGGAAGTTTGGCGGCGATCTCGGCGTCGGTGTAGACGCGTTCTTTCGGCTCGGACACAACAAACCCTCCGAAGACGGACGATTCCCCGCATTCTAGCCAGGGAGTTCCCGAGGACGAGCTACACCGTTCGCTGTTTGAGGAGGTGCTTGCCCAGAATCGGGTCGCGGTCCGTAAACGGGCCCTCCGCCGCGTCGCGGGTCAGGCAGCGGACGTACATCTCCAGCTTCGCGTCGAGGTCGTCGGCGTGGTGCAGGATCAGAACCTCGGGAATTGCCGGCAGTCGCGGAGATCCCCATTCCGGCAACGCCAGATGGCTGACCAGGATGTGCTCCAGAAGCCGCAGACGTTCCGGACTCAGGTCGGGAATCGTCATCGCTTCCGCCCGAACCAGGTCCCGGCCGAGCATCAGGTGCCCGAAGAGGCGGCCGTCCACGGTCGGTTCCGCGGGAAGACCGGGCATTCCCGGAGCGAGTTCCGCGACCCGGCCGATGTCGTGGAGAATCGCCCCCGCCACGACCAGATCCCGGTTCAACGGCGGCGTCAGTTCCGGGTAGTGCAGCATGTACCGGTCCGCGAGGAGCAGGCACGACCGCGTCACGGAGAGGGTGTGTTCCAGCCAACCGCCGGGAAACGGGAAGAAGTGCCGGGCCGTCGCCGGGAGCTGGCGAAGCGAGTGGGCGTGCCGGTCGAGCAGGGCGAGCACGAGCGACTGCAGGGGGACGTCCGCGATTTCCCGGGCCGCGAGTTCCCGCAACTCCGCGAACATCTTGGCGGAATCGAACCGCGACCGCTCCGAAAGTTGCGACTCGTCCAGGCCGTCGTCCCGGTCCGATTCTGTGACCTCCCGAACGTGTGTGAGTTCGACCTTGGGCCCGTACTTCTCGTGCTCGCCAAAGATTCCCCGGATCTTGTAGATGGTTCCGGGTTCCCAGGTGGATTCGCAGTCGGCGAAGAAAGGGCTGTCGGCCCAGACCATGCCGGTGACGGACTTGCGGGCGTCGCGGAACTTGCAGGCGAAGAACGGCTTCCCGTCCCGGGTGGTGCCCCGGCTTTTCTCTGCGAGAAGTGCGAAGACGTCAGCGGTCTGCCCCGGTTCGACCTGGTGCAGCGGCACGACGACCGGCTTCGATTTCCCCCGCGACATGGCTCACCCGTGCCGATCGAGCTGGGCCCACAGGTCCGGAAGCGGGATCGCGAACCCCGGCAACACCGGGGAACCGTCGAGCGTGCCGACCGTGGGAAGTTCCTGCACCACCTCCGGCGAGGCAGCGTCGTACACCCGGGCGGTTCGCGATTCCGGGTCGATCTCCCAAATCAGCCGGGTCCCGGATGCGAAGAATTCCGCCCGTTTCTGGGCCATCTCCGCCGGCGTATTGCTCGGACTCAGCACCTCGACGGCCAGATCCGGGGCAACGTGCGGGTACGCCTCCTCCGGCCGACGGTTCTGCGGGAGGCGGTCCCAGGAGAAGTACGCCACATCCGGGGCTCGGAGGTTGCCCGTCGCGAGGTGCGTGAACCCGGCCTCTCCGGTGACATAGCCCAGGTTCCGCGGGACAACATGCAGGTTGATCAGAGTCAGGATCCACCCTGCGAGGAAGGATTCTCGTTGTCCCACGGGTTTCTCCACCAGCACCCCGTCGATGATTTCGCAAAGCTTGTTTTCCGGCCGCTCGAGATCCTTCGCCGTGGCCAGGCCGGGGGTCGGGGAGATCCGGACGCGGAAAGGGGGAACGTCGCCCAGATCGCGGAGCAAATCCGCGACGGTTCGAACGGTGGTGGGGAAGGGCATGTGCATGCTCCCAGAATACCCGCTGTCCTGGCGAACCGGGTAGAATTCCGACGTGAGGGACGGCTTCCCGTATCGGTGGTGCGACTCAAGCGGGCTCACCCGTGCCGATCGAGCTGGGCCCACAGGTCCGGAAGCGGGATCGCGAAC
>CAZKIQ010000009.1:0-38902 GCA_964552815.1 uncultured Alcaligenaceae bacterium | reverse complement strand
CCAGGCCGGGGGTCGGGGAGATCCGGACGCGGAAAGGGGGAACGTCGCCCAGATCACGGAGCAAATCCGCGACGGTTCGCACGGTGGTGGGGAAGGGCATGTGCATGCACCCAGAATACGCGCTGTCCTCGCGAACCGGGTAGAATTCCGACATGAGCCAGGCCCATTCTCCCGAGATTCGCGACCTTCTCCGCCGGTGTCAGGCATACCTCCGCCGGGGCGAGTATGCCCGTGCCCTGGAGGCGGCCACCGGCGCGATCGATCTCGCGCCGAACGATCCGGAACTGCACTTCCAGCGGGGAAACGCCCACGCCACCGTCGGCGAGACGGCACTGGCGATCGAGGATTTCTCCCGCACGATCGAGCTCGACGAGTTGCATTTCGGGGCCTGGCACAACCGGGGCAGCGCGAAATCGGAGATCGGCGATCTGGACGGCGCGATCGCCGACTTCTCGCGGGCGATCGAACTGTCCCCGGACGACGCGGACAGCCTCAACGGCCGCGGTGCCGCCCACAGCCGGAAAGGGGAGTACGAGCACGCCCTCGCGGACTACGCGGCCGCCCTGCGACTGGCTCCAAGTTCTTCGCGGGTGTACTTCAACCGAGCCAACTGCCGTACCGCGAGCGGAGACCACGAATCCGCCGTCGCCGACTACTCGGAGGCGATCCGACTCTCGCCCCGTCACGCTCGTGCCTACCTTTACCGCGCTCTCGGCCACGCCCAGCTCGGCCGACTTGACGACGCGATCGCGGACCTCACCACCGCGCTCCGCCTGAGCCCCAAGATGACGGAGGCAAGCTGGCATCGCGGTCGACTCTGGGCCGCTCGCGGGGAAACCCGGAAAGCGATCGCCGATTTCTCCTGGCTCCTCCAGTTCGACCCCGATCATGGCGGAGCCTACAACTCTCGCGGCGTTTCCTGGGCCGAGCTCGGCGAACACGCCCGGGCTGTCACCGACTTCACGAAGGCAGCCCAGCTCGACCCGGACGATCCCGGCCCGCTCTTCAACCGCGGCCTCGCCCGCGCCCGGCTCGGTCAGTGGGCCGACGCCCGCGAGGACTTTACCGCCTACATCGAGGCCGAGCCCGACGACCCCGCCGGGTTTCTGCAGCGCGGCTACACCGAACTCGAGTTGAAGCACCTCGATCAGGCGGTCGCCGACTTCTCCGAGGCGATTCGACTCGGGCCGGAGAACGCGCGGGCCTACTTTGCCCGTGGGCTGGTCCGACGCCGTCAGGGCGACTTCGCCGCCGTGGAAGCGGATTGCACCCGGGCCCTGGACCTTCGCCCCAACTGGTCGGCGGCCCTGAATCTCCGGGGTTCGGCCAGAGCTTTGCTCGGAAATTGGTCCGGTTCGCGGGCCGACCACGAGGCCGCCGTCGCCGCGTCTCCTCACGACGCGATCGGCCTCAACGACCTCGCCTGGCTTCTCGCCACCTGCCCGGACGATTCCGTTCGCGACGGAAAAAAAGCCGTCGAGATCGCGACCCAGGCCTGCGAATTGACCGCCCACACCGACCCCGTCCTGCTCGACACCCTCGCCGCCGCCTGTGCCGAGGCCGAGCAGTGGCCCGATGCCATCCGCTGGCAGGAACTCGCGATCACCCTCGCCCCTCCGGACAAGCACGAGGAGTACAACGCCCGCCTGACCGCCTACCGCTCCAATATCCCCCACCGCGTTCCGCCCCGGAACGAATCGCTCGGCTTGACGAGTTCGGAGGATGGGCTACTGTGAGTGAGTCACCGAGAAGGCGTAGCTCAGCTGGTAGAGCAGCAGACTTTTAATCTGCGGGTCCTGGGTTCGATCCCCAGCGCCTTCACTTGACATAAACCCCGCTAGTCTCAAGACTTGCGGGGTTTTCTCGTTCACGGTTCCGGGGCGGTTTTCGGGGCTTCTGTGGCCAACCTCAGTGTTGAGCACTCAGGCGAGGGCTCCCGCTGCCTTATTTTGCCGTGCTGTACAATCTCCTGGAACACCTGAATCGGCGATTTCTGGGATTTCGCACAGGTAGAACCTCGAACTCAAGCCTTCGATTTCGCGGGACGCTTACCGGTCACGCACAGCCGTACCGTAGGACGCCCCGCATTTGCTCCAGGGTCGCGATTCCGTCGGGGTAGAGGATCTTCGCGAGCCGGGTCAGGTTGCGGATCTGTCGGCCGTTGAGGACGGTCTCCGCCAGCGACTCGATCGTCCCCTCCGTCAGCTTCATACCTGCCGTGTCGAGCATCGTCCGCCAGATGACGGTGCGGGCGGCGTGGTCGAGGTCCGGGTATTCGAGCTTCAACATCACCCGGCTGCGGACCGCGTGGTCGAGGACGTCCGCCCGGTTCGTGGTGAGGAACAGAATCCCCTGGTAGTAGTCGAGCAGCCGCAGGAAGCTGCCGACGATCGCGGAACGCTCGAGATCCTCGCCGCGCTGGCTGAGGAAAATTTCGCACTCGTCGAATTGCAGGACGGCGTTCCACCGGGCGACCCGGTCGAAGACGCGGTTGAGGTTCTCTTCGAGTTGCTGGACGTTGGTGCCGAGTTCCCCGAGTTCGAGAACGTAGAGCGGCCGCTGCGTCTGCTCGGCGTACACCTCTGCGGTCAGCGTCTTGCCCACCCCCGGGTTTCCGCACGCGAGGATGACGACCCCGCCGTGCTTCCCCTTGATGACGTCGCCGAACAAGCCCTCGACGGGCGTCCCGAAGACTCGCGTGAGAATTCCCAGCATTTCCGGCGGGAGGTGCAACTTCGACATTGCCTGGCCGTCGAACTCGTACGGCTTCACGTCGTCGACGTCGGCATAGACGTACCCCTTCGTGTCGAGCGAGAAGACCCGCACGAACGGGAGCCGGCTGACGCCTTCCTGGGCCCGGCCGTACGGCGAGTAGTAGTTCCGCTGCTCCTCGGCGACCTCGAGCTCCGCCTCGACGACGCACTTCCGCGGGCGGTCCGGCGTCCCGAGCGACTTCGACTCCGGCCCCGGAACCCAGCGGCTCGACAAGGCGACCACCGGCCCCGTCACCAGCACGAGCTTCCCCCGTTCCCGCGACTGCCGCTCCGAACGGATCAGCTTGAGGTTGAATTCCCCCGGCGGAGTTTGCAATCCGCGGTATCCGAAGTGGTGAAGCACCTGCAAGACCGTGAGTTCCCGCGATTGCCCGGAATCGTCGAGGAAGAGGTCCGGGTAGACGTACCGGCTGAACCCGAAGGCCGTCTCGCACAGCGACAGCGTCCCGTGGAGCAGGACACCCTTGGAGAGGTGGTTCCCCTCGCGGTTGTCGTTCAGGAACTGGACGTTGAGGGTGACCGGATACCACCGGCCGCTGAGAAACATCTCCACGTTGGGCGATTTGGTTCCGAGCATGGCGAACGCGGAGCCGAACTCGACGGGGTTGGCGACGACGGTGCCGTAGACGTAATCGCGCTGGGGTCCGCCGCCGCCCGACATGCCGTGAACGTGCATGACGATGACGGCCCGCTGGTTCGGTGACAGCCGACTGTCATCGAGCAGCGCCTTGAGACAGGCCTGCGGCAGCGAGGTCACCTCCGCCGTTACCGGACCCTTCCCGCTCCCGCCGCCCACCAGGCGGTCGATCGTTTCCCGCTCGGCATCGGTGAGAACAGCCCGGTCCATCGCGTGTTTCAGAACTTCCCGACCGATCCGCAACTTGCTCATGGTGTCGCTCAACGGGACAGCGTGGGGAGACAGACAGACCCGGCCCTGGCGAGAGGGGTTCGCGAAGAGGTTGTACGGATCGAGGCGCGACGCGGTCAGCACAGAACCCGGGCATGGCGCGAAACCGGCGAGGGAATTTCTCGGGATTCCTGATCTTTCCCGCGGTCCGCGCGGTAAGATCGCCCCTTGCCTACCACCCTCACTTCTCCTCGAGGACTGATCCATGCGGAAGTTGACCATCGCCCTCGCCCTCACCGGAGCGGTCGCCATCGCACTTTCCGGCCCAACTCACGGCCAGGACAAGAAAGCGCCGAAGACCGAGGCCCCGGTCGTTCCCCCGAAGGAAGGCAAGTCGGAAACGATCAAGCTCTTCGACGGCAAGACCCTCACCGGTTGGGAAGGCTACAGCGACTTGTGGTCCGTGAAGGACGAGACGATCATCGCGAAGAACACGGAACCGCTCAAATTCAGCACCTACCTGCTGACCAAGGACAAGTACTCGGACTTCCGACTGACGTTCTCGGCGAAGTTGGTCACGTCGGAGATGCACTCGGGGGTCTGCTTCTGGGGTGCGGTTAAACCGGAAGTTTCGAAGGATCCGGAAAAGGACCGAACCAAGTACACCTATGCCGGCCACCTCGTGATGTTCCCGAGCGGTTGGGGAATGTACGACCTCTTCGGGCGAAACGGGCTTCCGGTCACCGGCGGCCCCGCGAAGAAGGTCGGCAAGCAGCACGACTGGAACGACATCGAGATTCTCGCCCAGGGGAACCGCGTCCGCGTCGCGGTCAACGGCTCCAGCGTCGTCGACTGGCGTGACCCGGAACCCAAACGCATCAAGGAAGGCCCGATCGGTCTGCAACTCCACTCCAACAGCGTCCCGCAAGAAATCCACTTCAAGGGCCTCGTCCTCGAAACGTTCCCGAAGGAAGACAAGCTGCTGACCGTGAAGTAAGGTGCTTCCCACCAGGAAGTTTCGTTAGCCCGAAGCGTAAGCGAGGGCTACTTGAATCCCCCTCGCTCACGCTTCGGGCTGACCCTGGATGTCCGAAAGTGCGACATCCAGGTGACCCTTGTCTCGGGACGAATCCTGAGACGGTCCGCGTTTCCCGAACCTTCTCAGGAGAACTCTCCCGTGGTGCGATCGCTGCTGTTCATCCTCGCCGTGACTCTCACCGTCGCGGCCGCCGATCCGGCGAAGCCCTCACCGGAGGGTGTAGAACTCTTCAACGGTAAGGACCTGACCGGGTGGTGCTACAAGACCGGTGGAAACTTCGACGGGAAAACCGAGTCGTCCGACAAGCGGTACACCGCCAAGGATGGGGTGATCGTCGTCAACCCCGGCAAGGGCATCGCCCAGTTGTGGACCACGGCGAAGTTTCCGAACGACTTCGAACTTCGCCTCGAATTTCGGGCGGAAAAGAACGCGGACAGCGGGTTGTTCATCCGCGGCCCGCAGTTGCAGGTCCGCGATTACCCCGTCGCCGGCCCGGAGAAGTACAAGAAACTGCAGAAGTACAAGCCGCAAGATTGGAACGAGATCGTCGTCGTGGTCAAGGGAAAGGTCGCGCACTGCACCTGCAACGGTGAGGTGCTGGAGGCGGAGTTCAAGGTCCCGGAGACCGGCCCGATCGGCCTGGAAGCGGACCGGGGGCAGATGGAGTACCGCCACATCCGGTTGAAGGAATTGAAGTAGTTCGCGAAAACGCCGGGGTTTCTGGCGTTTCCGGACGTGACGGAACTTGGCCTTGCACGATTCCAGTGGTGTCCGCGACAATCCCGCCCGCCCGACAGGACCGTCGGGCTCGACCGGTTCGCCCCGAACCCGCGGGACTGCAGGATGCCAGCACCCATCGATACGCCCCGTCTCGTCTTTCTGGCCGGAATCTCCGCCCTCGTCGGCTGGGCGTTCCTGCCCACCTTCGACTTCATGTACGAGAAGTGGGTCTCGGACCCGCAATACTCGCACGGGTTCCTGGTGCCGCTCTTCTCGGCCTACCTCCTCTGGAGGGCCTGGCAGCCCGGCGAAACGTGGACCTCGACCCCCCGGCCGATCCTCGCGGCGACGCTCCTGCTCGCACTCGTCGTGAGTCGCGGACTCGCCGGTGGTTTGCTCTTCCACCAGCTCGACGCCCTTGCGTTCTTGCTCACCCTCGTCGGCGTCACGCTCGCCGTCGGCGGATTCCGATTGGTCCGCTTCGTCGGGCCGGCGATTCTCTTCCTGATCTTCATGATCCCGCTCCCCTACGAACTCGAGCGGAACGTCGGCGGGCCGTTGAAGATCGCCGCCACCGAGGCGAGTACCTTCCTCCTCCAGACGCTCGGCTACCCCGCGATCGCCCAGGGGAACGTGATTTACATCGACGAGATCCGGCTCGGCGTCGTCGATGCGTGCAGCGGCCTCAAGATGCTCGTCACCTTCTCCGCGTTCGGCGTCGGGGCGGTGCTGACCCTCAACCGCACTCGGTTCGAGAAGTTCCTGATTCTGCTCGGAATCGTGCCGATCGCGGTGCTGACCAACGTCGTGCGGATCACGGCGACCGGGGTGGCTCACACGATGACGGCAGACAAGGAGATGCAGCACTTCCTGCACGATCTGCACGGCTGGCTGATGATGCCGGCGGGGCTGGCTCTGCTGGGGTTCCAGTTGTGGTGCCTGAGCCGGCTGGTGATTCCGCCGGCGACCATGAATCCGGGGAATGGCTTTACCCCCCCCGGGGGCCGACCCAACCCGATGTTTGCGTGAGCCGGGACAACCAGGATCCAAACCCTTTCCGCGTGACCCGATCTTCGCCCCTCGCCTGAATGGATGCAGGCCCCATGAACGGACCCTACTTCGCGCAGACCGGTGCCCCGCCCCGCCCCGCCCCGGCGAACCCCGCCCCGACACCCCGGGCGGCCGGCATCCCGCGACCTCCTGCCCGAATGCCGATCGCGAAACCCAGCGACGGCGACCCCGCCGCCATGCTCCGGGTGCTGACCTACCTCCGCCTGCACTGGCTGATGATCCTCTTCTGCGGAACGCTTCTGGGCTCTGTCCTCGCTTACACAGCCTGGTCGCTGATCCCCACGAAATTCGAATCCTACGCTCTCCTCCGCGTCGCGTCGTCCCCCACCGCCATCGGGGCCACCGGCGACCCAAACCGCGGCCAGACCGCATTCGCGACCTACATCAAAACCACCGCACAACTCATCAAGTCCGAATTCGTGCTCAACTCCGCCCTGAACGACCCCAAGTACAAGATCACGGAACTCCCCACCCTGACGGCCCAGAAGGACCCGATCAAGTTCCTCGACGAGAAGATCCAGGTCACGTACTCGGACGGCTCGGAAGTCATCCGGATCTCCCTGGAAGGCGATCGCCCGGAGGACATCCGCAAGATCGTGGATGCCGTCAAGGACGCGTACAACCGCGAGGTCGTGGAGAAGGAACTCAAGGCGAAAACGGACCTGAAGCTCAAGGTCGAGACGGCCAAGGCGAAACTGGAGGAACGGCTGAAGAAGAAGACCGGGGACAAGCTCGACCTCACCGCGATCGTCGGCAAACCGACGCCTAAACCCGGAGTCGCGACGCCCGCGCCGGTGCTGCCGGGGCAGGGGGAAATCGCACCCGGTGTCGCACCCGTCGCCGGCAACCCGCCCGTCCCCGAACCCGAAGCCGCCCGCCGGGCTCGCTTTCCCGTCGTCCTGAACAAAATCTTCACCCTCGAAGACCAGCTCCAGCACTACCCCCTGACCGTCGGCGAAAAGAAGGCCGAGGTCGATTCCCTCAAGAAGCAGATCGAGTACCTCCGCAACGGCCCGGCATCACCGGAAGCCCTGGCCACCGTCGAGAAGGACCAGGAGGTTCTCGCCAAGGAATTCGAGGCAATGCGGGCCAAGCGGGACTACGAGTACCTGAAAAAGGTCGTGCTCAACCCCGAAAGCGACCGCGTAGCCCGCTCCAAGGAGGCCGCCGAGAAAATCGAGAACGAGCTGAAGCAACTCAAAAATGAGAAACTGAAGCAACTCGAAGGCGGCCGCCGGCAGAAGGACGCCGACAAGCTCTTCCTCGCACTCGACAAGGCCGAGCGCGAACTCCGATCCATGCAGGAACGAGAACGCGTCGCCCGCAAGCTCCTCGACGACGCCAAGAAGGAACTCGCCGAGCTTCCGCAAGAATCGAAAAAGGAAGACGAGAAAGAAAAGGGTCCGCTCGTCGATCCGCAAACCGTCGACATCACCAACCTCGGCGAAATCTACCACCGCCTCGCCGCCCAGGACGAGCTTCTTGCCTACGAGATCGAATCCGGCGGCCGGGTCCAGAAGCTCCAGGACGCGTCGAACCCCTCGCAGAAAGACGCGAAGAAGCAGATCCTCGGCACCGTCTTCGCCGGGCTCATGGGCTTCGTGCTGATCGCTCTGGGCGTCGTAGGCGTCGAGACCAAGGCCCGGAAGGTGAGTTCCCTTGGGGAATTGAAAGCATCCGGCCCGACGCCGGTGGTGGGCGTGATTCCGTGGTCCGCCGACGGTTCTGCCGCCCGCGACCCGATCCGCCGGGCCGACGTCAACGAGGCTGTCGACAAGCTGCGGTCGTACGTCGCCCAGACCTGGCTTTCCCGCGGAGCCACCACCGTCGCGATCACCAGCCCGCTTGGCGACGAGGGGAAATCCTTCGCCGCGTTCGGGCTCGCCAGTTCCCTCGCCCAGGCGGGATACCGGACGCTTCTGATCGACTTCGACCTGCGAAACCCGGTGCTGCATACCTATGCCGGGGTCGCGAATGCGGCCGGGGTCTGCGAGCTTCTGCGCGGCGAAGGGGACCGGGACATTCGCAAGACGGTGCAGTCCCTCCCGAGCGGTCTGCAGTTTCTCCCGGCCGGGAAGTGGTCGGACGAGGCTCGCCAGGCGGCGGTCGGGGGTCGGCTCGAAGCCCTGATTTCCCGGCTCCGCGAACCCTACGACTGCGTCGTGCTGCACAGCCACTCCCTGCTGACGTCGGCGGAATCCGTCGAGGTCGCCCGCCGGTCCGAGGTCGTGCTGCTCTGCTGCCTCTACCGCGAAACCCGGCTCCCGCTCCTGAAGCGAGCCACCGACCGCGTCGCCACCATGGAAGTCCCGTACTCGGGCATCGTGTACCTCGGCTCGACCCAGCAAGAAGCGATTTGCTGAGATTTCCCACTGGAGAATCACCCGTGAAACCGATCGGATTTGGAATTTGCACGATCCTCGTCGCGGCGGGTGCAGTCGTCCACGGGGCGGCGACGCACCGGTGGTCGGCCCTCGCCCCCGCTCCGGGCCAGGCGGAGAAAATGCACGAGACCGTCGTCCGGCTCGGCGACTACGCCCCGGAAGACGTTCCCAGCGAGATCCCGATCAAGGAGAAGAGCCGGGTCACCTGCCGACGCTACTTCTCCCCGTCGACCGGCGTGACCGCGGTGATCTCGATCATCACCGGCCCCCCCGGTGCTGTCTCGACGCACACCCCGGACGTCTGCTACCCGGGGAGCGGCTACAAGACCGTCAGCGGGCCGACGCGGGAAACGATCGATCTCCCCGGCGGCGGAACGGTGCGGTACTACGTCGCGGATTTCGAGAAGAAGACGGCCACTTCCGCGGAGCGACACCGTGTCCGCTGGGGATGGGCTCCCTCCGGTGGAACCTTCGACGCCCCGGACCAGGCTCGGTTCGTGTTCCTCCGCGAGTCGGAACTGTACAAGCTCTACGTCGTGACCGCACTTCCCCCGTCGGAAAGCAGCGAGCGGATCCCCGACGACCCGGCGGTGACCGCGTTCGTGGCGGCGGCGTTTGCCCAGTACGGTGCCGCCGCGGGGGGTCGGTGACACCCCTCTGTCACCGACCCACATCCTTCGAGGAACCTCCGTGCCGACCCGCTCTCCCGTGACCGCCGTCCTGAGGTCCGCGTTGCTCCCGGTGCCGTCTCGTCGATCGGCCATGCCCCTGCCCGGGGTCGTCCCCGCACGGTGCAGACCCTGGGATCTCGCGAAGGTCGGCGTCGATGCGACCCTCGCGGCGATCCTGGCAGTCCTCACGTTGCCGGTGGTTCTGCTGGCGATGCTGGCCATTCGGGCGACATCGCGGGGGCCGGCGATCTACACGCAGGTCCGCGTCGGCCGGGGCGGGAAACACTTCACGATCTACAAACTCCGCACGATGTTCCACGAGTGCGAGAGCCTGACCGGCCCGCGGTGGGCACTCCCTGGCGACCCGCGAATCACGCCCCTCGGGCACGTCTTGCGGGACCTGCACATCGACGAGCTGCCCCAACTTTGGAATGTCCTCCGCGGGGAAATGTCGCTGGTCGGGCCGCGGCCGGAACGCCCGGAATTGTGCGAGGAGATCCGCAAGCACATCGACGGCTACGACCGCCGGCACGCCGTCAAGCCGGGGATCACGGGCTTCGCGCAGGTCCATCTCCCCCCGGATTCGACGATGCGATCGGTCCGGGAGAAGCTCATCTTCGACCGCTTCTACCTCCGCCACCGCGGTCCGATGCTGGAACTCAAGATCTTCGCCCTCACCGCGGTGAAGCTGCTCGGCCTCCGACGGCTCTACCAGCGGCTCCCACGACGAGGGGCCTGATCCATGCCGACAGTCTCCGTGATTGTGCCGGTTCGCAACGAATCGAAGGCGATCGAGCCGACGCTGCGAGCGCTTCTGACCCAGGAATTTCCGGCGGATCGGTACGAGGTCATCGTCGCGGACGGCGTTTCCGAGGACGAGACGGTGCCGATCGTGCGGCGGTTGCAGGGGGAATTCGCGAATCTCAAGCTCGTCTTCAATCCGGCCCGGCTCGCAAGTGCGGGGCGAAACACGGCGATTCGCCACATGTCCGGGGAAGTCGCGGTCGTCGTCGATGGTCACTGCTCCGTTCCGGATCCCCGCTATCTGCAAAATCTCGTGGATGCGTTCGAGCAGAGCGGGGCGAACTCGCTCGGTCGACCGCAACCGCTCGATGCCCCGGACCCGTCCCCTTTCCAGCAGGCGCTCGGCGTCGCCCGGGCGAGCCGGCTCGGGCACAATCCGGACTCGGACATCTTTTCCGACACCCCGAAATTCGTCGGCCCGGAGAGCACTGCCGTCGCCTATCGCCGACCCGTTTTCCACACCGTCGGCCTGTTCGACCCCGCGTTCGATGCCTGCGAGGACGTCGAGTTCAACACGCGTGTCCGGGCGGCGGGGCTGACGTGCTACTTCGATCCGAAGTTGAAGGTCCGTTACCATCCGCGAGCGACCTGGCTGGGGCTGTTTCGCCAACTCGCTCGGTATGGATGCGGGCGGGCCCGGCTGGCGGTGAAGCATCCGCATTCGCTGACGTTGCCGGCCCTCGTCCCGCCGTTGTGGGTGGTCTGGCTTGTGATCGGGGCGCTGGCAGGGCTGGCGATTCCGCTCGTGGGATGGGTCTATCTCGCATCGGTGGCGGCCTATGCGGCCGTCATCCTCGGCGGGTCGGTGTGGCTGGGGCGCAACCAGCCCTGGCGGGTTGCGGTGCGGATTCCGGCGGTGCTAGTCGGCATCCACGCCGGGTTCGCCTGGGGATTCCTCCGCGAGTCGGCCCGACAAATCGCCTGGAAGCTGCGGCAGGAGAAGTGACACCGGAAAAGGAAACCGCCGGCGAATCTGTCGCCGGCGGTTGGAATTGGCGGGGAACTCGACTCAGTTCTTGGTTCCGAGCGCCTCGATTTCGAAGATCAGGGTCGCCTTGCCGGGGATGCTGCCGTCGGGGGTGCCGTCCTCGCCGTAGCCGAGGTTGTAGGGGATTTCGAGCCGGCGGACGCCGCCGATTTTCATGCCGGGAACGCCTTCCTGCCAGCCCTTGATGAGCCTCTTGAGTGGGAACTCGATCGGTTCGCCGCGGGACTTGCTGCTGTCGAAGACTTTTCCGGTGGTGAGCCAGCCGGTGTAGTGGATTTTGATGGTGTCGCCGGGCTTGATCTCGGCCCCGTCGCCGACTTTGACGTCCCAGACTCGCATGCCGTTGTCGAGCTTTTTCCAGCCCTTGTCATCGAGGGACGGGAACTTGGGGACATCCTTTTCGCCGGCCGAGCCGGGAGTCGCCATGCAGAGCGTCAGGAGCAGCGCGACGGCAACGGTCGACCAGAGTGCGTACGTCATGGGAATCGCTTCCTTGGTGGAGGGCTGGATCACCCGCCCTTGTGGGAGAACAACTCGATTTCGAAAACCAACGTCGAGTTGGGGGGAATGCCGGGGCGGCCTCGGGAACCGTAGGCCCACTCCGGCGGAATGATCAGCCTACGGATTCCGCCCGGTTTCATCCCGGGAATTCCTTCCTGCCAACCGCGGACGAGATCGGAAAGTGCGAAGGTGGTGGGTGCTCCGCGGTCCTTGCTGGAATCGAATTTCGAGCCGTTGGTGAGCCAGCCGGTGTAGTGGATCGTCACGCTCGCGCCGGGTGGACATGGTTCCCCGGTCCCTTCCTTGACGTCCCAGACCTTCATTCCTCCGGCAGCGTCCTTCCATTCGGGCCCTTCCAGCGAGAATGGGACCTGAGGGCCCTTGTAACCATTGTCCGGGGGCGGAGGGGAATTCGAGTCGCCCGTCGGTGCTTTTGCCGAGTTGGCGGCGGGGCCGGCGTCGTTCATCGCGATCAGCAAGCCGACGAGGAGGACGACGGCGGCGGCCCCGAGTGCGGGGCCGAGGAACTGGAGCATCTTGGCGCGGTCCATGGGTCTCCCACCTACGAAAACCACCGTTTAGCCGCGACGCGGAGCGGAGCGCTCTGGCTGCAAAGCGAGTGGCTGCAACGCGCTCCGCTTTCGCGTCGCGGCTAAACTTTCGTCAGATTCCGGCGGCCTTTCGCAGGGCCTCGGCCTTGTCCGTTTTTTCCCAGGAAAACTCGGGGTTTTCACGGCCGAAGTGGCCGTGCCGGGCCGTTTCGCGGTAAATCGGTCGGCGAAGATTCAGGCTCTCGATGATCCCCTTCGGCGTCAACTGGAAGTGGGCCCTGATCAGATCGACGAGCTTGTCCTCGGTCACGCCGGGGGCACAGGTGCCTTCCGTGCCGACCCAGATGCTCAGCGGGTCGGGGTAGCCGATCGCGTAGGAAAGCTGGACTTCGCAGCGTTTCGCGAGCTTGGCGGCGACGATGTTCTTCGCGATGTAGCGGGCCATGTAGGCGGCGGAGCGGTCGACCTTGGTGGGATCCTTGCCGGAGAAGGCCCCGCCGCCGTGGCGACCCCGGCCGCCGTAGGTGTCGACGATGATCTTGCGACCGGTCAGTCCGCAATCCCCGTGCGGGCCGCCTTCCAGGAAGACGCCGGTCGGGTTGATGTGGTAGATGATCTCGCCCTTGATGAGGTCGGGGCGTTCCGCCTTGAGCGTGGGCAGAATCAGTTTCTCGATCACTTCCTTCCGGGCGGCGTCGGTGAATTTGCGTGCCTTGCCGGTCCCTTCCATCACGGTTTCGTCGTGCTGGGTGGAGAGGACGACGCAGGTGATCTGGTTCGGGGTGCCGTCTGCGTTGTACTCGACGGTGACCTGGGATTTCGCGTCGGGTCGAGCCCATTTGAGCCGGCCGTCTCGCCGCATTGCCGCGTGATTCTCGACGAGTCGGTGGGAAAGGTAGATCGGCAGCGGCATCAGGGAGCGGGTTTCGTCGCAGGCGAAGCCGAACATCATCCCCTGGTCGCCGGCCCCGCCGGTGTCGACGCCGACGGAAATGTCCGGGCTCTGGCTGTGGATCAGGCAGTTGACCTGGCAGGTGTCGGCGGCGAAACCGATGTTGGGGTCCGTGTAGCCGATCTCGGTGATGGCATCGCGGACGATTTTGTCCACGTTGACCCGGGTGAGCGGGGCCTTGGTCGTGATTTCGCCGGCGACGGTGCAATGGTCCGTGGTGACGAGCGTTTCGCACGCCACCCGGCTCATTGGGTCGTGTTTGAGGCAGAAGTCCAGGATCGCGTCGGAGATCTGGTCCGCCACCTTGTCCGGGTGGCCCATCGACACGGATTCGCTGGTAAACAGGTAGCGGGAAGTGCTCACGAGATTCGCCTCGTACGAAGACCCGGCATCCGGCCGGGGATTGTGGAAGACATTTTATAGCCTGCAACGGGACAAGCCGAGAAGGGCAGTCTAACGCCGAGGCGGGGCGTCGCCCACTCCGAGCGGTGGCGAATCTTCAAGAGGAACGTCGGTCAGCGGACGACGTCGAAGGAGGAGAACCGTCCGGTGGCGGCTTGCCAGTCGACGGATTCGGCGTGGACGTGGCCGCCCCAGTGCTGACGGATCACCCGAAGAAACTCTTCCACCGCCGGTTGCGAACCTTCCGCGAACAGCGAGACCCGGCCGTCGGGCAGGTTCTTGACCCACCCCGATACATCTCGGCCACGGGCGATGTCGGCGGCGGTTGCGCGGAACCCCACTCCCTGCACGCGCCCGGAGTAGTAAACCAGGGCCGCCACCGATTTCGTGGCCGTGGATTGCGGGGAGGTCGTGTCGGTCATGGGCGGGTCACCGTCGGGCGGAATTGCATACCTCGACACCGACGATCATAGCGAACTCCGGGTCGGGCAGGCCACCGTCTCCCGACGAGCTCGAGACGAGTTGCAACGCCCGGACGTCGTGCAATCGTCGCAAACCGTCGTGGAACTCGGGAACCGTCAAATCCGGGAATTTTCCCCGAATCGCCGCGAACAGTTCCGCCAGCGGGCAGTCCGTACGCATTCTCGCATCCAGATGCGACAATGCGTCCGGACCCCACGGCACGACCGTGCGAACCGTTTCCGACAACCCGGGCCCCGCCGCCTCCGCCCGCCGCAACGCCGACTCGACCCGCTCCGTCAAAAGATCGAGCCGTTGCAGGAACTCCGCCGCCCGCGACTCGAAGCGGTTCGAAATCTCGGCAATCTCCCGTCGGGCCTCGTCCATCCAGGCTGGAACACCGGCCCGGGTGGCCCCGATGACGTCCCGAAGTTCGCGGAGCACCGCCCGGGGAGAATCCGTTTCCTGGACGTACCCCACCCCCGCCGGCGTGACCCGGACCCACTCCGTGACGACTTTCCCCCGCGTCTCGGTGCGGACGGTCTCGAGCAACCCCCGGGAAAGGGCCGCCAGCGCCGCGTCGGCGGATGCCCCGGTGCGGGTCGGGAACAGACCCGGAAGTTTCCCCGACCGGAAAAGCCGATGCTCCCCCGGTTTCGCGATCGCGACCTTGAGCGCGTCGAGCGTCAGATCCTGCAGCTTCCCCCGATTCGCGTCCGCCGATCGGTTCCCCGCACTGTCAGGTGGCGGAAACGACGGGGCCTCGGGAACGGCCGCAACCGGCGAACCCGCGTTTCCCACGTCGGCTGGCAGAACCTCGGAAGTGGCGGCATCCATTCCTGATCCCCGTGGGGTTGTCGTTCCCGGCGAACCGAGCGTACTGTAACCGTGTCCGAGCCAGAGAAACAGCGCGAGGTTTCCCGTGTCCGCACCTGCCCGAAAACGCATCCTCAGCGGCGTCCAGCCGTCCGGAAAACTCCACCTCGGCAACTACTTCGGGGCGATCCAGCAGCACATCGCCCTCCAGGACGAGGGGGAGGCGTTCTACTTCATCGCCGACTACCACGCGATGACGACGCTTCTGGAGGCGGAGGCGAAAGAAGCGGGTGACGCGAAACGCGCCGGAAGCCGACCGCCGAAGAAAGCCCCAGAAATCCTCCGCGACAACGTCCGCGACGTCGCCCTCGACTACCTCGCCCTCGGCCTCGACCCGAAAAAAGCGACGTTCTACCGCCAGTCCGACGTTCCCGAAGTCACCGAGCTCGCGTGGATGCTCGCCACCGTCACCGGAATGGGGCTGCTCGAACGGGCCCACTCCTACAAGGACAAGGTTGACAACGGAATCACCCCGACCGTCGGGCTCTTTACCTACCCGATCCTGATGGCGGCGGACATCCTCATCGTCCGCTCGCACCTCGTTCCCGTCGGGAAGGATCAGGTCCAGCACCTGGAAATGACCCGCGATATGGCGGGCTACTTCAACCAGGCGTACGGCGAAGTGTTCCCCCTCCCGCAGGAACGGCTCGGCGAGGCGGCCGTCGTTCCGGGAACGGACGGGAAAAAGATGAGCAAATCGTACGGGAACACGATCGACATCTTCGCCGAGGGAAAGCCGCTGCAAACCGCCGTCATGGGAATCGTCACCGATTCGACCCCCGTCGAGGCTCCGAAGAACCCGGACACCTGCAACGTTTTCGCCCTCTACAAGCTCTTCGCCACGGCGGCAGAACTCGGGGAACTCGCGGAGCTCTACCGCAACCCGATGCGGAACGCGGAATCCCGGGAGGGCAAACCGTTCGGGTACGGGCACGCGAAAAAAATGCTCCTTGCGAAGATCGACGCCCACTTCGCCCCGGCCCGGGAACGTCGGAAGCAACTCGAACGCGACCCGGGCAGCGTGGAGGAGGTGCTGGCCGCCGGGGCGAAGCGAGCCCGGGAAATCGCCCGTGTCACGATGCAACTCGTTCGGGAACGCGTCGGAATGATCGGGAGGGTTTGACCACTTCCCCCGGCTGGCGATAAACTAGAGGACACCTCTCGACGCGCCCGAACTTCCGGCGGAGACGCACGTGCCGGACCTGATCCCGTGTTCGACCTGCCAGGCCCTGCTCCGGATACCTCCGGGTGCGGCGGCGATCCGTTGCCCGAACTGCAAGACGATCTTGAACCTGGCGGCGCAGTTGCCGCAAACGCCGGCCCCGCCACCGCTTCCGTTTGGCCGCCAACCCGCCCCGCCGACGCCGACGTCACCGTCGATGTCGGCGCGAATGCCCGCCGCCCGCCCGATTCCGCCCGCGAAACCGGCCAATCTGCCCACCGCGAAAGCCCCCGCTCCGCCGCCTTCCCGGCCCGAACCGGCCCCGACACCGAGCCCGTTGTCCGGCACGGTCCCCGTCGTTTCCGCACCGGAGGAATCCGATCCTGAGCGTAAGAAGCGGATCAAGAAGGAACTGAAGAAGCTCGCCCGGAAGGAAGAACGAGCCGAGGAAAAGTACGAGATCCTGACGGAGGAGTGCGAGAAAGGCGCACTCGCCGCCACGATCCTGTCGTGGGGGATGCGAGCCTACGCCTTCGGCCTGCTGCTCGTGGTGGCGGGGGCCGGGGCTGCGACCTTCTCCCCTCCCGGTTCCAGTGCGGCCTTCCTGATCCTGGGAATCATCGCCGGGGGGATCGCGGGATTGGTCATCATGGGCGGTTTCGGCGTGGCCATCGTGGGCCCGGAAGCCGGCCGACACCTCGCGATCATGGGGCTGATCGTCTGCTTCCTCCACGGCGGCATCACGGTCGTGCAGTTTGCCAAGGGATATTCCACCGTGCGAAAGATGGTCGAGGAGGAGAATCGCGACCGCTATTCCTGGGTCGATCTCGGTCGGGTTCTGGACCTCTACGGTCCGGTGACGGACCTGACGCTTCTGGCGGAACAACCGGCCCGGGTCTTGAAGGAGTATCCGCTCTCCTGGTTCGGCATCGGCGGGGCGTCGATGGAATTCACGCGGCTGGTGCTGATCTGCCTGCTGGCCCAGAATTACGCCGCCGCGGGTCGAGCCCGAGAGCTCGGCCACTCCTCGATGGAAGCGGTGAGCCGAATTTTCTGGGTGATTCTGCTGTCTGCGATGTTCCGCGTTTCCTTCGCCTTCATGTTCGACCACGCTTCCCCGGAGGAACTCTGGGCCAAGATCGGCCTCGGAGCCCACGGAGCCCTGACGCTTTTCTCCATGCTCGGGATCGGCTACTTCGTCTTCCAGGAAAGCCAGATCCTGCTCGACACCGCGGAGGTCGTGGACCCCCGGCGTTACTCCCTCGAGGCCGAGACCTACGAGGTGTGAGCCTCGTTCGCCCTGGCCAAGTCCGGTCCCGGCCTCGGAATCCGCATTTCCCACCGAGCCGCTCTCTTCCGCGTCACGCCGGAGGGAGCGGCTCGGTGGCATTTCGGATTCGCAAAGTTGGCCCGAAGTCCGAGACTCGTTCCGATTCCGGGACGATTCCCCTCCCCAACCCTCCTGGCTTACCTTCGACACACCCGACTTCGCCCGTCGAACCGGTAGTTCCGGCACACTCCCGACACGCGATGGAACTTCTTCCATCCGACGTGAATCACCGAATATCCGGGGTCGGGTTGGACTCGTTTTCTTTCCCATCTCGCCAGCGTGGGGAATATCTTCGGCAAGCACTTCGAGACCAAACCGCCGTTGGCAGCGGGATGAGGGACGACCGCGGGCGGGGAAGGCCGAGGTGCCGAACGGGAATGGAGAGATCATGAGCTTTCGTCGTCTGAAAGTCTGTACGCTGACGGCGGTGTGCGTCAGCCTGTTCGGCGCCTCCGCGTGGGCGGCGGACGAAGCAAAACCGGCTCCGGCACCCGCTCCGATCGCGGGCGGATGCGGCGCAGTCGCTGGTGGCGTCGGCAGCGGATACACCACCATCCGCGTTACCGAGTGGGTCCGCGAGCAAGTTCCGGTTACCCGGACCGTGTATCGCCAAGAGACCAAGCAAGAAACCTACACCGCGTACCGGCACGAAACCGTTCCGGAAACCCGCACCCGCACCGTCACCGTGATGAAGCCCGTCACGGAAACGGTGATGGAAACCCGCACCAAGTTCGTCTCCAAGCCGGTCACCGAGACCGTGATGGTCAACAAGATCGTCACCGAACGGGTTCCGGTCACCAAGACGATCACCGTCAACGAGACCAAGTGGGAAACCCAGATGGTCACGGAGATGCGGACCAAGACCGTCAAGCACACGAGCTACGTGCCCGAGTGCGTGACCGTTGGCCCGGGCATCCTGGACAAGATCAAGGGTAAGTTCGACCCTTGCTACTGCCCCTGCCCCACGACCAAGACCGTCTGCAAGAAGGTGACGCACTGCGAAACCGTCTGCTGCCCGGTCACGGTCTGCAAGAAGGTCAAGGTCTGCGTCCCCTGCACCAAGACGATCTGCACCTACGAGTGCGTGTCGAAGTGCATCCAGGTTCCCTGCACCCGGACCCGCTGCGTCACCGAGTGCGTGACCTGCCAGGTTCCGGTCTGCCGCACCCGCTGCGTGCCAGAATGCCGCACCGAAACCTACACCTGCTGCGTGACCAAGTGCGTCCCGTACCAGGCGACCCGCTGCGTCACGGTCTGCGTCCCGCACTGCGAGACGGTGATGTGCTGCAAGCTGGTTCCGAAGTGCGTCGAGAAGGTTGTCGCTTGTGCCCCGGCCTGTGCTCCGGCCTGCAACCCGTGCGAACCGGTTTGCTGCGACCCCTGCGCCCGGCCGAAGCTCAAGGACAAGATCCGCGGGATCTTCGCCAAGCAAGCCAAGTGCGGCTGTGACACCGGCTGCGGCGCTCCTTCCTGCTGCCACTAATCGCTAACCGTCGCGGGACACCGCTGACACACCGTGGGCCGGCAGGGAAACCTGTCGGCCCACGGTGTTTCCATTTCCCCACCCGCGAACCCGTGATTTCCACGATCGGAATGCTACAGTGGATCGGGGTTTCTCCCGCAACCTGGTCATGCACCCTGACCCATGCCCGCGCTGTTTTTCCCAAACCCGGACGCGCTGCGACTGGCCCTTGCCGCGGGCATCGTCCCCACGGAGGTAGCCAGGCAACGGATCCGCGCCGGCCTGGATGGAAACGGGAGGGCCTGGGTCGAGCAACCCGAGGAACTGACTCGTGACGCGGTCGCTGGACTCCAGCGGATCGGCGTCCAGTTTCTTTCCCCCGGAACGGTCCCACCGACCAAGGTATTCGACTGCTGGGCTGAGCTATTGAGCTTGCGACCATTCGAGAAACCACCCCTCGGGCGGGTCCTGCTCGAACTCCCCGACCAGGAACTGGCCCGGGTCTCCGCCGAGGTGGTGCGGATCCGACCCCAGCAGATTCGCACCCGGTTGCTTGCAGAGGACAGCGCCAAGGGTCGCGCCTGGCTCCTGACATCGGAACCACCCACGTTTACCCTCACATCACACAATCCAGCAATCGAAGCATTCGTGGAACAGGCACCCAGGGTCTGGGTCCGCCTCGGCTGGCGACACCCTCTGGACAACAAGATCCCGATTCGCGAGGGGACGCTCGCACTTGTCCGGCCACCAGGTAAGTGGACCTTCTACCCGGACGAGACGTTCGCACCGGAGCGAGACCTCTTCCCGCTCACAGGATCCACCCTGGCCTCGATCACTTCTCGTGCGCTGCAACTAGGAGAAAATCTGCACCTTCTCCCTGCTCGAAACTCGGCAGGTGCGATCCCCTCAATGTGGGTGTTTTCGTCTTCCGAGTTCGACAGCTTGCTGGAACTGGCTCGGGGAACCGACGAGCGAGTGCTTCTCCTGTTCGACGTGGCCGAGGTCCGGTCCCCGTCGGGCGAGAAGGCGGTCATTCTCCGGGCGGAACCAGGCCGGTCTACCCCCGCCGTATTACCAGATTCCCATGCCTGGGTCCTCGAGCACGAGCTACCTCCGATCTACATCCCACTTGGTTCGCGACTACGTCCCACAATCCACTCAGCCGTCCTCGCCCGAACCCTGGGTGCCACCCCAGACCTGGTCACCTGGGTGTCACCAGGGTCGGGTACTAGGTTTGACATCCACCATGTTCCTCGGACTGCCTTCCATCGCCTCGATTCGCGAATCCAGTATCTAGTTCCCGACCCTGCCCCGATGTTGGCTCAGACTGATCGTTTCTGCCTGGTTCTTCCCAGCTTCACGCTGGAACAGGATCCCAAGCAGGAGGTTCCCTTCCCCCCGCGGGTCGTCGTCCCGAAAGTCGCACCCGTGCCCGAGCTGGTTCCGGAACCAGGTTGGTTGACGCGGAACCTGAGACGGATGCTGGCCGCGATTCCTCGTCGCCGCAAGCGGGGATCGCGGAAGAAAAGGCAGAACCTGATTCCCGTGACAACACCTGGCCGGGCAGGGGAGAAACTGTCTTCGCCAGAAATTCTGTTGTTAGGAAACGAGTGGGCCGCTCGCCGGTCTGCTCTCGAAAACAGGGTGCTCACCGAGGTCCCGGGTCTGTCCCCTTCGCAACGAGCCGAGGTCTGGGCGGATCTCGCGGAGGTCTATACCGCTGTCGGAAATCCAGCCGATGCAGCGGTCTGCTGGACCAACGCAATCTGGGAGCGAGACGCCGCGCCATCCGCCTGGCTGGGCAACTGGTTGAAGGCGGAAACAAGGGCTGCCCGGATGGGTCCCGATCGACCAACCTTGGAGGAACTACTCGAAACCCGAACCGTGCAGTGTGCGCGTGTCGCAGCGGCCTACCTGAGCTGGGCAAGCACCATCTCCACGCAGGCACCAGACCTGTCCCCGCACCTGCTGAGCCTTGTCGACCTGGTTCGATCACATGAGACGGACTTGCCAGCTCGGTCGGTCTGGCTCGCCCATGGTGCAGCGGCCCGGCTGTCCGAGGGAGACCCACTAGCTCTGGCTCGCTGCCGTGATCGGCTGTTTCGGCGTCTTCTCGACGCCGGACCCGGTCTCGACCTCGATGCCCCCTCGTTCTTGCGGTTCCAGGGTACGGCTGGCGGCGACCGGTCGCAGAGCGCACGGGAATGGCTGGCTCGACTCAGGGACCCGGTGCGGCGCTGGGTGGATCGGCTCAACGGGCCTGGGAGGCTCCAGTGGGCCGGACTGGACGCCGAGCCAACTTGCACAGCCGGGTACGCGGACTTGATGTTGGCCTGGGGAATGAGCAAGCTCGGGGACCGCAGTCGCGCCAAGGATCTGGAAATTGCAGCCATCGAACAGATCGAGTCCGCAGCGAGTCCCGACGCGAATCCGCTGGTGCATCGGATCCTGGTGGCCTGTTTCCGCGACCGGATTCGCTCCGCACAGGACGGCCGTGCCGCCGCCCCCGGGTTCCCCGCTGGTCCTGACCGGGAACTGAATCAACTGGATCACCTGGGTCGTTACGCCGTCGATCGGCTTAGAGCCTGTTCGAAGATTCTGGAGCCGGTGGATCGAGTCCTCCCCTTTCGCGGTTTGGAACTGAGAGAATTTCTGGGGACGGACTCACTCGGTCTCCAGTTGGCAGCCCTGCTGGTTGACACCCAGGTTTCCGTCGACCTGGTTCGGGACTTGCTGGCTGGTCGCATAGGGGAACCCGCAGTCACCTGGTTACCCAGGACCGTTCTTGTCTTGCTCGAGATCGCCCCGCGCCTGGATGCTGCCATTGTGACCGAGTTGCTGAGCTGGGTCCCACGGGCTCTTTCCCAGACGGGGGACTGGGTGCGGACGAGCGTGCCAGGTGCGGATCGTGGCCCGGGCGGGGTAGCCCGCTACGAAGCGCGAATCCTGGCGTCCGCTGCTCATGCCGCGGCCTTGTACCATCTTCCGGGTCCGATGACCCAGATCATTGCCCATCTCCGATTGACCTGTGCGTCTGGCGGTTCTGCGTCGAGACGGGCTCTGGAGGCGGTGGCGGGGGAGTTCTTCCGCTCGGTTCGCACCTTGGGGCTCGTGATGGAAGCAAGAGATCTGCTGGCTGCCCTCGATGGTGGAACCGGGGAGCACCCTGTTGCCCAGGTGGTGCCACCTGGGCCCCTGGATCTGGGTCTGGCCGTGGGCTGGTTTGCGGTGGGGAATGCGGACGCGGGAATGCGTATCCTCGATGGGGCACGCGATCGACTTTACAGTCGGTCGATTCCCGACGAGCGAGAACGGACCGCGGTTGCCCTGGGTTACGCCGCCGCCCTGGGTCACGCCCCCACCGGAGTGGCCCTGGGTCGGCTCGAGGAACTCTTCTTGCGGCTGGACTCGATCGACGTCCGGGGTGCCGCCAACCGGTATTTCACGGCACAACCTCTGGAACTGGTCGATACCGTGATCCGGTCGGTGGTCAGCGACGACTTTGCAATCGGCCCAGGTGTCCGTGGCTGGTTGGACGATGATGAGTTTCTGATCCGGAGACGGATCAACCGGGATCTTTCGATTGCGATGCAGGGTTGACAAATCGTCGGTTTTTCTCCTTCTGATCCTCTCCAAACTGGTTTGGCTGTGTTTCTCGCTCAGGTGAGGAACCTAGACAGAATCCCCATTGTCTCCTTTTGCTTTCCCTTGACGACATCCCTGGCCTTTGCGGCTTTTTCCCGGGCGAGTTTCGGATCCTTGGCCAGCGACAGTACGGCCGGCGCAACCTTGGCGAGGTCCGCTTCCTGATCAAAATCGAAGAGCCAGTCGCCGAGCCCGATGTCGCGCCACATGTACCCCTTGCTGGTCTGCTGGCTCCACCGGCAGACGATGGCCGGGACCCCGTTGCCGACGGCCATGATGGGGGAATGCATCTCGTTCCCGAACAGGCCCGCCGACTTGACGTAGACGCTCAACGCCTCGTTGGTGAGCCAGTACTTGTCCCGCCACACCACGCGTTTCTTCACCTCGGCCGGAAGCGGGTCGACGATCAACTCCTTGCCAACGGCCATCTGGCTGACGTCCTCGGGGCAAACCAGAACCTTGAAATCCGTGTGCTTCACGACCTGCTCGATGGCCGCCCGATGCGGGGCGTGGTCGTGATCCTTGAACTTCTGGTTCTCCGCGTGCTTGCGGTCATCCTCGGCCGTCATCGCCTTGTTGCGGATCTTCCAGTACGGGGTGTTGCGAAGCCGGGGGATGCAACAGAGGAACTTCCCCTCTTCCAGGCCGTTGGCTTTTAGGAATTCCGTTGCCTTGTCGTTGTCTCGGAGGTCGACGGCAAAAGCCGCGTCCGGGGCGAAACCCATCTCGGTTGATTTCACCCCGAGCTTCTTGGCGGTTTCCAACGAAACGGAATCGCGGAAGAATGCGAACTTGGCGGCCGACAGGAGCTTGATCTGTTCCGGGTCGGTGGAACTGTAGGTGATCCCGTAGACGCCGAAGGGTTTCTTGGTTTCCTCGTGCCATTTCGCGACGTGCTTGGCGGCGACCAGGGATGGCCCGGAACCGTGGAGGAGAAAGTCGCACTCGTCGAACGCGGTTCGCAACTCGTCGGGTTTCTGCACGATCTTGAGTTTTGGGAAGCGAGCGGTCAGCAATTCCGCGACGCCGTCCTTGACGCTCGACGGCCAGAGGCGGACCTCCGCTTCCGGAATGTGCGTTTCCAGAAGCGTGAGGATTCCCGGCGTGTGGGCGATGTCCCCGATATTGACGGTCTGCCAGGAGGATCGCAGCAGGATGACCGGTTTGCGTTTCGCGGGTCCGGCGGACACCGTAGCGATCCCGGCGGAGGCGAGCGAGGCGGCCGTGGCGGCGAGGAATTCCCGACGTGTCGAACGCATCCGATTGCTCCGATGGGAGATCTTGGTCGGCGGGGTCCGTGACCTACGGGAGGATAGAGTCTTTCCGCCGGGTTTTGGACAGGCGTTTCGATGCTGGTCAGGTACGACGATGGGGTGTCACCGGGTATCACCGAACGGCGAATAGACTGTTTCCCTCGCGTCCCCGCATGGGCTATACTCAGAATCGTCATCATTTCTCGCCCCCGCCCTGGGCGCCGGGGGACTCACGACTCGCACTTGCGCCCCGGAGTTGAGATATGTCGATCGAAAAACTGGGCGAACTCGTCCCTGTCGGCGGCGGTGATGCCATCCCTCTTATGCGGCCGCGAATGACGATCGGCCGGCGGGAATCTTGCGACATCCGCTTGAACTTCCAGAACATCTCCGGAACCCACTGCGAGCTCACCTACCAGAAGGGCTACTGGATGGTCGTCGACCTCGGCAGCACCAACGGGGTCAAGGTCAACGGCGAGCGGACGCTCCGCAAAGCTCTTCGCCCGGGTGACGAGGTCAGCGTCGCCACCCACCGCTATATCCTTCAATACGCCCTGACGCACGGCAGCGACCTCGAAGAGGCCCTGGCCGAGCAAGAGGATATCTTCAGCCAGTCGCTGATGGAGAAGGCGGGACTCGCGAAGCCGAAATCGGCCCGGCGATCCGCGGATGCCTGATTCCTGCCAGCGACGCTCTCCGAGGTGGTTCGATGGCGGGGTCGCTGGAAGGGAAAGTCGCTCTGGTCACCGGGGCATCGTCTGGCATCGGCCGGGCGACTGCCATCGCCCTCGCCCGGGCCGGCGCGGACGTCGCACTCAACTACTACTCCCTCGCGGAAGAAGCCGAGTCCGCAGCCCGGGACATTACCGCCCTCGGGAAACGCGCACCTCTGTTTCCCCTCGACATCTCCGATCAGGCCGCCGTCGAGCGGATGGTTGCGGAAACGGTCGACAAACTCGGACGCATCGACGTTTACATTTCCTCCGCAGTTTTCTCGGAACGCGAACCCTTCACCGTCGCCGACATGGCCGGGTTCCGCAAGACCATCGACATCTCCATGTGGGGGGCGTACTACGGATTGCGGGCGACCTGTGCCCGCATGATTGAACAAAAGCAGGGCGGATCGGTGGTGATCGTCAGTTCCCCGCACGCCCAGATCGCGTTCCCAAATTGCATGGCCTACAACATGGCCAAGGCCGCGCTCGACCAGATGATGCGAACCGCCGCCACGGAATTGCTCCAGCACCGAATCCGCGTCAACTCGATTTACCCCGGATGGACCGACACCCCCGGGGAACGCAAATTCCTTCCGGAAGATCAGATCCAGCAGGCGGCAAAAGGGCTCCCGTGGGGTCGGCTGGCGACCAGCGAGGAAATCGCCCGGGCGGTGCTATTCCTCGCGGAACCGGGGTCGGACTACATCACAGGGACGGTGATGCACGTCGATGGCGGGCTTTTCCTGCCGTGGTGGTCAAAACGGGGCAGCGGCGACCTGTGACCAGAAAACGAGATCGCCCGGAAATCCGTGGATTCCCGGGCGATTGATTGGCAACGGAGACCGCAACGACGATCAATCCTCGGTCAGGCCGGGGTAGTTCCGCATGACCAGGTGACTGTTGATCTTCTGCACAAGGTCCAGGGCGACGCTCACGACGATCAGCAAGCCGGTGCCGCCGAAGAAACTCGCGATCCGCGGGTCGACCTTCATCTCCGACTGGATGATACTCGGGATGATCGCGACGATCGCGAGGAACGCCGCCCCGACGTAGGTGATCCGCATCAGCACGCGTTCGAGGTAATCAGCCGTGGATTTCCCGGGGCGATACCCGGGGATGAAACTGCCGTAATCCTTCAGGTTGTCGGCGATTTCCTTCGGGTTGAAGGTGATCGCGACCCAGAAGTAGCAGAAGAGGTAGATCAGGGCGATGTACATGACGTTGTACAGCCAGCCACTTCCTCGCCCGAAGATGTTCGAGAGGTTCGCCGCCCAGGTCGCGTCGGGTGCGAGGTTCGCGATGATGTTGAAGATGAACTGCGGGAGGATCAACAGGGTGCTGGCGAAAATCACGGGCATGACCCCGGCCGCGTTCACTTTCATGGGCAGATAGTTCCGGGTTCCGCCGAAGACCCGCCGACCGCGGACGTGCTTCGCCGACTGCGTCGGGATCCGCCGCTGGGCCTTTGTGATGGCGATGACCCCGACGATCACTCCCACGAAGAGGAAGGCGAGCACGACGACCTGTTCCAGACTCACGTCCCCCTCGCTGCCGAGAGTGAAGAGGCTCGGTTTGATCTGCGAGGTGCCGGGGACGAAGAGCAGCGACCCGGTCGCATCGGGAATCCGGGCAACAATCCCGGCCATGATGATGAGCGAGATCCCGTTCCCGATGCCATACTCGTCGATTTGCTCGCCGAGCCACATCAGGAACAGGCACCCGGTCGTCATGATGAGGACGGCCGTCGGCAGGAACAGGTACTGGAACCCGTCGGACATGTACCCCGGCCTACCCAGCCCCATCCCGTGGGATTCTCCGTCCCCGGTGTCGGGCCTCATCAACCACTGCGTGATCATGAACGCCTGGATCATGCAGATGGGAACGGTCAGGTAGCGGGTGTACTCGTTGATCTTTTTCCGGCCGGCTTCCCCCTCCTTGCGGAGTTTCTCCAGGGATGGCACCACCCCGGATGAGAGAAGCTGGATGATGATCGACGCGGAGATGTACGGCATGATGCCGACGGCGAAGATGCAGGCGTTCGAGAGGTTCCCACCGGAAAAGAGCGAGACATAGCCCAGCACCCGGCCGAGAGCTCCGCCGGAAGCCTGGCTCATCTTCTCCTGCATCTTTTCCTGGTCGATCATCGGCAGCGGGACGTAGTACCCGATCCGGTAAACCGCCAGGAAAAGGAGGGTGATGAAGATCTTCCGCCGAAGTTCGGGGATGCGGAAGATGGTGAACAGTTGACCCACGATCGCCTCCGGCGGGGATAAAACGCGACAAGGGATAAGACTAACCCGGACCGTACGGGTCCGACCAGTCCTATCCCCTGGAGTCCGGCATCAGGAATTCTTGGCCGGCTTCGGCTTCATCTTGTTCTTGACCGGCTTCTTCGGCGGCGGAATCAGGTCCACCTTACCGCCCTTGGCCTCGATCTTCGATTTCGCGGATTCCGTGAAGTGGTCGGCCTTCACGGTGATTTTCTTCGTCAACTCGCCTTCCCCAAGGACGCGAAGGCCGTCCCAGGTTCCGTTGACGATCCGGGCAGCCTTGAGGGCGGCGAGGTCAACGGTCGCGTTGTCGTTGAAGGCGTTGAGGTCGCCGACGTTGACGATCGCGTAGACCTTGGCGAAACGGGCGTTGGAGAAGCCGCGTTTCGGGAATCGGCGGTGGATCGGGGTCTGGCCACCAGTGTAGACGGTGGAGAACATCTCGGCCCCGGCGGAGGCGTATTGCCCCTTCATCCCGCGGGTGGCGGTTTTGCCGTGCCCGGATCCGATCCCCCGGCCGACCCGCTTCTTGAGCCGACGTTTGCCGGCGCCGGCGTGAACTGCGTTGAGGTCCATTAGAGTGCCACCCCCCGGAGTGCGGCGACTTGCTCGCGGGTCCGCAGTTGCTGCAGGCCGTTGATTGTCGCCTTCACGAGGTTGATCGGGTTCGTCGACCCGTGGGTTTTGGTCAGGATGTTTTGGATCCCCGCGGCGGCGAGGACTTCGCGGACACCGGGGCCCGCCTTCACGCCAGTACCAGGGCCAGCGGGCACGAGAATGACCCGGCTGGCCCCGAACTTGCCGATCACGCGGTGCGGGATCGTGGTGCCGCGAAGGTTCAATTTCTTGGATCGGCGGGCCATCGCCTCGCCTTCCTTGATCGCCTTTTCGACGGCGGGGGGAACTTCGTTCGCCTTGCCGTAGCCGAAGGAAACCTTGCCGGACTTGTCGCCGACGACGACGAGGGCGTTGAAGCTGAAGCGACGGCCGCCCTTGACGACGCAGGCGGACCGGCTGATCCGGACGACGAAGTCGACCATTCCCTGATCGCGGCTGTCTCGATCGCCGCGATCGCCACCACGTTCACGTGCCATATGCCACCTTGGGTATCCCAGGGGTTATCCAGAACGGACGGGCCGCCTGGGGAATCTCGCCGATTCTTGGGTTAGGCTTTCGCCGGTTCCTTTTTCTTGCCTTCGCCCTTGGCCTTGGCGGCCTTCGGGTCGACGGGTGCGGCCTTTTCCTTCTTCGGTTCATCCTTCAGGCCGGTGCAGACCAGTCCGGCTTCCGTGGCAGCCCGGGCGAGGGCTTTCACGCGGCCGTGGAACCGGTAATATCCCCGGTCGAAGGCGGCCTTGGCGATCCCCTTGGCCTTCGCCTTTTCGGCGAGTTTTTTGCCAACGGCAGTCGCGCCCTTGATGTTGCCGCCGTACTTGACCTCGGCGTCCTTGTCCTTCGTCGACGCCGAGACCAGGGTGACCTGGGCATCATCGTCGATGAGCTGAGCCGAGATGTGCAGGTTGCTGCGGTGGACCGAGAGTCGGGGCGACTCGGCGGTGCCGTGAATCGCGCGTCGGACCCGGAATTTCCGCCGTTCCGCTCGCCGGGCTTTGAGTTTCTGTGCGTCCATTGGGTTCGTCCTTCGTCTCTTGTCACTGGTCCTTTGTATCCTCGCCTCGTCTCACGGGATGGGTCTGGAACCACCCACGAAGGACGAAGGACAATTGACAAAGGACGAAATAAGTTACTTGCCGGCGAACGACTTCCCTTCCTTCAGGGTGACCTTTTCGCCCTCGTAGCGGACGCCCTTGCCCTTGTACGGTTCGGGCTTCTTGCTGGCCCGGATCTCGGCGGCGAACTGGCCGACCTTCTGCTTGTCCGCACCGGTGACGACGATGGTCGTCGGGTCGGGGACCTGGACGGTGACGCCTTCGGGCGGGGTGTGGAGGATGCGGTTCGCGAACCCGACGGTGAGTTCGACCCCTTTCCCCTTCATGGCGGCCTGGTAACCGACGCCCTCGATTTTCAGGCGTTTGGTGTAGCCGGTGGTGACGCCCACGACCATGTTGTTGATCAGGGCCCGGGTGAGGCCGTGCAGGGCGCGGTTTTCGCGGTCGTCGTCCGGGCGGGTGACGGTGACGGTTTTGCCGTCCGTCGCGATCTTCATGCGGGGGTGGAAGGTCTGTTCGAGCTTCGTCTTGGCACCCTGCACCGAGACGGTCTGGCCATTGACGGCGACCTTGACGCCGGCGGGGATGACCACAGGTTGTCGACCAATCCGAGACATTGCAGTTCCTCCGAGGCTTCACCGGATCGTGCCCGGAACGGGGCCTCTGTTTGGGTAATCACCAGACCGTGGCGATGATTTCGCCGCCAACCTTGGCCTGTTTCGCTTGGCGGTCGCTCATGACGCCCCGGCTGGTGGACAGAATCGCGATGCCGAGGCCGTCGAGGACCCGGCGGACTTCCTTGTAGCCCTGGTAGACACGGCGGCCGGGCTTCGAGTACCGCTCGATGTGGCGGATCACCTTCTCGCCGTCGGGCCCGTACTTGAGGTAGACGCGGAGCAGCACGTGGGCTTCGCCAAGATTGGTGGCGGGCTGGAATTCCTCGCCATTCTCGGTGGCGACCTTCTTGCCCACTTCGAAGCCGATCACGAAGCCTTCGTCTTGGAGGACTTTTGCGATGGCGATTTTGAGCTTGGTCGCGGGCATTTCGACGGCAGGGCGTTCGACGTTGCTCGCGTTGCGGATCCGGGTCAGCATGTCCGCAATCGGGTCAGTCATCATAGCATCACCCGAGTTTCAAGTTCCGAGATTTTGGGTTCAGTGTCGTGTTGGACCGTCGCGTTGCAGAGCCGTTCCGGCGGAACGTGCCACTCTGGAACTTGAAACTACCAGGAGGCTTTGCGGATTCCGGGAATCAGGCCGTTGCTGGCGAGTTCCCGGAACTTGATCCGGCAGATGCCGAACTTCCGGAAGACGGCTCGCGGCCGGCCGGTGAGCTGGCAGCGCTGGCGGATCCGGATCAGTTCCCGAGGCTGGAGGATCTTCGATTGATCCCGCTGCCCCTCGGGCTTGGCCAGTTCCTTGCGGTGCGCGTCGAGCGCAGCCAGCTGCTTCTTGTACTTGGCCATCTTCGCGGTGGTAGACATTCGATATTCCTCACAGGGCGGCGTTCCGAACCGGATACCGGGGTCGCCGGCGGGCTCGGCCGTTCCGCAGAAAATCAAACCTTGGGAGCGACCTCGGTCACTCGCGGAATGGCATTCCGAAGAGTTTCAGAAGTTCGCGGGCTTCGTCGTCGTTGCGGGTGCTGGTGCAGAAGGTGATGTCCATCCCCTGGGTGAAGTTCACCTTGTCCGGGTCGATTTCCGGAAACACCATCTGCTCCGACAGTCCCATGTTGTAATTGCCGTTGCCGTCAAACGATTTCGGGTTCACGCCCCGGAAGTCGCGGATCCGGGGGAGCGCCAGGTTGATCAGGCGGTCGAGGAACTCATACATCCGCTTGCCGCGGAGGGTCACCCGGCAGCCGATGTCGTTTCCTTGCCGGAGACGGAAGGCGGAGATCGCCTGCTTTGCCTTCGTGATTTGCGGCCGTTGCCCGGCAATTTGGCCGAGGTGGTCGACCGCTTCCGTGAGGCGGTTCTTGTCCTGGAGGGCTTTTCCGACCCCCATATTCACGACGATTTTCTGGAGTTTCGGCAGGCTGTGGACGTTGGTGCGTCCGAACTTTTTGCCGAGCTCGGGCAGGATTTCCTTGGTGTAGCGATCCTGCATTCGGGCAGTCGTCATCGGTCGTCCTCTCGGAGCCTACTCCTCATCCCATGCCAACGGGACGGGTCCGGGCTCGTGGAATCAGGCTTTTTTCGCGTATTTGGTGTTGGCCTTGGAGAGGACGCGGATGCGGGCGCCGCTCTTCTTGGCGTAGAGTTCTTTGCTGCCGTCTTCGAGGTAGCGGATCCCGACGCGGGTCGGGACGTTGGTCTGGGGATCGATGAAGCTGACGTTGGACGCGTCGATCGGCATTTCCTTGGAGAGTCGACCGCCCTGGGGGTTGCGGCGCGACGGCTTTAGGTGCCGGTAGACGCGGTTGACGCCTTCGACCACGATTTTGTTCTCGGCCCGGAGGACGCGCAGAACCTTGCCGCGCTTCCCCTTGTCGTCGCCGGCCGTCACCACGACAGTATCGTCTTTGCGGATGTACATCGCGACCTCGATCCTCACACAACTTCAGCGGCGAGGCTGATGATCTTGTTGAACTTCGCCCGGAGTTCTCGGGGGACGGCCCCGAAGATCCGGGTCCCGCGGGGGTTGTTATCGTTGTCGAGCAGCACCAGGGCGTTGCGGTCGAAACGGACGTAGCTGCCGTCTTCGCGCCGGGTCGCAATCTTGGTGCGGACGATCACGCCCTTCACGACGTCGCCGGGCTTCACGTCGCCGCCGGGCAGAGCCTTCTTGACGCTGGCCCGGATGATGTCGCCGAGGTAGGCGACGCGTCGTTTCGTGCCGCCGAGCACCTGGACGCACATGACCTCTTTGGCGCCGGTGTTGTCGGCGACATCGAGATAGGTGTACATCTGGATCATGACTCGTTCCCCCAGTCAGCCGCTATGGTCAGGTCACTTCGTTTCCGCGGAACCCGACGCTTCGGGAACCTGGCTTCCGGCGACGGCCCCTTCGAGGTTGGCGACGGTCCGGCTGGCGGCGGGGATCGTCACCTTCAGGAGCGTCCACCGCTTGGTCCGGGAGAGCGGCCGGGATTCCTGGATCTCGACCGTATCGCCCAGGTGCGAGGCGTTGGTTTCGTCGTGGACGTAGCAGACCGTCCGCCGTTTGATGAACTTCCCGTATTTCGGGTGCCGGACCAACCGCTGGATCTCGACCCGGCGAGTCTTGTCGGACTTGTCGCGGGTGACGATGCCGGTGACGATGCGTCGGCCGGTGGTCTTGGCCGGGGCGGTCGTCGTCGGGGTGGTTGCTGCGTCTGCCATCGGAATCTTCCCCTACTTCACTTCGTCTTGGTCGTGGCGGTGGGCTTGGCTTTCACCCGGGTTTCGTGAAGGGCCGTGAGGCGGGCGACGGCTCGCTTCGCCCGTCGCTTACCAGGCCCCTCGGTTTTCGCGGACCAGTCGGCGATGCCCTTCGCCAGGACCTCGTCGGTGATCTTGGGCAGAGCCGCGAGCTCCCGTTTGCGTTGTTCCGTCTTGATCCGGGCGATGTCGCGTTTCGCCTTGCGTATCTCGCTCGGGGTTTCCAGGCGGTCGGTTGCCGACTGGAAGCGGAGCTGGAACAGGTGTTTTTCGAGATCCCGGATGGTGAGCATCAGTTGCTCGTCGCTCATTCCGAGGAGTTCGCTCGCCTTCATCGCGTCACCAGTTCCAGTTCCAGTGTGCAGTGTCCAGTGCGGTTCGGAATATCCTGTCGGTTACACGCTCGGCCGGCGGGTCACGAACCGGCATTTGAACGGCATTTTGTAGGCGACGCGGGCGAGGCAGTCGCGGGCGGCAGATTCGGGGATGCCGCCAATCTCGAACATCACCAGGCCGGCCTTCACGACCGCGCACCAGTATTCCGGTTCGCCCTTCCCCTTACCCATCCGTGTTTCTGCCGCGATGGCGGACACACTTTTGTGCGGAAAGACGCGGATGTAGTATCGCCCTTCGCCGGAGACGACGCGGGTCATGGTGATCCGGGCGCTCTCGATGCACTCGGCCGACAGCCAGCCGCCTTCGAGGGACTGCAGGCCGTAATCGCCGTACGCGACGTAGTTTCCGCGGTTGGCGTGGCCCTTGATTGCGCCGTGGTACTTCGCCCGGGCCGCCTTACCCCTTACGACGCCGCGTTGGTTTTTTCGATACTTGACCCGCTTGGGCATCAGTGGCATCGTTGATCTCCCCGGTCACAAAGTCGCCGTTGTTGATCCAGACCTTGATCCCGATGTTTCCTTGCGGAGTCTTGGCTTCGGAGAACCCGAAGTCGACTTTTGCCCGCAGGGTGGACAGCGGGATGCTGCCGTCCATCGCCTTTTCGCAGCGTGCCATTTCCGCCCCGCCGAGTCGGCCGGACAGTTGGAGCTTCACGCCCTTGGCCCCGTTTTCCATCGCCCGCTGAATCGCGTTCTTCATCGTCCGGCGGAAGCTGGCGCGCTTTTCGAGTTGCTCCGCGATTTCCTCGCCGACCAGTTGCGGGTCGATTTCCGGCCGGGTCACCTCGACGGTTTTCACCTCGATATGCCGACGGGTCAGCTTTTCGAGGGCCTTGGTGAGTTTCTCGATCTTCTCACCCTTCTTGCCGATGATCGCCCCGACCTTGCTGGAGTAGATCGTGACGATGACGCGTTCGCGGGTTCGCTCGATCTTGGTTTTGGCGATCATCGGCCGGGTTTCCTTGCGGTCCCGGCGGGTGGTCAGGAATCGGGTCACGAACTCGCGGATGCGGACATCCTCGACGAGCAACTCGGAGAAGTCCTGCTTGTTGGCGTACCACGAGCTGAGCCAGGTCTGCATGACCCCGGTGCGGAAGCCGGTCGGCCGAACTTTCTGACCCATCGTTGCCCCCTACTCCGTATCGGTCGACTCTTCAAACAACTCGGGGGTCGGCCATCGGTTGGCCGGCCCCCTGCCTCGGTGGAAATTCCGTCACTCGGCTGCTGCCGGCTCCTGGGAACCGGTCGCCACGCCCGCAGTGGCCAAGGAAGCTTCGAGAGCTTCGATGTCCGTGAGGGCGATGACGATGTGGGACAGCCGTTTCTTGATCCCGAAGGCGGTGCCGCGAGCCCGCGGACGAATCCGCTTGAACATCGGAGCCCCGTCGATGCGGGCTTCGGTCACGACGAGTTCGTCGAGATTCCGGCAGCCCTGATCCTCGGCGTTGCCGATGGCGCTTTTGACGACCGCCTCGATCATCCGGGCCCCGCGGTTCGGGAGGAACCGGAGTTGCTCGATGGCTTCGTCGACGTTTTTGCCCCGAATCAAATCGACGAACGGCCGCATCTTCCGCGGTGCGACGTCGCAGTATCGGTGCTTGGCTCGGTAAATCATCGGTCGTCCTTAGTCATTCGTCCCGAGTCATTCCCCAACTGTCACCCGGCCTGCTGGACAAGGGACATCGGACCAATGACGGATGGCGTTACTTCTTGCCCTTGCCGCCGCTGTGGCCCTTGAACGTCCGGGTCGGCGAGAACTCGCCGAGCTTGTGACCGACCATATCTTCGGTCACGTAGACCTTGTTGAACGCTTTTCCGTTGTGGACCAGGAACGTGGCGCCGATGAATTCCGGGACGATGGTGCAATCGCGCGACCAGGTCTTGATCGGTTCCTTGCTGTTCCCTTGCTTCTCGACCCGCGCGAAGAGCCGGAGGTCGACGTGCGGGCCTTTCTTCAGCGACCGGCTCATGCCGTGATCCCCACCCTCTTGTATGCATCCGACCAGTTCAAGGCCGGACTGTTATTTATGCGCCGCAGGGGTCCAGTTGAACAGTGGCAAAATTCGGGGAATCCGCTTGCAAACCGAATTCCCGGGCGTTTCACAAAAATCAGTTCGACTGCTGGAACGGCCCCGCCGGTCGCCGGCGGACGATCGCCGCGTTCGACGGTTTCCGCTTCGAGCGGGTCTTGCCCCCCTTGGAGGGAACGCCGCTGGGGGAGCAGGGGTTGCGACCGCCGGCCGTCCGCCCTTCGCCGCCGCCCATTGGGTGGTCGGTCGGGTTCATGGTCGTGCCGCGGTTGTGGGGCTTGCGACCCTTCCAGCGGACCCGCCCGGCCTTGCCGATGCTGATGTTCATGTGCTCGGCGTTCGAGACCGTGCCGATCGTCGCTCGGCACTTGCTCGAAACCCGGCGGATTTCGCCGCTGGGCATGGTGAGCAGCGCCCAGTCTTTTTCGCGGGCGCTGAGGGTTGCGCTGCAGCCGGCGCTTCGGCAGATCTGGCCGCCGCGACCTGGGGTGAGTTCGACACAGTGGACCGGCATCCCGACCGGAATCCGCGATAGCGGCATGCAGTTGCCCGGCCGGGGTTCGACGGTCTCACCGTCCCCAGATACGACCTTGTCGCCGGCCTTGAGGCCGTCCGGGGCGAGGATATAGCGGCGTTCCTTGTCCGGGTACTCGAGGAGTGCGACCCGGGCGGTCCGGCAGGGGGCGTACTCGACCTGCACGACCGTCGCCTCGACACCGTCCTTTTTCCGCTTGAAGTCGATCACGCGCACCATCTGCTTGTGACCGCCGCCGCGGAACCGGGAGGTGACGATCCCCTGGTTGTTTCGGCCGCCCTTTTTCTTGCGGCGCTTCAGCAGCGACTTCTCCGGCTTGTTTTCGCCGGGGTGGGTACAGTCCGCGAAATCGGACACCATACCCGCCCGTCGGCCGGCAGAGGTCGGGTTGTACTGGCGAATACCCATGGTCGCAATCCTTTATCCGTGTTCGAGACATCTTCCCGGCGGTTGGCTTAGAAGAACTCGATCCGGTCTTCGTCGTTGAGCGTGACAATCGCCTTCTTCCAGTCCGGCTGTTTGCCGAGAATCTGGCGGAAGCGGGCGACCTTCCCTTTGCGGGTCTGCGTGCGAACCTTGTCGACGCGGACGTTGAACAATTCTTCGACGGCTGCCTTGATCTGCACCTTGGTGGCCAGCGGGTTGACCATGAAGGTATAGCTGTTGTACCGGCTGCTCTGGTGCGTGCCCTTCTCGGTGACGAGCGGGCGGATCAGCACCTGGTGCGGGCGGAGCTCGATGCCGGTTGGGCCGTGGACGCACGGCTTGCGGGCTTCGAGCTTGCGGCGATACCGCTTCGGCTTGGGTCGGGCGCGTGCCATGGTTTCCTCCTACCTCACGCCGTCGCGGGTTCGGGCCGGCGGGCGACCTTCTTGGCGCGGAGCGCTTCGAGGGCTGCCTTCGTCAGCACGAGCCGTTTGTGTTTCAGGACCGTGTACGCATTCAATTCGGCAGCGGGGAGAACCTTGACGTTTTCCAGGTTCCGCCCGGACTTGTAGACGTTCACGTCGTAAGCCGCCGTCGTCAGCAGCACCGTGGAATCGGCGAGGGTGACGTCGATTTCCTTGCCATCCTCGACGGTTTTCTTGCCGACCTTGACCGCCTTCAGAATGGCCGCGAATTCCTTGGTTTTCGGGGCGGCGATGCTCAGGTCGTCGAGGATCACCGCTTCCCCGTCGGCGAGCTTGCTCAGAATCGCCATGCGGGTGGCAGATCGGACGGCTTTCTTCGGCAGGTGGTATTCGTAGTCGCGGGGCTTCGGGCCCTTGGCGGTACCACCGCCGCGACGTTTGTTGGTCCGCTTGGTGCCGGCCCGGGCGTTCCCCGTTCCCTTTTGCCGAAACAGTTTCTTGGTGGAGCCAGCGACCTGCCCGCGACGCAGGGTGTGGTGCGTCCCGGCCCGCTGGTTCGCGAGGTACATCAGCACGACCTCCTGGAGGAGGTCCTTGCTGATTTTCCCCCCGAAATCGGCGGGATCGACGTCAACGGTCCCGACCTGGGCCCCCTTCGTGTCGAAGACGGGGAGGGTGATCGTTCCGGTGACGGTTGTCTTTCGCTCGGGTGGAGTATCCACGCCGGGATTCTCGGCGGCCATCGCCTCGCCTTCCTCGGACCTGCCACCGGGCGGTGGAAGGGTCGTGTTGCCGCTCCGACCCGGAATGCGGGAGGGAAAATTGCGGCGGACCCGAAGTCCGAAACTCTGGTTGTCCGGTTTTCGATCCCCTCTCGCCCGCTGGGGAGAGGGGCAGGAGCGAGGGGTATGCCTCACGCCCTTCTCAAACATCGTCGGGCTTGGGGTCTTCCCCCTCACCAATCCCCCTCTCCCCAGCGGGCGAGAGGGGAGAATGTCACGTTCCGCTGTTGCTCAGCACCCGGATCTTGATGTCGACGCCCGGGGGCAGGCTGAGGCCCTTGTTCAGTGCCTCGATCGTCTTTCCCGTCGGCCGAAGAATGTCGATCAGCCGCTTGTGAGTGCGGATCTCGAACTGCTCCCGGCTCTTCCGGTCGATGTGCGGCGACCGCAGGACGGTGTATCGCTCGACGCGGGTGGGCAGCGGGATCGGCCCGTGCACTTCCGCCCCGGTGTCGGTCGCCACCTGGACGATTTCCGTCGAGGTGCGATCGAGAACTTCGTGGTCGTAGCCTTCCATCCGGATGCGGATGCGTTCGTTTGCGAAGCCGGCCACGCCCGTCCTCCTCGTCAATCCGCCGTTCCCGCCGACGCGGGGCCGCAATCAGGAAAGTATGAAGTTAGGCGCGTGCCAATCGCAGGTCAAGGGAACTTCGCGCCGCGATCCGTCATTTTCCGTCCGATCCCGGGGAAACCTCGCCAACCGGGCGGCAAAATTGCCCCCTCGACTTGAACCTCATTCTTGAAGGAAATGTCCGAAGAGAACGGCTTCTATTCCCGAGATTTGCAGGAGAGAAGCTAAAATGGCCGAACCTTCTGGAGAGCTCGGATGAGCAAGGCGACTTACACCGGACCGCTGGAACAGGTCGACCCCTGCTGCTGGCGGATTCCGCGAAGCTACCGGGAAGACATGCGCGTCGACGGGCTGATCTTCGCGAACGACACGCTCATCAAGACCATCCGGCAGGACCAGGCCCTTGACCAGGTCGCGAACGTTGCCACGCTTCCGGGAATCCAGGTCGCGAGCCTCGCGATGCCGGACATCCACTGGGGGTACGGCTTCACGATTGGCGGGGTCTGCGCCACCGACCCGGCCGAGGGGGGCGTCATTTCCCCCGGCGGCGTCGGCTACGACATCAACTGCGGCGTTCGGCTCGTGAAGACGAACCTCTTCCTGAACGACGTCAAACCGCACCTCCGCACGCTCGTCCGCAACCTCTTCGAGACGGTGCCGGCCGGCGTCGGACGAAGCGGGTCCTACAAGTTCGACTCCAAGGAAACCCGCACCCTCATGGGTGAGGGGCCCCGGTTCGTCATCGACCGCGGACTCGGCGTCGAGCGGGACCTCGACCACACCGAGGCCAACGGGAAGATCGACGGGGGCGACCCACACGAGGTTTCCGACCACGCCGTCAAACGCGGTGCCGAGCAGTGCGGAACCCTCGGCAGCGGGAACCACTTCCTCGAAGTCCAGGTCGTCGATTCCATCGCGGATGCGGAGGTCGCGAAGGCGTTCGGGCTCGAACTCAACCAGGTCTGCGTGATGATCCACTCCGGGTCCCGCGGGTTGGGCTACCAGGTCTGCGACGACGCCCTCGCCGCCTTCCGCAACGCCCCGGCGAAGTACGGAATCCGTCTGCCGGACCGCCAGCTCGCGTGTGCCCCGGTCGATTCGCCGGAGGGGAAGAAGTACATCGCCGCGATGCGGGCCGCCGCCAACTTCGGATTCACGAATCGGCAACTGTTGATGCAGCAGGCCCGCGAGGTCTTTGCCGAGACCTTCGGAAGTTCCTGGCAGGACCTCGGAATGGAACTGCTCTACGACGTAGCCCACAACATCGCGAAGCTCGAGGAGCACACCGTCGACGGGAAGAAGAAACGGGTTTGGGTCCACCGCAAGGGGGCGACGCGGGCGTTCCCGGCGGGTCACCCGGAAGTTCCGGAGGCGTTTCGGTCGGTCGGTCAGCCGGTGATCATCCCGGGGGACATGGGCCGGGCTTCGTGGGTTCTGGTGGGGGCTCCGGGGAGCATGGAGCGGACGTTCGGGACGACCTGCCATGGGGCCGGGAGAGCGATGAGTCGGACAGCGGCGGTCAAGGACGCGGCCGGCCGGCGGATCGACAAGGAACTCGAAAGTCGCGGCGTGATCGCGATGGCCTCCAGCCGCAGCGGGCTCGCGGAGGAGCAGCCCCGGGCGTACAAGAACGTCGACGACGTGGTCGACACCGTGGATGCTGCTGCGCTCTCGCGAAAGGTAGCGCGGATGCGGCCGATTGGCGTCATCAAGGGGTGATTGCGGGCAGAGGCGAGGCTCCTGCCGAGCCGTGTTTGTGGTATTTCGGGAGGGCGAGGCTCCTGCCGAGCCGTGTTTGTGGTATTTCGGGAGGGCGAGGCTCCTGC
>CAZKIQ010000008.1:0-145921 GCA_964552815.1 uncultured Alcaligenaceae bacterium | reverse complement strand
CGTACTTCCTGCCCTAAAATGGGGTCCCCGGACCGGGTACGTTGGGCTCGGCAGGAGCCTCGCCCTCCCGGTCGCCCCAAACAATAGGGACACCCTGACTCGCCGCGGTCGGCTTGACAGTCCCGCCCGCCGAACTAACATGACCGTCTTCACGCGAATGCAGACGGTTTGACCCCGAGACAGCCATGGCCGTACCTAAGCGACGAACCTCAAAGTCCCGGCAAGGGACCCGCCGCAGCCACCACCACAAGAAGCCGATCGGCGTCCAGTATTGCGGCCGATGCAACGAGCCGGTTCTCCCCCACCGGGTGTGCCCGCAATGCGGGTTCTACCAGGGTCGGGATGCGATCGTGATCGAGGAAGAAGCCCAAGGAAAGTAATCCATGCGGATCGCGCTCGACGCGGCCGGTGGCGACCACGGGACGGCCCCGAACGTGGCCGGCGCCCTTCGAGCCGTCGCCGCCGCTCCCGACCTCACAGTCGTTCTCGTCGGTGATTCCGCCCAGATTGCCCCGCATTTTCCCGGCGGGTCCCCACCCGACCGCGTCGAAATCTTCCACTGCACCGAAGCCGTCGGCATGCAGGAGAAGCCGACCGAGGCTCTCCGCAAAAAGCCCGACAACTCCATCGCCCGCTGCTGGCAGCTCGTCGCTGGCAAGTCCGTCGATGGTCTCGTTTCCGCCGGGAACACCGGGGCCGTCGTCGCCGGCGGGCTCTTTACCCGCAAGTTCCTCAAGGGCGTCCGCAAGCCCGGCATCGCTGCCGTCATGCCCACCGCCAGGGGCCGCTGCGTCATTCTCGACGTCGGGGCCAACGTCTTCCCGAAACCGACGCACCTGCTGCAGTACGGCGTCATGGGAAGTGCCTACGCGAAGCACATGCTGGGCGTCGATTCCCCGAAAATCGGCCTCATGAACGTCGGCGAGGAGGAGGGGAAGGGGCACGACCTCGTGCAAGAGACCTACAACCTTTTCCGGAACAGCCCCCTCAAGGACCGCTTCGTCGGCAACGTCGAGGGCCGGGATGTCCACCGCGGCGGGGTCGATGTGATTGTCACCGATGGATTCGTCGGCAACGTCCTCCTCAAGCATGCGGAGGGCGTCTTCGAGTTCGTGATGGGCATGGTGGCGAAGGACGTGGTTGGTGCCCTTTCCGCCGAGAAAGGCGAGGCGGCCGCCGCGATCAAGAAGCTCATCGACAAATTCCACTACAGTGCAGCCGGCGGAGCCCCGCTTCTCGGCGTCGACGGCGTCTGCGTGATCTGCCACGGTTCCTCCGACGAACGCGCCATCGCCAACGCAGTCGGTGCCGCGGCTCAGGAAGTCCGGGCGAAGCTCAACGAACGCATCACCGAGGAACTCGCCACACTCCCAACGGCGGGCGAGGAGTAATTGTGAATCCTTTCCAATGTCTGTAATCTGCAGGCGTGGCAATGGCCCGGCTCGTCGTGCAGCATTGCATCCTTGCGGCGACCGTCCGGCAGTACGGGAGCCGGCTGACTTCCGATTTGCTGGGAGTGGAGTACACTTACACCGTACCGGCGGACACGGAGTTCCCGCGTATCGCGAGCCGGCTGGAAGTCTTTCTGCGGTTCTATGTGACGGGTTTGACTCGACCGAAGCCGATCCGCATCACCGTTTCCCACCTGGACGCGGACGGCAACCATCGAGAAGTGATCTTCCAGTACCAGTTCCTCTTATCGACCTTGTCGCCGTCCGGAACCCTGGTCGTCGATCGAAGTATTAAGCTCGTCAACATGAGTCTACCCGGTCCGGGCACCTACTGCGTTCGGGTTCTCCGTCTCAACAAGCGAGTCTGGGATCACCGCCCCAAATGGCGGGTCGCTCGGGTTGAATACTTCTCCGTGGAGAGGGCGTGATGCGATACCGTCGAAACCCTAATGTACCCCCACCGTTGAATGCGACCACTTCCAACTTTCAGGCGCTGGAGGGCGTGAACGAACTCACACTCGGACAACCTCTCCCGCCGGCGGTCGAACTGACCCCGGTTTCGTATGACTTTCAATACATCGAAGGCGTGAACCAACTGTCCGCTCCGATTCCCGTTTCTCGACCGCGTTCCGCTAACTCTGACCCCCAGACAAGGACCGTCCGCGTGAGCACAGCTTTTCTCTTCCCCGGCCAGGGTGCCCAGACCGTCGGCATGGCGGGTGAACTCGTCGCGAAGTCGCCGGTTGCCAAGAAGCTTTTCGACGACGCCGCGGGAATCCTCGGCTACGACCTGCTGGAGCTCTGCGTCCGCGGCCCGGCGGAGCGGCTCAACGCGACAGACGTATCCCAGCCGGCCATTTTCGTCGCCAGCCTCGCAGCCCTCGAAACGCTCCGTTCAGAGGAACCGAGTGTCTTCGCCGGCGTCACCGCCACCGCTGGCCTGAGTCTCGGCGAGTACACCGCGCTCGCGTTTGCCGGGGCCATCTCCTTCGCGGACGGCTTGAAGGTGGTGCAGGCCCGGGGTCGCGCGATGCAGGCGGCGGCCGATGCCAATCCCGGTGCAATGGCCAGCCTACTGGGCGGCGACCTCGCCGGCGTGGAAGCGCTCGTGGCCGAGGCTCGCTCGAAGGGGAAACTCGAAATCGCAAACCTGCTCTGCCCCGGAAATACCGCCATCTCCGGGGCCTCGCCGGCGGTCGACGAGGCGTGTCGGCTCGCGGAATCGAAGGGGTTCAAGGCAGTCCGGCTGGCCGTTGCCGGGGCGTTCCACACCGACCTGATGCGCCCCGCCGACGAGCAACTGGCCGCAGCCCTTGCCGGGGTCGAGCTCAAGTCGCCGCGGATTCCCGTGTGGTCGAACGTCGACGCGAAACCGCACACGGACCCCGCGGAGATCCGGGAACTGCTCGTGAAGCAGATTCTTTCCCCGGTCCGCTGGGAAGAGACGATCCGCGGCCTGATGGCGGCGGGGGTCACCGGGTTCTACGAGATCGGGCCCGGCCGGGTCCTCGCGGGGCTCCTCAAGCGAGTCCAGCGCAAGGCCGAGATCCGCAACGTCACCGCCTGAGGGGATTTGGGTCGTGAAACCATCTGACGCCCATCTCCCGAACACCTGTCCCCATTGTCAGTGACAACAGGGCGGGAAGGGCATCGATGAACTGTATGGGATGGATATATCTCGCAAGCCATTGATCCGGAGGTGCCGCGTCCACATGACGATCTTGCATACAGATGCCGGACCATCACATGGCAAGGTGGCCAAGGTCTTTGACTCCTTGTTTGGGATCAAGCTCACACCGGGGGTGAGGACATCGACCGAACCATCCCGACGCAGCGAGTGGGTGTGCGAGGATCGTGTCCGCGGGCGGTAGTGGTCAGGACGTTCTGCGAGAAGAACCGTCCGCGGGGGGATTTCCTCTCAACTCAGAAGCCCATGAGAGCGGTTGTGAAGGTGTCGGCCGAACCGGACCCCGATTCGAGTGACACCCCGTTGTCAGCGTGACGTGCGGGGTCGGGCAACGACCACACTGCGGGCGTTCCCCGCACCGAGATTCGCGGCTCGCGAGTGTGCCGAAGGACCGCGCCGTTCACCCTCCCGAGGGGCGAAGCTCAAGGGGGAGAGCGATCATCCGCCGCCGTCAGCCGGAGAAGTTCCTGGGGCGGCGTCCGGGGCGATCCCGGCGACCGCACGCTGGTACTCCTCGGCGGTCCACCGCCCGCACTCGGCCGGGTGGACCTCGACCACCCGCCGCCACTCGGACAGTGCGAGGTCGTCAATGAGCACCTGCGGCTTGGGCAGGAACCCGGCGAACAGCCCGGCGATGCCCAGCCCCTCGGCCACCGACCGGGCGTACTCGCCGCCGCCGGCGCTCCAGCAGTACAGCTCGGCCCCGGCGGCGGCTAAGGCGCGGACGTGCTCGGTGACGCCGCTGACCGGGATGCGCTTGCTCCCGGCGGTGCGGACCAGCGTGTCGTCCACGTCCACGTACACGACCAGCGGCACCAACACGCGAAGCCCTCCGCCGCCGAACATGGGATTAGATTGCGCCGGCGCAATCTATCACGGAACCCCGTTTCAGCAATTGTCCCCTTCGTAAACCGCCACCCGAACTACGTTTGCGGCCGAAGCCCTGCCCGCCGCCCGCGCGACCTATCCCACTAACGGACGTTGCGCCGGTTCGCGCCCGCCCTCAAACCGGCTCACCCGTCCAGCGGGCTCTTCACGCCCCGCCCGCCCTTGTTCAGCACGTGCGTGTCGATCATCGTCGTCGACACGTCCGCGTGACCCAGCAACTCCTGCACCGTCCGGATGTCGTACCCGGCCTCGATCAGGTGGGTGGCGAAACTGTGGCTGGTCGCCCGCTTGCTGATCTTCGACGCCGCCCGCCGCCGCCTCACCCCGTCCGCGGGTCGACCGGGTGGAAGTGGTCAGGACGTTCTGCGAGAAGAACCGTCCGTGGGGGGATTTTCTCTCAACTCAGGAGCCCATGAGAGCGGTTCGGCGTGCCTTTACTCTTCCACTGGCTCGGCCCGTCGAACCGCGGGTTGGAGCACGGCCCGGGCACAATATGCGATGACGACCGCCGCGACCACCAGCATCCCGAACGAACGGAGATGCTTTGGATTGGAAACGATCTGATACACCCCGAATGCGGCAAACGCCAGCGCCCCGACCCCGACCACCGCGTGGAGCAATCGGCCAGACCCGGTGGTCAAGGTCGTCGCACAACTCAGGCATTGGTAGGCCGGCACCGGGGAGATGCCGTTGGCCGGCAGCTTGCCGACCCTGGAGGCGCATAGTGGGCAAGCCAGTCCGCGGGCCGGCTTCAGGTCCGGGGTCTGCGATCCGCTCTCCGCCATCGAGCACCCTCCGCCGCCGAACAAGTGATTCTGCGGGTCCGCATATCACCCCAGGTTAGAACATATCTCATACTGTGCCGATTGCAAAAGGGCTGGGCTACACCCGATTCATTGCCACTCTTCCGCATATCCTTCCCACCGAGAGGATAGGCTGGGGCAAATGGCAAATTCGTCACGCGCCGTATTTTCCGAAGCGGCCGGCGTGGGCCATTGCCAGAAGCATGAGGTGCTTCGCCTCGAATCGGCCGAGGCCGCCGCGGAGGCATTGCATTTCCCCGAAACTCGTCACGTCGTCCGGGCGGGCGAGGTCGGCGGTCAGGATCGTCGGGACAGGGTGCCAGCTGTGGCTCTTCATTTTGCTCGGGGTACTGTGGTCCCCCGTCACGATCAGCACGTCCGGCTTGAGAGTTCGAACCTCGGGAATGACCGCGTCGAACCGCTCGATCATCTGCACCTTCGCGGGGAAGTTGCCGTCCTCGCCGGTGCTATCGGTGTACTTGTAGTGGAGGAAGAAGAAGTCGTAGTCGTTCCACACGCGTTTGAGCGTGGCCACCTGATCGCCGAGCGATTGGCCCGCGTCGAGGATGTCCATTCCGACGAGGCGAGCGAGGCCCTTGTACATCGGGTAGACCGCGATCGCCGCCGATTTCAGGCCGTAAACATCCTCGAAAGTCGCGATTTTCGGGAAGGTCGCGAATCCGCGGAGGGTCAGGCCATTGGTGGGGGCGTCGTCGTGGAGCACTTCCCGGGCGTGGTCGATGAATTCGTTCGCAATCCGGGCCGTCTTCTGGCTCGCGGAATCGACACCTCGAGCTGGCAGGGGTTCAACCCCCACGGCTTGTGGATCGGTGTCGGAGACATCGCCACCGAGCCCCTCGGCGCGGAAAACCACGACGAACCGGTGCTCCTTGACGGGTTCCACAAAAATTTCGACGCCGGGAATGGTGATGGTCCGAAGTTTCTGGACGATCTCGACGCACCGCTCGGTGGTGGGTCGACCGGCGCGGCGGTCGGTGATTTTGCCGTCTGGTCCGAGCGTGCAGAAATTCCCGCGGATGGCGACGTCATTCGAGCCGACGGCGAAGTTGATGCCGAGGGCTTCGAGAATTCCGCGGCCGATGCGGTATTGAAGCGGATCGTATCCAAAAAGTCCGAGGTGCCCGGGGCCGCTGCCGGGAGTGATTCCGGGCAGAACGGGTACGCTCAGGCCGCACACGCCATCGCGAACAAGAGCGTCGAGATTCGGCGTGTTGGCCGTTTCCAACTCCGTCTTTCCGCCCAGTTCGAGGGGGAGCCCTCCGAGCCCGTCGGCGACGAGGAGAACGATTTTGGTGTCGGATGGTTCGCGCAGTTCGCGCACTAAATCGTGGATGTTCATGGAGAAGAAGTTTACGACAGTGCAAGGACGACGTACAGTATCGGTGCCGAACAGGGAACCCTGGGTCAACTTTGCCGCCAAATCCCGTCCACGAACGCTGACTCGCCCGAACGCCCGTCAGGACAGGGTGCTCTGGCTTGGGGGATACGGACCGATGCAACTGCCTGACGAGAACATCGAGTACAACTACCAGCGCCTGCTCGTCCCACCGCCCGATGCAGGTTGGACTCCGCTCGCGGAAATGCAGGCGAAGCACTACATTTCCCCGGAACGGCTCGAACCCATGCGGACGCTGCTCAACGCAGTCCGCGGGCAGGTCGCGGCGGAGCGGGAACTGCAGAATCCGCCGCCGAAATTGCAGCCCCTCCAGGCCGGCTTTATCGACCTCCCCCAGAAACTCCTGGACGGTTACCGCCGGAAACAGGACGCCAGCGAGCTCGGGCGGATCATCCGCATCGCGAATCGCTTGAAGGAAAACACCGACCGCGTCGTGATGCTCGGTATCGGCGGCAGCTACCTCGGTGCGAAGGCCCTCTTCGATTCCCTCGCGCACACCTACCACAACGAAATGCCGGCCAACCTCCGACTCGGCAAGCCACGGATGTATTTCGAGGGGAACAACGTCGACAACGACTCCCTCCAGGACCTCCTCGAACTTCTCGAAACCACCTGCATCGACCCGGAACTGCCGGCGGAACGCTGGGGGATCGTCTGTGTTTCCGAGGGGGCCGGCACCTACGAAACCGCCGCCGCCTACCGGGCCGTCCGTGGCGAAGCCGCCAAGTACTACGGCCCGAAATCCGAGATGCTCAAGGAAATGGTCATTGCCGTGACCGGCCCCAAGAGCCGGCTCCGCGACATGATGAAGGGCGAGGGGACGCCGGATGACGACATCCTGCTCGTCCCCGACGAGGTCGGCGGTCGCTACGGTGTCTTCACCGCCGCCGGTCTGCTCCCCGCCGCCGTCATGGGCCTCGACGTCCGGGCCATCCTGCTCGGCGCCTCGGCGATGACCAAGCGGTTCCTCGAAGAACCGTTCGACCGCAACCCGGTGCTGCAATTCGCCGCCGTCAACCACCTGATGACGGAAGAACACGGCAAGTCGATCCGGGTGATGTGCGCCTGGTCCCGGAAACTGGAAGCGGTCGCGCAGTGGTACGACCACATCGTCAGCGAGTCGCTCGGGAAGTACGGGCGGGGTCCCACGCCGATCAGCATGGTCGGCTCCCGCGACCTCTACAGCCGGGGCCAGCAGCACCAGGACGGCACCCGGGAAAAGCTGATCAACAATCTCTTCGTCCGCACCACCAAGCACCCGGCCATCACGATCGGCATGAACGCCGAGCGAAACGAGGACGGCCTCAACGAAATCTCCCGGAAGGGGATCCCGGACCTGATGGAGGCTGCCTTCAAGGGGATGACCCAGGCCCTCGCGGATTGCGCCCGGCCGACCGCCGACATCGTCATCCCCGTGCTGAACGAGCACACCGTCGGCCAGCTCATGCAGATGCTGATGCTCGCGACCGTGGTCGAAGGCCGACTCGCCAACGTCAACCCCTACGGTCAGCCGGGAGTCGAACCCTTCAAGCGGAACATGACCGCCGTCTTGAAGTCGACCCCGAACCTGCCCAAGGGCGAAGTTCGGGATGCCGCCAAGGGCGTCTGATTTCCCGATTCTTCACCGGCCACCCTCACCAACGCAAACCGCCCGGCTCCATTCGGAACCGGGCGGGGCGGTCGCTTTTCAGACGACGGAGGGTTTCGTCAGTACTTCGTCATTTCCTGCAGAATCTCCCGCTGCATCTCCGGGTTCGGCCCGACATACAGGTGCAGGTGATCCTTGTCGATGTAAATCACCTGGACCCGCGGCTTCTTGATGTACGCCGGGAAAGGCCACGACGATTGCACCGTTTCCGTGAAGTACACACCGCACTCCCAGTGGCAGTGGTGCAGCTGCGCCATCCCCACCAGCGGGAAGAATCGCGGCGGATCGATCTTGTCCACGATCCGGTTCTTGACGATCACGATATCGTCACGGAACTCTTCGTAGACGTACGGCACACCCCGCGTCCGCTTGGGCAGAGCCCGCAGGATCTCGCCATCGCTCGGCGGATCCTCGCACAGCGGCGGCGGGAACCCATTCTGAACCGGAGGCAGAATCGGCGTCCGGTGGTCGTTCGGGTGCTGGTACTTCTCTTCCATCCGGAACGGGACCCAAGGCTGGATGGCGCACCCGACGCCGGTCACCGCCGGCAGGAAGGCGGCCGCCACCAGCCATAGTTTGCGACGAACCCAGGACATTGTTCCCCTCCGTGCGTCCTGACGGTGGCTCCGAGCCCGGTCAGTGAGCGAACATCCATGTCTGAGAACTGTATCGGTTCCCCGGTTCGCGAAGTTGAGACTTGCAATGCCAATAGTTCCAGAAGTTCCACCGATTCCGACCCTGCCGCACTCGACCCCGACCCGACCTGGCAACCTAGGATAGGCAGGAACCCCATCCACACCGATTGCTCCGAGAATCTGCCCATGGTTTTTCTTTCCCGCATCTACACCAAGTCCGGCGACACCGGGGACACCAGCCTCGGCGACGGCACCCGCGTCCCCAAGGATTCCGGCCGGGTCGCCGCCGTTGGGGAAGTCGATGAGCTCAACGCCATTCTCGGCCTGCTCACCGCAACCTGCCCGGATCTCCCGGAGTTTCCTCTCGTGCGGCGAATCCAGAACGACCTTTTCGATCTTGGGGCCGACCTGTGCGTCCCGCAGGAACTCCACGAAGAACCGGGGACCCGACTCCGCGTGACGACGGCCCAGGCCGAGTACCTCGAGTCGGCGGTCGACCGCCTCAACGAGAATCTCCCGGCATTGCACAGCTTCCTCCTTCCGGGCGGATCCCCGGCGGCGGCCTGGCTGCACCTCGCCCGCACCGTCTGCCGGCGGGCCGAGCGATCCGTCGTGACACTGATGCGAACCGAGGTGGTCAACCCCGCCATCCTGATTTACCTCAACCGCCTCAGCGACCTCTTCTTCGTGCTCAGTCGAGTGGCCAACGGCGGCGGAACCGGCGATGTTCTGTGGGTTCCCGGGAAGAACCGGTGAAACGAGGGCATGAGGGTGTAACCGCACTCTCTGAGTGGTTCGAACTAACAGCCAAGGATGCATCTGAAAAGTCTTCTGTCCCGAGAAATGGTCTTTGTCTTCGAGCCTGACAGGCTCGTTCTGTCAGCCCAGGTCGAAGACCTGGGTTCGAAGGAAACCAACAATTACGGCCCTATAAGGGCCGTTCGCCGTGCCATCGGCGAACGGCCCTTATAGGGCCGAGACTTTGTACCCCAGCTTCCCAGGCCTTCGGCCTGGGCTGACAGAACGAGCCTGTCAGGCTCGGAAAACGGGTTCGATCAGGAGCTCTCCCACATAATCTGGTGGCACCCAAAAGCCGGTCGGATCTCGCGCACTCTTCCATTGGGTGAAATTTTGAAGTATGCTCTGTGAAGCCCACCAGCCGGCCTCTCCCGACCGGTCTTCCTCCGGCTTTGGACAGACCATGTCCACGACCACTCCCGAATTCGTGACTCGTGTCCGCGCCAGTGGCGTGGTGTCGGCGGAGCAACTCGACGAGTTCCTCGCCTCGCCGGACGTTTCCACCAACGATTCGCCCAAGGTCATTCTCTCCAAGCTCGTCGCGGCGGGGCTCGTCACCACCTTCCAGGCGGGGCTCTTGCGGGCCGGGAAGTACAAGGGGTTCCGCCTCGGCAGCTACGTCATCCTCGACAAGCTCGGGGCCGGCGGGATGGGGCAGGTCTTCCGGGCTCGGCACGCCACGCTCCCGAAAGAAGTCGCGATCAAGGTCCTGCCGCCGAGCTTCAAGGCGGATCCCGTTGCCCTGGCTCGGTTTGTGCGCGAAGCCCGGACCTGTGCAGCGATCAGCCATCCGAACATCGTTGGTGTGTACGACGTTCTTCCCGACGCCGACCCGCCGCACATTCTGATGGAGTACGTGCCCGGCCTGAGCCTGCAGCAGGCGGTGACCCAGCGGGGGGTTTTTGCCCCCGGCGAGGCGGCCGACGTGGGTGTGCAGGCGTGCACTGGTCTGCAGCGGGCCTGCGAAGTGGGGCTGGTTCACCGCGACATCAAGCCGCCAAACCTGCTGCTGACGCGGGCGGGGCAGGTCAAGATTTTGGACTTTGGCATCGCCCGGATCAAGTCGGACGATGACGGCGGCTTGACCATGCAAGGGAAAGAGAAGGCGATCCTCGGGACGGCCGACTATCTGGCACCGGAACAGGCGGTTGACAGTTCCGGGGTCGATTCTCGGGCGGACATCTATGCGATGGGGGCGACACTCTACTTCCTGCTCGCGGGTCATCCGCCGTTCCCGGAGAAGTCGACCACCGCGAAACTCCTCAAAAAGCAGGTGACGGACCCGCGACCGATTCAGCTGCTTCGCCCCGATGTGCCGGTGGGTCTATCGGGGACGATCCAGCAAATGCTGTCGCGTGACCCGAACCAGCGTCCGCAAACCCCCGCCGCCGCCGCGGATTTGCTGCGTCACTTCGCCCACCTCGGCCCCGATTACCCGGCACGATTGTTTGGCGGGCCCCGGTCGTCAGAGCCCACCCTGGTGACGCTCAGCGACCCCACGGTGTCGTCGAATACCCCGCAACCGCCCGCGTCAGCATACAGTTCCGGGGTTTTCTCGGTCGAACCGACCAACCCGCCGACCCACTCAAGCTCATCGTTTATCGTCCCGCCGGCCTCGGGAATGTTCGTTCCCGCGGGGCCGGGTTCTTCCTTTTTTGCTCCAACTGTGGGTTTCGATACGATCGAGTCCCGAGAACTGGAGGAACTGGACGCGGCGATCAGCAGTTCTCCGGATTTGGTCACAAAGTCGAAATCGGAATCGCGGGAGGGTTTGCACCCGGTGCCGGCCGACCGCTCGATTTGGCGGTTGGTCGGGTTCGCAATGGTTGTGGCGGTTTTCGCGCTGGGAGGGGTGGTGGCGGCGTTCACCGGGATGCTTTCGTCGCCCCCGCAAGCGACCGAGCTCGAGACGGCGCCGGTTGACACCCGGCCTGCTGGAGGGCGAACGATCATCCCCCGAAACCGGATGGTGTCACTCGAACCGGATGGTTTCATTCGCGATTGGCTGCTGCTCGGTCCGCTGCCACTTCCTCCGGACGCCCGCCATGGGGAGGCGCTGAAGCGGGAATTGATCAAGGGGCAGGCAACGCTGACCCCCCGGGCAGACGAAGTGGTCCGGTTCGGCGACCGCGATTTCACCTGGCGGACCTGTCAGGTCCCGGACTGGGGTTTGTCGTTCGAGCGGGAATTTGGCGGAAACGGGAACAATTGCGCGGCCTACGCGGTGTGCTACGTGTTCTCCCCGGCGGAACAGTCGAACCTGAAATTGAAGTATGGCAGCGATGACCTCTCCAAGATCTGGCTCAACGGCAAAGAGATTGCCGCCCACTGGCATGGTCGCGGGGCGAAGGTGGATGACTCTGTGGTCGAGAAGGTGAGCCTGCGAAAAGGCATGAACACGATCGTATTCAAGATCGTCAACGGTGAAGGACCCTGGGGCGGGGGAATGCGGTTTACCGATCAGGCGAATCAACCCATCTCGAATTTGCGGATCAGCATGGTCCCGTGAAAAAGCAGAACCCTGCGAAACTCGGGAAGTTCTTCGAGTTTCGCAGGGTTCCGGCCCGTTCGAAACGGGCGACATTTCGCCAGGAAATAACCCCTCTCAACGGTTACTGATCGCTCCAGGAGACGCCGTCGTCTCGCATGGACATGGCGTGCCAGACATCGCGGGTGGTTTCGTTGCGGACGAAGCGGACGCTTCCGTCTCCCATGGAAACCTGAACGCCGCCGATGTGTCGGCTGCGGGCGTTGGCTTGCTGATAATTGCAGCCAACGCAGGCGCCCATGCGGTCGGCGTCGTCGTTGACGCACCCGTGGCAGTCGTCGGCCTGGAATTCGTTTCCATTGGGGCGGAGGCAATCGACGGTCGTTTGGCCTGCGATAATGCTGGCACCTGGGTAGCCGATGGCCCAAGTTCCGCGGGGATCAGAGGAGGCGAGGTGTGAGCCGGTGCGAACCTCGGCGAGCATGACGGTGTTGGAGGTTCCGTCGGCGATTCCGGTGAGTCTCGATCCCCAGTTGATGCACATGACGCCACCTGCGCCGGTTCCTGCGTAGACGGGGCTGGTTCCACCCTCGGTCGTGATCCAACCTGCGCCAAGTGGGGTACCGTGGACTCCGCCGGCGTTACAGGCGTAGTTTCCGCGAGCCCAATCACCAGCGGGGTTTCCACCCGAGAAAGGAGTTCCATGCCCAGCTGCATCGGTCGGGCAGACGACCAGTGGAATCTTCGCCGACCGCACAGCCTTCCAGGATTGGTCGCCAGTCGAGAGGTACGCCGAGGGATCCGGAACGGAGGTGTAGAGCGGGGCTTGCTCGATATAGGGAAGGATCAGCACGATCCAGTTCGGCCCGAAGTTTCCGAGCACGTTTGCACGACTGTCGCCGGACCGGAGGAGAACCGCAGCGGGGAGTCGACCGTTGGCATCATGGTAAGCGTGGCAGGCGAGGGAAAGCTGCTTCAAGTTGTTCTGGCACTTGGTGCGGGAAGCGGCCTCGCGGACCTTCTGCACGGCGGGGAGAAGGAGTCCGATCAGAATCGCGATAATGGCGATGACAACGAGAAGTTCGATGAGCGTGAAACCGCGATGGGAACGTGTCATTGGCCGACCTCGGGAAAGGTTGGAAGCGCAAGATCCCCAAACCGCCGGCGGAAGTGATGTTGGGGGAATCGTTGTCTGCCGAAGTAGCGAGTCAAGGGAAGTTTGGCAGATTTCGAGCCGAATTCCAGCGAATGTGCGAGGAAATCGCTCTCCTCGAAATGGAATCGAAGCGAGAGTTTGCGGAAGGCTCTGGATTCTCCGAGTATTCATTCTCGCGAATTCGCGTTGATGGGTTGCGGAAGTCGGGGATTCAATCGCACTTCGGACCACTGGTGAGCGTGGACTCGCCGTTTCCCGTCGGATCCATCCAATAGCCGCATGTCCTCAGTGCTTTCGCCCGAGTACCGTCGAGATCCGGTCACCGGCCGGTGGGTGATCATCGCCCCGGAACGTGCGGCCCGGCCGATTGGACTGGCGCACACGAAGCCGCACGCTCGCCGCAACGCGGAACGCGACGTCTGCCCGTTCTGCGAGGGGCACGAGGATGACACGCCCGGGGAAACCCACGCCATCCGCGACCCCGGATCCGCCCCCAACGGCCCCGGCTGGCGGCTCCGGGTCGTCCCCAACAAGTTCCCCGCCGTCCGCTCCACCACCGACTCGGACCTCAAAAGCACCGGCGAACTTTACGAGTCCTTCCCCGGGTTCGGCTCCCACGAACTCGTCATCGAGTGCCCTTTCCACGAGTCGAACCCGACCATCCTCACCGACCAGGAGTTTTGCCAGGTTTTGATCGCGTACCGGGAACGGATCCGGTTTCTCTCGATGGATTCGCGATTCGCCTACGTGACGGTCTTCAAGAACGTCGGGGCGGAGGCGGGGGCGTCGCTGGCGCACCTGCACTCGCAGATCATCGCGACGCCGATCGTGCCGGACTCGGTTCGGCTCGAACTGGAGTCGGCCGGGGACTATTACCTCGGGGAGCAGCAGTGCGTGTTCTGCGACATCGTGGCGGAGGACCTGGGCGATGGCTCGCGGGTGGTGGCGGAAACGCCCCGATTCCTGGCAATTTGCCCGTTCGCGCCCCGCTTCGCCTACGAGGTGTGGATTCTTCCCAAGGTGCACGTCAGCGGATACGACTCGGTGCCGGACGCGCATCTGCTGGAACTGTCGGGATTGATGAAGCTCGTGCTCGGGAAAATCGACGCGGCCCTCGGGGAGCCGGCGTACAACTACTACCTCCACACCAACCCGGCCCGGGTGCGGGAACTGCCGTACTACCACTGGCACTTCGAGATTCTCCCACGAACAAGCCGGCAGGCGGGGTTCGAGTGGGGTTCCGGGTGCTTCATCAACGTGGTTCCGCCGGAACGGGCCGCCCAGGAGTTGCGGGCCGCAACCCCGGAGCCGGATGTTGACGTTCTGCGGGGTTGATCCGATCGGACCGATTCTTCCTGAGAAACTTCCCCGGATGGCCGGTTTCTCGAAGTCTTCCCCTCCAGTTGCCGATAACGTTGGACGACGGCCGGTTTCTGGGGGAGGAGCAATTGTGACAGGAATCACCCGCGTTGCCACGTGCATGGTTTGCTGGCTCGCCGCGGGTTGGGCGGTTGCCCAGGATCCGCTTCCCCAACCGCGCCCGGCTCCCCAGCCTGCCCCGCAGTACAACCCACAACCCGGGAAGGGCCCGGTTTCGCCGCCGATCGTCCCGCCGGCCCCCGCTTCTTACGACGTCTCCGATGGCGAGATTTCGTTCATCGACCTGCCGACGGCGTTGCGGTTGGTCGACTCGGTCAACCCGGCGATCGCCGTCGCCCGGGAACGGATCCGCCAGGCCTACGCCCGACTGGAGCGAGCCCGGGTCATCGCGTTGCCGAACGTCGTGCTCTCGCCACTGGTTTACAACCGACACGACGGTCAGTTCCAGACTTTTACGGGCCCGCTGATCACCACGAACACGCAGAACATCGCCTCGAACGCGGGGCTCGTGATGCAGTTCGCCACCGCCGACGCGTACTTCCTGCCCCTTTCCGTCCGGCAGGATGTGCGGGCAACCGCGTTCGCCTCCCAGGCGACGACGAACAACACGCAACGCGACGTCGCATTCGCATATCTGGATCTGTTGCAGGCTCAGGGTCAGGTGGCGATCAACGGGGAAACGCTGGCCAACGCGGAGTTCATGCTCAAGAACGCACAGTCGGCGATCGCGGCCGGGAAGTCGTCGACCGGAGCCGATGCGGTGCGGGCAGAGACGGAAGTCGAGGCGCGGAAACTCGAGCGGATCCAGCTGGAAGCCAACGTCGATGTGCGGGCAGCCCGGGTTGCCGAGTTGCTGCTGCTTCCCCCGTCGGTCCGGTTGCGGCCAGTCGAGAAGGCGGCCATCCCGATCACGCTGGTTCCGCCAGACACGAACGTCGATGATCTGGTCGTGACGGCACTGGCGAATCGGCCGGAAGTGGGGCAGTCCGTCGCCGAGCGAGCCTCCGTCGCTGAGCTTTACCGCCTGGAAAAAGCTCGTCCGTTTATCCCCCTCGTGTCCATGTCCTACTACGGCGGCGGATACGGTGGGGGGGCCAACGCCCGCATCGCCGACTGGAACGCCCGGTCGGACGGGTACGTGCAACTCTACTGGCAGTTCGACAACTTCGGGGCCGGGAACGCCGCCCGCATCCGCGAAGCGCGATCGGTCGTCCGCCAGGCGGATTACCGCATCCGGGCGGTGCAGGCGTCCGTGTCGCGGGAAGTGGTGCAGAACGTCGCGATTACCAAGAGCCGGCTCGCGTCGCTCAACGCTGCCCAGAAATCCGTGGTGGCTGCCATCGACATGTGGCGTCGGCTGTCGGCCTCGTCGTTCGGCCTCGTCGGCGGGAAGTACGATCCCATCCAGCCGTTGACCGCGGAGCAGCAACTCAACCAGGCCCGACTCTCCTACCTGCAGGCGGTGATCGACTACAACCGGTCGCAGTTCGACCTGTACAACGCCCTCGGCCAGCCGTCGCTATCTGCACTCGATCAGGCGGCAGCGGTGCCGACGACGATGCAGACGATCCCCTCGGGTGCGGGTGCGGTGCCGGTCGATCCGAAGAAGTGACTACCGCTTGGTAGCGGTTTCCCAGAAGGCGACGCGGGCATCCCAGGTCCAGGGCTCGTCGGTGCGTTTGCCGGGCCAGGCTTCTCCGCGGTCGGACCACGCGGCCGCCCCGAGACGGATCATCTCGTCGAGTGCGACCCCGAGCACGTCGCGCTGAGGATCCGAGAGCCGACCGACCCACCCACGTTCGAGGAGGGTGGCGAGGATCGTGCCGCCAACATTCTCGAAGACGAGCCGCAACTGCCGGCCGTCGTAACCCTCGAGGTCCAGTTCGACCTCCACCTCGATCGAAACCACGTTGACCCTGACGTGCCCGAGCCGGGGGGCAAGGCCCTCCCAGGCCCGGGACATCCGCAAGAGCGGCAGAAGTTCCCTCCGGAATAGCGACTCGATCGCGTGGGCGACGTGCTCGATCTCGTGCTCCCACTTCCCCGTCCCGATCGGAACCCCTGTCAGATCCATCTGTCGGATTGCCTGGCGAATCTTGCGGTAGGTTTTGGGCACCGTTCCGGAATGGAACCCCGGGCGTAGCAGGCCACGCATCGTCTCGCCGTGATGGCCCAGAACCGCGGGCTCGACCCCGTGCTTGCGGTTGGCCGCGTACAGCTTCCAGTTCGAAACCACTTCCCAGACCATGAAACCGAAGATTCCCGGGATGCACCCGATGATGATCGCCATCGACTCGACGCTCAACCCCGTCGCGTCGGCTGCACTCGGAATCAGCGGCAGCAGCAACTTGTGCGACACCGTCACCACCGGGAAGTGCTTGACCGGGTTGATCTGCGGTTCCAGTAGAAGCGTGAATCCGAACCGGATCAGGTACGCGATCGGGAACCAGATCGTGGCGAGGACGGCCTTCCAGAACAGGGAATTCCCCGATTGCCCTTCCCGGAACCGCAACCACTCGTCGACGGAGTACAGCGTCCGCTCCACGGCCCCGGCGAGTTCGCGGAACGCCCACTGCACCCACGCGACCAGCCCTGGCAGCAGGTTGACCCGGATCACCCGCCAGGAATCCCAGAGCGTTTCGCTGGCGTGCTCGACGAGCACCCGGCCGAACCGCGTGTTGACGAACATCGCCACGATCAGAAAGACGCCCAGCCCCCAGTTGGTCGTCAGAGACGGAGTTCCCCCGAAGGCTGCGAAAAGTCCCACTGTCGCAAGCGAAATCAGGATCGCGAGCCCGAACCGCTTCACGAGGAACCGCGTGGCCGGGTGCAACCGCACCGCCCGCACCGGTGGCGATCGCCAAACTTGCATCGGCACATCGAGCAGCACCAGACGGATTCCCGCCCACAGCCGCTGGAGGACGTGCCAGACGGCATAGCGGAACGGCGGAACGTGGAGGAGGCCCAGGAAGAAGAACCCGAGCAGGATCGTGATGGCGGCCGATTCCGGGGTAAAGTGCGCCGCGTGCTGCACGTCCGCGACCACAACATCTTCGAGACGCTCCGGGGTCGCTGCCGATGCCGCCCGGGTGGCGAGTTCCACACCCGAGTTGGCCGGTTCCCCACTGGAAACACGACCGAAGAAGGCCCCGATCTTCTCCGCCTCGTGGACCAGGTAACGCGTGAATTCCACGGTGAGGACGGCCCCCCCGAACGGGAGCGCAACGAACCGCGTCAGCCAACGGCCCAGTCCCGTCCCGAACCCGGCTGCGTTGAGCCGCTGGATCCACCGCAGGTAGAACTCCCCGCGGCGGTAGACCCCGTCGAGTTCCTCCGCGAGCCGGACGTCCGCACGCAGTAGCGGATCGCCGCCCAGAAACTCCCGCGGTCCCCGCAGATCGGGGAGCTTCAATTGGTTCCGGGAGACCGCGTCGCGCAGGTCGGCGAAGCGGACGAATCCCACCTCGCAGGCGCGATCGAGCAATTCACCGACGAGCTTGTCGAGCGCGATCTGTTCCGGCACGTTGCCGGGGCGGAAGCCGACCTCTTCGAGGACAGACTCGATGACGGGCCCGAGTTCCGCGCGGACCCGCTCCTCCGCCTTGTCCTGCTCCTCGCGGATGAGATCGGCGAGTCGATTCCGGTCCGCCGGGTCGAGCCGGGCCTCGTGGAGGTGTTTTTCCGCGAGGGAGAGATGTCGGAGCAGGATGACCGAGCGAGCCCGGGTGAGTTGTCGCCGCAGCGGCCGGCGGCCGAGGGTGCGGATCCACTCGATCGGGTCGACGACATAAATTTCTCGCTCGAGATCGACGGCGATTTTCTGCAGGTCATACAACGCCCGGGCGGCCCGGGGCCAGATTCCCTGCGAAGCTGCCGGGAGGATCGGCACGATCGCCCGCGACCACGCCTTGGCTGTCTCGTAGTCCCACGCGAAGATCGGCTTGAGCCGACGCACCAGACCGTCGTGGATCGCCGATCGCGCCTCCGCTTCCGTCTTGGACTGCTCGTTTCCCTCGAGTTGCTGGGAAGCCCGGGTGCGGAGGATTGCGGCTCGCACGAAGTTTCCGAGCGCCGCCTGCCGGTCTGCCCGGCGAAGGAGACCGGAAGCGGGGAGAGGCTGGTCGTCCGAGCGACCCGGTTCCAATTCCGGCAGATCCTCTCCGTCCCCCGGCGGTTCCGGATCGGCGGCACCCACAGGTCGTGTCGCCGAGAAAACAGCCTGCAAGTCGACGTCGCGTTCCAGGAGTTCTCGCACTCGGGACAGGTCGGGAAGCGCCGGGAAAACCTCCGGGATGTGGTGCGGCGCGAACATCGCCAGGTCCGCGTACACTGCCGCGAACATGGCGTAGACCCGGGGGCCGTCTGCTGTGTAGGGAACCAGGTGGTCCGCCTCGAGCACGAACCGGATCTCGTTGGCGGCGGTCGGTGGCAGTTCCCCGAGCCGATCGGAGGTGATTTTCTCCGCGACCGTCGCCCGGAACAGAATCCGCCAGTAGTCCCGGAGCAACTCGGGGTCCGGGCGGTCGATCGGTACCCGGTCCGTGGGATCGTCGACGAGAAGCACTCGGGCGGGGGCATCGGCGAGGATGGATTCTACGATGTCGATGCGCCGGAGTTTCTCGGCGTCCACCCAGACCGCGACATCCTCGTGGAATTGGAGGTTTTCTCCGGCGTCGGCTAGGGTCGCGATCACCCGGCGGAGATGCCGTTCCTTGAGGATGCGGACGGACGGGACGACTTCGCGGAGCCTGGCTTCGAGAGCAGCCGGGTCCGACCCGAGTGGGATCGTGCTCGCAGTCACACCGTCGCTCCGCAGACGAGGGGGCAGGCAGGTGTTGTCGACAGCCCACCCGTGGAAGTCAAGTTCCTCGAAGCTCGTCGAGTGCTTTCCCAATGTCCGGCGACCGCATCAGCGACTCGCCCACGAGGATCGCCGAGACGCCGGCCTTCCGGAGTTTCTGCACATCCGCCGAGTTGCGGATGCCGCTCTCGCTGACGACGGTGACCCCGGCAGGAAATCTCGGAAGCAGGTCGAGCGTGTGGTCGAGCCGGGTCTGGAATGTCCGCAGATCTCGGTTGTTGACGCCGACCAGCGTCGCCCCGCAGTCCACCACTCGCGGCAGTTGCTCCGCGTCGTGCAGTTCCACCAGGACATCGAGACCGAGTTCCCTCGCCTCACGGTAAAGCTCGGTGAGGCGGTTGCCGGGAAGAATCTCCGCGATCAGAAGCACCGCATCCGCCCCGGCCGACCTCGCTTCGAGAAGCTGGTATCGGTCGACGACAAAATCCTTCCGCAGGACGGGCAACTGCACCGCCATCCGCACCGCGGTCAGGTAAGTGAGGCTTCCCTGGAAGTACTCCACATCCGTGAGGACGCTCAGGCACGCGGCACCGTGTGCTTCGTAGATGCGAGCGATCGCCACGGGGTCGAAATCGGGCCGGATCACCCCAGCGGACGGGGACGCTTTCTTGACTTCCGCAATGACGCGGACTTCCCCGGGAACCCGCAGAGCCGCCTCGAATCCCCGGCAGGGTGGCAGGTCCGCACACCGGCGTTCCAGGTCCGAGATTGGGCTCTTCTCGCGGGCGTGAGAGATTTCGAGCCACTTGGTTTCGACGATGCGATCGAGAATGGTCGCCATTCGCGGCCGGCTCGGGATGGGAGGGAGTGTGGTGTGGGCGGTCGGGTCGCTGGGGCTATCCTAGACGCGGGACCGGTTTCGACCAACTCCGGAGAAGCGTGTGCCCGCGGAGACGTTGCAGGAATTTTCGAAGCTCGCGACCTCGTACGCGATCGTCGGGGGCGTCGCCGTGCCGGTTGCGGGTGCGTCGTGGTTGGCTTCGCGGAAACTCGGGCGACCTTTGTTCCCCCGGCCGGGATCGGGGCGGACTCGGTGGAACGGTTTCGAGGTTCTGTTCCTCTTCTTCTTCAACATCGTCCTCCTCTCGCTGCTGGTCGTGGTGTTGCAGCAGTCCGGGTTCTACCGTGCGGTTTACGGTCCGGAGTTTCCCGATCCGATCGCGGCCCCGGATGCGGTTGGGGCGGTCGCTGGGGCGGCAGCGGAGTCGTTTTTGGCGGAGGAAGCGGCTTCTTTCCAGACGGTGCGGGCGGTGTGGGCGGGTCTCTTCGCGGTGGCGGTTCTGGCGGGGATCGTGCTGGCGTTGCGAGCGGGAAAGGGGGCCTGGCCGGGAGTGGATCCGGCTGGAGTTCCCGGGCGGATCGCGGTCGGCGTGGTGGCCTGGGCCGTGCTGACGCCACTGGTATTCGCGGTCTACGGGCTCACGGATCTCGTCATTTCTGCGATTGGCGGAGAGATCGAGCGTCACCCGATGACGCGGCTCGGTGTGGGGGAGTCGACCTTCGACCAACTTCTCTTCGCGGCCTCGGTGTGTGTGGCGGCACCCCTGACGGAGGAGATTCTGTTCCGGGGAATCCTGGTGCGGTGGGCGTGCGGACGAGGCTACCGCCCGTGGCTAGTGATGGTCGGGGCGGTCGGGCTCGCGATTCTGGGAAGTGGGGAAATCCGCTCGCCGGCGGTCGCCTTTGCAGTTCTGCTTCCGGTCGGGTTGGGAGGGGTAATTCTCGTGGGGAAGCCGGCGATGAGCCGCGGGTTCGCGTTGCAGGCCGGGGGAATCTGGGCGTCGGCGGCACTCTTCGCGATGGCACACTCGGCTGTCTGGCCGACGCCGGTGCCGTTGTTTTTCCTCGGGATTGGCCTGGGATTCCTGGCTCTGCGGACCCGCGGGATCCTCGCCTGCGTGGTGGCCCACGGTTTGTTCAACGCCGTCTCGTTTGTGTATCTCCTACGCGGCGGCACGGGGTGACGCGGGGGAATCGGCGGATTTCGCGGCGATTCCCAGCACCTGCCGGTAAACCGCCAGCGTTTCGTGGGCTGCCCGGTCCCAGGTAAAATTCCCGGCGTGGGCAATCCGGCGAGGCGCGGAACCCGGGGTCGGTTCGAGAATCTGCCGACGCATCGCGTCCCGCCAGGCGACCAGATCTTGCGCCGGAAGCAGAGTCGCGTGCTCGCCCATGACTTCCCGCACCGCCGGGTCCGTTGAAGCGATCACAGTCCCGCCGACGGCCAGCATCTCCAGCGGCGGGAACCCAAATCCTTCGTAGAAACTCGGGTACAGCAGGGCCGACGCCCCAGCATACAGCCCCGGCAGATCCGCATCGGGGACGTATCCGAGGTGCCGGATTCCTGCGGCCTTTCCGGTCGATTCGAAGAATTCCCGCTCCGCGTCCGATTTCCACCCCCACGGCCCCGCCAGCACGAGCGGACACGCCTCACGCAGACTGCGGGGCAGGTCCGCATACGCCCGCATGACCGTGCCGAGATTCTTCCGCGGCTCGATGGTGCCGACGCTCAGGAAGTATTTCCCCGGAAGTTGGAGGCGTTCCCGCACCGCCGCGACCTCCTCGCCCGACGCCGGCCGGAACCCGGGGTGCAGGCCGTTGTGGACGGCGGTCACGCGGTGCGGGGGCACGCCCAGCAACTCGATTGTTTCCCGCCGGACCGCCTCGGACACGACGATGATGTGCTCCGCCCGCTCGATTCCGCGGTGGAAGTGGCGATCGTGGAATCGCACCCGGTCGGCAGGGTGCCACTGCGGGAACCGCACCACGGACAGGTCGTGGACCGTCACCACCGTCGGCAGATGCGAGCGGTATGGCACGAAGTTGGGCTCGTGATACAGGTCGAAGCCAAAACTCCGGGTGTATCCGCGGAAGTGGATCGCCGACGCGAGTTTGGCGAGTTCCTTCACGGAACCACGGAGCGCGGCGAGAAAGTTTGTGCGGGAGCTGCGCGGTTTTCCGGGCGATTTCAGAGGTGCGGGTCGGTTCGCGCTCGCGATCCAGCTCCCGATCCGTTGCCCGGGGTAGAGGGTGAAGCTCGCATCGGGAGCGTTCGATTCGAGGTGTCGGTGGAGTTGCACGACGTGGTGGCCGACCCCGGTTTTGGGTTTGAGAGCAGCCAGGCCGTTGAGCAACACCCGCATCCGCGACCTCCGTTTCCGCAGAATTCTCACTCTTCGGGAGGGCGAGGCTCCTGCCGAGCCGGGCTTCCCTGGGGAAGAATCGCTTTCCTGGACCGCCTTCTTCGGGAGGGCGAGGCTCCTGCCGAGCCGGGCTTCCCTGGGGAAGAATCGACCGTTTCCGCACTGAAGCGCGGCTCGGCGGGAGCCTCGCCCTCCCAAAATCACGCGGCTCGGCGGGAGCCTCGCCCTCCCAAAATCACGCGGCTCGGCGGGAACTCGCACTCCCGAAAATCCCTTGGATCACCTCGCCTGGATCCGCTCGCACAGCACGACCGGGAACCAGCGGAGATACGAGATCGCCGCCGCCGTCACTGCTCGGGAGATCCGCCACTGCGTCCGGCCAGTCGCGGCCCGGAATACCGCCTGACCCACCTTCGCCGCCAGCCCGAGTGCGGCGTACCCCGCCAGAAACGGATCCGCATTCCGCAACGCCGTCAGGGCCCGGTTCCGCTCGACGTAGAAATGGAACAACGGCGAGCGATCCCCCGCAGCCGCCCCGTGGACGTGCCGGACCAGCGACCGCGGCACATACCGCACCGTGCCTCCGCGAAGTTGCAGCCGCCAGAAATAGTCGAGGTCCTCGTAGTAGACGAAGTATCGCGGGTCGAGGAGCGGTTCCCCTGGTGGCGGAGCCGGGACCGCGATGGCCGCCCCGCACCCGGCAAAGACGTCAATCGCCTCCTCGAACTGGCCGACATCGCGCTCGCGGAACCCACGGTCGGCCCCCCGCCCATCCCGGAGCAGGAAAAGCCCCGCGCTGTTGATCGCCGTCGGGTCGTGGGCAAAGACCAGCTTCGACACGACCGCCGTCGCCCCGGATTCGTCGCGTTCGCGGAGAAGTTCTTCCAGCCAGAACGGATCGGGAATCGTGTCGTTGTTGAGGAGGACGAGCGTCTTCCCCCGTGCGTGCCGGGCCGCGAGATTGTTCCCCTCCGCGAAGCCGGTGTTGACCGGCGAGGGGACCAGCCTCACCCACGGGAACCGCGATCGGACCAGGTCGACGGAACCGTCTGCGGAGGCGTTGTCGACGAGGATCACTTCGAAGCGGGATCGCGGGAAGGTCTGCTGTTCCAGGGCCGTCAGGCAGGCGGGGAGGTGCTTCTCCCCGTTGAAATTGACCACGAGGACGCTGACATCGGGGTCGGTGGTCACGCGGCGGCCCGGATCTCGTCGGGTTCGGTGGTCCCGCCAACCGTGGGCGTTGCCTGGCCGCGTGCGACGCTCGCCTGGTACGCCGACACGACCGTCGTGGGGTCGCCCTGCAGCACGATCTTGCCGTGCTCCATCCAGAGCACGCGGGTGCACAGGTTCTTGATCGAGTGGAGGTCGTGGCTGACCATCACCATCAGGCTCGCGGTGGCCATCATCTCCTTCATCCGCTTCGTCGCCTTCTGCTGGAACGCCATGTCGCCGACGCTCAGCACCTCGTCGACGAGCAAAACCTCCGGCTCGATGGCGGTGGCGATCGAGAACGCGAGGCGGATCAGCATCCCGGCGGAGTAATAGCGGACGGGGATGTTGAGGAAGTCGCCGAGCTCGGAGAATTCCGCGATGCCGGCGGTCTTTCCCCTCAAGGTGGTCGGCGTCTCCCCCTGGAGGTAGGAGCGATACTTGATGTTGTCCCAGCCGTTGGCGTCGGGTTCGAAGCCGAGGGCGATGTCGAAGAGAGAGCAGATTCGCCCCTCGACAATGCGGGACCCGGCGGATGGGGGGTAGATGCCGGCGAGCATCTTGAGCATCGTGGATTTGCCGGCCCCGTTGTGGCCGATGATTCCGATGCGGTCCCCGTCGGTAGCAGAAAGCGTGATCCCGGCGAGGGCGTGGACTGCCACCCGCGGGTTCCGCGACGGCAGAAACAGCCCGCGAACCAGATACTCCTTCAACGACACCTTCCGCTGTTCGTGGATGGTGAAGGTGAGGTTCACATTGGCGAGTTCGATCTTGGCCATCGGCCCCGTCCGTGAGTGCGGATCAATCCGGTGAGAAACCCGAGGTTTTCCGAGATCACAACTGGAAAATCAGCTTCTTCTGCAGCCAACCGATCGCCCCAATCGCCAACCCGAGTGCGATCGTGCTGAGCATCAGCCCTTGCACGTAGAGCGCGACGGTCGGCGTTTCCCCGAAGGCCAGTGGCCCGCGAATCAGTTCCAGGTACACATTGACCGGGTTGATCTCGACGAGCCAGCCGAGCCCTTTCCCATCCAGAACCGAACGCGGATACATGATCGGTGTGAGGAAGAAGAACAACTGGGCACCGACTTCGCAGAGGTGCTGCGTGTCGTGGAAGTAGATCGTCGCGAACGCCGCCAGGGTGGCGATCGACCAGGCGAACACGAAGGCGAGCAGCACCCCGGGCAACGCGGGCAGAATTCCATTCCAGACGTTCACCGTTTGATGCGTCAGCGGGTGCTCCGGTTGGAGCACGACCACCATCGCAATCACGACCCCCAGTGCGATCAGGAAGTGGATCGCAGTTCCCATCACAGTTCGCAGGGGGTAGATGCCGCACGGTAAGGGGCACTGGCGGATGTACGACTCGTTGCGGACGAACGTGGAACAGCCGGCAAGCAGGGAGTTTCTGAGGAAGTCCCAGACGGCGAATCCACCGATGAGGTAGCAGCCGTAGGAACGCCAGTCCGAGACCTTCATGAGGTCTTTGAAGACGATGCAGAAGACGGCCGCCATCGCGAGTGGGTTGACGAGCGACCACCCGAGGCCGAGCACCGATCGGCGATACTTCTGGCGGAGGTCCATACGGACCAGGGAGAGCCAGAAGTGGCGGTAAGTCCAAACCGCCCGCAAGTGATGGGTCATCCGACGTCCCGTCGCCAGGTCATCCAGTCGGCCGCCGATCCATGACGGCCCGGTGGAAGAGGGTACCGTTTCGCGTTTGAGCTCGCCAGCCCAGTTCCGCGCCTCCATTTCCTTCGATCATCGTTCACCCGCGTCGCCATTCGAATCCGGGAATTTTGTCGAAATTTACCTTGCGCCACCGGCATTTTCGGACTACTTGTAATCTTCATGCCTCTGAGCTCAGATGGAGCTGCAACACATGATGTGGAACGAAGTTTGGGACGGAGACTGCCTTGAGCTCTTGCCGGCGCTTCCGGAGGGGTGCGTCGACCTCCTCTTCGCCGATCCGCCGTTCAACATCGGCTATGGGTACGATGTCTACGACGATGTCCGCCAGAAGCCGGATTACCTCGGCTGGACGGAACGCTGGCTCGAGGCCGCCCGGCGGGTTTTGGCTCCGACCGGCTCGATGTTCGTCGCGATCGGCGACGAGTACGCCGCCGAGATGAAGGTCCGGCTCGACGCCCTCGGCCTGACGATGCGGAACTGGATCGTCTGGCACTACACTTTTGGCGTGAACTGCACGAAGAAATTCAACCGCAGCCATGCCCACATCTTTTACTACGTCGCGGATCCGAAGCATTTCACCTTCAACGCCGACACGGTGCGGGTGCCGTCCGCCCGGATGACGACCTATGCTGATCGCCGGGCCAATCCGGTGGGCAAACTTCCAGACGACACCTGGGTTCTCCGCCCTCAGGAAGACGGCGACCACTTCCGCTCCGACGCGGACACCTGGTACGTCTCCCGGGTTTGCGGCACCTTCAAGGAGCGGACCTCGCACCCCTGCCAGATGCCCGAAGCATTGCTGGAACGAATCATCTCGGTCGCGTCCGATCCCGGGCAACTCGTTCTCGACCCGTTTGCGGGAAGCGGAACGACGCTGGCGGTCGCCAAGCGGTTACGGCGGAAATTTCTGGGGATCGAGCTTTCCGAGGGATATGCCGAGGGAATTCGCGAGCGGTTGAAATCGGTCAAACCCGAGGCCGAGAAACCGGTGAGCGTCCCCCGCAAACCGGGGGTCGGTCGGACCCGGGCGGCCGGAATGGAGCCGCGGTAGACGTCAATCGCGGGAGAGGTTCGACTCAGTCTCGATCGGATTCTTCGAGGTCGCCGAGCAGGCTCGCCTGGACCTCGTCTTCCAGAGGCAGGCTCTCATACTGGTATCCGTCCGCCTCGACGAAGATGCTCCACCGTCGGCCGGGGTCTGCGAACGCGATCCGATCCGAGTCCTGGAAGTGGAATTCCACCCAGTGGGCGAGCCCGATCAGGCGGTCGCCGACTCGCTTGGTCAGGAACGTGCCAGGAACCTCGAGTTCTTCCGAGCGGAACCCGATCCGCCCGCTGGAAATCGCCGCACGAACCGCTTCCAGTGCCCGGCTCGGTCGCCGACCCGGTTCCGCAATCCACAGGGCGGCCTGCAACTGGTTCCGTCGCGGCAACAGGCGGTTGTACCAGTTGAGTTCCGCTTGCACTCGGCGGGGATCGGTCAGACGGGCGACCCGGACCAGTTCGTGGACCCGGAACCAGAGCGTCTGGCGATTTTCAAAGACGACATTTACGGCCGGACCAACCCGGATCCGCCGACAGCGGTCGAGATAGCGATAGTGCTGGGCGAAATGGTCATCGCGATGGTCGGCGTAGAAGTCCGGCGCCGTCATCTCGTCCAGTGTCAGCGGGTGCATCCGCAGCTCCCGGCAGACCGCCATCCGGCGGTGAGGACGCTCTCCGTGCGGTTCAAATCCTGGGGGTCAAGTCTTGCATCGGACCTTTCCCCAATTTTGACGGCACTTTCCCCGTTTCCCAGACACAATCTCGGGCATCTGGGGGGAATTTTGACACGAGCTGACGGAATAGACCGATTCGAGCGGCCAAAATGTCCCGTCCGTGAAGGGTTTGTAAAGGAACCGTGAAGCCCCCCGGAGCTCGGGGAAGGCGAAACGCCTACCCCGGACCTTGTCACAGCTCCACATCCCAGACCAGAATCTGGCCCGCCTCGCCACCGGCGGCGCACGTCAAACCGTCCGGGGCGAACGTGGCGGCCATGATCTTCCCGATGCCCCAGTCAAACCGAGCGGTTTCGGCCCCCGTCTTCGTGCACCAGAACCGCGAGGTCCCATCCGTCCCGGCCGTCAGGAGCGTCTTGTTGTCCGGGGCAAACGCGAGCGCCCGCACCCCGTGCCCGGCCAGGTCCAGCACCTTGCACGGCGTCCACTTGTCGCGGTTCCAGATCTCGATTTCACCATCGAGCACGGCCGCCAGAACCTGGCCATCCGGGCTGACCGCGAGCGGCCCCGGCGTCCCCGGCTGCTTCCGCCGACGGAGGAAGCGGTTCTCTGTCGCAAGGTAGAACAATTGCAAATCCGACGGCGTGCTCACCACCAACCAGCGGCTGTCCGGGGTGAACGCGTAGGCGCATGGGTACCGCACCGGAATCGATCGCTCGGGCGGTGCCTCGAAGTCCGGGCTGCAGGTTTTCCACAGCGAAATCGTTCCAGGCCGACACACGGCCAGCCAGTTCGCATCAGGCGAAATCTTCGGAAGACTCGAACCCTTGAGTCGCCCGAGGACTTTCCCGGTTTCGCTTTCCACCAGCGAAATCTGAGACAGCCGATCGGAGGAGGCCAGCAGCCCGCCGCCGGCGGAGCACAAATCTGTGGCAAAGTTCGCCATCGAATACTGAGCCGGGCCGTGTTTCGCCGGGTGGCAATCCAGTTTCCGCAGCAGTTTCCGCTCCGCGAAATCCCAGACCCAGACGAATCGCGAGTTTCCCGCGATGGTGGCGAGCGTCCGGCCATCGCCGAGGAATACCATCTTCCGGACCCAGTTCTTGTGCGCGTTCCAGATCAACATCGGTTCCTCCCGTCATGCGGCTCTTCGCAAGACGGACAGGACACCGGGGGTCGCAAGAGGTTCGAATTGGGGGAAAGGGAAAATCCCTGGAACTCGTGGGCGAATCATCCGAGTTTCACGAGCACTGCCCCGGCCCGGCGGGTGAGGTGGTCGCGGGCGGCGGCGTCCGTCACCCAGGCGGCCCGGTCGGCGACGCCCTGCACCTGCTCCCGCAACCGGGCTGCATCGACCAGTTTCGGCCGACCCGCGGAGAGCACCTTTTCCACGTCGTCCAGTTCCCGCGAAAGTGCTTCCGCGTCGACCTGTTCCGGTTTCGCGGAACGGGGGTGGGCCGACTCCCGCGGGGCATCCTCCAGCAACCCCGTGACCAGCGACCCGAGCGGGCCAATCTGCTCGACGCGGTCCCAGACGTAGCGGAGAACCCAGAAATCCGAGGAATTCGCGACCGATCGCCCGCACAGCACCGCTGACGCCGCCACGAGCTTGAGCACTTTCACGGCCCGCCGATCGGAGAACGCGACGCCCAGATCCCGCACCCGGGTCACCGCGTCGGCGTAGACCTCGGTCACCGGGCCGAGATCGACATCCTTCACCCGCCGGGTCAGGTCGCGGAGGTCGTCCGAAGTTGGCGAATCGGCGGGAAGCTCGGTCACGTTTCCCTTTTCCAACGCCCACCCCGCTGCCAGCAGCCCCGGCAACCGATCGCGCGGCAACGCCTCCACCCGCACCCGCAGCAGGAAGCGGTCGAAGAGCGCTGCAAGGGCGTCGTCTTCCGGAAGGTGGTTCGACGCCGCGAACGCCGAGATCAACGGCAGCCGATGCGTCTCCGCCCCCCGGCGATACACTCGCTCGTTGAGGACCGTCAGGAGGTTGTTGAGAATCGCCGAATTCGCGTTGAAAAGCTCGTCGAGGAACGCGAATTCCGCCTCGGGAAGCATGCCGGTCGTCACCGTGGCCACGGTTCCTTCCCGCAGCTTCGCGAGGTCGACGGGCCCAAAAATTTCGTTGGGCTCGGAGAACCGCGTCAGGAGGTACTCGAAGTATCGCCCCCGCACCGCCGTCGAAAACGCTCGCACGAGGGCGGACTTTGCCGTTCCCGGGGGGCCGTACAGGAACAGGTGTTCCCCCGCGACGACGGCGAGTGCGATCAGGTCGACGACTTCGTCCCGGCCCACGAACGTGGACTTCAACGGGGTCACGACCCGGCGGGTCAGGCGGTCGGCGGGCGAGTCCGTCACTTGGGAATCTCCGGGGAAACGGGGATCGGCACGGGTTTCCCGACCTCGCGGAACGCCCGGTCAGCGTGCTCCCGGAGTTGACCGTCGGTCGGCACCCACCCGGGTCGCGGTCGGGTCACGAGACGCTCGGCGTACAGCATCCGGAGGCCGGCATGGTCGGGGAAGTTCGCCAGAATCGTCGGCGGTTCCGCAATGTCGGCGAGCACCCCGGAGAGCGGCCAGCGGCGGAGAATGTCGACCACCCGGTTCGCGAGCGGATCCTCGCTGCCGTGGGTTCGGGCCCGACTGAGAACGCTCGGCAGGAACCGGAACGTGAGGTCGGCGGAAAAGTGAGAGCCGGGTGTCACTCTCGGATCGGGCACCTGCGGAAGCGGAAGCTCGTCGTCGGAAATCAGGTTCCAGCACGCTGCGGCCAGGACCGTCGCCGACCGCCAGGCGGTTTCCGGGTCGAATTCGATCGGCGGCCCCGCCACATCCAGAACCGCCACGCGGAAGCACTTTTCCAGAAGCTGGCACGCTCGACGCCGATCCTCGTCCCGGGCCACCGGCCGCGACGCCAGCACGGATTCCCCGTCCGCGACCACCACCGCCAGCCACTCAACGAACGCCGACATGATCGAAAGATTCCCTTGCTGGCGTTGAGAGAACATTCAAGAGAGTTGCTGGCGAGCTTCCTGCCACTGTTCCCAAATCCGTTCCGGATCCAGGTCGTTGTATCCCCGCTTCTCATCGAGTGCGATGGCTCTCTCGACGGCCATCATGATGCAAACACCCCTGTCTCGTATGGCGAGAACCTCCGACTCGGTCAGTGGGGTTCCTTTTCGTCGCTCTGCATCATGAAGCAGAACCACAAGTGCAGGAATGAAGACTGGAATCACCTGTGAGTCTGCCATCTCATACCTCCGATCGACTCCGGGGCGGGGCGGGGATCACGAGTTGGCAGCACCCGAGGTTGATGGCTTCCTTCCCCTGCTCGGTTTGCGACAGTTCTTCGAGCACACCCGAACTCAGGGAGTAGAACACGAACCGGCCCTGTTTTTTCCCGGTGATCAGCTTCGCGTGTCGGAGCACGTTGAGGTGGTGGGAGACGTTGACCGCGGGGACGTCGAGCATCTCGGCGATGGCCGTCACCGTCTGGGGTCCGGTCCCGAGGAAGCGAACGATTCGCAGCCGTTCCGGGGCCGCGAGGGCTGATAGCAACTCGGCACAACGCGTCGGGCGGAGCGGATCTTGGGCCACGAGTCCATACCTCGGCCGGGACAACACTCACCATCTCCGATTGATCGGGGCATTGTACCAACCCCTTTCCCGATCTTTCGGCAAGTTCCCGGGAAGCGAGATCGATCTCACGACAAGGAACCGCGGGCGATGCCGTGTTTCCGCATCTTGCTGTAGAGGGTCGTCGGGTTGAGGCCGAGCCGGTGGGCGGCACCGCCGGGGCCGTAAACGCGTCCGCCGGCCGACTGCAACGCATCGAGAATCCGCTGGCGTTCCTGGGCCGCCCACGTCTGGGCCGTCTCGGCGACGCTTCCGCCGACCAGCCATGCCGGGTCGAAGGCAAGGTTTTCCCCGGTACTCACGATCACCGCCCGCTCGATGAGGTTCTGCAATTCCCGCACGTTTCCCGGCCAATCGTGTGCCGTCAGCGATCGCAGCGTCACTGGGGAAACCGTCGTCACCGGCCGACGATGACGATCCGCGAACAGACGGAGGAAATGCATCACGAGGTCGGGGATATCCGCTCGCCGATCGCGGAGGGGCGGCACGGTCAGCGGGAAGACGTTGAGGCGATAGAACAGGTCGGCCCGGAATCGGCCGGCTGCCACGTCCGCCGTCAGGTTCCGGTTGGTCGCGGCAACGAACCGCACATCGACCGCGACCGAATCGCCGCCGACCCGCTCGATGACGCGCTCCTGCAAAGCCCGGAGGAGAATCACCTGCGAATCCGCGGTCAGGTCGCCGATCTCATCGAGGAACAGGGTTCCCCCGTGGGCCTGCTCGAATCGGCCGAGCCGTCGCCGGGTCGCGCCGGTGAACGCACCGGGTTCGTGACCAAACAACTCGCTTGCGACCACGCCTGGGGATAGAGCAGACAGATTCACCGGCACGAATGCGTGAGAGCTGCGGTGGCTCTGCTCGTGGATCGCCCGCGCCACCAGTTCCTTCCCGGTTCCCGTTTCCCCGAGGACGAGTACGGTCGCATCGGTGGATGCAACCTGCTCGACCGCCTGGCGAACCGCGGCGAGTCCGTCTCCGACCAGAATTCGCGGCGAAGCTGGCATTGGTTCCCGAAAATTGGAATCCGTGGAGGTCACGGCCGGGAATCGCTCGAGGTCCACTCGATCGGGGTGACCCAAAGATAGAGCAGGTGGGCTCGACCTGTCTCGGTCGACTGCACCTCGATTTTCTTCCGCGGGTTCGCTCCGGGCATGCTGAACATGTGCGACACGATCCGGACCCCGGGCGGAAGGCGGTCGAACTGCGGTCGAAGGTCGGCGTTGACAAGTGGCTTGAGGTACATCGTCACGACTGTCGCGGGTGTGAGATCCTGGCGAAAAATGTCGCCGCGGATGATCCGCACCCGGTCGGAAAGACCCTCCGCCCGGATGGCTTCCCGCGATTGCTCCGCGAGTTCCGGGTCGATCTCGATTCCGACCGCACGGGCACCGCGGTCCCGGGCCGCCGCGATCGGGATGCGCCCGTCCCCGGAACCGAGGTCGTACACCACATCCCCGGGTTTGACCTCGGCCAGGTCCAGCATTGCCGCCACCACATCGGGCGGAGTGGTGACGTACGGGACATCGGGTGCCCGAAATTCCGTGAGGTAGTGGAATGCCGGGTACCAGCCCAGGAGCAAGATCACCACCAGAACGAGCGGCCAGCGGCGGCGGAGGAATCGGCCGAGTCTCACGGCGGGGACCTCTCGGGCGGCAAATTTCAGGGAACCGGTAACCCGTCCAGAATCCGCTTCACAATTGCGTCGGGTTTGAGATCCTCCGCTTCCGCCTCGTAGGAGATGGCCACGCGATGGCGCAGGACGTCCGGGGCGATCTGCTTCACGTCTTCGGGGGTGACGTAATTTCGGCCGCTCAAGAAGGCGTGCCCCTTGGCCGCCCGCAGCAGGGCGATCGATGCTCGAGGGCTTGCCCCGGTCTGGATCAACCCGGTCAGTTCGAGCTTGTATTCCTCCGGGTGCCGGGTCGCGCGGACCACGTCGAGGAGGTATTCCTTGACCTTTACATCCGCGTAGATGTCGTCCACGGCCTTGCGGAAGGTTGCAAGCTCGGCGGCTTCCATCACCGGGGCGATGTCCGTCACCGCATCGACGCTGCCGACCCGGTCCAGGATCGCGAGCTCGTCCGATTTCTTCGGGTAGTCGATCAGCACCTTGAGCATGAAGCGGTCGATTTGGGCTTCCGGGAGGGGGTAGGTTCCTTCCTGTTCCAGCGGGTTCTGCGTGGCGAGGACGAAGAACGGGCGGGGCAGCGTGAAGCTCGACTCTCCGATGGTGACCTGGCGTTCGGCCATCGCCTCGAGGAGGGCGGATTGCACCTTCGCGGGGGCACGGTTGATCTCGTCGGCCAGGACGACGTTGGCGAAGATGGGGCCCTGTTTGACGGCAAATTCGCCGGTGCCGGGCTTGTAGATTTGCGTTCCGATCACATCCGCGGGGAGCAGGTCGGGTGTGAACTGGATGCGGGCAAACCGCAGATGCAACGCCTTCGCCACGGTTCGAACCGCCAGCGTTTTCGCGAGCCCCGGGACCCCTTCCAGTAGCACGTGGCCATCCGTCAGCAGGCCGATCATCAACCTCTCGACGAGCTTCCGCTGGCCGACGAGAACACTCTCGACGGCGGCGAAAAACGGATCCAGCTTCGGACGCAATGTGTCGGTGGACATGCCAGCAGCATAGCGAATTCCCCGAATTCCGGGAGAGTCTCGATCCTTCGAGGCTTCTCGCGGAGCCGCGGATTCGACATCAATTCGCGAGTTTCACGCTGACGCTGCTTTTCTTCGACTTCTCTCCGAGCAGAACCAGAACGTTGGGTGCGTCGTTGGCCGGGATTTTGGCGGTCAGGGTGTCGGATTGGGTGCCGGTTTTGGAAGCGAGCGCCTTCTTCGCCCGGTCGGCTGCGGTCGCGTCACGGAGATCGCCTGCGGATTTGAGGAAGATGTAGACATCGACCGGTTCTGTTGCGGACACCGTCACGCTCAGCGTTTGCTCGTACTTTTGCGCCGGCATCTCGATCAGGCGGTCCAACCCTTCCTGGCTCAGTGTGAAGTCACGCGTTTCGTTGAGCTTGTCCGCCCGGCACCCGACCAGTGCGATGATCCCGAGGGCAAACGGGAGAGTCAGGAGGCGGCGGAGTGTCGGCATGGCTCGGATTCCTGGGAGAACCCCTCGAAGTCAGGCCGGTGCCGGGCATCCGCGAGGTTTCCCTCGCTGTAGAAGGCGAGGCGATTGCCGGCAACGTCGCAGTCGCGGCGGCCCTCAGAATCTCACAGTTACCCCTTCTTCGCGCTGTCCCAGAGTGCCCGGAGAACTTCCTGCCCCGTGTTGAGGACCTGCTTCACAACACGTTTCGCCCGGTCGGCTTCCCCCTCCGCGTGGAGGGCCCGGAGCAATCCGACTCCGCGGCCGTCGCCGAGGAGTTTGGCGATGGCGGGGAGGAGATCGTCGCGGACGGCGAAGACGCGATCCGGGGCGGCGGCGACGGGGATGACATCTAGTGCCCGCCCCGCGAACTGCTCCCGGGCGGCCGCCACCGCCTCGTGCATGTTCCGCTCCTTGGGGCGGGTCCCGCTTCGCCAGTCGTACGGCGGGGACCATTCCGAGGCCGGTGTGAGAAGGTCCGCGTGGGTGATCGCCACCAGAACCGGCGGCATCCGAAGTTGTGGCAGCAACGCGAACGCCGCCTTGAGCTTGTCCAGGAACTCGACCTCGGGCCGTCGCGCCGCCGATCGCGCGGGGGTTGCCAGGATCAGGATGTCCGAACTTTTCGCTTCCACCAGTGCAGCGGCGAGGTCGGCATCCGTTGGACCTTCGTTGCCGTACCCGGCGGTGTCCGCGATGGTCAGCGTCGGCAGGCCCGGCTGACGGAGGGTGTACTTCGTCGCCCCGGCCGTCAGCGGAAGCACATCGACCGCCGCCTTCTGCTCGCCGAGGATCGCGTTGACCAGGCTCGATTTCCCCGCCTTCACGGGGCCGACGACCGTCACCGAGACGAGATTCGGTTCCGGCGGACTCATCGGGGGAATCGGCGGTTTCTCGGTGGACACCGGGTCCGCTTCGGGTTCAGTCGGCGCGGTGGCATCCGTCGGGGCACCCGGATCGGTGGGGGGAACGAGGTGCTGGGCCAGGAGTTCGCGGTACCGCTTGGCCCCGACCTTGAGCCGACCGCTGTTGAGTTCGATGAGGTATCGGCCGAGTCGGTGGATGTAGGCGGTGTGAAACCAGAGGATCATGTTTTGCTGGACTTGCTTGAAGACCGGGGCGAGGCCGGCCTTCGTCATTGCGACCTGCGTGGCGGTCTTCACGGGGTTGAAGACGGCCGACACAAGCCAGTAGATGTTCCGCACCCGCGGGTACCAGTCAGCGACTTTCTCCGCGGTGTTCCGGGCGCGTTTCCAGTCGCTGATGCTCAGGAGATGGCTGGCCGGGACGTAGTTCTCGACCAGTTCCGACATGTCCTGGGTGACGAGTTCCCCGCACGCCAGGACTTCCGGCAGTGTCAGGTGCCCGAACGGATCCGTCGCTCCGGGGTGGTAAAGCTGCGACACCTTGAGGGCGAGTTCCTCCGCATCTTTCGCGGCCCGTTGCAGGTCGAGCATCTCGTCTTGCGAGAGTCGCCCCGCCCCGACCGCGTGGGATTCGACGAGCTTCCATGCTTCCCGGTCGCGATCGGTCCAGTAGTCGGCCGGCCGCTCGCCAGTGTCGGGAACCGCTTCCGCGGGCGTCCGAGGTCGGCGGGTCCAGTACCAGGCACAGATGTACGACCCGAGGAAGCAGAGGATCATCGGCCAGTAGGCGATGTACGACCACCCCGTGTCGTAGAGGTGGTACATCCCGACGCCGCAGAGGAATATCACCGGAGCAAACGCCAGCGACCCGACCACGGCAACCTTGAGCTTCAACCCACGCGGCGTCATGGATCTGTTCCAGAAGATTCAGAAGTTTCGAAAGTTCCACATCGGTCGCGGCCGAGCCGATGCAGGCTATCAGGTGTTTCGAAGATAAGGTCCTCGCAACGCCGAGAAAATTCAGGGTTTCGGCGACTTCCGGTGAAACTCCTGAAACATGAAACTCTGAACCTTGAAACTTTACTTCGGTCCGCGGAACCAGGCCGTTTCCGCGGCGTGGAGCTGGTCGTGGTAGAGCTTCCGTAGTTCGCCACCGGTCGGGACGTGGCCACCGTGGATTTGCGTGAAGTACTCGCAAAACGCCCGGCCCAGAGCGTATGTCGATGCACCGGCGAGGCCCGCACCGGCGGCGGATCCCACGAACGGGATAAACTTCGCCACCTGTCGGACCGCCTGGCGAGCGAGCACCCCGATTCCGATCGACGCGGCAAGTTCCATGAAGCGGGCCGCCGCCGCCGGTTGGCCGTACACCTTCGCGAGTTCGTTGACCATCCGCGCCTGGATTGCCGGGATCAGAAGCATATCCACGAACGGAATCGGTATCGCCCCCGCGGTTGCCGCCAGAGAGCTGTAGCCGGTGATCAGCGGTGCCGCCGCCCGGAGGTGGGCATCGCGAAGCCCCGCCGTCAGATCCGTCACCCGGAGAAGTGTCTCGCGGAACGCATCGGGAAGCACGTCAAGGAACACCCGCTTCACCGCCTCCCCGCCGTACTCCGCGTCGGGGTAGCCCTCTTCCGGCCGGGTCAGGTCGACGGGGACGATCCGATCGACGAGCCCCTCGAATTGCTTCGCCTGCTCCGCGATCAGGCGGGTCAGTTTCTCCGAGACTTCCCCGGTAATTTTGGGCGGCGAGCCGGTCGGAACTCCGAGCGGGTCGAACGGGTACGGCTTCGGGTGGGGGTTGACCGGGTCGACCTCGTGGAGGCAGGTCAGCACCAGGACCACCGGTCGCCGGCGGTTCGCGTCGTGGATTTTCTTCAGGGAATCGCGGACGCCGCCGTGGGCGAAATCCGTGATCCGCGAGGTCACCACCACCAGATGGGCCCGCGAATCGAACGCAGCAATATCTTCCGATGGATCGTAGCCCGGCTCGTCGACGCCGCGGGTGTCGAGGAAGGTGAGCACCGGCAGGTCCGCACTCGGGAATGGATATTCCCGGGATGTCCGCGTGCAGGGACGGAACCCCGTCCCGATCGCGGCATCTTCCGCACCGGTCAGGAACCGGATGAGCGAAGTTTTGCCCGACTGCGTCTTCCCGAACAACCACAGAACGGGTGCGGGAAGCTGCGAGCGGATGTTGGCGAGTTCCTGCTCGAGTTCCGGGGGCGGCCCGTCGGAGTGGACGAGCCGCTTGACGACATCCCAGGTTTGCCGGAACGATGTTCCCGAGAAGGTGCTCATGTGCGGCTCCAGTGCAACTCGCGGGCCAGACGTTATGTTACGGACACCGAGTGGCCCGCGAGTCGCCAGTGGCACGTCATTTCGCGGGTTTGAGGACGATTTCTCGCAGATCCATCACCGCCGGGCCCGGTTTGGACTTTGGGGTCACCGTGAGGGCGATGCGGCCGGGCTTGTCGAGGGTGACGGTGCCGACCTCGCGGGCCTTGAAGTTCTGGAATCCGCCGGTTTCTTCGACGGTGAAGTTGAGCTTCTGCCCGGCAATGTCGAGTTCCACTTCCGACCCGCCGGACTTGTTGCCGCACCCTTGTAGGATTTCGACGGTGAACTTGCCGGGTTTCTTGAGTGTGCACTCGAAGTGGGCGGTGTCGTCCTTGTTGACCCAGAACCCGAGGGTGTTCTTGTGCGGCAGCGGCTCGAAGCGGAGCATGGTGCCGCGGACCTCGGCGGTGCGGGAATGCATCGTCACGGTGCCGTCGGCGGCTTGCGGGTTCGGGGTGTAGTCGGGGTTGGGCGTCGGCATCTTCGCCCCGACTTCCTTCCGCCAGGCGTCGAGTTTCGCCGCCAGATCGCGAACGATGTCGGGCTTGTCCTTCGCGAGGTTCCGCGACTCGGAGAGATCCTTCGAGAGGTCGAAGAGTTCCCGCCGACCGGACTCGTAGAACTCGATGAGTTTGTAGTTTCCGGCCCGCACCGCCCCGCCGGGCCGGCTTCCCTGGTTCGCGTAGTGGGGGTAGTGCCAGTAGATGGCATCGCGGGTGGGGGCGGGTTTGCCAGCGAGGACGGGGGCGAAGCTGATTCCATCGGGTTTCGCGTCGGATTTGACGCCGCACAGGTCGAGGACGGTGGGAAAGATGTCGATCGATGACACCACCATGTCACTGGTGACGCCGGGCTTCGCGACCCCGGGCCCGCGGACGATCATCGCGACGCGGACGCCCCCCTCGTAGAGGTACCCCTTCCCCTCCCGAAGCGGGGCGTTGGAGGTCGGTGCGGACTTCATGCCTTCGAGGGTGGCCAGGCCGCCGTTGTCGGAGGTGAAGATGACGAGGGTGCGATCCGCGAGTTTCTGGGTTTCCAGTTCCTTCAGAACCCGGCCGACCGCGTCGTCGAGGGACTCGACCATGGCGGCGTAGGTGGGGTTCCCCTGGGTTCCGGCGGGGCCCGGCTTGTACTTCGCTTCCAGTTCCTTCTTCGCCCGCAACGGCGTGTGGACGGCATAGTGCGGGAGGTAGAGGAAGAACGGCTTCGCCTTGTTCGCGGCGATGAACTTGGCCGCTTCTTCCCCGAGTCGATCGGTGAGGTACTCGCCTTCCGGGGCGGTGTCGAGCCCGGGAATCTTGCCGAGTTTGTTGCGGTAGGGGGCGAAGTAGCTGCGCGGGGTACCGGTGTGATCTCCCGCAATGTTGACGTCGAAGCCCTGTTTTTCCGGGGACATCGCGTCGCCGCCGAGGTGCCACTTGCCCATCGAAGCGGTGACGTACCCGGCCCCACGCAGCACTTCGGCGAGGGTGACGGCGTCGAGCGCTAGCCCTTCCGGAAGTTTCGGGCGGAGCAGGCGTTGGTCCGGTCGGTCCGCCCGGCCGGGGAGCCAGTCGGTGACGCCGTACCGTTGCGGATACTTCCCGGTGATCAAAGACGCCCGGGTTGGCGAGCAGACCGGACAGGCTGCGTAGGCGTCGGTGAAGCGGACCCCATCCTTCGCCAGGCCGTCGATGTTGGGTGTTCGGTAGTACTTGCTTCCGTAGCACCCCAGGTCCCGGCCACCGAGGTCGTCAGCGAGGATGACGATTACGTTGAGCGGTGGATCCGCGGCGATGGCAGGGCCGGGAAGAACGATCAACCAGATCCAGGCGAGAGCGGAGAGGATCGGCTTCATGCGAGGGTTCCACAGAGGAAGTGCGGGCGGTTTCGGTATTGTGGGTGGAGTGCCGGCCGGCGTCAAATCGCGAATGCCATCATGCCATCGGGTAGGAGACGGGGTTGCCCCGCCAACAACTTCGACGCTCCACAAGGAAGTTGATCCACCCTTGGTTCAAATGAGAAATGAGTTGAAGGACATTTTCAAAAACGATACCGAAGGCTCGCAGAAGTCTAAAATTATCGAACGGCTTCAAGACTTTGCAACACGATACATTGAACATAAACTCGATGGCATGAGGCGACCCCTATGACACGCGAAGATACCAGTTCTGCGGCGGGCGAATTTTATAGGGCTATGACGTACCGAAATGACCTTGATGAGGCCCGCGAAGTTCTTAAGAAGAATCCTCAAATAGCCACCACCTTGCGGGATTCCGCGTTTTTAATGGACTCGGCAGCGATTAATGGAAAGACCCAGTTTGTAGCATTGCTGCACGAGTTCGGAGTGGATGTTAACATCCCGAGGTCCATTGACGTACCTGAGCGGCCAATCAGCAGCGCGGCCATGCGAGGGGAGGCCGGCACCGTCCGCTGGTTGATCGAACACGGGTCGGACATAAATTACGGCTGGGATGGCGACCTTCCACACTGTGGACCACTGTTCTATGCCATCCACGCCAAAAGCCTGGAGACGGTCCGTGTCTTGGTCGAAGCAGGGGCGGACTTGGTGGCCAAGAACCGCAATAACCTCACCCCCCTTGACCTCTCATCCGCGTTGGGAACGCAAGAAATCGTTGACTACCTCCGGTCGAAGGGGGCAAAGAGGTCGAGCGAACTGCCGGGGTACGTCCCGCCGTTGCCGCAACCGGAAACGCACATCGTTGTACAATATGCGGCCACCACCCTTGGGTTCGCAGTACCTGCCCGGTTCACCCCGGAGTCCGACTCGTCTCCGGTGTCCCTTCACGCTTACGGCAGCGAGACCCTGTGCTGCCTGTTTACACAGGGCATGTCCGAGCGAGCGATGGTCGCTCCGCCCGACTCGGAGGACGCTGACGGCTATCTGTTCGCCGAATTGGTCGTGCCGATGCTATTTGAGCACTGGCCGGAGGGTAGTTGGGACCGACCGGAGGACCGGTGGGTGCCCGAGTGGATGCTCCGCGTCGCTCGTCGTCCGTTCGAGACGGGCACTTGGCTCGGAGGCCACTGGGGCATCATCAGCAACGAGGATCCGCCCGAGCCACTATCGGCGTTCACGACCATGACATGTTGGCTACTACTTGCCGAAAAGGGGCCGCTCAAACGGTTTAACCGTGACGACGGTAGCTCGGTGGTGTTCTACACGATGCTTCCGATCCACACGGCCGAGCGTGACTTTGCCTTGCGGGAAGGCATCGTGCCGCTGCTACAGAAGTTCGCCGATCAGGACGTCCCAGCCACCCTCACCCCAGAACGTCCGAGTATAGTTTGACGGTGAGCACCGTCGTGTGTAATTGTTCTGCGGCATACAATCGGGGGCCGTTTCTTGACTTCGGTTCAAAGTTTGATCAGTGGCTTGTCACAAGAGTGGCAGTCGAATCAAAACATCGGATCCGCTTTCCTCGGTAGGTCTTGGCGCGGTTTGGTGCCCCGCGGTCTCGCGGCGAGATTCCAAGACTAACTCGCGAAATCCTGTAAGATCCCCGGGAAGCTTTTGGATCGATCCCCCCGAAAATGCGTGTTTCATGCCAACAACACAGTGTCCGAAGTGCGGCGTCACACTGGAAATCGACCGCGATATGTTCGGGCAGGTGCTCCAGTGCGGAAGCTGCAACGCCGAGTTCACCGCGAAGCGGATGCCCTCGGCGGAAGAGCGTGAAACTCGCCCGTCTTCCTCTCCGGACGATGATGCGGATCGGCCCCGACCCCGCCGTTCCCGGATCCGCGAGGAGGATGACCGCGGAGGACGCAAATCCAAGGGCGGAGGCGTCAAGATCGTCCTCATGGTCCTGGGCGGAGTCGCCCTTCTCGGGTTGCTTTTGTGCGGGTGCGGGGGTTTCTTCTTCTACAACTCCTTCCTCAAGGTGGAGTCATTTGCCGAGTCGGACTGGAAAGATCGGTCCACGCCGGACGGGTTGATCACCATGAAGTTCCCGGGCCCGGTGAAGGATGAGAGCAAGCCCGCCGCGATTGGAGGCACGACCCAGTACAGCTATTCGCTGCCGCCGCCTAAAGATGGAACTTTCATGCTCATGGTGTTGGACATGCCTTTTGAAAATGACGCGATTTTCGATGAGTCTTACAAGAGCGGGCTCAACGGAGCCTTGAAAGAAACCCCCGGTGCCAAGGTTGTCCGCGATGGACCGGTCACGGTGGCGGGGTTCAAGGGAAAAGAAGCGGAAATCACGGTCGGCAACGCCTCGGCGATCTTCCGGATGCTCAAAGTCAAGGCTGGTTCGAAGACCATGTACGTGATGTTCGTGTCGGGCGGCCGGAACATCTCCGTCGCCGACCGCGACAAGTTCCTTGCATCCTTCAAGGTCAAGGCCGGCAAGTGATGTCCAGGATCCAATACATCCGCGGCGATGCAACGTGCCCCCAAGCGGCCGGGAACAAGGTCATCGCGCACGTCTGCAATGATGCCGGGAAGTGGGGTGCGGGATTCGTGCTCGCTCTGTCCGCTCGATGGGAGCAACCCGAGGCGGAGTATCGAGCGTGGGCGAACGGAAAGTCGGAGGTTCCGTTCTCGCTCGGGGCGGTGCAGGTGGTTCCGGTTTTGCCCACGGTCTGGGTCGCGAATATGGTCGCCCAGCACGGAACCCGCACGGGATCGAGCGGCCCGCCAATCCGGTACCCGGCCCTCGACCAGTGCCTGGCAAAGCTCGCGGAGGTGGCGGTAACACTGGAGGCGTCGGTGCACATGCCGCGGATCGGATGCGGCCTGGCCGGCGGGGACTGGGCCGTCGTCGAGCCGCTGATCGAGAAGAATCTCTGCGATCGCGGCGTTTTCGTGACGGTTTACGACTTCGAGAAGTGACGCGTCTGCCTCAACCCGGCGGGGCGACCCGGAGCAAAACCTTTCCACCTTTTCCCCCGGCGGCGGCGTGTTTCAGGGCGTCGCCGACGTGGTCGAGATCGTAGCTGGCGGCAATGTCCGTCCGCACCGTGCCTTCCTGCATCAGGCCGCGAATCGTGCGGATCAGCCGAAGTTTCGCGAGAACCGAGGCCCGGCTGGCCCAGTCGGAGAGCCAGAATCCCTCGACGGATTTGCTGCCGGTGATCAGAAACCGCGGGTCGACGGTGATCGGTTCGCCGGAGAGGAGCCCGTACGCGACCATCCGGCCGCCGTGGCCGAGGCACTCGACAACCTGCGTGCCGGTGCTGCCGCCGACGGGGTCGATGGCGAAGCGGACACCGTCGGTGCCGGTGATTTTCCGCACCTGCTCCGGAAGCGGGCCGTCCTCCGAGACGATGACGCTGTCCGCTCCGAGTTTCTTCATTTCTTCGACCTGTTCTCGCCGTCGGACGACGTTGAGTGTCCGGAAGTGGAACTTCTGGCCGAGGCGGATCACCATTTTCCCGAGGGCACTTCCGGCGGCGGTTTGAAGGAGCCACTCGCCGGGGGGGATTTCGAGGACCTCCCGGGTCAGGATGTAGGCCGTCGCCGGGTTGACGAAGAAGGTGGCCGCCTGGTCGTCGGGAAGGGTTGCCGGGACCGGCACCACCTGTTTGGCACTTGCCACCGCGTACTCGGCCCAGTTCCCGGTGCGGCTGCCGAGGACGACGACTCGTTTCCCCTTCCGCAGCCAGCCGAGCAGCCCGCCGCCGGACGCTTCCACGACCCCGACTGCCTCGAACCCGGGCGTGGCGGGGAACGCGGCGGGCTTCAAGCCATACCGCCCCTCGATGTACATCAGGTCAGACGGGTTGATCGGGCTCGCCAGGATCCGGACCAGCACCTCACCCCGGTTCGGTGTCGGCCTGGGGCGATCCTGGACGGAAACAACGTCGACCGGCGGACCGTGCCGGTCGAACACGGCTGACTTCACGTGCGACTCCGAGATCGGGAAGGAATGCGGTCAGTCCGCGTAGAGTTTCTCGAGCTTGTCGGCTTCCGCATTCTTGTTCTGCCCGCGAAGCGCCTCCAGCAGCACCGTGCGAGCGTCGGCGTTGGCGACGTCGATGTGGATCGCGTCGAGGGCGAACTTCTCCGCGTCCGGGAATTTCTTGGCTTCGAGCGCCGCCTTCGCCAGGCGGATTCGGCCGTCGAGCTCGTCGGGGTCCTGCGACACGACCTCGGCGAGGACGGAGATGAGCTTGTCGGTTTCCTTGGTTTCCTTGTAGACGCGGGCGAGTTGCTCCAGCCAGTCGCCGTCGAGGGGTGCGACTTTCCGGCCGTGCTCCAGGAGCTTGGCGGCGGCGGGGTAATCCTTCGCGTCGATGTGGTAACGTGCGACCGCGAGAAGGATCCGCGGCTCGTCCGGGTTCGCCTTCAAGGCGGCTTCGAGCAGTTCCTTCGCACCGTCCTCATCGCCGCCACGCTGCAGAAGTCGAGCCTTCACGACCGTCGCGACGGGTTGGTTCGGCTTCAATTTCAGAGCCAGTTCCGAGAATTTCCGGGCGTCGCTTGCCTTCATCCGTCGGAAGTATTGCTCCGCGAGCCGGGCGGCGAGTTCCGCGTCTTCCGGCGACTTTTCCTGAGCCTTCACGAGTTCCTCGAAGGTCATCGCTTTTTCGACCAGCTTCGGTGCCCCGCCGCGGTACCCCTTCAACACCTCGGCGACGTACTCCTTGTACCCCTTCTCGAAGGCGGCCTTCTCGACTCCGATCGCCCGCTTGAGGACGGTCGCGTCGTCGGCCCCGGTCTTGTACGCATCGAGAACCTTTCCGACCGCCGCCTCGCCGTGGGTTTTGACGAGGTAGTCGACGTAAAGCTGGCTCTGGCAGTACGCGAGCTGCCACTCGTCCGGGGAACGCGGGCGGACGAAGCCGAGCGTGATCGTGTCGAGGTCGAGGAGGGTGCCGGAATTCGCCCGGTCGCGGAGGGTTTGCACCCAGTTCGCCGGCCGGACCATGTTCTCGTTGCGGACCGCAAGCCCCTCCGTCAGCCAGTGCGGGCAAAGGAAGTCTGTCTGGGCGAGGTTGAAAATGTGCGTCAGTTCGTGGCGGATCACCCGGCCCCAGTTGAAGGGTTTCCGCAAACCCTTCGCGGTCGGCGACGCCATCGCGATGACCTTCCCGGTGCATGCGCCGATGGTGTGGAGGTCCGGAAGCCCGACGGTGCGGCCCGAGAACATTTCGTGGGTGCTAAAGACTTCGATCAGCGTTCGGCCCGGCGGCTCGTACCCGAACTGCCGTTTGAGCTCGACGTGGGTTTCTTCCAGGTACGCGGCGATAAACCGGGCGAGGAGCTTGTCCGTCGCTGGGTCGAAGCGGAGTTCGTAGTGCTCCGTCTGGATCGTGTCGTATTTGTCGAGGTGCTTCAAAACCTTGATCGAGTTCGAAACGCGGACGTTGAACGGATCGGTTTCGAAGGCCTTGTCGAGGGCCGTGCGGGCGGCTTTCTCGTTGCCGAGGCGGAGCTGCAGGAGCCCGAGCCCGTTGCGGGGTCCGGCGAGCATCGGTCGCAGTTCCGCTGCCTTGCTGAGGTACTTCTCCGCGTCGCCGTACCGCTTTCGCTCCTCGAGGGCGTGGCCGAGTTCGAAGTAGAAGACGCCCGGTTTCGTGTCGAAACCCTCGACATGCTTGACGATCGCGTCGAATTCGGCCTGTCGGCGTTGCAGCAGGTAGATGGCCGCGAGCCGGCCGAGGGTGTGGGAATCCCGCGGATTCACGGCCTTCGCCGAGAGCAGCAGCTTCTCCGCGGCCGGGAAATCGCCGCCGACCATCTCGACGTCCGCCTTCAACCGCAACGCCGCGATGTGCTTCGGATTGATCTTCAACGCCTGGTCCGCGAACTGGTCGGCATCGGTGAGTTCGTACTTGAGGAAGGCCGCCTGCGCCTTCCCGACCAGAGCATCCGCCGCTTTCGGGTTGAGCTTCAACGCCTTGTCGAAGGCATCCCCCGCGTCGGGCCGGTTGTACTTTTCGAGGAGCATGCTCCCCGCGAGGAACTCGGCCGGCCAAAAATCCGGATCCGACTTCAACGCGTCCGAAATGACCTCGTTCAGGATGAAACTGAACTGCCGGGAAAGGCTGTGCCAGCGGGCGTTCTCCGCCCCTGCTTCTGCGACGACGAGAAGCTCGTCCGGGTCGATGATGTCGTCGTCGTCGTTGCTGCGGGCGGTGTAGTGCCGGACGATCCAGCGGAAGGCCTTGTCGGCCGCGTCCGTGTCCCCTTTTTCGCGGAGGATGCGGCCCTTGGTCCACCGGGCGAGAAGCTGGTTCTCCTTCTTGGCGAGGGCTGCGTCGGCGTCCTTTTCCGCGTCGTCCCATTTCCCGAGCGAGAAGAGCAAATCGGCCCGGGCGGCAAGCAGGTCCGGGTTGCCGTCGTGGTCCTTGAGGGCCGCGGAAAGGGTTTCGAGAGCCTTGTCGAAATCGCCGACCTGCCGGTAGGTCGCAGCAGTTCCGACGGCCGCGAGCGGTGCGAGTTTCGCGTCCTTTTTCGCGGCCTCGGCGTAGGCGGCCCGGGCTTCCTCGAAGTTCCCGGCCAGCCGACGTTTCCGTGCCTCCGCGAGCCCCCCCGCCGACCACTTTTTCGGAGCGTCGGCAGCCGAGACCACACGGGTCGGCGAGCTCGGCGAAAACGCGAGGGCAGCCAGGAAACACGCAACAGCGAGAGCCGGGCGAAGCATCGGGGTCTCCCGAGAAATCGGCGAACCGGATGGATTCACCCTACCGCCCCGACCCCCAACCCGCAACCAGGAGCGGTTCTTCCGGAAGGGTTGGTGTTTGACAGGGGTCACTCGGGGGCTCATACTGGCGCAAGATTGTCTGCAAACGGCGGTGGACCTGAGACAGAATCGCGAGGTGTTGTAGACAGAATCACGAGTCGTTTTAGACAGAAACGGTTTCTGTCAAATTCCAAGTTCGGCGAAGGAGGCGCGGAGGGCGCATGTCACCGGCCGAAAAGAAAGCCGTCGCGGCCGAGTTCGAGCGGCTCCTCCGCGACAGGGGTCTGGACTTCCGCCGGGTGAAAGCGGGCGTGCCGCACCGGACCACGTTCGCCCGGGCCGTCGCCGCCGACCTGACGGACTGCCTGCTGCTGCACTGGCACTCGTACCGAGAGCAGTTCTGCTTCGAGGTCGGGTGGCACTTCCGGGCGACGTTCGACGACATGTCGTCGTGCTTAGACTTGGCCGACGCCCTGCGGCGGGACGCGGCTATACTCCCGATCAACGTCTTGATGGGGCTGCCGGCCGAACGCTGGTGGGATTGGCGGGCAGCGGAGGACGGCGGGAGGTTGGAGGAGGCGTTCACCGAGGTCCAATGGTTCGGGTTGCCGTTCCTCGACCGGGTCGCCCGGGCCAAGCGGCCATCCGAAGAATGATACGCCGCTCCGGTCAGCCAAGGCACGCCGAACCGCTCTCATGGGATTCTGAGTTGAGAGAAAATCCTCCTGCGGACGGTTATTCTGACGAACGTCCTGACAACCTTCCGCCCGCGGGCACGTCCTGACTCGTCTCGGAGAATCGGTGGCACTTCTACCCGCGTGGCCGGGCGACCAGGATCGGGCAGCGCTCGCCCAACTCGTAACGGGGGACGATCACCTCGATCCGCTCGAAGTGTTCCGCCAACAGTGACTGGAACTCGGCCAGGGTCGCGAAGTGGTGCCGTGCTTGCTTCCCCTCGTAGAACCGAATGGACTCGATGGCTCGCGGCGACCACCCCGGTTGGGGCAATCGGGCAGGGTCCAGGCCCGCTTTCGTGCAGGCGTGCCAGATGGCGTCGAGTGTGATGCCCTCTTCCGGTGAGGTCTGGAGGGCACCGGCGACCCGCCACTTGAAGACGTGGAAATTCCCGATCCGGCCAGCCTGCATCGCTTCCAGCACCTCGTCGAGCGACTCCTTCCGATCGGCCTGGGCATAGAGGCGGTGGATCAGCACTCCTTGCGGGCGAAGCATCGTGTGGAATGACGCCAGCAGCGAGCGACAGCCGGTGGGGAAGGCGAAGAAATTGCTTCCGCCGTCGAGGATCACGACATCCTGGGAGCGTGGGGGGACGGGGGGTGTCAACCAGTCGCCGACGATTCCGCGTCGCACACCGGGAATGTCGCCTGGCCAGACGACCCGGACCATGCTCGGGGAGCGATCGACGCCGACCAGCCGAACGGGGAGGGGCCAGTCCATCTGCACGATTTCCGGCGTCACCCCGCAGAGGAAAACCTCCGCGGACTCTGCTAGGACCTCACTGGCCCACTGGCGGAGGGCCAACTGCATGATCTGCAAGTCCTCCGGGACGGGACGTAGCGGCGGACCCCACGCATCCCAGTGATACGCGATGTCGTTCCAGGTCTCGCTCACGTGCGGAATCATGGCTGCGAATTCTGCCTCCGGTTCGACGACCGCGAACTTCGACTTCCTCCCCGGCGGGCGGGCGACCGCACTCTGCACCCCCACGTCGCACTCCGATGGCGACGCGGATTGGTGCCTCGAACTCTCAGGGTACGTCGCAGGGTGGAAGCTGCAACCCGGTTCTCGGGTGTCGCGGATCATCGCATCGAGCCGTGCACCATCCAAAGGGCAACCAGCCCGCGCAGGCTCCAGACGAGTGTCCGCACCCAGTTGCTTCGAACCAGGCGACGATGCACGACCTGGTCAAACTCCTGGCAGAGTCGGTCGTGACAGGGAATCTGGACGAGCCGGGTGGATGCCCAGGCGACGGTCAGCAACGCCGCCCCGATTCCCGCCTGCAGATCGGTGACGCCGGCCGGTCGGACCCAAAGCAGTAGCGCAGAACTCACCGCTTCCAGAATCATCGCCGGGCCGACGACCCAACCCGTGCGCCGCGTGTGGGCTTGCTCGTAGGCGACTGCCTCCGCCGACCCGACCTTGGCGAAGAGGGGGTAGTGGACGACTTGCACGAACCAGATCACGCCGACCATAAAGAACGTGGCCGCGAGGTGCAACAGGAACACGGTTTCCGCAAGCTCGCTCATGCCCGGTCCTGCAACACCTTCTCGGCCACCCGGCGACCAGACACCATCGCCCCGTTGATGGAGGCGATGGCGCGGTGGTCCCCGCAAACGTACACGCCGGGTTGGGGCTGGAACGGGGATCCCGGTTCGGCCAGAACCGGGGGCCGCTGACGCGGGAGAGCGTGGACGACGCGGTCGGTTCGCAAGTGCCGCCAGTTTTGCACGACCGGCCCGAACCACTCGCCGAGTTGGTCCAGCACCCCGGCTCGTAATGCCCCATCGTCCGGGGGCGTTCCCAACACCGTCGCCGACACGAGGCTCTGCCCGCCCGGGCCGTAAGTCGGAGCGACCGCCGTGGGCACGCACAGGTTGTTGACCGGCCCTCGCCCGTCGCCGTTGAGAACCAGGATCGGCTCCGAAATCGGCGGGCTCGGGGCGGCGAAGTACAAGCAGGTCACGCCCAGGTGCTCGACCGTCGACTCGCCCAGCAGCGGACCCGCCGCCACGCCATCGGTTGCCACGACGACGGCGCCGGCTTCGAGCACCTCGCCGGATTCGAGTTCGACATGTCCGGGGCGAACGCGTGCCACCTTCGCACCGAACCGGATCGACCCCGGGGGCAGGCCCTCCGCCAGTTGCCGAGGGATTGCTTCCATCCCCTCGGCCGGGAGCGTCGCGTCGCCGGTCGAGAACATCCGGAAGACGAAGTGGAAGACCCGGCTCGACGTTTCCAGATCGGACTCCAGAAAGATGCCGCCGAGGAAAGGCTGGAAAAACCGCCCGATCATCGCTTGCGAAAACCCCTCGGCTCGGAGCGCTTCGCGGGTCGTCGTTTCCGGCCGTTGGAACTGGTCCTCGACGCTTCCGCGAAGGCACCGGGCTCGAAGGCGGGCGATGCGGAGCTTGTCTGCGAACGTGCCGACCGGTGAGAAGACGGACCGGAAGCCCGCCAACGGCCGTCGCCAGGGGTCGGCGAGCGTGTGGAACCGGCCACCGTGCCGGACCAGTGCCCCAGGCCGAAAAGCTCGAAGTTCCAGAGCCGCGTAATCGAGCGTCTCACGAGCTTCCGGATAGCTGGTCAGAAACACCTGGAAGCCACGGTCGAGTCGGAAACCATCGACCACGTCGGTGCGGATGCGGCCGCCGACACCGTCTGACGATTCCAGGATGACGAACGGCACCCGCTCCCGGTGCAACCGCCGAGCGCAGCAAAGCCCGGCCAGGCCAGCGCCGACGATGACGACCTCAGTCATGCCCGCACTCCCGGCCGTGCCGCGCCGCGTCGAGAAGGATCAAACCGAACGGAACCCACCAGAGCAGGTCGTTGGTCAGGATTGTCAGCCCGAAAGCCGGGGGAAACGTGCCGTCCGCCAGTGCCTTCGCAAACCCGATCGGGCCCAGCACCTTTCCGAGCAGCCCGACGAGCACGATCGGCCAGTGTCGTCGGGCGTTCTCGGCGGCGATCAGATAGCCGAGCCCGTACACACCAACGATCATCCCCACGCATTGCCAAATTTCGGGAAAATTCGGTCGGACGGTCCCAGTCAGGTCGAACAGCAGATTCGGGCACGCGATCGTGACTCCACCCCAGACGAGGTTGTAAACGCCCGCCGCCCGGAGCCACCATCTGGCCCAGACGGGGGCTGCCTTGCCGCTACCCGATTCGCCCATCGACGTGCCCCTCACCTCGGATGGAACGTGGTCTGCAGGCGATTGATAGGCAGTCCGACCTCGATTACGCCACTCAGGCTCCGTTCCCGCATGTAGTAGTTGTGCGATTTACCCCGTTCCGCTAATCTTCGATACCGACCTGCGGCCGAATTTCCGGAAGCAGGCGGGATCCTCGATCCGACGGGGACTTGAGCCACCACGTCGGCACCGCTGCGGAGGCAGCGGAATCGGCTCGATGCATGTTTCGATGCGGTTTCTGTGGGGGGCTCACCGCCCCGCGAACCCCGGCTGTCAAAGTCATCACAGCCCGGCGTGACATCCGGTATCCGTTTCGCCGAACGGCGAACGTGATCCCCAAATCCCGGCGAAAAAGCACCAAGGAAGAGCACAAGTACTCCGCGGACCCCGGCGGCGTTGGCTGGGGAATCGTCCGCGAAGTGCAGGCCTGCCCGCCGTGCGCGATCCGAAACGAACCGCAGCGGGAGTGACGTTTCCCGCCGAAAGCCCCGGAAACGCTGTACAATGCCGGCATGATCCGCGTTTCCGTGGCGAACCCGTACGAATTCCCGCTCGATTTCCAGGGCCTGAAGGCCGCCGCCGTCGCGGTCCTGGAGGGAGAGCGGGTCCGCGAGGCGAAGGTCACCCTCGCCTTCGTGGATAATCCGCACATCCACCGGCTCAACAAGCAGTTCCTCGACCACGACGAACCGACGGACGTCCTCACGTTCCCCTATTCCGAGCCCGGTTCGAAGAAGCTGGAAGGGGAAGTGGTCATCGGTTTCGAGATCGCGAAGGAATACGCGGCCGACCGGGGGCACGACATGGCCCCGGAGCTGATGCTCTATGTGATTCACGGCTGCCTGCACCTGTGCGGTTACGACGACACCACCGATGGTGCGGCCGAGGAAATGCGGGCGAAGGAACGGCAGTACCTGAAGGCGATCGGTTTGCCGGACATCGCGGGGGATTGAGATGCCGCGTCAGATGCGAGTTTCGGAGTTGAAGGCGAAGTTCGATGCGGGGGAGCCGGTCTACCTGCTGGACGTCCGCCAGCCGGAAGAGCACGCGATCTGCCGACTCCCCGGCAGCGTGCTGATCCCGCTTGGCGAACTCCCCCGCCGCACCGACGAGGTCAGCCCCGAACCCGGTGCGACAGTCGTTGTGTACTGCCATCACGGCGTCCGAAGCCTGAGCGGCGCCGTGATGTTGGAGCAATCCGGAGTCGCGAACGTCGCATCTTTGGCAGGCGGAATCGACGCGTGGAGCCTGCAAATCGACCCCGCCGTGCCGCGGTACTGATCACACCACCTCGGTATCTTCCGGTTTCACCTGGGTCTTCGCGGCCTCCATTGCCCGGTTGAAATTGGCTGAAACCGGAATGAATACACCAAGCACCACAATCATCGCGACACCGAGCATTGCAAAATATTCGCCAGGATTCATCAATGGATACAACCGCGTAATGGGTGCATTGATGAGGAGGTTGGCGAGGAACACGACCGCGAGCCAACAAGCGGTCACGAAACTCTTCATAGATTGCGGTGCGGCCACGAAAGCCAGTTCGAGACCCGTCACGGAGATGAGGATCTCGGCGACGGTCAGGATCAAATAGGCCAGAACCTGCCACCACACCGTGACCCGTCCCTCCGGGCGAACCCAGTCGATGGTTTCGACCGTAATCCGTGCGGCCTCTTTACTGATCCCTTCGATTTGCTTGGCCGGCTTGAGTAGGGGCTCCAGAACGCCGCCCGCGATCAATCCCGAGCTGGTCAGGTCGCTGGCCAGCAGGTGCCCATCCTTCACCTGAACCTCTTTGCCGTCAGCAAGGATGAGCTTGCCGTTGGCGAAGGAGAGTTTTTTCTTGTCGGTGTCGTAATCGAAATCGGTTGCGGAGACTTGAACCCCCTTGCCATGGGTGACCGCCGCACCCTGCGGATCCTTCGCAACTTTGTTGAGTTCGACCCCTTCCCAGTTGGGCAGGATCAAAACCCCTTCCGGGGTCGTGAGCTTAACAGCGGTTTGCTTGGCCTCCGCGAGGAACCCCGACACACTCATGATGCCCATCGCCACGGCGGTGAGAAAGAAGCCGACGACCATCTTTTGCGTGGCTTTCACCTTCCACCCGGCCCGGTCCAATGTCTTGAACAACCACACGCTAATGGGGACAAGGATAATGATAAACACGGGGTTGAAACCTTGAATCGCGTCAGCGGAGGTTTCGACCCCGAAGAGGTTGGTATTCATGTAGGTGTCGGCGAAGAAAATCCACGTACTTGCGGCCTGATCGAAGATGGCCCAGAAAAACATCACAAGCAAAAAGACCGAGCCGATTCGGGCGAGCGTATTGATCTTCAGGTTGTAGTCTTCTTGCTTCTCATCTGGTGTCACAACCTTGTATTTGACGGGAACGCCCGTCAGGGTGGTGGTATCGGGAGGCGGTGCCGAGTTGGGGTCGCCGATGATTTTCCGCTCGATCTTTTCCTGGGCGTAGAACCGTTTGCCGGCCGCGAACACTCCCAGTGCCAGGGCCATCAGGCCCGCCGGAAACAGGAACGCTGTCTGATACCCATAATTCGTCCGCAACCAGGGCATTGCGAACTGCGAAAGTGCGGCACCAATGTTGATCGACATATAGAACCAGTTGAAGGCACTGGTTCGGAGTTGATCCTGTCCGGGTCGTTGTTGGTCGTAGGTTAACCCCATCAAAGTGGAGATATTGGGTTTGATGACGCCGCTTCCCATCGCCAGCAGGCATAACGCTCCAAATACCACATACCGATCTTCGATTCCCACGAGGAACTGCGCCAACACGTAGGGAACCGAGAACCCCACGATGGTCCAGTATTTCCCGAAGAAATTGTCCGCGAGATAGCCGCCGATCAGGGGGAAGAAGTAACAGGCGGCGATGAATAGCGACATGAAAGTGCCGGCGTCGGCCTTATCCACGCCGAGTTTCTCGGTCATATACAATGCAAGAATCGCTCGCATGCCGTAATACGAACACCGTTCCGCGAATTCTCCCCAAAAAAAGAACCAGAACCCGGGGGGGTGTGAAGTCGGCGGCGTCGGGGTCGGCGAACCTGCTGAGACAGCAGCGGTGTCATCAGTTCCCACTGAAAGATCCTCGAATCTCAGATGAAAGCGATGAGAGGCAATTCCCCGAATCTTAACCGCAGCCGCCCTCGCGGACACGGGGTTTTTCTCCCGGCCCGAAATTGCTTGAGACTCGCATCCGCTCCGGTAGCATGACTGCATCCCCTCCCCGCCTCCCCGGAGAATCGAATGTCTCCCAGACTCTTCCTCACGGCTGCACTCGCTCTCGTCGCGTCCTCGGCGTTTGCCGACGAAAAAAAGCCGGCCACCCTCGGGACGATCGAACGCGTCGACCCGAAGTTCGATGACCTCATCCCGAAAGACGCGAGCATCGAAATTCTCGGCGATGGCTTCAAGTGGGCGGAAGGGCCGGTCTGGGACAAGAAGGAAAATGCCGTGCTCTTCACGGACATTCCGAACAACCGCGTCATGAAGTGGTCGGCGAAGGACGGCATGAAGGAGTTCCTGAAGCCGAGCGGGTACACCGGTACCGCGGAATTCACCGGGAAAGAACCGGGCGCGAATGGCCTGGCGTTCGACAAGGCCGGCAACCTCGTACTCTGCCAGCACGGCGATCGCCGGGTCGCACGCCTGGAAGCCGGGAAATTCGTGTCCCTCGCGGACAAGTACGACGGCAAACGGCTCAACTCCCCGAACGACCTCGTCTTCAAGTCCAACGGCGACCTCTACTTCACAGACCCGCCGTACGGCCTGCCGAAGAACGTCGACGACCCCGCGAAGGAACTGAAATTCCAGGGCGTTTACCGCCTCACGCCGAAGGGGGAGCTGACGCTGCTGACGAAGGAAATGACCCGGCCCAACGGCATCGCTTTCTCCCCGGACGAGAATACCCTCTACGTCGCGAACTCCGACCCCGCGAAGGCGATCTGGATGGCGTTCCCCGTGAAGGAAGACGGAACCCTCGGCGAAGGCAAGGTTTTCTTCGATGCGACCGATCGCGTGAAGGCCAAGAAACCCGGCCTCCCCGACGGGATGAAAGTCGACGCGAAGGGGAACGTTTTTGCGACGGGCCCCGGCGGCGTGCTTGTTTTCTCCCCGGAAGGCAAGCACCTCGGCACCCTCGCCACCGGCGTTCCCACCGCCAACTGCGGCTGGGGCGACGACGGTTCGACCCTGTACATCACCGCGAATGACAAACTCACCCGCGTGAAAACGAAGACCAAGGGTCTCGGCTTCTGATTCCAACCGGGAACCGGAAACGGTTCCCGAAATTCCGCCATCTGCGGAGATTCGACATGACCGTCCCCCGACTCGCATTTGTGCTCGGCCTGCTGCTTGCCGGGGGTTTCCCCGCACGGGCGGCGGAAGAAGACAAGATCGCCAAGGCGATCGAGAAGGGGGCGGAGTATCTGAAGAAATCGACGGATGCTCTCAAGGTGATTCACAGTGCGGATGAGGGCCCGGGAAAGGCCGCCCTGGCGGGGTATGCACTGCTGGAAGCGGGGGTGAAACCGGACGACCCGGCGGTGCAGGAACTGGCCAAGCACGTCCGCGAGACGGTGCTGGTCAGCAGCCGGACGTACCCGGTCGCACTCGGGGCGATTTTTCTGGAACGGCTCGGGGACCCGCAGGATCTGGGTCTGGTCCAGGTTCTCGGGGTGCGGCTGTACGCCGGGCAAAACGTGGCCGGCGGCTGGACCTACACCACCTGCGAGACGATTTCCCCGGAAGAAGGGAAGCGACTGTCGGCCGTGATTTACGGCAACCCACCGAAACCGGGCGAGAAACCAGCCTGGAAAATCCACCCCGAGGCAGCCCGACAGCTCAACGCAGTCCGGACCGCCATCCTCGCTCGCGGTCGACGCGGCGTCGGCGACGACAACTCCAACACCCAGTTCGCCCTGATCGGGCTCTGGGTCGCCGCCCGATCCGGACTTCCCATCGACGACGCCTTCCCACTCATTGAGGCTCGCTTCCTCCGGACGCAGAACCGCAACGACGGCGGGTGGAGTTACGGGAACGACAAGTCGACAACGGCGATGACCTGCGCGGGATTGCTCGGCCTGACCGCCGGGGCTGCCAAGCGTGCCGGTGCGGGGAAGCCAAAGCCGGAAACACCGAAGGAAGAAGTCGACCCGTTCTTCAAACCGAAGGAACCCAAGGGTGGTCTCCCTCCGGGGGCCCCCAACGCCGGCCGGGATGCCGCCATCAAGGCAGCCCTCCAGTCCCTCGGTGCCGTCCTCGCCGCGAAAAAGGCCTCCGATTCCATCAACGACCTCGTCGGGCTCGGCAACAGCTTCTACATGCTCTGGTCCATCGAGCGGGTCGGTGTCGCCCTGAATCTGCAAACGATCGGCGATGTCGACTGGTACGAGTGGGGTTCGACCCGCCTCCTCGCCACCCAGGGTGAGAACGGTGCCTGGCCGGCGGAATCCTACGAGGCCGGCATCAACACGTCCTTCGCGTTGCTTTTCCTCGCCAAGGCCAACGTCTTCCGCGATGTGGCCGGCAAGGTCAACGTCAAGGACCCCGGCGTCCGCGAACTCCGGGCCGGCTCCAACCCCATCTTCGTCGCCCCGAAACAGGAACAGTCACCCCCCCCGAAAACGGGCGGCGAACCGGTTGCCACCCTCCCAACCGACGGCGGACTGACCCTCCCCCCGATCAGTTCCCACCCGGACGCCGAGAAACTCGTCGTCTCGCTGACTTCCGCGACCGACGACCAGTGGGGAACCGTCCTGGCCACCGAGCGAGACACACGGGGTGCCCAGCACACCGCCGCCCTCGTCCACGCCATCGGAAAGCTCGACGGAGACCGGAAAAAGCAGGCCCGCGATGCCCTCGCAGAGCGGCTGACCCGGATGACCACGGCCACGCTCCGCCGGATGCTCGCCGACCCCAACCCCGAACTTCGCCGGGCGGCTTGCCTGGCCTGCGCGATGAAAGACGAGAAATCCCACATCCTCGACCTGATCGACCGCATCACGGACCCGTCGGAGTTGGTGGTCCGCGCCGCCCGGGCCGGCCTGAAGAGCCTGACTGGCAAGGACTACGGACCTGACCCCGGTGCGAGCGGCGAGAAGAAAGTCGAGGCCGCCTCCGAGTGGCGGGAATGGTCGGTCTCGCAATCTTCGAAGTGATTCTTCCGCGATTTTGCCCCGCGTCTCACGTCCCGGAAATTTGTGCTAGGTTTCCCGCATCGCGAGGTGGCTGGCACTCCATTTCTGACCGGGCCACCTTTTTTCGCGAATTCTCGTGTCCGAATTTCGGCCGATCGGCTCTCACCTTGGCAGCCGATCGCGGACCGACTCGCACTCGACCATTCGCGATCCTTCATCTCCGTTTGTCTCGCTGAGGTAGCTCCCCATGCCTCTGATCCGCCGTGCGTTCACGTTGATCGAACTGCTTGTGGTCATTGCGATTATCGCAATCCTGATTGGGTTGCTGCTGCCAGCGGTGCAGAAGGTCCGGGAAGCGGCCGCCCGGGTGAAATGCCAGAACAACCTGAAGCAACTGGGAATCGCCTGCCACATGTTCCACGACGCGAACGGAAAGTTCGCCAAGGCCGGGGAAATCTCGACGGAACTGAGCTGGCACGTCTACACGCTGCCTTACATCGAGCAGGATCCGCTCTTCAATTCCTTCAGCTTCGCGGCCGGCTCTTACACTGGCACCGGGAAGAACAACCCCCACGGTCTGAAGCGGCTCGATATGCTGCTCTGCCCGATCTCGACGCAAGTCCAAATGGGGCAAGGACCTAACGACAACATCAACGCCCCGGACCTGGTCGGAACCGAGTCGCCGTACACGACCCACTACTACGGGATTCTTGGGCCGACTGGCACCAACCCGGTCACTGGAACCGCCTATCGGAAGGACCCCACCCTGACCGCTCACGGTGGGATCGCCTTGCAGGGGGTGTTCCAGCGCGACGAGGCGACCAAACTCGGCTCGATTATCGATGGGACTTCGAACACCCTGATGATCGGCGAGGTTTCATGGGATAATGAGATCACCGGAACCCGTTACCGTAGCTGGCTTCGCGGAGTCACCAACGCTGATTCCTGGGTCGCGTCGGCCCGGAATATTACCAACGGGATCAACACGCCTTCGATCGTGAATTTCAACGACATCGCGATGGGCAGTTCCCATACGGGCGGGGCGAACTTCTGCCTGGCGGACGGGTCGGTTCGCTTCATCCGCGACTCCATCCCTCTGGCCACTTACAAAGCTCTCGCAAGTCGGGACGGCGGCGAAACGGTCGGCGACTACTAACCCCCAACCGGAGCCGACCATGTTCTGCCGATGGGTTGCCGGGGTGGCTATTGCGCTTGTGGCCGTCCTTCCGACGGGGTGCTCGTCAGGGCACGAGCTCTACCCCGTACAGGGAACGGTGAATTTCAAGGGAGCGCCGGTGCCGGCGGGCATGGTCTGGTTCGATCCCGACCCCACATCCGGTTCCACCGCCCCGCAGGGGTTTGCCTACATCAAGGACGGCAAATTCGACTCCACCAACCGCGGTCGCGGTGTCGCCGGCGGGACCTACCACGTGCGGGTCGAAGGGTTTGACGGGAAGCCAGGCAACGAGCTCCCACTGGGGAAGCCGTTGTTCACGTCGTTTGTGCAGAAAACGGATTTCCCAAAAGCCAAGTCCGAAATTTCACTCGAAGTCCCTGCCTCAACGCGGTGACCGTCGGTTAATAATCTACATGATCCAGATGGCCCCGGCGGATGCTCCGGGAGGTTTTGGATTTTGAAGAGGAACAGAAAGGATTCGAGGGTACACCAGAACGAAAATCCTAGAAAACAAGGGATTTTGCAACATGTTTGCGATGTGAATCCAACGCGAGCGAACAAACAGAGTCCCAGACTGTGACTCTGGGGCCGCGGGTCAAGTCCCGCCATCCATCCTTGACGCAAACCCCGCAACTGTCAGCATTTGCGGGGTTTGTTCGTCTGCCATTCGAATCGCCACCCCTGCTTTTATACCCCTCTTGGGGGCAACATTTCACTCACGTTGGCACGCGACCGAGCACTCACCGACGGGCGAGCGGACGCGAAAATCGGCTCGATCGCCGACTACGTGATTACGATGTGTCCGCAATGCGACTCACCGCCGCGAGCTCGGCAAACTCGGCGGTCGAGTACCACTCGGGCGGGACCGTGTCTTTCGCAAGTGCTTCTCAATTCGGTCGAGACGTTCCGTGATGGCAACGGGCACGGTCGGGCTTGCCAACCCGGGACGGGTACCGAGGGCATTCAACAGATGCCTGACATGATCGCACCACTGGGCGAGTAGTCGAATCGCCTCTTCGGGAAGCAAGTCCGGTCTGTTGAGTTGCCGAGCAAACGTCACTGTGAGGGCACCCATTCCTGGGCGTCGGCATCGCTGAGTTGTTCCCGGATTGCTGGGAGGAACGTCCTCGGGATGTTCCGCAAGTATTCGCCCGAAGCCATACCCCTCCAAACTCAAGCACCGCCTCGGCCAACAGGTCGAACTCGTCCGGACTCAGGGAGGGCGATCAGCTGCGCCTGAAAGTCGCGAAAGTTGCGAGTGGCGGGAGATGGGTGGCTAAACAGTTACGCCATTTTTTCTCGTCAGTACGAGATGTCAGATTTATCGACTTTCCGCGACCCATCATCCGGACATGCTCCGCCCAGGCAATCCAGGGTTTCACCTCAAGTTAAACGTTTGGCCCCCTTCGGTTGTGGTGAGTGACGAATCCCGCGGATTTGACGAGGTTGAACGCCAAGCGAGTGGAATGTAGTACTTTCCGGAATCCGTTCAAAATTTTCCGTGGTTCGTCGATTTGGCGGGCTAGCCTATACACTTGACTGGTTGATGTGACTCGCGAACTGATCAGTTTAGTCAGTATATCAATCCGAAACAGTCGGTGACCAACTTGCAACGCTTTTCCCATGTGGGAGCAGGGCATGGCTCATCTTACTTCTCGACGGTATGGATTCTCCCTGGTAGAATTGCTTGTTGTAATCGCTATCATCGCGCTGTTGATCGGAATGCTGCTGCCAGCTGTGCAGAAAGTTCGCGAGTCGGCCGCACGGGCTAAGTGCCAGAACAATCTCAAGCAGTTGTCGCTCGGGCTGCATACCTACCACGATGCTTACACCAAATTTCCACCGGGGGTGAGTACGCGGGATATGTCCAATCGGATCCCATTACAGGCGAATGTGGGTTCTGTGAACAACGCACAAGAACCTCGGGCGCCCTGGACGGTCAATGTCCTCCCCTATATCGAGATGACCCCTCAGTTTGAATCGTTCGACCCAAATTCGGGATATATGACCTGGGGAAACAGATATCTTCCTTCCGGTGCGGGTGGTGCCCGGAACATTGCTGCGGCGAAGCAGCGAAATCCGCGTTTTGAGTGCCCCTCTGATCCAAACTCCAAGGAAGGCAATGCGAATAACAATTATTTCGGGGTGCAAGGAGGTTGCACACCGATCTCCGCCGCGCGGACATATTATCCGAATGCTGAAGGCTGCATGATGGGGGCATCCTTCTTCAAGGGTTATCTCAGCATCAACGGGCCGTTGACGGTCAACTATGGGGTGCGATTGAACACAATATCGGACGGCACATCGAACACCATTTTGATTGCTGAAACGAAATACATGCCTCTGAGCAATCCGGCGGTTCCCCAATTTTGGATGACCTGGGCTTCCAGTATCAGTATCGCCTGGGATGCCTCGGTTGATACTGGGATTCCCATCCCTTCCGGCAAGCCCGACGGGAACCAATATCGATACAAAGTGCCGATGGTTGCACTTGTCAACCCCCCCAACGCCGTGGTGTTCGACGCGGGTGTGCAATCAGGCGGGGCCGAACTCATGACTCAGAACTCCGGCAGTTATCATACCGGCGGATTGAATGTTGCTCTCTGCGATGGCTCAATCCGGTTTGTAACCGATTCCGTCTCGATCTCTCTCTATCGCTCTGCGGGCCGCATTGCAGATGAAGCACCGACAGGAGGGATTCCATGATTGAGTCTCGGTTTTTCTTGACGGTTGCATTGGTAGTGCTCTCCCTGACGGGTTGCGGAAGGCGTGAAGGGCATTTAACCGGCACGGTGACATACAGGGGCAAACCCGTCCAAACTGGTGAAATGCTCCTGATGCCAGACCAGAATCGCGGAAATTTCGGCCCTGCTGTGATGGTGGAAATCAAAAACGGGTCTTTTCGAACGCCTTCGTCTCGTGGTCACTGGGGTGGCCCATACCTTGCAACGATCTCAATTTTCAAAGGTACTAATGCGACCGTCATGAACTATGAGATGCCCATTGATCTCCCACAAGGTGATGCATCCACGGATATTGTCGTTCCAGATTCCGCCGGCCAAGAAGAATAGCGGACCGATGGTTGACCGGGCTACTCCTCGAAACGCGAAGCCCGGAAGAGGCGGATGTCGTGCCGGGTTTTCCCGTGTTCGACGAGATCGGCAAGGATCTCCCCCACTACGGATGCGAACTTGAAGCCATGCCCCGAAAAGCCCGCCGCGAACGCGACCTGCGGATAACCGGGGTGCGTGTCAATCACAAAATGCCGGTCCGGAGTCAGCGTATAGATGCGGGTCTGCCCTGCGGTTCGCGGCCCATCGGCACCCGGAAGGTGCTTGCGGAAGAAGTTCCGCACTGTTTCCTCATCCTGCCGACTGACGACTCGATCGACCATTTCCGGCGACGGAATCTCCGGAGCTCCGTAGTGCTGGGCGGCCTTGTGGCCCCGGGCGTCGATCGCCGGCAGTCCGTAGAAATCCCCTTCTGCCGTCTCCGCGATGTAGACCGGCAGCCGATCGCGGCGGAACTGGGCCGGCTCCGCAACGGAAAACCACAACAGCACCTGCCGCATCAGGCTCAGGGGAACTCCGACTTCCCCGAGGAAACGCGACGCCCAGGGTCCCGCGGTCACCACCAGGTTGGCCGCGTGATAAACTCCCTTCCCCGTGGTCACTTCGACCGCCTGCCCGACGCCTCGCCACTCGATGACCGGCTCGTTGGCGCGAATCACCGCACCCAGTGACATCGCGGCGTCACAGAACGCTCGGACGCACTCCTCGACGTACAGGAACCCCGCCCGCTGTTCGAGGAGACCGACCATGTCCGAGTCGAACCGCATTGCCGGGAATCGGCGACCGATCTCGTGCCCGGGAAATTCCTCGATGGGAAGCGCGTGTTCCCGTGCCGACGCCCGCACCCCTCGCACGAGTTCTCCATCCGCCGGCCCGACGTTGAGGCACCCGCACAGGGTCAGTAAATGCCGACCGGTCCGCTGCTCGAGGTCGAACCATCGCCCGAACGCCCGGCGAAGCAGGGGCACGTAACTCGGGTGCTCGAAGTACGCCTCGCGGATGACGCGGGTGTGGCCGTGGGAACTACCGCGATCGTGGACGAGCGGGAACTGTTCCAGAGCGAGGACGTGTTTCCCCCGGCGGGCGAGCTCGAACGCGGTGGCAGACCCCATCCCGCCGACCCCGAGCACGATGACGTCAAAGAGAGTGGGCATGACTGTCCGCCGGGACATGGGCTTCGAACAACATCGGAGGATGTTCTACTCGCCGGGGCTCACGTCGGGGTGCGGTCAAGGAACGCGATGAGATTCTGCGTCAGTTTCGCGGTGTTGTCGAGGCGTGGGACCTTGTTCTGGCCGCCGAATTTCCCACGGGAACGCATCCACTCGTTGAAGCCGCCGTGGGGCACGACGCGAACCCGGGGCCGCAACATCGTCAGGTCGCCGACGCGGTGGGCGGCATAGTCCTCGTTGAGGCGGATCAGTTCGCGGTCGATCAGCGTTGCGAACCGATCCAGATCCGCCGGAGCCGCGTCGCGGAACTCGATCAGGTACAGGTGGTGCCCCGGTTGCTTCGGATCCGCCGGGAAAACCGGGCCGACGTGCAGGTCGACCCACGACACCCCGGTTTCCTTCGATGCGTGCGTCACCGCCGACTCGACTTCTTCTGTGATCAGGTGCTCGCCGAACGCGGAGAGGAAGAACTTGGTTCGCCCCGTGAATTTGAGCAGTGGCGGATCGCGCCGCTCGAACCGGACCGTGTCCCCGATCAGATCGGCCCACACCCCGGAGCAGTTGGTGACGACCACGGCGTAATCCTGCCCCGGTTCCACATTCGCGAGCGTGTGCCGCACCGAGTGGTTTGGAAGTTTCCCGGAATCGTCGAACTCCGAGGTCGGCACGAACTCGAAGAAAATGTCGTGGTCCGGCACGACCCGCAGCAGCCCCGGGAACCGCGGATCCTCGGTGGCGATAAATCCCTCGGAGCAGGGGTAAACTTCGCAGAACTGCACGGCCTCGTTGCCGATTTCCCGCCTGAACAGATCGCGGTAACCCTCGAAGGACGTGCCGCCGTGGATTACGAGCCGCAGGTCGGGCCAGATTTCGGCGACCGTCCGCTTTCCCGTGATCGCCTTGATGCGATCGAAGAGGATCAGCATCCACGATGGAATCCCGCTGAGTGCGGTGATCGGTTCCCGCACCGAACGTTCGGCGAGGATCTGGATCTTCGTTTCCCAGTCGGACAGAAGCGTCAAATCGAGCGGCGGGAACGTGTAGGGCCGCATCACCGGGGAAACTTCCTTCGCGGCGATGCCCGAGAGGTCGCCGGCGAAGCTGCCGTCTGCCTGGGTGCGCAGGTCGGTGCTGCCGCCGAGGAAGAAGAATTTCCCGCGGAAAAGGTCCAGGTGCGGGTGGGAGTGCTTGAAGAGGGCCATCGTGGTCAGGGCTGCGTGCCGGTTCGACCGCACCATTTCCCCCGAGATCGGCAGGTATTTGGTGGTCCCGGACGTGGTTCCGGAAGAAAGCGCGTAGTACGGGAACTTCCCGGGCCAGGTGAGGTTGTCGAGCCGCGGGTACGGATCCTTCCAGTATCGCTCCCAGAAGAACTCGTAGTCGCGGACGGGCACGCGGGCCTGGAAATCCCGGATGGTTCGGATCATGGCGAAGTCGTGGTCCTGGCCGAATCGGGTGTCGCGAGCCCGCTTGATGAGGTCGAGAAGCGTGCTTTCCTGCACCTTCCCCGCATCCATCCGATCGAGTTCCGCGGTCCGTCTGTGTGCGACCCGGGTAAACCCGACGTCTGCAATCTTGCGAGCAATCCGCGACCCCGCCAATTTCTGCACCACCGACATCCGAACCTCCCACTGCCAACAAAACAGCCCGCGATCCACCGCGTGGCAATTCCTTCGAAGGTATCAGATTCTCGAACCAGGCGAACCGGTGAACCCCGTGGTGTACCCCCGTGTCCTCTTCTCGCAGCCCCGTGGTCCAACGGCCACGACGCCTTGCTCACACCGAGGAAACGGGGGTTCGACTCCCTCCGGGGCTACTCAGACGTCGCAGGTGGAAATCGCCTGCTTCAGGCCGGCGAGCGGGTCGCGGGTGGGGATGAACTCGTGGCCGACGAATCCCGCGTATTTCAACGCCGCCAGCTTCTTCATGATCGCCGGGTAGAAGATCTCCTGGTTCTCGTCGATCTCCCCGCGGCCGGGGTTTCCCGCCGTGTGCACGTGGCCGAGAACGTCCTTGCACTGGTCAAGCCGACGGATCACGTCGCCGTGCATGATCTGGACGTGGTAGATGTCGAAGAGCAACTTCACCCGCGGCGAGCCGACCTTGCGGAGGATTTCGACGACGAAGTCGAGGTCGTCCCCCTGGTAGCCGGGGTGCCCCTTCATGGGGTGCGAATCGTCCCGGGAATTGAGGTGCTCGATGCACACCGTGACGCCCTTCTTTTCCGCAACGGTGGCGAGTTCCTTCAACGACGACACGCAATTCTTGATCGCATCCTCTTTCGTGATTTCCCCAGACTTCGGGTCATTCGGGTCGAGCCACTTGTAACCGACGAAACCGATGACGCTCGGCACCTTGGCGTCGGCGGCGACCTCGATCACCTTGCTGGTGCGTTCTTTGAGCTCGGCGTGAAATTTCGGGTTGTTGAAGCCGTACTTGAAGGGTTCTTTCGGCGTCCCGTTCCCGGCAATCGCGCAGGTCAGGCCGTGCTTCTTCAGCGTGGGGAAGTCGTCCACCCCGACGAGTTCCACTGACTTCCCGCCGAGCGATTTCGTTACCGAGCAGGTCTTGTCCAGGTCCCACTTTTCCCCGGCAACGTTGAAGCACCAGAAAACCGTGGAATGCGTGATGTTTCCCTTGAGGGTGGCGGGTTTGTCGTCGGCGATCAGGCAGGCGGCACCGGCGAGGGCGGCCCCGGTGGCCAGAACTTCACGGCGAGACGGGTGGTTCGACATGGGACATCTCCGGAAGAAGGACCCCGAGTGGGGTGAGGCGTCTCCGGAAGCGTATCCCGGGCGGGGATACAATCAATCCTCGACCGGAAACCGGAGGATTCCCGTGCCCACCGACCCGCCCAACTGGAGTGACATCGAGGTGTCACTGCGATCGAGTTCCCGCCAGGATCTGGCACGGTTTCTGGCCCGGTCGGCGGCGCGAGTGGTCCCGCTGCTGGCGAAGGCGGAGGCGAGTTTCGGGATCGAGGCGATCGAGTGGCAGCACGCGCTCGCTTCCGCGGTGCGGGTGGTCGAGGCGTTTGGGGAAGGGCGGGAAGTGTCGAAATTCACCCTCGACATCGCGGCGGAACTGGCCCGACTCGTGCCGGCGGCGCGGGTGGCTCGCGGTCGATCCGGTGCTCCCAACCAGTCGCGGGAATCCGTCGAGGAACTGGAGATGGTGTGTGCGTCCGTCGCGTTTTCCGTCGATGCGTTGCGGGCCGCTTCCGACGACCGTGCGGTCCGGGCGGCGATGCAGGCGGTCTCGAACGCGGACGCGGCGTGCCTGGAAGTCGCGCCGCTCCTGACGTTCGACGCGAAGCTTCTCGCAGCGGGCATTGCCGGGGAATTCGGGGAACTGTGGCCCACCGGCGAGCCGGCGTGGTTCCGCGAGGGAACCGACCGGCTGCAAGAACTGGCCCCGAAACTGCCGCGATTTCTCGAACTCGGCGACGTCAGTCGATGAGCTTGTTGAGCGGGAACTCGACGATCCCGCTGGCTCCGGCCCGCTTCAGTTCCGGGATGATCCGGCGGACGACGTCCTCGTCGAGAATCGTGAGGATGTCCGCCCACTCGGGGTCGGAGAGTGTCGAGATCGTCGGTTTTTGCAGGGCGGGGAGCACGGAAAGCACACGGGGAATGTCCGATCGGCGGACGTTCATCATCAGTCCGACCTTGTTTTCCGCCGACATCGCCCCGCGAAGCATCATCACGAGGTCGTCCATCTTCCGGCGTTTCCACGGATCGGCGGCGGCGGACGAGTTGGCGATAAATCGTGTCGTGCTCTGCAGAATGTCGCAAACGATACGGAGATTGTTCGCCCGCAGGGAGCTTCCCGTTTCCGTCACCTCCACAATCGCGTCGGCAAGGCGGGGGGGCTTGACCTCGGTCGCACCCCAGGAAAACTCGACGTTCGCGGTCACGCCGTGAGATGCGAGCCACTTCTTCGTGATGTTCACGACCTCCGTGGCGATACGCTTGCCCTGCAAATCCCTGGGCTCGCGGATCGGCGAGTCGTTTGGGACCGCCAGCACCCACCGTACCGGCCGACGGCTGACCTTGGAAAAGACGAGTTCCGCCAGTTCCTCGACCTTCGCGTCGTTTTCGATGACCCAGTCGTGCCCGGTGAGCCCACAATCGAGGGAACCGTCCTGGACGTAGCGGGCCATTTCCTGGGCCCGGATCAGCGTGCAGTGGATCTCCGGATCGTCGATCTGCGGGTAGTAACTTCGGCTCGCGAACGTGAGTTTGTAGCCCGCTTTCCGGAAGAGTTCGCCAGTCGCTTCCTGCAGGGAACCCGCGGGAATGCCCAGTTTCAGGACAGAATCGCTCATCTCGGGAGATGTCCCCAACAGTGTGCACAGTTTCGGAACGAGCGTCAGCGTTGCCGCGGGCTCGGGATAGTGGGGGAATTCTAGAGATTTCGCGGTGTAAAACGGAGCGTCAACCCACGACGGTGTCCCTATTGTTTGAGGCGACTGGAGGGCGAGGCTCCTGCCGAGCCGAACTTCCGGGGTCCGGGGAGCCATTTCGGGCAGGAAGTCCGGCTCGGCAAGGGCTGTCGGACGACGTTCCTGCTCAAGGCGGACGGCGGAGACAGTTAACCGCGTTTCGAGTGAGTGGGGTGCTGCTGCCGCTTCACCGGATCACGCCACGGGGAAGTCGTGACTGTTGAGCGACCCACGAGAGCGCAAGAGTGCAAGAGTGTGCGCTCGTGGCCGGGCGTCAGCGGCGTTCGGCGTTGTAGCCGTCTAATCGAATCGATGCGATCCTGTCGGCGAAGTCGGGGCCGGAGTTGCTCGCGACGGCGTGAGATGTTGAACGGAGTGCCATTCTGTTCGAGCCTTGTTTCACCGCGGAGGGCGACCGAACGGGATAGAATAAGGGCGTAAACTCGGCGAATCGCTCGAAATGCCCATGGGCCGGGTCGCCCCGGCAGTTGCCTGTCCGGGGCTCCCACAGATCCGGACTTGCGGATTTCCCGCATCCGGCTCGTCGAAACGTGGATTCGCATGCGTGTCACGGGCTGGCGGCACGGGAACTCGCGATGGCAACCGCGTCCAACATCCGGTATCTGCTGCCGGTCGTCGCAAGTAGCGTATGTTCCTTCGCCCTTTGCTTGCTGGTGGGCGGCTTCCTGCTCCGGGAACAGGTCGACTCGGCCGACGCCCTCGAAACCAACATCGAGCACTATCGTGCGGCGGTCGACCTCGAGCAGAGTGTCGATTCGCTAATCACCCTGCTCCAGGAACGATCGTCGGGGGTCAATGCGCTCAACGAGCGGATTTCCCGGCAACTGGAAGCTCTTCTGCGAGCCCCGCTGGATGCCCGAGACGCGGAGATGGTCGGGCTGCTCGACTCGAGTTTCCGCCGGTACCTGCAGATCTACCAGAGCCGGCCGACCCGGTTGGGAGAAGATCACGACCGGGCACTCCAGGAGGCAGTGGGCGTTCTTTCAGACGGAACGACCAAGCGGTGCCAGGAACTGCGGGAAGCGAACGATCGCCGGATCCGCGAGGCGGAGAACGCGAACCGCGCGACGGTCCGCGGGCTGGCCTGGGGGATGGCTGGCCTCGGTGGCTCGGCCGCGTTCGCCGGGGTTTTCCTGGGGTACGGCGTCGCCCGCACCATCACCCGATCCGTCCAGCAACTCCAGGTTCGGGTCCGGGATGCCGCCGGGAAACTCGGAAGCGACCTTCCCGCCGTGGAACTCGACGGTTCAGGCGACCTCGCCGCCCTCGACCGGCAGATGCAGACGCTCGTCAGCAACCTCGAGCAGGTCGTCGAGCGACTCCACGAACGGGAGAGGGAAGTTCTGCGATCGGAACAACTGGCGGCCGTCGGACAACTCGCGGCGGGGTTGGCCCATGAGATTCGGAACCCGCTCACCTCGATCAAGATGCTCGTCCAGATGGGCCGGGAAGCGGACGCGAATGGTGGGCTACCGGCGGACGACCTTGCCGTCATCGAGCGGGAAATCCGCCGACTCGAGCGATCGCTGCAAACCTTCCTCGACTTCGCCCGCCCGCCTCGCCCGGAGAAACAGCCCGTCGATGTGGGCGTTGCCGTCACGCAAACTCTGGAATTGATCCGCGGCCGGGCGGTGAAACAGGCGGTTTCCGTCGAGTACCGTCCTCCGCCGCTGCCGATGATCGTCAACGCGGATCCGGGCCAGATCCACCAGGTGATGGTCAATCTGACGCTCAACGCCCTCGACGCGATGCCCGGCGGGGGGAAGCTTCAGTTGACGCTGGCGGCCCAGGATGGCTTCGCCGAGGTGCGGGTCGGCGACACCGGTCCCGGAATCACCGACGAGGTTCTGGCCAAGATGTTCCGCCCGTTTTCGAGCACCAAGGACACCGGCCTGGGCCTGGGGCTCGTCGTCTCGAAACGGATCGTCGACGCCCACGGCGGCACCCTCGGCGTCGCCAACCGCCCCGGCGGCGGAGCCGAGTTCACCGTCCGCCTACCGCGCGAATCGTGACCCATCCTCAACAGCGGCGAGAGGAACCACCGAACTTTTTCCGGGGAGATTTTCGCTCGCCCCGAAGAGGCTTCAGGATGACATCCCGCGGTCAGGGTTTCTCTGCCAGTTCTCTTTCAATTTGATCGCTGGTCAGGGATTCAACCTGCCCGTTGAGCCGAACCACCAAACGCCGACCAGATTCACCGGTCTTCTCGTAGGCGACGATGGGACCCGAGCGGGGGTTCAAACCCTTGATGGACAGTCCGTAAACGATCCCGAACGGTTGGCCATCGCGAAATGAGACAAGAATCGATTCAGGGTCCTTCTCGTCGATTCCGTAGAGTTCCAGGTCATCCTTTCCCAGACTGCGAATGGACTTCCGGAGATCGGCATCCGACGCGAACCCGATCCCTCCCCGGTTTGGCGCTCCCGCGTTCTCGATGTAAAGGTTCGCAACGCTTCTCAACCGCTTCGCGGTTGGCGAGTCAAGGTCGTTGGCTCCGCACCCGGCGGTGCTTGCGAGTAACACGGCGAAGAGGATCTGCTTCGCCGAAAAGGGAATCGGTGATGTCATGGGATGCTTCCGACTGAGTGAACGAAAAGTTACCATCCCGTGGGGTCGACCTGCCCGCCGTCGGCTCTCCGGGCAAGGAGCGCAAACACACTGGCGGGGATGCGATATGAGATGACTTGCACGGATCCATCTACGAAGAGCGCGTTGATCCCGGAAGGGTGCGCAGCGCCAAAGCTGTATCCTGTTGATGAAGCCGCTTCGGTGTTCTCGTCTGACATGGGAGCAACGCGGGTGCAGCGGCTGTTTCGCGTTCCCAGGCAGTACGAGACTTCCTGAGAGGAATTGTTGTCGTACTGGCTCGGTTTGACCGACTTCTCGCTCACCATGAATACATTCGAGGTGCCATCGGTCACGCCTTGAAAGGTGACGGTTGGGTACTTGATCTGGAGAGCATTCAAGTCCGCCAACTCGGGCACCGCGGGGTTGAGTCGGCCGGTATAGCCGCCACGCACGATGGCTGTGCTGCTGTAACTGTCGGGATTCGACCGGATAAACGCGATCCGTTTATCGGTGGTGTCCAGACGGATCGAAGCCGGTGCGGAGGCGGTGGCATCGGGCCAACTGGTCGAGTCGGGGCCGATGTGACAGGCATTGTTGCCGTTCCACCCTGCCCCATATGTCGGCGTGGCATAGTCCGTCAATGCAGCCGAGTTGCTGGATGCAAATGGGGACCGGCGGGAAGGGCAGAAGTATCCGTTGATAACCTTGCCCAATGCCCCCGGCCAGCCGGGCAGATCGTATACAGCCTGTTGCTCGATGAACGGCAAGATTTGGTAGAAGATCCCCCACCGTTGCCAGGGGTTCGACCCGCCCACGGCCGGCATGGAACCGATGTCCGTCCGGAAACTCACCCCCATACTATAGGGGGCGGTGGAACTCATCGCATTGTCACCCTGGGTCGGAAGGTAGCCATAAGTATCGTGGTGATGGTGGACCGCGATCCCAATCTGTTTGAGGTTATTCGTACATTTCAATCGCGCGGCGGACTCCCGCACCTTCTGCACAGCAGGAAGGAGCATCCCGATCAAAATGGCAATGATGGCAATAACGACCAAAAGTTCGATCAGCGAGAAGGCGGACTGTCGCCTGAGAAATCGACTCACGGGGGGGGGCTCCCAATCGTTGGCTGATCCCAGACCGCGGGGCGAGTTCCCGCTGTTGGGCCAAGTTATTCGAGCAGTTTCACGCCGTGAAGTCAATCTCCCCCTTTGGTGAGTTCCTGCGGAGGACGCAGCTCCGTCAGACCCACGCATGCCTGCAATTCTGTCCTATTGACTCCAGGCAAAACTTGCCTCGAACTTTGGGGACTTCGCACTACCCGACAAACACGCCATCGGGGAGGAATTCGTCGAGCGGATCGCTCTTGGAATTGGAAAGGGACCAGCGTGGATCGGTCAACCGTAGCCTGGAGGGCACGATGGGATTTGGCGCGAGGATGTCGCCGGTGCGCGAAGCGGGATAGCATATCCCGACGGCGAAGATCACGCCGACCGCCACGGAGCCGAGCCGATGGTCCCGCACGATCTCAACACAATCGCATTTCCGAAACTGTCCGAGAAGCACATCGCATCTCTCGCGGGGTGCCCCAACACCCGGCATCTGCGAGTTGCGGACGGTGAGGCACTGTTCCAGGTCGGGCAGCGCGACTGCACGTTTTTCGTCGTGAAATCCGGGGAAGTCGAGATTCTCGACCGCTCCGGAGACGCACCGAAGCGGGTGACGATGCACGTTCCGGGGGAATTCACCGGCGATGTTACCGCCCTCACCGGGGAACCGTCCCTCGTGGCAGGGGTTGCGCGGGGAGATTGCGAGGTCTACGCGATCACACCGGAAGCCTTGAAAGACATCCTCAACCACGATCCGGGTTTGGCGGACGTTATCCTCAACGGCTTCATCGCGCGCCGACAATTGCTGAGGGAACTCGGCGACTTCACGGGACCGCGCGTGATCGGGTCGCGGTTCTCCACCGACACTTTCCGGATTCGCGAATTCCTGGCGAAGAACCGAGTCCTGTTTACCTGGCTCGATCTCGAGTCGGACCCGGCCGTGAAGAAGTTGTTGGATGCGTTCCACCTCTCGGAAACGGATACGCCTGTGGTCGCCTGGCGATCGGATATTTTGCGAAATCCCTCGAACCGGGACCTCGCGGACACGTTGGGGTTGACCCGGCCGCTGGAGCAGAAAATCTTCGATTTCGCGGTAGTTGGTGCGGGTCCGGCGGGGTTGGCGGCGGCGGTGTATGCGGCATCGGAGGGGCTCAGCACCGTGATTCTGGAACGCGTCGCGCCGGGAGGCCAGGCCGGGCGGAGCATGCGAATCGAGAACTACCTCGGGTTCCCCACCGGCATCACGGGCAGCGAACTCGCCGGGCGAGCAACCCTTCAGGCGAACAAATTCGGGGCCCACATCACCGTCGCCGCCTCGGTTGCCTCGCTCTCTTTCGACGGTGCCTTCCCGGTGCTCCATCTTGAGGGTGGGGAAACCGTCACCGCGAAGAGCCTGCTCATCGCGACCGGGGCGGACTACCGGTTGCTCGGCGTCGAGGGTTGCGAGCGGTACGAGGGGCGTGGGGTCTACTATGCCGCCACTCCGACGGAAGCACAGGTCTGCGCCGGCTCGGACGTCATCGTGGTCGGGGGCGGGAACTCGGCCGGGCAGGCCGCGGTTTTCCTCTCCTCCCAGGTGTGCAACGTCCACGTCGTGATTCGGGGCGACGACCTCTACAAGAGCATGTCGAGCTACCTTGCGAAGCGGATCGAGCAGACACCGAACATCGAGCTTCTGCGGAACTCCGAGATTTCTGCGATGGGCGGCGATGAGCAACTGGAATCGGTCGAGATCCTCGACACTTCCACGGGGAAAACCCGCACGATCAGGACCTCGGCTGTCTTCAGTTTCATCGGCGCCGTCCCGCGAACCGACTGGCTTCCGCCGGAAATCGAGCGGGATCCGAAGTGCTTCGTGCTCACCGGCCCCGCCGTGGCGACATCTCCACGGTGGACCGCAAAGCGACAGCCGTTCCTTCTCGAGACGAGCCGACGCGGCGTTTTCGCGGCCGGCGACGTCCGGTCCGGCTCCGTCAAACGCGTCGCTTCCGCCGTCGGGGAAGGGTCCATGACCGTGCAGTTCGTCCACGAGTACCTCAAGGAAGTGTGATCCGGTGCGGAAATTCCTCGGAATCTCGGCGATTGCCCTCGGGGTCGTCGGCGTCATCGGGTGTGCGGCCACCATCGGCCTGGCCTGGTGGGTCGCCGTCGAGGCCGTCCGCGAAGTCGATCACGCGGCGGAGCGGCTCGATCAGGGGCTCACCGAGGCGGATGCGGTCCTTTCCCGCGTCGAGGTTCGCCTCGGGATCGTCCAAACCGATCTCGACCGGGCCCGGGTCGCGGCGGAGAAACTCGAGGCAGCCGAGCAGGAACACCCCCGCTTGAAACAGGAAATCGAGCGGCAACTCGACCAGCTCTTCCCCACCCTCGACCGGGCGGAGGACCTGGCGGAATCCCTCCGCACCCTCGCCGCTGGATTGCGAACCTCGGCCGACATCTCGGAGCGGTTCCAGCGCGGGGATCCGGAAAAGATCGCCCACATGCGGTCGATCGCCGGCCAACTCGACTCCGCTGCCGCCGAGCTCAGCGGACTTCACGCCAGGGCGGAGCAGTTGAAGCAGGCGCAGTCCGGGCGGATCACCCAGGAAATCGTCGCCCTGATCCGGCGGGCACTCGCGGGTTCCGAGCGGTTGGCCAGTGCGATGACGTCGGCCCGTCGGGAGGTATCGGAAGTGCGTGAGAAGCTCGGATTCTGGCGAAACAAGGTCGTTTTCTGGATCTACGCGTCGGCCACCGGCGTGACCTTTCTGGCCGTCTGGATGGGGCTGGGTCAGGCAACCCTCGTAAGCTGGGGTCGCCAGCGACTCGGGAGCCGATGATTCCGCGACGTGCCACCTTCCGCCAAACAAGGGTTAGCCCGAAGCGTGAGCGAGGGATGTTTGAATCCACTTTCGCCAAGCAAGGGTTAGCCCGAAGCGTGAGCGAGGGATGATTGAATCCACCTGCCGCCAATCCAGGGTTAGCCCGAAGCGTGAGCGAGGGATGTTTGTATCAACCCTCGCTCACGCTTCGGGCTAACGAAAATCCCGGGTGGAATCCAAGCGATTCTTACTGGGGAAGCGGCTGCTCCTTGGCCGTCGCCGCACATGATCCGCCAGGAATCACACGGGTTTCGCGGGACATCTCCTTCCTTCACGCCGGGATCAGGGTGAGGAGGTTGATTTCGGGCGGGGAATTGACGCGGAGCGGGACGCCGGCTTCCCCAAGCCCACGTGATACAAACACCGGCGATTTCGGGCCGGAAACGAGGCCCCGGCGATACTTCATTCCGTAACGCGACGGCACCCACCGCGTTCCCGCTTCGCCGAGGTACACCTGCCCGCCGTGGGTGTGGCCACTGAGGATCAGGCCGACCCGGGAATTCGGCCGACTTTCCGCGAAATCCGGGTTGTGGCTCAGCAACACGACCGCCGAGCCGTCCGGAATCCCCGCCAATGCCCGGGGCAAGTCCGGTTTCCCCCACCAGAGGTCATCCACACCCGCCAGCCAGAGCCGATCCGAACCTCGCTGAACGATCTGGTGACGATTGGTCAGATCCGTCAAAGAAGTGGCCACGATCGTGTCGTGGTAGACCTTCCCGCCCTGGCCCATGTCGTGATTACCCGGAACCGCGAAGATACCCAGCGGTGCCCGGAGGTTGGCGAGTTCCCCGAGGCAAGGAGGGATGTCCTCCTCCGCATGTGTTCCCCGATGCCCGTAATCCCCGACAAGTGCGAAGAGATCGGGCCGAAGGGAATTCGCCCGACGCACCACTTCCCTCACAAAATCGAGGGAAACCCACGGACCGTGGTGCAGATCCGCCAGGACACCCACGGTCATTCCTGCGAACGCCGGCGGGAGATTCGCAACGGGCACGGTCTGTCGATCCACCCGCACGTGTGCCGCCTCATACAGCCCGTACGCGGTGACGGCCGAGACCGCTCCGGTCGTGGCCACCATCCCCTGTCCGACCCGTCGAAGAAATCGCCGGCGAGTCACCCACATGGAACCTCCCTGATTGTGGAATCGTTCGCAGCCTGCGAATCCTGACGTCGAGGGATTCTCAGCTTTGACCAGAGATTTTGGTTAGCCCGAATCGGGAGCGAGGTGGATCCGGACATCCCTCGCCGACGCTTCGAGCTAACCTTGAAACGCATGCTCACGCAAGGATGGCGAGCAGTTTCTCGGGGCCGATGCGGGTGCAGTAGGCTCCGAAATCTTCACCGGATTCGCGGTGGGTTTTGTAGCTGGCGAAGATCTTGCCGAGTCGGGGTGCGATCTGATCGATCGGGACGCCGTCTTGCAATTCGAAGTTGAGCCGGCGGCCGAGGGTGTCGCCGCCGATGTAGAGGGTGTACTTGGTCCCGCCGCGACCCACGAGTCCGATCTCGCTCTGGTAGGGTCGGGCGCAGCCGTTGGGGCAGCCGGTCATGCGGACGCTGATCGCCTCGTCGGCAAGGCCGAGGTCGGTCAGGATCGGTTCGAGTTGGGCGATCACGCCGGGTAGGGAACGCTCGCTCTCGGTGATGGCGAGGGGGCAGGTCGGGATGGCGGGGCAGGCCATGCTCCACTTCCGGACCATGCTGAGGTTTTCCGGCCGGGGGATGCCGTATTCGTTGAGGAGCGAGTCGACCTCAGCCTTGCTGGCCGGGTCGATGCCGCAAAGGAGCACGTCTTGCTGTGGGGTCAGGCGGACATCGCAGCGGACCCGTTTGACGATCTCGCGAAGACCCGATCGCAGCCGCATCGATCCGTCGTCTTTGATGCGTCCGTTCTCGACGGACAGCCCGAGGAACCAGGTACCGTCCCCCTGCGAGTGCCAGCCGTGGTGCAGATCGACGGCCGTGATCGGGGCGTCTTTCGGGAGCACGAGCGGTTTCTGCCAGTAGTCGCGCTGGAAGATTTCGCGGAACTTCTCGACGCCCCAGTCGTGGACGACATACTTGAGGCGGGCGCGTTTGCGGTCGGCCCGGTTGCCGTGATCGCGGTAGAGTTTCACGATCGCCTCCGCCGCGGCAACGACCTCGTCCGGGGTGACGAAGCAGATCGCCTGCCCGACGAGGGGGTAGGTGTCGGGCTTCGAGTTGGTCTGCCCCTGGCCGCCGCCGGCGTAGAGGTTGTACCCGATCGGCTTGCCGTTCTCCCGGATGCAGAGGAAGCCGAGGCACTGGGCGAGGATATCGACGCAGTTGTCGTCCGGGAGTGCGAAGCCGATCTTGAACTTCCGAGGCAGGTAGACCTTGCCGTAGATCGGTTCCGCGTCCTCGACTTCGCCGGGGATTTCCTGTTTCTCGCCATCGAGCCAGATCTCATGGTACGCCCGGGATCCGGACTTCGGTGCGAGGTGGGCGGCGACGGCGGCGGCGAGTTCCTGCATCTGCGTGCGTGCCGCATCGCCGGTCGGGGCGGGGCAGGCCATCACGTTGCGGTTGACGTCGCCGCACCCGCCGAGGGTGGTCAGCAGGGTGTGGTTGATGCCGGCGATTGTCGCCTTGAGGTTGGACTTGAGCACGCCGTGGAACTGGATCGACTGCCGGGTGGTGATGCGAAGCGTGCCGTTGGCGTACTTCTCGCAGAGGTCGTCCATCCCGAGGTACTGGTCCGCGGTGAGTTTTCCGCCAGGCAACTTGAGGCGGATCATCATGACGTACGCCTTGCTGGTGGCGCCGCCCTTGGGTCGGTTCTTCCGCGCATCCCGGTCTTCTTGCTGGTAGGTACCGTGGAATTTGACGAGTTGCTTGGATTCCTCAGAGAAGTGGTCCGAGTCGGCGGCGAGTTCTTCGGCCAGGGTGCCGCGAAGATACCGGCTCGACGTTTTGATGCCTTCCACCGGGGAAAGTTTGGGTTCGTCGGAAGTGGTGGTATCGTTCGACATGCCAGGGTACGTCCGTTCGAGGGCGTGTGCGGAGATTCGCTACAGGTGCGACACTAGATTTTTACCGGTTTCGGCACAATGCGAAAGTGCAGATCAGATACCGGTTCGGAGAACCGGGTGCAGCAGAATTTTCTGGAGACGGATTGGTCGCTCGTCGGGAGGTTACGGCCAATAGCTAACCGCTAACAGCTAGACTCAAAAGGTTTCGAATTCGAGTCTAGCGAGTAGCGGTTAGCCGTTAGCTAATCGCTCCACCCCCCCTGAGAATTGGTTGCACCCTCGGTGCAGGGTGTATCCAGATTTTCTGGGGGCGACGCTTTCCTCACAGCAAATCGCTGGAATCACCCCTTTTTGTAGGGTGGGTCAAGGGGGCTTGGCGATGTAGACCCACCAAAGGCGCAAGAATCCTCGATGGGCCAACGAACCTTCCTGGTTTCCCAGGGATTCCCTTCTGGTACTTCGGAGTTTCTGGGGTTTGAGGTAGTGCCGTTGGGTGTGGGGATCAGCCACCCTTCGGTGGGTCTTCGCCGAAGCGGCTTGACCCACCCTACAAAAACTAAACTTTCGTTCCCCAAGAGAATCTCACTGCACCCCACGGTGCAGGGTGAACCTCGTCTTGAAACCGGCTTGCAAACTCTTCGACAGCTCGGTATGGGTCCGCGTTCTCGGGGGAACGCTGCTGACACTTCGCCGCGAAATCAAGCGGGGATCGGTCTGCAGTTTGGGGGACCGGCGCCTCCCCGGCGCCGTTGCTTGGAGGGCCGCGCCTTGTACGTCGCGTGTTCCACACTCTGCTTTGGAAAACTCCCGCAGGACGATGCACTGCGGACAATCCGTGATCTGCACTTCGCGAAGGTCGACCTCGCGATCCACGCTGACGGCCCGCACCTCCGCCCGGCGGATGTTGCTGCGGATCCCATCAAAATCGCTCAGAAACTCAAGGCGGCAAACCTCGCGTACGCCGCATTCCACGTCAACCTGGGCCCGGCGACCGGCGAGGAGGCCCGGACGCACATTCGAGCGATCAGCCGACTCGCCCGGACCCTGGCTGTTCCACTCCTGACCGTTCCCGCGGCACCTGCCGGCTCGGATTTCGAGGCAGAAGTCGCACGTCTCTCCGATTGGGTCAAGATCGCCGCCGGGGAAGGCGTCATCCTGACCGTGGAAACCAACTCCTCCACGCTGACCGCCGACCCCGCCGTCGCGGCCAAGCTCTGCGAACGCGTCCCGGGCCTCGGTCTGACTCTCGACCCGAGCCACTACCACTGTGGACCGCAGGCCGGCGTCGGTTACGACGAACTTTTTCCGTACGTCCGGCACGTCCGGCTGCGCGACTCGTCCACCGGCACCGGCAAGTTCCAGGTTCGCGTCGGGCAGGGGGAAATCGAGTACGGTCGAATCGTCGCCCAACTCGACCGCTGCCGATACGAGCGAGCGATCACGGTCGACATCCGCGATGGTGAGGAAGGGTTCCCGATCGAGCCGGAAGTGCGGAAGCTGAAGTACCTGATCGAATCGCTGGTCTAATCGAACTCGGGCTAGAAAACGACGAGAGCCGGGGAAGTCCTTGGACATCCCCGGCTCTCGTGTTGGGTTTCCCGTCGCGTCGCGTTTCAATCTCAGTTCGGCATCCGGTAGCCGAGGAGTTGGCTCTTGGAGTACTTGGAGATGTTCACACCGTTCGATTGATTCCCACCGAGGACGAGGATGTTGTTGCCTTCTTCACCCATGTAGAAGCCGACGTGGCCCTGGGTGCCGGTCGGGCTGCCCCGCCAGAAGACGACGATTGCACCCGGGACCGGCTTGTCGATCTTCTTGCCCCAGTTGAGCCAGGACCGAGCGGCGGCGGAGTTCGTGCCCGTTTCGCCCGCTTGCTTCATGACCCAGTTCGCGAAGGAGGAGCACCAGGCGGTTTCGTCGTCCTTGGCCTTGAGGGAGGTCGTCTGGTGATATTCAACGATCCGCGGGTTGTGCTTGGAACCTGCCACTTCCTTGACCCCAATCTCAGCCTTGGCAACGTCGACCCAGGGAGTCGCGGAGGGCTTCGGGGCAGGAGGAGTGCTGGTCGAACCGGTGGATGGCTTGGTCGTCGAGCCAGTTGAAGGCTTGGTGTTACTGCTCGAAGAACCGGTGGTCGTGCCGCCAGTGGTCGGTTTGGTGCTGCTGGTCGAACCACCGGTGGTGGAAGTCGTCGAACCGCCGGTCGTGGGCTTGGTGGTGCTGCCGGTCGTGGAACCTCCAGTCGTGGGCTTGGAGGTCGTCGAACCGCCGGTGGTGGGCTTCGTGGTACCGCCTGTGGTCGGAGCGGTGGGGCCAGTGCCGGGCTTCACGTCGATGGTGGGCTTCTGGCCGGTCCCTGCGGATCCGGAGATCGTCACGCCCGGTCCGCCGGGCAGGCCGACTTGCACGTTTCCGTTGAGGCTGATGCTCGGCTTGTCCTTCTTCGAGGGGTCGAAGTTGAGGCTCTTCACTTCGATGAAAGGCCCCTTGAGTTCCGCCTTCATGCCACCCTTGATCAGAGACTGAACCGTCGCCTTGGCCACGGACAGGTTGAAGGATTGGCTGTATTTTTGAGACTGCGACTCCCCCTTGGGTGTCACCCAGATCTCGTAACGGGCGGCGATTTCGCCTGAAATCGGGCCGAAAGAAAACGAAAGGAACAGGTTGGCCACCAGGCCAAGCAAGAAGTTCAACATGGTCGTCATCCGGTTGGGTGGGGTCGAAGGGCCGATCTACTTATCTGATCGGAGTCCCCGGCCGAACCGGACGCGAAATTGGAAAAAGTTGCCGTCGAAAATTTGACAGGCGGGAAACGCAATCTATGCGACGGATGCCGGGCTCGGTTCCGGAGCAGAAGTCGTGCTCGGGGTTGCCGGCTTCGGTTCCTCGGTTTTCTGTTCCACCGGCGGGAAGAGGAATGCGTGAGCCAGGAGCATCCCTGCCCCGACCACCAGGCAGCAGTCGGCGACGTTGAAGACGGGCCACTCGACCCGGTAGAAGTAGAGGAAATCGCGGACGCCGTTGAAGACGATGCGGTCGTAGAGATTGCCGACTGTTCCGCCGAGAATCAGTCCAAGGGCGGCACAGAGCCAGCCGTCGACGGCAGTGGATCGCCAGGTGGCCCAAACGATGATGCCGACCGCGGCCAGGAGGCTGATCACCGCGAAAACCTGGTTCGCACCCCCCTTGTGCTGTCCGCCCATCCCGAAGAGCGCCCCGTGATTGACCCTTGGCATCACCGGGGCCGACCACGTCTGAAGCGCGGAAAACTGGCAATCGCACGGCGGGACGCTGCCGTCGAACTCAGCGGTGAACTTGAACCACCCCTCGACGACCTCGCATTCCCCGCGTCGACCGCCGTCGTAGGTGGCTGCGGAGTCGCGGTAGAGCCAGCGGAACATGCCGTACTTCGACCCCTGATCTGCCGCAAGTCCCACGACTGCCAGGGTAACGAGCAACCATCGGTACGACTTCTGAGGCATGGCAAGATCCTGTATTCCAACCCGGGGGTACTGGAACCGTAGGTGGCCTGGCCGGGGCTGTCAAGCGAGCGCACCACCGGCGTATACCGACTTCACAGCACTGGATCAACTGCGTTCCCGATGAAGAGTGCAGAAGGAAGAATGCCAAAATCCAGAGGTGCCAGGCCTCGGGTTTGCCGACGCCCCTACTTGAAGCCGTGCTCCGGCCCCGGGAATGTGCCGGATCGCACCTCGTCACAGTAGGTTTGCACCGCGGCCCGCGTGGCTTCGCCGAGTTCTGCAAACCGTTTGACGAACTTCGGGCGGAATGCATCGAAGAGACCGAGCAGATCGTGCCAGACAAGTACCTGTCCATCGCACATCGGCCCCGCCCCGATGCCGATCGTTGGCACCCCCACCTCGGAGGTCACCTCCGCTCCCACAGCTGACGGGACCCCCTCCACGACCATCGCGAACGCCCCCGCCGCTTCCACGGCCTTCGCGTCGGCCAGGATCGGCCCCGCATCCCGCTGCACCCGGAACCCACCCATCCGGTGGATCGATTGCGGCGTCAGCCCCACGTGCCCCATCACGGGAATATCCGCCCGGGAAATCGCCGCAATCGCGTCGGCCATCCGCTCGCCCCCCTCGAGCTTGACCGCCGACGCCCCGGCTTGCAGCAGTTTCACAGCACTGCGAACCGCTTGCCTTGGAGACGCCTGGTAGCTCCCGAACGGAAGATCCGCGATGACCAAAGCCCGCCGGACCGCCCGTGCTACCATCTCCGTGTGGTACCGCATCTGGCCGAGCGTCACCGCCAGGGTGTTGGCTCGACCTTGCACCACCGTCCCGAGGGAATCGCCGACCAGAATCGCGTCCGCCCCCGCCTCGTCGGCGATTTTCCCCGAGGGGAAGTCGTAGGCCGTCACCACCGCGAGCTTGTCGGCTCGACCCTTGGCAGCACGAAACTCGGGCACAGTCACAGGGCGGACGACAGGATCGCTCGGCATTCGCTTCTCCAGCAGGGGCTGCGGTATTTTACGGGTTCGCAGAAACGAAAAACCCCTTCCCACCCGGCGGTGGAAAGGGGCATCGCAAACTTCCTCGGAGATCACCCGACGTAAACGCCGTTGCTGGTTTCCGGGAACACATTGACGCTGAAGTTGCTTGGCGGCGTCGTCGTGCCGAGCACGGTTGCCCCCTTGTAGGTGGTGACGACCGCGGGTTGCAGGTCGCCGGCACCGGTGACGACATCGGCAAAAATGTCGCCGTCGAGGTCGGCCGCCGAGACGCGAACGCCACCACGGGAGTTGGAATCGCCCGCGAAGAAGTTCCCCACAGTAAGGGATGCGGCGGCGGCGTTGTCGAGACTTCCAAAGTTGCCGGCCGCCAGAAGGGCCTGCCCGTCGGCGATGCGAACTCGCGGGCCACCACCAGGGCCACCCCCGAAGATCAGGTCGGCAAACCCGTCGCCGTCAACATCTCCGACCGCCACGAATGCCCCGTTGCGGAGGGTGTCCTCGAAGGCGAAGAAGTTCGCCAGCGAGGTGGTCGGTGCCACACCGGCGGCAATGGTGACGCCGTCCCAGATCTGGATCCGCGGGCCGCCGAGGAAGCCGGCCGAGACGACGATGTCCGGCACGTTGTCGCCGTTGATGTCGCCGACCGCTGCCCGGGCCCCGCCGCGGAAGCTGTCGTCCTGGATTCCGAAGTAGCTGACCAGAACCACGCCTTTCCCGCCGGCGAGATCGACGCCGCGGTAGACCACGACCCGCGGGCCGCCCCCCTGGTCCGGGGTGACGACCACTTCCGCGAAGCCGTCGTTGTTGAAGTCGCCAGCCGCGACGTACACCCCGCCGGTGAAATCATCGAAGGGAACGATCTCGGCCATCAACGCGAGGGTCACGCCGTTGTAGACGCGAACGCGAGCGGTGCTTCCCGGGCCGGTGCCGACGATGTAGTCGGCCACGCCGTCGTTGTTGACGTCCGCGGTGGCGGTGCGGATGCCGCCGGTGGTTCCGGAGAAGGTGTCGAACGTGGTATTTTGCGTGCCGTCGGAGTTGAGAATAACAACATTGGATCCGCCACCGGAGCCGGGTCCGACGTTGATCACGGTGGGCAGCGTCACCTGCCCTTCGACGGCCCCAATGTCCAACCGCCCGCGGGTCACCCGGGGGAACCCACGCTGGTCAGTGTTGGGCGGAGGCATGAAGTTCGGATCGCCCGCGTTGATCGCCGGGCTCCCCGCGAGAAGCAGGTGCGTCTGCGTCGGCCCACCGTTATTCGCGAGCGCCCCGAGGAGGGGATCGACGCCGGTGAGGTTGTTGGTGTTCGTACCGTTGATAGTTCCAGCAGCAGGAGTGGTTTCGATCAATGAGAAGCTTGCATTTACAGTTCCGGAGGTCCTGACCAGATCCTGAGTGGTGGTGGCATCAGAGCTGTTCGCGATGATTGTGTTTTGTAGAGTCAATGTTCCCGTGGACAGATCAACGCCTCCATTTGTCCCATTGGAGGAGTTGTTTGTTATGGTTGAGTTCTGAATTGTAAGCAGAGCCGCAGGATCGGAAGCGCTGAATCTGATTGCCCCGCCGTTTGTTGTGGCGCTGTTCCCCGAAATTGTGCTATTCACAATCTGCACGGAACTCGTGCTGCTTGCGAGATACAGATTCACCCCCCCGCCCGTCGGTGCTTCGTTGCCGGAAATCGTGCTATTTTGGATGATTAGGGATTGGCCTCCGTTGTCGAAGAACACAACAACACCTCCCCCAGCGTCGGTGGAGGTGTTGTTGGAGATTGTGGTATTTCTGATGACGGTAGAGAGGCCGTAGAGTGCAAGTCCGCCGCCGTCATCCAACGCGGTGTTATTAGTGATAATGCAATTGTCGATGACAAGCGCATCCCCACCGTTCAACTGATAAATCCCGCCTCCGTCATTTGCAGAGGTGTTGCCTGTGAGAGTACAATTCGAGAGATTCAAGTCGCCATTATTGAGCGCGATGGCACCACCTGTTCCGTTGGCCGCATTGGTTAAAGTCATCCCAGAAATCGAAACGTCGGCACCGTCTGTGGTGGTGTTGACGTAAAAGATTCGACTTGCAGCATTCCCATTGATCGTGAGCAACGAAGCCCCTGGACCGGTGATCGCGACCGCATCCGTAATCGTGAGTTGCCCTGTCGTCAGCGTGATCGTTCCCGAGACGCCGTTGAAGGTGATCGTGTCGGCACCCGTGGCGGCGTTGGCATCCAGAATCGCTTGCCTGAGCGAGCCCATGCCCGAATCGTTGAGGTTCGTCACACTGAAGTTCGCCGGGACGTCCCGGGCCTCCAGGGTTTCCAGTCCGAGCCGCTGCGTCAGTTTCGGTGCGAGTTTGCGAAACGAGGTGAGCATCCGAATTCCTCAAACATTGAAACGGGAGAGACGGGCCGAACACGGACCGCCGGCAGCACATGCGGAATGTATGCAGATTCCGGACAAGGAGGGCGAGAAAAAATTCGAAGATTTGGGAAACCTGGGCAATATCGGACACGAATGGACATCAAAAGTCCGCCCCGCCGTCGAGGTCGAACTCCCGGCACAATAAAGCCCCACGATTGACGGTTTCGAGCAGGAATCAGGGCCGCTCCCGAAACCGGATTCGGATAGGTCCCAGTCGGGTTCTGATGGTTCCCTCCCGGCGGAATCTCGGATAGACTGCAGTTCCTGCCCCCGACGTGCCCGCCATCCTCCTGGGCTCCGCCATGTCTTGTCGATTCGCGCTCGCCTCTGTCTCGGTTTTCCTCCTACTGGCACCGCTCTCCGCGGCAGACGACGAGTTCTTCGAGAAACGGATTCGCCCCGTGCTCGTCGACCATTGCTACCGCTGCCACTCCGATAACGGCAAGGAACCCAAGGGGGGTCTCCGCGTCGATGGCCGGGCAAACCTTCTCCGCGGCGGGGATAGCGGACCGTCGATCGTCGTTGGGAAACCGGGCGAGAGCAAGCTCATCGAGGCGGTGAAGTACGGCAACCCGGACCTGCTGATGCCACCGAAGGGCAAGCTTCCCGCCGCCGCCATCGCCGACTTCGAGACCTGGGTCAAAGCCGGTGCCCCCTGGCCCGGCGACACCAGCACGACGGTCGCACCCGAGAAGCCCGGCTTCGACATCGCGAAACGCAAAGCCGCCCACTGGTCGTGGGCACCGGTGAAGAAGCCGCCGATTCCCCCGGTGAAATCTCAGAACTGGGTTCGCGATCCGGTCGATTCCTTCGTGCTCGCCAAACTCGAAGCGAAGAACCTGCAACCCGCCCCGCCAGCCAGCAAAACCGCCTGGCTTCGTCGGGTTTCCTTCGCGATCACCGGACTTCCCCCGACGCCGAAGGAACTCGACGACTTCCTCGCCGACGATTCCCCGAAAGCCCGCGAGAAGGTCGTCGATCGGCTGCTCGAAGCCCCGCACTTCGGGGAACGCTGGGGCCGGCACTGGCTGGATCTCGTCCGTTTCGGCGAATCCCGCGGCCACGAGTTCGACTACGAGATCCCCAACGCCTGGCAGTACCGGGACTACATCATCCGCGCCCTCAATGCGGACGTCCCCTACGACCGCCTCGTCCACGAGCACATTGCCGGCGATGTGCTGCCGACCCCCAGAATGGACGGGAAAACCGGTGGAAACGAGAGCATTCTCGGCACCGGATTCTGGCACCTCGGCGAGGAAGTCCACTCCCCCGTTGACATTCGCCAGGACCAGGCCGACCGCCTCGACAACCGCATCGATGTCTTCTCCAAAACGTTCCTCGGCCTGACTGTGAGTTGCGCCCGCTGCCACGACCACAAGTTCGACGCGATCTCCACGAAGGACTACTACTCGCTCTTTTCCCTCCTCGAAGGAAGCAGCTACCGGCAGGTGCGCGTCGATGGCTGGGAAACCAACCGCAAGGTGGCGGCGGATCTGGCGAAGCTGCGGGAACGCACTACACGGGAATCGGAGCTCGCCGTCAAACCCGCGGAAACGACCCTGCCGGACGTCTACCGGGACTGGCAGAAGAACGCGAAGGTGGTGGTCGACTACGCCAACCCCGGCCCGCAGGATTTTCTCCCGGACGATGTCACTTTCGCCCTCCGGAAACCCGGTGACATCGCGGTGTCACCGGCCGGGGGGAAACGGGTCGCCCGCATCGAGGACCGCGCTTGTGCGGCATTTGACCGGTTCTGGGAGAAGCTCCGGGTCGCGCCGGGGACCCGGTTCGACTCGGGTGCGATCGGCAAACTCCCCCGGGCCGGCTTCTCGATCCGCACCCCGAACCTCCGTGTGGAACGGGACAACGTCTACTACCTGGTCCGCGGGAAGGGGATGGCGTATGCCGGGATTTGCAACCACACCATCATCCACGGGCCGCTGCACGGCGGGCTTGTGACGACGTTCCCGGATTCCGCGGAATTCCGCTGGGTGGGGCAGTCCCTCAAGGGATATCGCGGCCAGCACGTCGACTTCGAATTGACCGCAGATCCTGCGACGGATTTCGCCGTCGCGATGGTGGTCCAGGCCGACTCGCCCCCGCCGATAGTGCCCCCCGCCGCCGTCACCCGGCCCGAGATCCCATCCGCGGTTTCCGATGCGATCCTCGAGAAGGTCGCGACGGCGGAGAAGGAACTCGCCGGGAAAGTCGTGTGGGAATCCCGACTCGCCCCCGCCTTGTGGGATGGCAACGGCGTCGACGATGTCGTCTTCGTTCGCGGCAACCCGCGGGCCCCCGGCGAACCCGCACCCCGTCGCGGCCTAGAAGCCCTCGACGGGCCCGACCGCATCCCCCACACCCGCGGCAGCGGCCGACTCGAATTCGCATCGCGAATCACCGATGCGTCCCGGAACCCGTTTGTCTCCCGCGTCGCCGTCAACCGCATTTGGCACCACCTTTTCGGCCGCGGAATCGTCGCCAGCACCGACAATTTTGGCGTCCTCGGGGAATCGCCGACGCACCCGGAACTGCTCGATTACCTCGCCACGGAGTTCGTGCAAGACGGCTGGTCGCAGAAGCGGCTCATCCGCAGGCTGGTGCTTTCCTCCACATTTGCGATGTCCTCGGACGCGGCGGAAACGGATGCGGATCCTTCCAATCTGCTCCTGCACAAGTTCCGCCTGAAACGGCTCGAAGGGGAGGCGATTCGCGATGCGATTCTCTCGGCGAGCGGTCGGCTCAATCCCACCGTCGGGGGTCCGTCGGTGCCGATCCACCTGACGCAGTTCCTCGAAGGGCGTGGCCGACCTGCCCCGGGGCCGCTCGATGGAAACGGACGGCGAAGCGTGTACCTCGCGGTTCGGCGGAACTTTTTGGCCCCGTTCCTGGTCGCGTTCGACACGCCGATCCCGTTCAGCACCGTCGGCCGACGCCAGGTTTCGAACGTCCCTGCGCAGGCCCTGATCCTCCTCAACGACCCGTTCGTCCACGAGCAAGCGGAGGTGTGGGGAAAGAAACTCGCTGCGAACCCGGGCACGATTGACGAGCGAATCACGGGCATGTACCGCACCTGTTTCGCCCGTTCCCCTAAACCCGCGGAACTGACCGCGTGCCGGGCGATCGTCGAGGGAAAAGAAACCGACGCGGCGTCGTGGACCGCCCTCGCCCACGCGTTGTTCAACGTGAAGGAATTCGTGTTCGTGCCGTGAATTGCTGAAGCGAAGGTGTTCTCGAAGTTCAGCGTGCCGGGGATGGATAGGGTTGTTTGCAGTGATGGGAAGGTCGGCTACAATCCGGGCGTGGAACCGGGATTCATCCTCGACACGAACGTCTTCATCTCCGCTTTGCGGTCCCGCCGCGGGGCGTCGTTTCGTGTGCTCGAACTGGTCGGCACGGGCCGATTCGAGATTGATCTTTCGGTGCCTTTGCTCCTGGAGTACGAGGCCGTCGGAAGACGGGTGCTACCCGACACGACCCTGACCGAGCCGGCCTTCGAGGCCATCCTCGACTACATCTGTCGATCGGCCCGGCACCGCGAAGTGTTTTTTTCGTGGCGGCCGTCCCTGCCCGATCCGGGGGACGATTTGGTCCTGGAGTTGGCCGTAGCCGCAGGCAACGCGACGATTGTGACGTTCAACCGGGATGACTTTCGCGGAGCCGAACAGTTCGGGGTGCGAGTTCTCAGTCCGCAAGAGTTCCTGGCCGAAATCGAAAGGGATCAACCATGAGTATGGTCAGCGTGGAGTTGCCCGAGTCGCTGCACGCGGCGGCCGACGAACTGGCCCGTGAGACCGGGGTGACGGTCGGCCAGCTCCTGGCGTCGGCGTTGGCCGAGAAGGTATCTGCGTTAGCCGGTCCGAATTGGTTCGCCGCCCGGGCCGCCCGCGGCGATCGGGCACTTTTCGAAGCGGCACTCGGCCAAGTTGCGGACGTCGAGCCGGAGGAGCGTGATCGGCGTCAGCAATGATTCGGCGGAAACGGACCGAGAGAGGCGTGCCGCCGGGCTGACGAAGATCTGTTCCCAGATCTGATCGTGCCCGGGGATGTAGAGGGTGCCTGGAGAAGAAGGCACCTGTCTGATTTGCGAGATTGGTTCCCAGACCTGTCGATTCGGGAATCCTCCGTTCGACGACAAAGGGCTGCCGCTTCCCGAACTGAAAGAACACCCGGAACCATGAGCAAACAGATCTACCTCAACCTCCCTGTCGCGGACTTACCGAAGGCGATGGCCTTCTACCAGGCCCTCGGCTACTCTCTGAACCCGCAGTTTTCCGGCGAATCGGGGGCGTGCGTCGTCATCAGCGAAACGATTTTCGTCATGCTCTGCACGCACGCCAAGTTCCGCGAGTTCACGCCCAAGGCGGTTTGCGACACGAACCAGGCCGTGGAAGTGCTGATCAACCTCGCTTGCGAAAGCCGGCAGGAAGTCGACGATCTCGTCGCGAAAGCCCTCGCCGCCGGCGGGTCAACCTACGACAAGCCGGAAGACCTCGGCTTCATGTACTCGCACAGCTTCCTCGACCCCGACGGCCACGGGTGGGGGCTGTTCCACTTTGCAGGCTTGCCCGAAACTTCCTGAACCAACTTCGATCCGAGGCACACCATGTTCACACGCCGGGAAATGCTGGTTCGCACGGCCAATGGGTTCGGGGCCGTCGCCCTCGCGTCGATGCTTGCCGAGGAGGGCCGCGCCGCGGGCGGGAAGCCGGTCAACCACCACCCGGCCAGGGCGAAGGCGGTCATCTTCCTCTACATGGACGGCGGCGTCTCGCAGGTCGATTCCTTCGACTACAAGCCGCTCCTCGAAAAACACAACGGTGAGGATCCGCGAAAGGCGATCGGCAAGCTCGAACCGACGCAGTTTGCCAACGTCGGAAAGGTGCTGCAACCGCTGTGGAAGTTCCAGAAACGGGGGGAATCCGGGCTCTGGATCAGCGATCTCTTCCCGAACATCGCGAAGCGAGCGGACGACCTCGCCATCATCCACTCGATGACGTCCAAGTTCCCGGAACACACGAGCGCGAACTACTTCCTCCACACCGGGGCGGGGATCCAGGGTCGGCCGAGTTGGGGGGCGTGGTGCGGGTACGGGCTGGGGTCTGGGAACAAGGATTTGCCGTCGTTCATCGTGCTCAACGGGGGGCTGATCCCGGTCGGCGGGCTCGACAACTTCAACTCCGGATTCCTGCCCGCGGCCTTCCAGGGGAGCGTCTTCAAGCCCGGCAATCCGCCTGTCGCCAACATCGCCCGCCTGGAACCGACCGACACCAAGCAGAAGGCGAAGCTCGATCTGATTCGGAAACTCGACGGCCTCAACCCGGCCCACGGCAACGACGAAATCGAAAGTGCGATCGCGAACTACGAGACGGCGTACCGCATGCAAACCGCCGTGCCCGAACTCATGGATGTTTCGAAAGAGACGAAGGAAACGCGGACGCTGTACGGGCTCGATTCGAAGTTCCCGCACACGGTCACGTTCGGAACGCAGTGCCTGGTCGCCCGGCGGTTGATCGAGCGGGGTGCGAAGTTTATCGAACTGACGTGCCCGCACATTTCGGGGCTCGATCGCTGGGATCAGCACTCGAACCTGAAGGCAGGCCATGAAAAGAACGCACGCGCGGTCGATCAACCGATCGCGGCATTGCTGGAGGATCTGAAGCGGTCCGGGTTGCTCGAAACGACGCTGGTGGTTTTCGCCGGGGAATTCGGCCGCACCCCGTTCGCCCAGGGGGGCGATGGCCGGGACCACAACCAGTACGGGTTCTCGATCTGGCTTGCCGGCGGTGGCGTCAAACCCGGCACCGTTCACGGCGCGACCGACGACTGGGGCTACAAGGTCGTCAAGGATCGCGTCGAGATGCACGACCTTCACGCGACGATGCTGCACCTGCTCGGCGTCGATCACAAGAAGCTGACGTTCCGTTTCGGCGGCCGGGACATGCGGCTCACCGATGTCCACGGCGAACTCATTTCCGGAATCCTGGCGTGACCCCGGCCATTCCGCCGATTGCCGTTCGCGTCCCCTTGCCTAGGATTGAACCGGTCCGGAACATTCACCCTCACCCACGGAGTTTGGAATGTCCATGTTCATCGGCGAAGGTCTGGTCGGAGATGGCAACGAGATCGCACACATCGACCTGCTGATCGGCGACAAGACCGGCCCGGTCGGCGTCGCATTCGCGAACGCCTTGGCCAACCAGTCGGCCGGCCACACCAGCCTGCTCGCAGTCGTGACCCCGAACCTGCTCTGCAAGCCGGCCACGGTCATGATCACCAAGGTCACCATCAAGGGGATGAAGCAGGCGGTCCAGATGTTCGGCCCGGCCCAGGCCGCGGTCGCTCGGGCGGTGGCCGACTCCGTCGCCGAGGGCGTGATCCCCGCGAGCAAGGCCGACGACTACGTTATCGTGTGCGGCGTGTTCATCCACCCCGCCGCCGCCGACGACACCAAGATCTACCAGTACAATTACGAAGCGACCAAACTGTCGATCAAGAACGCGATGGGCGGCCTGCCGAAGATTGACGAAATCACGGCGAAAAAGGATTCCGTCAAGCACCCGTTCAGCCCGAAGTGAGTGACGCACCGGAAACGCAAAATCCGCGGGGAACCCAGGTTTCCCCGCGGATTTCCGTTTTTGGAATCGACCCGGAGATTACTGCACTTTCGTGAAGGTCAATTGAGTCCCATCCGAATCCGCGAGCGTGAGTGTGTTGCCATTGATGGTGATTTTCTGGTAGTGCGTTTTGCGTCCGGAGAGTTCCTTGTCGAACTTGAAGACAACCGTGTTGCCCGAGCCGAGGGAATAGGTTCCAGACATGGTTTGTGGCCCGGCAACGTAATTGAGCTTCCCGTCGGTCGAGAAACTCAAGGTCATAATGCCGGCGGGAATCGCTGCACCCTTGACGGAGCCCGCATTTGAAGTCCAGCGGGTTCCCTCAATCTTGCCTTTGTTGTCAGACGAGCATCCGAATGCCGAAAGAATCGCAACTGTCACAATCAACTTCAGCGGGATGGCCAGTCGCATGATGAGCCCCGGGTTCGAGAAAAAGAACCCAGCTAGTTTGCGACTTCATCGCCCCGCTGACCACTTTGCGACACGAAATCAAGCGTCCTTTTTCTTGTCGTCTTTCTTCTTCTCGTCCTTCTTTTTGTCGTCCTTTTTCGGGTCCGGTTTGGGTTGCTCGCCATCAAACGGGACGGGATCTTCCAGCATTTTCTGGATGATCGCGTACTTGATCCGCAGATCCTCCTGCTTCAGTTGCGACTGTTTGATCGCCTTGGGCCGGACCAACTGGAGCGTGACGAAGTCACCCGGCTTGAGGTCCGTCTTCTGGCCGGCGTATCCGGGTGCCCCCTTCGGAAGCTTGAAGGGTGCGAGTTCCTTCGCCGTGAGCGGAACCTTCTTGCTCGTCAACGCGTTGAATTTCGGCCCAATCTTCGCCCAGCGGGTCATCCCCTCCTCGGCGAACTGGTAGGTGACTTCCTGCCATTTCCCCCGCATCGGCCCGGGAAGTTTCAGAGTCACTTCGTCGCCGGATGCTTTCTTGACCTCCGCGGTGATTTCGCCGGCGGGAAGGAACTTCGACCAGTCTGGTGCGGGTGGGTTGGGGTCGGCGGCAACAGCGAGGTACGTCAGACTCGACACCAGGACGGCCACAGCCGGGAATCGGCGGAGGGACCAGAACATGGGGGCTCCCAGGCAACCGGAGAAGAAAGTCGGATTGCCAGATCGTACCCGGAAACCGTGCGAGGTGGAGAAAAAAGCGTGGCCAGGGATCAAAATCCCCGGCCAGGATCAGTGTTCGATGTCAGCCCGGTCAGCGTGGGTAGACCGGCATCGCGGGCTGGAACGAGTTCGGGTAGCGAGTCGACGGGTACTGCGTGGGGCTGGGCAAGGCGCTCAGGCCCGGCTGCGTGGTGACCGGCGTCGAGCGCCGGCCGAGAAGGTTGTTGATCGTCTTCACGAAACCGTTCTGCTCAATCGACCCGGCGACGAACCGGCTCGTGACGCGGCTCAGGCCCGAGAACAAACCGGCCGCCTGGTCGGTCGGGCGGACGATCAGTTTGTCTGTGTCGATAGGTTTGAAGGTAAACGGTTGTTGTGCGGAAGCGGTGCCAGTGGTCGCGAGTGCGATGGCGACAATGGCGACCCCGGCCGCGAACATGCGGGTCATGTTTTCCCCCTTCCGTGACGCGCCGGCAGCCGGTTTCGACCAGCACCCGACGACACCCCCCCCTGGAATCCGAGACGAAGTCGGCGGTGATATCCGGAACGGACGGCGTGTCAAGGGAGAAACTGACTTTTTCGCGGGGAGTTACGGCCAATAGCTTTTGGATGACCACGCAGAGAATCTGGTTGGATTCTCTCGCACTGAGGCACACACCAAAGAACCAACGCGTTACTTCTTCGCAGGGGCGTCGTCGTCGTAGTGGTCGGCGTACTCGTATTCGTACTGGTATTGATACTGGTATCCGTACCCGTACTTGTAGCCGGCTTCCGCTCCTCGACCGGCGACACCGCTGCCGTTCACGATGACGCCGAGCATGTTGGCGCCGATGGCGGCGAGTTGGTCGCGAGCCCGCTCGGCGGCCGGCCGGGCACGGTTGGTCATCCGGATCACCAGGATCACACCATCGACACGTGGAGCGACCGCGGTTGGGTCCGTCACCGCCAGTACCGGCGGGGTGTCGACGAGCACGAAGTCGTATCGGCTTCGCAACTCTGACAGAATCGCCTGGAAGTTCGGGCTGGTCAGGAGCTCGGCCGGGTTCGCGGGTCGGGGGCCACACGGGAGCAGATCCAGATTCGGAACCACCGACCGGCACACAGCCGTATCGAGCCGCGTTTCCCCCGACACCACTGACGCGAGCCCGGTTTCCGGGGACACGCCGAACAACTTGTGCACCCTCGGTTTTCGCAGGTCTCCGTCGACCAGGATCACCCGCTTCCCGGACTGGGCGATCGAGACTGCCAGGTTCGCCGCCAGCGTGCTCTTCCCGTCCCCGGGGTTGGGGCTTGTGACCTGGATGAGCTGGTGCCCCCGGCCCTGGGTGCTGAAGAAAAGTTGCGTCCGCACCCCGCGGTATCCTTCCGACTCGGAACATTTCGGGCGGTGCACCGTGACGAGCATGGCGTCGACCGATTCCACCGCTTTCTCGACGGGTCGGATCTTCGGGAGGTGGCCGATGATTGCCAGCCCAAGCCGGGCCCGCACCTCGTCCGGAGAGCGGAATCCCTTATCCGTGACTTCCGCGAGGTAGCCGAGGCCGCCGCCGACGAGCATACCCAAGACGATCCCGGCGAGCAGGCACTGCATCAGGACCGGTGCGACCTGGTAGCCCAGCCCCGGCTCGGTGATGACTTTTGCGTCGTACCCGCCGGCGGATTGGGTCGCTTCGAGGTCGAAGGTTTCCTTCCGGACGTGGGCGATGCTCGCTTCCAGGTTGGCCGAGTGACTTTGAAGCTGAGCCAGCTCGTCAAATTTGGGGCCAACCGTGCGAAGCGTGTCGCGGTCGGCCCGCAGTTGGGCGCGGATCCGTGTGAGTTGCTCGTCGATCGCGCGTTTCTGGAATCGCATTCGGCGAACGATCGGCACCAACTCGTCGGCTGCGTCTCCGGTGCTGTAGAGTTGCTTGTGAAGCTCGATCTTGGCGGTGATTTTTCGCAGGTCCGGGTGGTCTTTCCCGAGCCGCTCGGCAAGGTCGGCTCGCTCGGCCTCAAGGAATCGAAGGGCGATAAATGGCCCGGAAACCTCGGGTTTTTCCCGATCCATCTCGTTGCGGGACCGGATCGTGAACTGGTAGACAAGCGCCTGCCTTTTCGCTTTGTCGTCCCCTGCCGCGTCGACCGCCTCCAGATCCTGCGTCAGTACGACCTGCTCCAGTTCCAGGGCCAGTTCCTTGTCGCGAAGCACGGAGACGCGGGCGCGGATGCTCGGCACTTCCTCCTCCGTGATCTGGCGAATCTCGTCGTTCTTGGTCCCCTTGTTGGCGAGGGAGGTTTCGAGGTCGCGTTGGTAGGAGCGGAGTTGTTTGTCGAGGACGTTGAGCCGACTGCGGGTGGCCTCGTCATAGATGTTGGAAAGCTCTGCCTGGTAGGTGCGGATGATCGCTTCGAGAACGCGTCGGCTGGCGTCGGGGCTTCCGGACCGGAAGGTGAGGTTGAGGACGCCGTTCCCCCCGGCAGCGACGCCGGCTTCCTTGTCGCGGGCCACCGTCAGGCCCCCAGCCAGTACCGCGGCCCGATCCCGCTCGTTTTCCGGGAGCTTCAAATTCGCTTCGCCGGGTCCGATCCGGCGGGCCGCGGCGAGAAGGATTTGCTCGGATTTGAGAAGCGTCACCTGCGTTGCGACGTAGTCCTCCAGATACGACCCCCGGGCGTCGTTCGCGCTCGTCATTTCCGCCCGCTTCTTGATCACCAGCACTTGGGCACTCGACTGGTATGTGCGGGGCTTCTGGACGTAGTACAGGAATCCCCCGACTCCACCGACGATCGCCATCACCAGTAGCAACGGCCAGCGGCGAAGCGCGATCGCGAGTAGGTTCGGGCCTGCGGCGGCGGGATCGGCAACTCCCTGGGCTTGCGGCTGGACCGCGAGTCGGCCGGTGTCGGTGATGACGGTGGTGCCGTTCCCGACGCGCAGAAGCCCCGAGTTCGCCGGGTCGCGAAGGTCGATCAGGCCCGACCGGGAGGTGACGCTCGGAAGTTCGGGGGGAGTCGACACGACGGGTCTCCGCGGGTCCTTGCGGGCTCCCCACCCGATGGTTCCGGTGTGCCGGAACTCGGGCGAGTCACGAGGCCGCGAGAAGTCTGCCCCCCGAACCGTCGTCGGGAGGCACGAGAATCGGAGGAAGCGAGCGACAGTCGATCCGAGAAGCGCGGCGGAATCGACTGGAGTGATTGTACCGCCGATTCCCGGTCACTGCCGGGCCCCGATTGTCCGGGCGAGCGGCTGGATAATGTTCGGCACCACGTGATCTGCGACCAGTTCGTCGAGCAATCGCCGTTGATTGCGGTAGCTCTCGACGAAGTTCTTGAAGGGCTGTTTCCCCCAGAACTGGCGGATGGTGAAGTAGACGCTGATCGGGGATTCCGGGAAGTTGCCGGTGCGGACGTGGTACGCCGTCGTCCGCGTCTCGATGCTGAGCCGGCACTGCAGCTGGCACCCCTCGTCAAGGGCCATCATCATCGTCGGCTGGTAGCTGAGCGCCCGCGCGCCCGGGAGTTTCGTCAAACTTTCGAGCGGCCCGCCGGTCGCCAGCGCCTCCGCGACCACCTCATCGTGATTGCCTGCGTAGAGGAAGTCGAAGTAGTACACGACATCCAGCCATTCGGCGTCGAGCCCGAACACGCCAAGGTGATACGGGGCGGCTTCCAGCAGCCACTCGTTCATGCTGTCCGCATCGTCGAGCGTCGGCGGATTCACGAACCCCGTCGAAAGTCGTCGGCCGTCGATCGAAACCCAGCGGTAGCAGCCCGATTCCCGGTCTTCTTCCAGCACGAATTCCCCGACGTCACGGCGTTCGAACTCCGTCATTTTCGGGTGCTGCCGGCGAACCGCGTCGAAAAAATGGAGCACGGTCTCGCGGTTCGTTGGCACCTCGAGCTTGCTTGCGAGGTACACCGAGATGCCGAAATCGTCGGCCAGCGACCCGAATGAATCCATAGCGGTCGTCTCCTCCGGCTGTGCGAATGCCCGGCAACTGGTCAGGACGGGACAACCGTCGCCCGGCAACTCGCATGGGTTCTGATCTATTCTTCGGGAGAGACGGAAACGTTACAAGGTTCGTCTCGCCAGTTCCAATCGGGAATCCTCCAGGAGAACCAAACTTCAGGCCAACAGGCGAACACCGCGTTAAGCGATCGGTTTTCGAACCCGCATCAGGACTGTCGGGTTGACGGCCTCGAATCGCAGACTTTCGAGTTGCTCCACGCCGCGGGCGAGGTTCATGAGCAGGACGTCGACCGGCGGGGCGAGTCGCTTCAGGACCTGGTACGTCGCGGTGATCATCTCGAGGGTGCCGACGTTCGCGACGAGCCTGCCGCCGGGGCGGAGAGAGGCGAAGCTCGCTTCGAGGAGCCTGGCCACCTCGCCGCCGTTGCCGCCGACGAAGATCGCATCGGGGCCGGGAAGATCCGCAAAGACGGCCGGGGCGGTTCCAAACACCGGCTTGAGATTCCGCACCCCGAATTTCTCCGCATTCGCGACGATCAGGTGGAAATCCGCCGAATCCTGCTCGATCGCGTACACCGTTCCCGGGTCGGTGAGCTGGGCCATCTCGATACCGACGGAACCCGACCCGGCTCCGACATCCCAGGCCACATCTCCGGGGTGGAGGTCCATCTGGGCGAGGGCGACGGCTCGCACTTCCGCCTGCGTGATGAGCCCGGTTTTGGGCCGGGTCTGGGCGAAGACCTCGTCCGGGTTGCCAAACCGTCCGAGCCGCGCGACCGGCCGGGGGGCGTCGGGCTGGTTCGGTTTCCGCCGCAAAATCAGGATGTTGAGCGGGTCGAATTTGAGGTCCTGCAGGTCGGCGAGTTCCGACTGCGTGATCCGCTCGTCCTTTCCGCCGAGATTCTCGCACACGACGGCCCGAAAGTACCCGATTCCGCGGGCAAGCAGTTCCCGGGCGATGCGCCCCGGTTGATATTGCTCGCTGGTGAAGAGCCCGACGGTTTCCGCGGATCGGATCTTGTCCACAACCTCATCGAGCGGCTTCGCGGCAAGGTCCGTGAGGTACGCTTCTTCCCAGGTTTCCTTGAGCCGGGCGAACGCGAGTTGCATGCTCGAAACGTGCGGAAGGACGTCGAAGAACTCGGGTCCGACCTTGTCGCAGAGGTACCGGGCGGTGCCGTAGAACAGGGGGTCGCCGGTCGCGATGATCGCCTGCCGACGAGTGCCGATGTTCGCTCGGATTCGCGCGACGATGTCCGGAAGATCGGAGCCGATCCGGACCCGCTCGGCAGACAGTTCCGGCACGAGCCGGAACGTTGCATCGGAGCCGTAGACGACCTCGGCGGCGGTGAGCAGGTCTCGGGAACGGGCAGTCAAACCCGCCAGCCCATCAGGGCCGACGCCGACAATCGGAATCTTCGCAGACACGGTGTTTCTCCAGGTGATCGCGTCCGGCTGATTAATTCTTCTCCACCGATTTCGGCAAGCTCAGCACCAGAATCACGGACCCGAGGATGGCACTGATCCCGGACCCAATCAAGATCCCACACTTGCCTGCATCCAGGTGCTCATGGTCCAGACCGAGGTGGGCGATGAACAGCGACATTGTGAAGCCGATCCCCCCCAGGCACCCAGCGGCGACGAGCATCCGCGTTGTCACCCCGGATGGAAGCTGGGCGATCTTCAACTTCACCGCGACCAGGCTAAATACGACGATTCCGAGGGGTTTCCCCAGCACGAGGCCCAGGGTGACGGCGAAGGAGATCGGGTCGGAGAGCGCCGCGGGGCGGAACTCCACGCCCGCGTTGACGAGCGCGAACAACGGCATGATCAGAAACCCGACCCACGGGTGGAGCGAGGTTTCGAGCCGTTCCAGCGGAGAGGCGGATTCTTTCGCAGCGAAGGAAAGCTTGTGGAAATCGTGGTGCCCGACCTCTGCCGCCTCTCCCTGTGTCCGCTCGGCGGTGAGCCGGCCGAGAACATTCGCCATCACTTCCCGGAGAGTCGCCCGTCCGACCCACGCCGAGGACGGTGTCAGCAACCCGAGCAGCACCCCCGCGATGGTCGGGTGGATTCCCGATCGCAGAACGGCAAGCCAGATCACCGACCCGACGATGACGTAGATCGGCACCGTCCGCACGCCGAGGCGGTTGAAGGCGTAGACGATCCCGAATCCGAGCGCGGCCGCCCCGAGTGCGACCATGTCTGGAGTGCCGCTGTAAGCCAGGGCGATGACGACAATCGCCCCGACGTCGTCGGCAATGGCGAGGGAAAGGAGAAAGACCTTCAACCCGATCGGAACCCGCGGGCCGAACAGTGCCAGCACGCCGACGACGAACGCGATGTCGGTCGCCATCGGAATCCCCCAGCCGTGCTCTCCCGGCTTCCCGTGCATGAGGGCCAGGTAAACCCCCGCCGGGGCGAGCATTCCCCCCAGCGCCGCCACCACCGGCAACGCCGCTTTTTGCGGCGAACTCAGTTCCCCGGCCACCAACTCCCGCTTGATTTCGAGCCCCACCACGAAAAAGAACAGCGTCATCAACGCATCGTTGACCCAGAAGTGCAGCGATTCGTCGAGCGAGAATCGGCCGAGCGAAATTCGGAAGTGCGTCTCCCAGAAGTCGTGAAAATCGTGGCCCACGCTCGAATTCGCAATCACCATTGCGACGACCGCACACAAGCCCAGCAAGACCCCACTCGCGGATTCGATCTCCAGAAATCGCCGAAACGGGCGGGTTACCCGCTGGATCGGGGCCCGAGGGAGCATAACCGAGGGGGGCGGATCGGGTAATTTCATCGCGGTTCCCGAAAGAAAGCTCGTGCCAGTTCGGAGATTGTAACGATTCTGACGGTCGGGACGATCGGAGTGGTGCGGCCGGAAAAGCGGAGGTAAAATGCGGGAAGTTCTACGGACCTCTCGACAACTTCTGCGAAGGTGCGGGCCATGACTTCGGCACGACTTTGGCTCACCGCGGTAGTCGCTTCCTGGGTTGCCGCCTCGGCGACCGCGGCTCCCGTTCCCACGGCTCCTTCCGAGGAACAACTCAAAGAAAGAGCCCTCAAGCTCAACGAGTTGACCAGCACCGAGGCGATGCAGGCCAAGCTCACCGAACTCATCAAGGATAAGGAAACGACCAAGGCGCTCGTCGAGTACGCCGCCAAAATGCAGCGCGAAGCCAAGGACAAAGAAAAACCCTTCAAATTCAATGCCGCAATCATCCTCGCCAAGGCGGCCCACAACCTGAAGCAAAACGAAATCGCCGAAACTTTCTACACCTTCGCCTCCGACTCCGCCACCAAGCTCCAGAGCGGATCCAAAATGCTCCAGGCCTACGAAGGGCTTCTGGACCTCTACTGGGATCAGAAAAAGTTCAAGGACGTCGAGGAAGTTTGCCAAAAACTGATGGAAGCCCGCGGCAAGGAAATCGACAACGCCAAGCCGTTCGTCCTCGAAAAACTCGTCCAGGCCAAGGCCAAACAGGGGGATGTCGACGAAGCCCTCCGCATGGCAGAAGGGCTCGTCCAACTCGATCAGGGCGGCTGGTACTTCCTCCAACTCAAGGGCTGGGTGCTCCGCGAGGCCGGCAAAATCGACGACGCCATCGACACCTACCAGGACGTCCTCAAACGCGTCGCCGACTCCGAAACCCTCAAAGACGAGATGAAAACCCGCCTCAAAAAGAACGCCCGCTACATCATCAGTGGGCTATACGTCGAAAACAAAAAGATCGACAAGGCCGCCGAACAGCTGAAGGAACTGATGAAGGAAGACCCCGAAAACCCGACCTTCTACAACGACCTCGGGTTCATCTGGGCCGACCACGACAAGAACCTTGAAGAATCCGAGAAGCTCATCCGCAAGGCCCTCGAACTCGACGCCAAACAGCGGCAGAAACTGCTCAAAGATGGGAAAATCGACGAGGTCGAGGCCAAGAAAGAGAACGCTGCCTACCTCGATAGCCTCGGCTGGGTCCTCTTCAAGCTCGGGAAAAACAAGGAAGCGAAGAAATACCTCCTCGAAGCCGTCAAGGACGACGAGGATGGCAAGCACATCGAAATCTGGGACCACCTCGCCGACGTCCAGGCCGCGCTCGGCGAGAAAAAGGAAGCCCTCTCGGTGTGGCAGAAGTCCCTGAAATTCGAGGACATCACCAAACGCGACGCCGAACGCCGCAAGAAAATCACCGAGAAAATGAACAAGATCAAAGCCGAGTTGAACAAATCCGAGAAGTGAGATCGCTTACCCGAGACTTTCTCGATCTCGACTGGCTTCTTCCAACGACCCGCTTCGACCCGCCTTACGGCGGGTCTTTTCTTTCCTCGCAGAGCGGGAACCCAGAATTACCGGATCTGACCGCGAGCGGTGCCGAAGCCGGCACTGCGGGACTCGGCAAGGTTGATCGGATTCGCCCCGCGAATATCCGGCCGGGTGAAGAAATAGTCGAAGTCTTTCTGAGGCAGCGTCTCGTTGACCCGCGGTCGGCCGAGAACCATCTCCATTTTGAACTTCTGCTGCGGCCACTCCAGCACGACCCGCGTCGGCACCTGCACCACCACCGCCTGACCAGACGTCGGGTCGGTTGTGGAGATGTTCCGCACCTCCCGGACTTCGGCCGTCGCCACCACCTTGCGGTTCGCGTCCTGGACGATGTGCCGAATCACCTGCGGTCGGTCCCCCGTGGCACGGTCGCCGGCGAAGACGATCGACTTCCGCACCGCTTCTCCGGACGGGGTTCGGGTATCGAACGCGAGGATGTAGACGCGTTCCTTCTGGTTGACCTCGATGGTGTACGGTGTGTTGGGGTCGTAGTTGGACATGCCGAGGGCTTCGAGAACCCAGGCTGGTTCGAAGGGAACCGGGAGGTTGACCCGGCCACGGGCGAAGTCGTCGTGGGAACAGTAGACGTAGGTCTGTTGCGGCCGCTTCACGTACATCCAGAACTCGCGGTCGTTGGAACCGACGTCCACTTCCGTCCCGCTGGTCAGGACGTGGCCGGAAATCACGCGGAAATTGCGGGGCCGGGAACAGACGAGCGTCCCCTCATTGAGCCGGGGCAGGTCGCCTTTCTCGTCAGTCGCCTTGAGGGAGACATCCTCGTACCGCACGGATTGCAGGTGAGCCGCCTGCGAGTTGAGGTACGTGACGAAATTCTCCGCCGGTTTCTCGCCGATCGGATCCGTAGGTGTCGGCGGTTTCGGCTTGAAGCGGTTGAGGAACTCGCACCCGGAACCGACAAGGGCTACGGAGACGAACGCGATCAGTGGGAAAACGCGGGACCGCATGGCAACCTCGGGATTCTCAATCCCATCCCAGGACGCGGAAGACCTCGTCCTGCACGGCGGTGATTTCCGCCTCCGACAGTTTCGGGTCCGGAACCTCGTGGCGAGCCCCGGACTTCGCGTCCCGCAGAATCAGGACGTGGGAACCGTCCGCGTTTCGCCGGGCATCCTCGAACTTCAAGCGTTTCCGCCGCATCAGCAACAGCGCAACGACGTAGCGGAAGTTGACCCGCGTCGGGTCCGGGGAACCGGCGAGGTGGGCGAAGCAATCGACCAGCAACTCGTCGTTGAAGATCGGCTTCCGCGGTCGGTCGCTGGCGGGAATCCGGCCCGACCAGAAGGCGATGGCCCCGGTCGGCGGCCCCTTCCAGGCATCGGCGGCGTAATCCATCCTCACGAACTTTCCGTCCGAATCTAGAAGGGCCCCGAAGAAGCGGTCGCCCGCTTGCAGTTCCCGCCCGGTGGTGGCACAGCGACGGCTCGGACCCTGGATCTCGAACTCGTGCGCCACGCCCCGCCTCCTGCAGTCGATCCCATGCTACGACCGCCAAGCACCGAGAAACAACCACCGCGAAGGATCTTCTTTCCCTCGCGGCGACCCGACCAAAGCGATTGTGCCGGTCGGGAAACTTGGGGCACCCGACCCGGCAACTACTTCGGAAGGAGTTGCTCGAGCTTCTTCTTCGCGAGCGATCCGGTCTCGTTGCCGTACCCCTCGAATTGCCAGAAGAGGCCGCCGGTCTGGTCGACGAGGAAGAAGCGTGGGAAGGAATCGACGGCGTACCGGTCGCGAATTGTGGTGCCGTCGAGCACCGGGTACGTCAATTTGAGGAAATCCCGCTGCCTCTTCCCCGCCTCGACGGCATTGGAGCCGATCGCGAGGGCCACGACGTCCGCCTTGCCCGCGAACCGCTTGTGCAGTGCCTCCGTCACGATCAGCGAGGCAGCGGAGAGTTCCTCTTCCGGTTTGAAGAAGACGAGAAGCACCGGCTTCCCCTTGGACCCGGCGAGGCGGTAGGGCTTGGTTCCGGTTCCGAGACGGGGGGCGAGGAAATCCGGGGCCGGCTTGCCGACCTCGGGTGGCTCCGGCCGGGCGGTGTAGGCGGCCGTGATCACCGCGGTGGGCACCGATTCCCCCTCCGCCCCCGCCTTGCAACGGCGGCGGACAGCTTCGATCGCATCGCGGAATCCGCCGGTGAGCGGGTAGTCGGCCACGAACTGATCAATCTTCTGCCCGCGGATGTGGAAGTCGGACGGTGTCGCCTTCGACTTCGCCAGCACCGTGGCGAGGTCGACCGCGAAGCAGTACGCCGCCTCCGCTTCCCGGCGGACATCCGTGAAGCGGGCTCCGACGTACCGCGTCGGCGGTTGCAGTTCGAGCTTCACGTCCAGCCAACCGACGATGTCCTTCCCTTCCCGCCGCTCGATGATCCGGCGGATGGCACAGGCGTAGCCGTCGGTCGGATTCGCGAGGATCGCTTCCCGTCGCCGCCAACCGGTGGGCGTGGTCGCGGGTTTGTCGAAACCGTCGGTCTGTTGCGAAACCTGTACCTCGACGCAGCGGCTGCCGTTCCAGACGGCTTCGCGAATCGCCCACCACCCGATCGGCGGGCGATCCGGGTCCGGGGTGTCCCACTGGTCGCCCCCCTTGACCATCTTCACGGGGAGCGGGATGAACATGCCGAGTTCGAGAATCGGTGGAGCGTCGAGCGGCATCGGCGGTGCCGCGAGTGTCGGCGTGTCCGCGGCGATCGGAACCGGCGGCGGACCGGCTTTCGGGGCCAGCAAACGGGCCCGACCCCGGCTGTCGACGCGAACCAGTTCCACCCGCACCGACGGGGCCGCCATCCGCACCGGGTCCGCGCCCGTCACCGCCTGGACAGCCCCCGTCACCACCGGGTCCGGCTTCGCCCGTACTTTCGTGATGACCGCACAGTCTGTGAATCCGTGCACGGTTTCGAGCACGAGCACGCGGACTTCCAGTTCCGAGACCTTGCGGAAGCGGTTGCCGATCCGCTCGCCGGCCTCGGTGACCTCCCCCCGGAAGACGAGTTCGTCTCCGCGGGCGAGGCGGGGCGGGGACACGGCGGGCCCTTCCGGGGCAGCCAGGGCCAGTGCGATCAGAACGGGAAATGCGGGCACGGCGTAACCCTCGTGACCGCGCGGCCAGAACCCTCCCAGCCGCGGTGCGGGGCCGTCCCATACCCACCTTCACCGGCCAACGCAAGCCCACCAGTCACGCGGAAAGGCGAGGATCAGGTTCGCGGTGTCAAGGTCGCGGGGATGCCGTTGGATGGGAGCAACGTGATTTGCGGGTTGAGTCCAACGACGGTGCCCGGGTCGATGGTGAAACGGTACTGCTGACCCACCGTTGCGAGCAGAATTGCGGCTTCCATCAGGGCAAACGTGTTTCCGATGCACACCCGCGGGCCGCCGCCGAACGGGAAATACGCGTACTTCGGCAACCGCTTCGCCAGCCCGTCGAGCCAGCGTTCCGGGCGGAACACTTCCGGATCCGGGCCGAAATACCGCGGATCCCGGTGCATCACCCACTGGCTCATGAAGACCGTGCACCCCTTCCGGACCCGATACCCGCCGAGTTCCAGTTCCGTCGTCGCTTCCCGGCCGATCAGATAGACCGGCGGATAGACCCGCATCGATTCCGCGAGAACCGCATCCGTGTACGGGAGATTCGCGAGATCCTCCGGCATTGGTGCCCGACCCGCCAAAACGCGACTCCACTCCTCAACGAGTTTCTGCTCCACCTCCGGGTGGTTGGCGAGAAGGTACCAGCTCCACGTCAACGTGAGGGCGGTCGTCTCGTGCCCGGCGAGGTAGAGCGTCATTGCCTCGTCGCGAAGCTGGGTCTGCGTCATCCGCGAACCATCGTCGTCGCTCGCCGACACGAGCCGGGAAAGGAGATCCTCCCCCGGTTCCTTCCGTGCCCGACCCGCCGCGAGGAACCCGTCGACGACTTTGTGCAGGTGCGCGATCGCCCGGCGAGTGCGGAGATTCCGCGGCGTCGGGAACCACAACGGAAACTTCAGGATGCTCCGGAACCGCATTCCGAGGAGGTCGAACGCTTCGCGGAGTCGCTCGACGAATTCCTCGCGATCGCCGGGGTTGTCGAGGCCGAAGAGAGTCTTGAGGGCGATCGCGCTGGTGAGGGTGCTGAACTCGAAGTGGACGTCGATGGCCCGGCCTTCCAGGTATCGAGCATCTTCCGGGTGAGTTCTGCCATTACCGGGGCGTAGGCGTGGACCCGGTGCTTGAGGAAGGCGGGCTGGGAAAGCCGACGCTGCCGAAGCCAGAAATCTCCCTCGCTGGTGACGAGCCCCGTCCCGAGCACGGGCATGTAGTTGCGAGCCCCGAAGTGCTTGATGTAATGCTTCGCGTCGGTGACCAGCACCTGCTCGATGAGGTCCGGGTGGTTGGCGAGGAAGATCCGGCGGGGGCCGAACCGGAAGCTGGTCAGGTCGCCGTATTCCCGGGCAACGCGGACAAAGAACCCCAGCCGATGCTGGGTGAAATCACGGAGGCTGCCGGCCAGAAGGGTCCCCGTCGGGCCGGGCGGCAGGGCGTTCGAAGGCCGGACGTTCGGCACGACCGCTGTCGACATGAGGCTCCCGGGTCAAAGGTAGAGTCGGGCCGGTCGCGAATCCGGTCACTTCGCCATTTCCACCGTGCGGCTCTCGCGGATCACGGTGACCTTGATTTCCCCGGGGTAATCGAGTTGCTGCTCGATTGCCCTCGCGATTTCGCGGCAGACGCGGATGGCGTCGGAGTCGCTGGTCCGACCGGCGTTGGCGATGACCCGCAGTTCCCGGCCCGCCTGGATCGCGTAGGCCTGGTCCACTTCGGGGAACCCGCACGCGACCGCTTCGAGGGCTTCCATCCGTTTGATGTATTTTTCGAGGGTTTCGCGGCGAGCTCCGGGTCGGCTGGCGCTGATCGCGTCGGCAGCGGCGACGAGGACGGTGTAGATGTGGTCGACGGTCACGTCGTCGTGGTGGCCGGCAATGGCGTGGAGAACCTCGGGGCTGGTTTCGCCGTACCGCCTGGCAAGTTCCGCTCCGACCTTGGGGTGTCCGCCTTCCATTTCGTGGTCGGCGGCCTTGCCGACATCGTGGAGGAGGCCGCACCGCCGGGCAAGCTGGGGGTTGAGGCCGAGTTCCGCCGCCATCAGGCCGCACAGGTGGGAAACCTCGATGCTGTGCTGGAGAACGTTCTGGCTGTAGCTCGTACGAAACTTCAGACGGCCGAGCAGTTGCAGAATTTTCTCGTGGACCATCGGCACGTCGACCGCCATCACCGCTTCCTTGCCCACCTCCAGGATGTGGGCTTCCATCTCTTTCTGCGTCTCGATCACGACTTCTTCGATTCGCGTAGGGTGGATCCGGCCGTCCTGGATGAGCTTCGTGAGGGCGATGCGGGCGGTTTCGCGGCGGACGTTGTCGAAGGCGGAGACGATGACGACGCCGGGGGTGTCGTCGACGATCACATCGACGCCGGTGCATTTTTCGAAGGTGCGGATGTTCCGCCCTTCCCGGCCGATGATGCGCCCCTTCATGTCGTCGGAGGGAATGTCCACGGTGCTGACGGTGGTGTCGGCGGTGTGCTCGGCGGCGCACCGCTGGATGGCGGTGGAGAGGACCTCGCGGGCTCGCTGGTCGGCCTCCGATTTCAGGCGATCGGCGTGCCGCTGGATCCGGGTTGCGAACTCGGAGGCGAGTTCCCGTTCGAGCCGTTCGAGGAGGGCTTTCTCCGCGGCTTCCCGGGAAAGGCCGCTGATTTCGTGGAGTTTCTGGGTCGCGGTCTCGACCAGTTCGTCGAGCGTCCGGGTTTTCCGTTCGATCGACTCCTTCCGGTCGGCGAGTTTTTTCTGGAGTTGCTCGAGGTGCCGTTCCTTTTTCGTGAGATCCTTTTGCTTCTCGATGGCCGCGTCCTCGAGTTTCTGGACCCGGCGTTCCTGATCGCGGAGCTCCGAGCGGGTGGTTTCGAGTTCGCGGGTGACGGTTTCGCGTTGGCGGATGGCTTCGTCGCGGGCGCGGAGTTCGGCGTCCTTTACGACGCGTTCGGCGTCTCGGCGGGCCTGTTCGAGGACGTCATGGACGCGGGACTCGGCGGCGCGGAGGGCCTCGGAATCGATGGCGATGGGGGAACCGGAAATCGCCGCCGCGGGGGCGGGGGAGCTTTCTCGTCGACGGTTGAGGAATCTCGTGGCGAGGATGGTTCCTCCGCCGGAGAGCAATGTTGCCACGAGAATCAACCCGATGGCGGTCGGGGTATCCATTCGGGCCTTTCGTCCCTCGGCCCGTCAGTTCCAAAGCGAAACGCGGAGGGCGAAGCGGAGCGCAATGGACTCGCTGGTCGCACGAAAATCTCCGCTTCTGCGGTCAGACGGGAGTCGGATTTATGTTAGGGCGGTGCGAGCGCAGCCCATAATCGGGCTGCCGGCGAGGGCCGCCTTGGTCCCGGCCGGGGTATATGATTCTGCCCAGGGGCAGTCGGAACGGATCCTATTTTATCGAGTAGCCGGACTGCGTACGATGGAACAGGTCCGATTTTCCGGATACTGATCTTCAAAGGTGATTCATGCGAAATTACGACATTCGATACGGGGAAGATCGCTATAGCGTCGCGATGGCGGCCGAGGATACGCGGGCGGCGTTCATCCGCAAGACCTACGGCCACGTCACCGGGGCGATCCTCGGGTTCGTTGCGATTCAGGGTGCCGTCTTCCAGAGCGGAATGGCGGACACGTTGGCGGGGGCGTTCTTCAGCCTGCCCTATGCGGGTTTGCTACTCATGGTGGCCTTCATCGGCGGCGGGTTCGTGGCCCAGACCATGGCCCGATCCTCGACCTCGGACGTGGCCCGGTACGCGGGGCTGGCCTTGTTCACGGCCCTGGAAGCGATGATCTGCTTCCCGTTGATCTGGATTGCGGAAACGCGGTTTCCGGGTGAGCACCTCGCCGCACAGGCCGGGATCGTTGCCATCGCGGCCTTCGTTGGGCTGACGCTGGCGGTTTTCGTCTCCGGGAAAAACTTCTCGTTCCTCGGGCCGATCCTTGGTGTGCTTTCGTTCGTCGCGCTCGGGGTGATTCTCGTTTCGGTGATTTTCGGGTTCTCGCTCGGGCTGTTCTTCATCATCCCGATCATTCTGCTGGCGGCGGGTTACATCATCTACGACACCTCCAACGTGATCCACGTTTACCGGGAAGATCAGTACGTGGCGGCGGCGTTGAACCTGTTCGCGGATGTGGTGCTGCTCTTCTACTACATTCTGATGCTGTTCGTGTCGTCTCGGAACAACAACTGACGAGAGCGGACGATTCGATCGCGAATCCGAAGCGGGGCCAGAACTGGCTCCGCTTCTTTTGTTGGTGCCGGGTCAGCGTGGAGAAATCTCGGCAGCCTCGACGCCTCGACCCGGTTTCTCGGGCTCTTCCGGGGGTGGCGGCGTGGGTGGCGGGTCCGGGACGAGCTCGACGACCATGGTGCCGGACCGCTCGTCCATTTCCTTCACCACCGCGGTGTGCGTGGGTCCGCCGTGGGGGTCGACCACCCTGACGATCGTGGGGGATGGGAGGGGTTGGTGGGGTTCCTCGAGGCGTGCGATTCCGGGGGAAGCGGGAGGTGCCGGGTCGTCGTCCGGGCTGTCGGCGATCCAGAGTCCGATGGCTACGAGCCCGACGGCAACTCCACCGCCCAACCCGAGCCAGGCCATCGGGTGGCCGCGATACCGCCGGTGCGGGAGCCATTTCGCGAGGAAGGGGTGGCGAACTTCCTCTGTGACCGCAGAGCGGACCGCGGGGTCGGGGGCGGGTGGGGCCTGACCCAGGGCGGCCGCGGAGAGCCGGAACGCGTTCTCGAGCGCTTCGCGGGCATCGTCGTCGACGGCGATCCGCTCGGCGAATTCCGCAGCCTGTTCCGGCGGCAGATCCCCAGCCGCGAACCGAAGCGCTAGCATTGCCAGCGTGGATTCTCGAGTTCCACGGATCGTGTCAGGCACGGGCTCGGCCCTCCCACAGGTTCCGCAGCGTTCGCAGACCGTCGTGCATCCGTCCCAGGGCGGTATTCAACGGGCACCCGAGTTTCTCAGACACTTCCCGGAACGTCAAGCCCTCGAAGACGCGAAGCCGAATCACCGCCTGCTGGCCCGCCGGCAGCAACTCCAAAAGTTCCCCGACCGCCCGCAGGTCATCGATCCGACCCGCCCGATCGGCGTGGTTCTCCGAGGAATCGAGCAACCCCAGCAGCCCATCCCCGGACGGCGACGGAGCTCGTTTCTCCTTGCGAAGCAGGAGCATCGCCTGTTGGTGGGCGACGGTAAACAGCCAGCCGCGGAACTTGCCCGGATCGAGCCCCTCCGCGTTTCGCAAGGCCTGCACGAACGTTTCCTGGAGGACGTCTTCCGCCCGGTGGTGATCGCGGAGAATCCCGAGCAGGAAGCGGAAGACGGGGCCCTCGTAGCGTTCGTAGAGCGCACCGAGTGCGGCATCGTCGCCCGAGTGGAAGCGTGCGAGGAGCTCCGCATCTGGAGAATCGAGGGCAATCGCGGGCATGGAACGTCGACTCGAAGAGCAGCGGGCGGATCGGTGGAAGTGTACCCGAATTTCGCGGGTGGTGCCAGCACTCAAATCGGCAGCGATCGGCCGATGTTTTGTTTCCGGGCCAGTTCGACGATGCGGACCGCGACCGCGACATCCTCGATGCCCAGTCCGAGCGACTTGAAGACGGTCACCTGCTGGGGGTTCTGCCGACCTGGGTAGCGGCCGACATGGAGTTGTCCGAACTCGACGATGTTCGCCCAGGAAAGCACCCCTTCCCGCACCGCGGCGACGAAATCCCCCGCTTCCAGGCGGGCCTGGTCCTTGCTGTCCACCGTCACCAGGTTCGCCCGCCGGAACACGTTGACATCGACTTCCGTTTTCGCGAGGAAATTCGACCCGATCACGTTGAGGTGGGAACCCTCCGCGACCCAGTCGCCGAGAAGTACCGGTTCCCGGCTCGCAGTCGCGGTGATGACGATGTCGAGGTTCCGGGCCGCTTCTTCCGGGGTGTCGACGGGCACGATCTCGACCCCGCAGAGTGGCGACATTTCCGTGGCGAACTGCTTGCGGCGGTCGGCGTCCCGGGAATAGACGTGGATTTTCGAGATCGGCCGGACCTTGCACACCGCGAGGATCTGGGTTCGAGCTTGTTTCCCCGTTCCGTACAGCCCCACCGTGGAAGCCTCCGGGCGGGCGAGTTTCTTGGTCGCGATTCCGCTGGCGGCCCCGGTTCGAACCTGGCCGAGATAATCCGCTTCGAGGATGGCAGTGATCCCGCCGGCCTTCGGGTCGAAGAGCGTGACGTGGAACTTCGCACCATGGCGGGTGGTGGTGTACGCCTTGTAGCCGAGGGCGCCGAGGGTCTTGGCGGCCGCCGGGAGGACGTGGAGCATCGCGTGGTCGGTCTGGCAGCGCTGGCGTGGAAGGTTTTCCGCCTCGTCGAGCCCAATCTTGCGGAACGCCGCGTCGACGGCCTCGAGGGCGAGGTCCATCGTCAGGAGTTGCCGCACATCGTCTTCGGACAGGAAAAGCACGGACATGACCGTACCCCGAAGATGCCGAAGATCCGTCCAGAAGGCGTCGGCATCCGCCAGCTTCCGCCACGGAGGTCAGCCTGCCCTCGCCACCGATCTTCTCATCCTACGCCGGGGTCGCCCGGTGTGCCAGAATCCTCGGAATTGTACCGGGGGGCGTCCCGTAAGCAGGGCCACGGGATAAACCACTTCTTCACTAACACCGACACTCGCACTATCACTGCTTCTCACGTGAGAAGCAGTGATAGTGCGAGTGTCAGTGATAATGCCGAGCCAATCGGGTGTCCCTATTGTTTTGGGGCGACTGGGAGGGCGAGGCTCCTGCCGAGCCGCACTTCCGGGGTCTGGGGAGCCATTTCGGGGAGGAAGTCCGGCTCGGCGGGAGCCTCGCCCTCCCGTCAGATACCCCAATCCGCAGGGACACCCAGCCAATCAGCCGGGATCGGGTGCAGCTCGGAATCTGCAGGATCCCCTCTTCGCTGACACCGACACGATCACTCACCGATTCCGCGGCCGACGAGGGAGATCTTGATCTTGGGTTGTTCCTTGTGGTCGGTTTCCACCTCGATCGTTTTGTTGAGGTCGCCGGCCGATTTCGGGGTCAGCGTCAGTTTCAGGACGTGGACCGGGCGGGAGTCGTCGGAGATCGGCGACACCGTCACGAGGTCATCGGCACCGGTCACCTTGAGGATCTTGAAGGCGGCGTTCCCCTGCAGAAGCAGCCGTTGTTCCGCCGACTGGCCGACCTTGACGTCGCCGAACTTGACCGCGTCCGGTTTGATGATCGGGGCGGTGACGGTGACGGTCACGGGGATGCGGAACTTCTCGATTCCCGTGGCGGTCGTCTTGACCCACACGTCGGTGGTCCAGTTGCCGACCGGGCACTCGGGGTCGAGGGTGGCTTCAACTTCGTAGGTGACGGAGGAACCGGACTTTTCGCCGGGTTTGACGGCAGCCTTGATGTACGCCCCACCGCTGGTCGGCTCGGAGACCTGCCAGTTGGGGTCGCCGAAGAAGGTGAGCTTCACGGTGGTCTTGGCGCCGGCCCCTTTCTTGACGTTCCCGAAGGCAAGCGTGTCCGGGCTCATAACGAGGTCATCCCGGGCGATCGCCTGGACGCGGAGGTGGACTTCCTCGGCGGTCGGGGAGAGGAACGGGACATAGACGGTGACGGACTTGAGTGCCCCGGCCTGGGGGATGCGGCGGGTGTCCATCTGGGCGACGACGGCGGTCGATTCGCCGGGCTGGAGCGTCGATTTCATCACGGAAGCGGAGACGCAGCCGCACGACACGCGTGGCTGGCCGATCGAAACCGCCTGGTTGCTGGTGTTTTTCACCGTGAAGTAGTGGATCAGCACCGGCCCGCGGGGGGTGATGCCGAAATCCTTCACGTTTTCGCTGAAGAATTCTTGGGGGCCAGCCGACGCGGTGGCAGCAACACTGGCGACCACGACGGCGGTGAACAGCAGACGGTGCATGGGCCGAATCTCCGATGCGCCGGCGTTCGCACATCTTGCGGTCGCCGGCATAACTCAGAACGTATCAGCCGAGACCAAACCGTGCGAAGAGTGAAACGGCTCCATTTCCCTGACACGATGCAACCGGGAATGGCACCGTCCGCCGAATCGGAACGCCTTTCGCGACCCGCCTTTTCGCCAGCCTGGCAAGCTACCGGTGAGCGAGCACAGCCACGCTGACTTGCGCCACCCCCGCTTCCTTCAGAGCCGTACTCGCCGCGTCCAGGGTCGCTCCGGTCGTTAGCACGTCATCGATCAGCAAAACCCGTACCTCCGGACCAGTCACGCGAACCCGCGCCCGAAACGCCCCGCGGATGTTCTCCCACCGCTTCGTCGGCGACTGCTCCACTTGCGACGGGGTGGGTCGCGTCCGGATCAGCCACCGCGGCTGGAACGGAATCTGGAGGACGGTTGCAATCCCCCGGGCGAGCGATTCCGCCTGATTATACCCTCGGTGCCAACGGCGACGCCAATGCAGCGGAACCGGGACGACCACACTCGGGGAACTTTGCCGAAGCTGCTCTTCCCGCGACTTCGCCCAGAGTTCCCCAAGCGTCTCGGCGAGGGGTTCCCCTGCAGAGTGTTTCATCCGCAAAATCGCATCCCGGAGGCGGTCGGCGTAGGGTCCGAGGCGCACGGCCGAGCGGAAGCGGAAGCGAGAATGGCGACACCGCGGGCAACCCTTCTCGGTGTCTGTGTTCGCCCCCATGGTGCTGCTGCATCGGGGGCAGGTTTCGAAAGGGTCGGTGAGGATCGCGGTCCGGCAGGTTTCGCAAAGGCTGCCGACATTCGACGATTCCGGGATCGGCTCATCGCAAACGAGGCAGATCCGCGGCCAGAGCAGTTCCGCCATCGCGGACAGGCAGCGATCCACAGTCTCCGGAAGTCGCCGGCGCATCGGGTCGCCTCGCTACTTCCCTGAGTTTCCCTTCCACCACGAACCGAGCGTCTCGCCGAGAATCCACCGCGGCTTCATCTTCGGCCCGTAGGAGAGCCCGAACCGGGTCATCGCGACATCCGTGACGGCACTGACCACCTCGCCGGGGTCGTCAGACACGATGAGCTTGTCCAGATCCCCGGTGCTGATCGTCTTCCCGGCCACCATCCCCTGGACCATGTCGAGAAGCGGGCGATAGTAGTCCTTCCCCATCACCGCGACGGGGAAATCCTGGACTTTCCCGGTCTGGATGAGCGTCAGCACCTCAAAGAGTTCGTCCATGGTGCCGAACCCGCCGGGGAGGACGATGAACGCGTAGCTGTATTTGATCAGCATCAGTTTCCGGACGAAAAAGTAGTCGAAGTCGATCCACTGGTCGAGGTACGGGTTGGGCTTCTGCTCGCCGGGAAGGACGATGTTGCAGCCGATGGAGCGTCCACCGACGTCTTTCGCGCCGCGGTTGGCGGCTTCCATGATTCCGGGTCCGCCGCCGGTCATGACGGTGAAGCCGGACTCGGCGAGGTAGCGTCCGACCTGCCGGGCGAGCGCGTAGTAACGGTGATCCTCGGCGTACCGGGCGGAGCCGAAGACGGTCACGCACGGGCCGACGAAGTGGAGTTTGCGGAAGCCGTAGATCAATTCCCGGAAAATACTGATCGCCTTGCCGAGTTCAAAGGCCCGACGTTGGGGGCCTTGGAGGAACTTCGACGGCGGCCCTAGTGGCCTGGCTTCCGGACCCCACGCGGGAAGGACCACCGACGCGGGGTCGGGCACGGAACTGGGGGCAGTTTCAAGAGCGTAGTCGGCCATGGGAGAGCCTTCCGTACACAGACAAGCTCACGCCGATTCGGGAAGCCGCGAAAGGAAACGAAGAGAAGGAGGCCGGCGGGGTTCGCCGGGATCTCGGGGGGTGCGACTTGGCGTGAAGCACATTCATTATTCGCGTCCGATTCCCGCAAGTTGCATCAATTTCGCCGTCGACTGGTATGCTTCCGCGACCCATTCCGCGATTTTTTCCGGCTCGGGGGAATATTCCAGTTCGATGCTCATGGTTTCGACCCCGAGATCGCGGATTTCCCGGAGGTACGGCACGAAATCGACCACACCCCGGCCCGGCGGCAGGTCGCCGTGGACCTTGCCATCGCAGTCCGAGATGTGGACGTGAGCCGCCCGGCCGCGAAACTGGCGAAGCTCCTCCGGTTTCGTCCCCGCGAGTTGCAGATGCGATATGTCGATGTTCGCCTGCACGGCCGGGTGCGAAACATCGTCCAGAAACCGCACCATGTTCGGCACGGTGTTGAGCAAGCTTAGCTCAAATGGCTCGAGTTCGAGGGCAATTTCCAGACCCAAATTCGCCGCATGATCGCCGAGCGTCTTGAGGTGCCCCACCCCGGTCGCCCATTGCTCCGCCGGCGGGATCACTTCCCGATTCCAGATGTACTCGCCGAGGACGAGGAGCAGATTCTTCGCCCCGAGTTCGTACGCGAAATCGAGGTAGGCCTTGCACCGCGACAGGTGGAATCGCTGGACGCTCGGGTTGAAGTCGATCAGTCCGACGGCCACGCAGGCGACGCTGACGATCGGCAGGCCAACCGCCTCGCACTCGGTGCGGATGAGCTTGCGTTCCTTCGCATCGATGTCGAGCGGATCCGCGAAGATGTCGATGGTGTCGAAGCCGATCTCCTTCGTCTTGCGGATGCCGTAAGCGGTGCCCTGCCCCGCCTGCACCCACGCGGAGTTGATCAGTCCCAGTTTCATGGCTTGCCTCGAAGTTGGGAGAAGGGGCAATTGTTGATCGTCGGCTCGAGGATCATTCGCGAGAATGGCCCACTCGATTCAACGAAGAAGGCCGTGGTCCCGCGACCACGGCCTGGTGGAATTTCTCGACTGGGATTACTTCTTCAGAACCGCGATGGCACCGACGTCGTCGACGTAGACGAGGTAGCCGGTGTTGTTGTCCTGGAAGACCTCGATGCCGTACTTGGTCGCTTTCTCGAAGCTGGCCTCGCCGCCGGCTCGGGCCTTGAGTTCCATCGCGTGTTTCCAGGTCACGCCCTTGCCGGACTGGAGCTCGGCGGGGGTGGGGACGAGTGCGAGGGAGCCGGTTTCGGAGATGTACACGAGGCCGCCGGTGTTCTCGTCGCGGAAAACTTCGACGCCGACCCGCTTGGTGTTGGGCCCGAAATCAGCTTCGCCGGACTTCCGGACGCGGAGGCTCATTCCGTAGAGCGCCTTGGGGGCCTTGACCTTGTCCGGTTCCGGCGGGGTCGGCGGGGAGGTGGAGGTGGCGGCGATCATGCCGGCCTCGGTGATGTAGATCAGCCCGCCGGTGTTGCCATCCTTGAAGACTTCGACGCCGAACTTTTTCGTGTCCTTGGTGAATTCTTTTTCTTCGGGTCCGCGAACCTTGAGGATGAGGGCGTGGTGCCAGGCGGGGTCCTTGTCGGAGAGAACCTGGCTGGGCATGTCGGTAATGGTGGCGGAGGCTTTTTCCGAGACGTAGAGCAGCTTGCCGCTCGGGCCGTCCTTGAAGGCTTCGACGCCGTACTGGGTGGTGTCCTTGGTGAACTTTTCTTCTTCGCCTTTGCGGACGCGGAGGTCGTGGGCGAAGAGCCAGCTGGCTTTCTTGTCGGTGCCGAGCTTCATCGCCGGGTAGACGGTGAGGTTGCCGGACTGGGTGATGCCGACGATTCCGCCGCCGACCTTGTCTTCGAAGAATTCGATGCCGATCTTCGGTGTGTCCTTGTCGAAGTCTTTCTTGCCGCCGGAGCGGACGCGGACGTCGTGTGCGTAGACCCAGACGGGTTTGTTGGGGTTCGCCTGCCCGATCACGTCGGGGATGGAGGCGGTGAGCGTGAGCCCGATTGCCATCCCGATCAAACCGCCGATCCGAAGTCGCATATTGCACCTCAAGGTTTCGCAACCGCTGCAACCGTGCCCGGAAATCCTGGTGCCCCAGAACCTGGTCTGGTGGCGATTCAATGGAGACGGCCGAAAGTCGTCAAGCTAACAAGTCTTGCGATTTCCTCGGGTTTCCCGAAGCAGCCGTCACCACCGGATATGGGAAGCGATGCGGATCCGCCGGAGCCGTCTGCTGGTTACGGCAATGTTTCTGTGCAAACGCGGAGAGACTTTCCTCGGCGAGATTGGTTCCTCGCCAGAACTCTCACCCTGGACTGGAGTTCCGACGAGCCGGGGGAAATGGTGTTTCTTTCCCGTTTTCGCCGACGTACACTTCTCCCCAAGAACCATTGCCGAGGATCGGCCTTCCCCGGTTCGTCGAGTTTCACGCGGCAGAAGGAACTGGCCCGTGCGTACCCTCGTGGATTTGCCCCCCCGATCGACACCAATCTCCAGGACCCGGGAAGCGACTCCCCCGGAATCCGAGGACACCCCGAATCTGCCGGTGACCGTCATCGAGCCGCCGAGCCCGTGGGGGTTGCTGGACTGGCGGGAAATCTGGCGGTTCCGGGAATTGCTGGGCTTCCTCACGCTTCGTGATATCAAGCTCCGCTACAAGCAAACCGTGCTCGGATTCGCATGGACGTTCTTCCAGCCGGCGAGCACGGTGATCGTCTTCGTCGTCTTCGTCGGGTGGATGGGCGGGCTCGCGAAGGGGTCGGACGACTACGTCCTGCTGGTCCTGAGCGGGGTGTTGCCGTGGACGTTCTTCGCCAACGCGACCAGCAACGCCGCCAACAGCCTGATCGGAAACGAGCGACTGGTCACGAAGACCTACTTTCCCCGGGTAATGCTGCCGGCGGCGAACATCGGGGCGGCGGCGTTCGACTTTGCCGTCTGCCTGGTTCTGTTCGCGGCGGTGGCGGCCGTCTCGGGGGTCGCCCCGACTGCGAATCTGTTGCTGGCCCCGGTCGTCATCGGGTTGCTGGCCCTGACGGCGTTCGGGGCAGGGACTCTGCTGTCCGCCCTGATCGTCGCGCAGCGGGATTTCCGGTATCTGCTGACGTTCGGAATCCAGCTGGGAATGTTCGCGACGCCCTGCATCTACCTCGACCCGGCGACGCTATCGCCGATGGCGCAGAAGTGGATGCCGATCAATCCGGTGTACGGGCTGGTCCTCAATTTCCGGGCATCGGTGCTGGGGACGACGCCGGACTACGGGGCGCTCGGCGTTTCTGCGGGGGTGGCGGTTGTGGTCGCCGTCGGTGGACTGGCCTACTTCCGCCGGGTGGAACGGACGATGGCCGATACAATTTAGGATAGACAGACCCGATTTCTCCGCGAGGTTCGCACATGCTTGGCTGCAAGATGGCCCCTGCCCCGTTCCTGAAGCGGATTGGCGAAGAGCTCGAGAAGATCAAACCCTCCGAGGTTCAAGACCTCGCCGACGCGATGTTCGCCGCTTACCAGCAGGGGAAGATGATCTTCGTCATCGGCAACGGCGGCAGCGGCTCCAACGCCAGCCACCTCTGCGAGGACATCGGCAAGGGGTCGTTGAAACTACCCGACGACCTCCAGCACGACGGCAAGAAACGGTTCCGGATCCTGAGCCTGACCGACAACACCCCCTACATCCTGGCGTGGGGGAACGACGAGGGGTTCGAGCGCATCTTCGTGGAGCAGTTGAAGAACCTCGCCTCGCCGGGGGATCTGCTGATCGCGATCAGCGGCAGCGGGAACAGCAAGAACATTCTCGCCGCCGTCGAGTGGGCGAACCGCAACGGGTTGACGACCTTCGGCTGCACCGGGTTTTCCGGCGGGAAATTGCGGGAAATCAACCACAAGAATTTGCACGTCGCCCTGGACGACATGGGGATCGTCGAAACCGTCCACCTGGCGGCGTTCCACTGGGTCGTCGATGACATGCATCGGCGGATTTCGATGTGACGTTTAGCCGCGACGCGACAGCGGAGCGCGGTACCGACACGCTCCGCTAACGCGTCGCGGCTAAACGATGGCGATTTTTGGCGGCACGATGCCGATCACCTGACACGGATGTCACCCCGATGCACACCGCGATTCGCGTCGAGAACCTGTCGAAGTGCTACCGGATCGGGGCCACGCCCACCGGTTCGCTCAACGTCTCCGAGTCCGTCCGGGCCGCCGCCCGCTCCACCTGGCGGAAGTTGAAGCGGCTCGCGACCCCCGATTCCGTCGGCTCCGACGAAGGATTCTGGGCCCTCGACGATGTCTCCTTCGAGGTCCACCCCGGGGAAGTCGTCGGCGTCGTCGGCCGGAACGGAGCCGGGAAATCGACACTGTTGAAGCTCCTGTCCCGCATCACCGCCCCGACCCGCGGTCGCGTCGAGATTCGCGGCCGGATGGGGAGCCTCCTCGAGGTCGGCACCGGCTTCCACCCGGAACTGACCGGGCGGGAGAACATCTTCCTCAACGGTTCCGTGCTGGGGATGACGCGGTCGGAGATCCGGCGGAAGTTCGACGACATCGTCGCATTCGCGGACATTGGTCCCTTTCTCGACACCCCGGTCAAGCGGTATTCCTCCGGGATGTACGTCAAGCTCGCATTCTCCGTCGCGGCCCACCTCGACCCGGAAATCCTGATCGTCGACGAGGTGCTGGCCGTCGGGGACGCGGCGTTCCAGCGGCGGTGCGTGGAGCGCATGACCGACCTGGCGGCTCGCGGCCGGACGATATTGTTCGTGTCCCACAACATGGAACTGATTCCGAGGCTGTGCCAGCGGGCGGTCTTCCTGGAACGCGGGAAGGTGGTCGAGGTCGGATCGGCGACGGCGGTGACCCGGCACTACCTGCAGCGACTGGTCGAGGAGACCCGCACCGGCGATCTTCGCGACCGCAAGCGATCCACGGGCACGGGAGAATCGCGGTTCGTGCGGGCCGTCATGCTCGACCCCGACGGCCAACCGACAGGGACCCACACCTGCGGCGACGACCTGACCCTCCGGGTGGAACTGGAGTCGAGCCGGAAGATCGACGACGCGACGTTGTGGGTGAGCGTGCAGGCGCTGGGCGGTTCGCGACTGGTATCGGCGTGGACGCCGGAGGTCGATTTCCCCGTGGAATTGCGGCCAGGGCGGTCGGCGTTCGAGTGTACACTGCGGGATGTGCGGATCCGACCCGGCCGGACCGTGACGATCAACCTGTGGGTCGGCCGGGATGGATTGGCGATCGACAATGTGGAGGCGGCCATCGTCGCCGAAGTGCTCGGATCCGAGCGGACTGCGAAACTTTCGACGGCCAACGACCAGGGGAATTTTGTCTGCGACCAGTCGTGGCGGCAGATTCCCCTCGATCGCGAAGGAGACTCGTGATGGTCAAGGATGTCGCAAAAGCGGCGTTTCCCGAGACGTGGGCGAAACTGTCGGACGCACGCTGGCACGCCGGAGACTGGTTTGCCCGGGCGGAGGAAGATTCCAGCACCCTCGGGATGACGGCGGCGGTCACCCTGGCGGCGACCCACTGCTACGACCGGGCCGGGGGCGTGGAAGTCGACCACCGGCCGCTCTTTCCACTGTGGATTCGCGGGTTCCGTCATCCGGTGTACTACCGCGAAGGATCGAGCGATCCCGATGTGATCCGCCAGGTTTTCGCAGAACTCCAGTATGCCCCGGTTGCGGACGGGGATCTGCGGACAGTCCTGGACCTCGGTGGGAACATCGGGGCGACGGCGTCGTTCCTGCTGCAGCGCTGCCCGCTCGCCCGAGTCGTGGTTGTCGAGCCAGACGCGGACAATCTCCGGGTTTGCCGGAAAACCCTGGCTCCGTTCGGGGACCGGGTGATGTTCCTGCGGGCGGGTGTGTGGCCGACCCGGACGGGGCTGGTCGTGGAGCGGGGAAGTTTCGGAGACGGGCGGGAGTGGTCGTATCAGGTGCGACCGACGCGACCGGGAGAGCCGGCGGACCTTCGCGGCCTGACCGTGTCCGATGTGCTTGGATTGGCGAAATTCGACACGGTCGACCTCCTCAAGATCGACATCGAGGGGACGGAGCAGATCCTCTTCGGGCCCGGCTCGGACTCGTGGCTCGGCCGGACGCGGACGTTGGCGGTCGAACTTCACGGGCCGGCATGCGAGCGTGCGTGTGCCACCGCGGTCGCCCGGTTTCCGCACGCAGCGACCCGATGCGGGGAACTCTCGATCTTCCGGTTTGCCGGCCGACCTCGCAGTGCCTCGGGAGGGTCGGTGTGAGGATCACCGTCGCGATCTGCACCTGGAACCGGGCCCGACTTCTGGAACAGACTCTCGGAAGTCTGCAGAAACTGCGGGTTTCCCCCGGGATTTCCTGGGATGTCGTGGTCGTCGACAACAACTGCAGCGACGACACGGCCGCGGTTGTGGATCGGTTCGCGGGATCGTTGCCGATTCGCCGGTTGGTGGAACCGACGCCAGGTCTGTCGCATGCGCGGAATCGGGCGGTCGCGGAATCGATGGGCGATCTGATCGTGTTCGCGGACGACGATGTTCTGGTGGATCCGGATTGGCTGACCGAGTACGCCCGGGCGGCCGTGAGTTTCCCGGAAGCAGGCGTCTTCGGGGGGACGATCGAGCCGTGGTTCGCGACCGAGCCGCCGGCCTGGATTTCCCGGCATTTCCCGAGGTTGGAGGGAATCTACGCGATTCGCCGACTCGGAGCGGAGACGCGGGAACTCGGGGAGTCGGAGGAGATCTACGGGGCCAACATGGCGTTCCGCCGCGGGGTCCTGGAGCGTCTGCGCTTCGACCCCACGCTCGGGCGACGGCACGGCGAGATGATCCACGGCGAGGAAACCGACCTGCTCGTGCGGGTGCGGGAAGCCGGGTGGTCGGCGGTGTGGGTCGGATCCGCTCGCGTGCGGCACTACATCCCGGCGGAGCGGATGACGTCCGGGTATGTGCGGCGGTACTTCGCGGGGCTGGGGCGGACGCAGCAGCGTCGCGCCGGGATGCCGGACTCGGAAACGCCGCGACTGCTGGGTGCCCCGCGGTGGATGTATCGCCGATTTGCGTCGGAGTGGGTGCGGTCGGTGGTCCGGAAGCCCTGGCGTGACGAGGCGTGGCTCGAAAGTCTCCGCACGTCGGCGGTTCTGGGTGGGCGGATCGCGGAGTGTCGAGCGATCTCACGGAAAGGAGTGGCGGCGTGAGTTCCCGCGTCAGTGTCGTGATCGCGACCTACAACTGTGCCCGATTCCTGCGGGAGTCGGTGGGATCTGTCCTCGAGCAGACCCGGCCGGCCCGCGAAGTCATCGTCGTCGACGATGGCAGCACGGACAATACATCGGAGCTCCTGGATGCGTTTGGAGACCGCATCCGCGTCGTGCGGCAGGTCAACTCGGGTGTGGCCATCGCCCGGAATCGCGGGATGGAACTGGCGACGGGAGAGTACGTCGCGGCTCAGGACGCTGACGACATCAGCCGGCCGACCCGCCTCGAAGCCCAGGAATCGTTCCTGGACCAGAATCCGGACGTGGTGGCCGTCGGCTGCAACATGGACCGGATCGATCGCGACGGGAAGTTCCTCGGGTCGATCGCGTACGCGGAGGACGACGCCGCGATCCGCTTTCGGCTGCTCACGAATTCGTCGCTTCCCCACCCGGGAATCATGCTTCGCCGGAGGGCGGCACTCGCGGTTGGCGGCTACGACCCGCGGTTCCGGATGTGCCAGGACTACGACCTGTGGTGCCGACTGTCGGACCGGGGTCGGCTTGCGAACCTCCCAGAAACCCTGGTGAATTACCGCTGGCACGGCGAAAACGTGACCGTCCGCTCGCCCGCGGAAGGACAGTCGGCTCGCCAGGAGATTTCTCGACGACATCTGCTCCGGACGGGGTTCGCGAAAACATCCGCGGAAGCCGATGCGTTCTTCTCGGCGTACACGGGTGATGCTCGGGCCCTGACCTCGGCGGGGGCCGCCGCCTGTCGGGCGGTGTGGGCGCGATTCCTGGAAACGGTCGACGCCCCCGAATTTCGCGGCTGGCTGCGGAGCCTGTGTCTCGCAAAGGCGGAAGAAAGCGGGCCGACCCGCGGCGCGTTCCTGCGGTGGATCCAACTCGCCCGCTCCGTCGACCCGGAACAGATGCGATGGGATCGGCTTGCAACCCGGGCACTCGGGCGGGTCCGTGACAAGATTCTCGACCGCGGCAATCGGAGCCCGTCCAATGTCTGACCGGCCCTCGCTCAGCGTCATCATCCCGACGTACAACCGCTCCGGGTTCGTGCGGAACTGCCTCACTTCCCTGCGAAGTTCCGGCGTCGCCGATCTGGAGATCATCGTCGCGGACGACGGCAGCACCGACGACACCGCCGAGGTTGTGGCCGCCACCGATCCGAGGGCGAAGTACATCTGGCAGCCCAACACCGGCACGCCGACCACCGCGAAGAACAAGGGTTTTGCGATCAGTTCCGGCAGGTACGTCGGTTTCCTCGATTGCGACGACGAGTGGGTTGCGGGGTCTCCGGCACGGGCTGTCGAGTTGCTCGATCGCTACCCGGAAGTCGGGATGGTGGTCGGGGACACGCTCATCGGCAACGCGGATGTCGGTTGGCATTCCCTCGACGAGAAGTACGGAATCGAGCGGTTCGACAATGTTCCGCAGCACCAACCCGAGCCGGGAGTGCGGATCTTCGACCGAGAAGGGTTCTACCGCAAGGTCATCGAGCGGAACCAGTGGTCGGTCTGCTCCGCGATCCTTCGACGGGAACTCTTCGAGGCAGCGGGTGGGTTCGACCCCGGGATGCGGGAGGCGGAGGACTGGGACCTCTGGCTACGGACCGCGTGTCGGACGACGGTGGGGAAGATGGATCTGCCGTTGGCCCGCTACTTCATCCACGACGGGGGAATGTCGCGGAATGCGGAGGAGCGATTTGCCCGCGGGTTCTGCAAGGCGCTCCGGAACGCGTTGCAGCGGGCACCACTGACGACGGATCAGCGTCGGCTGATCCGTTCCCGACTCCGCGACGAGTTGTTCCACTACGCCTACCAGGCCTACGATCACGGGCGAATCGGGGATGCCCGGGAGCGGTTCGCCGACGCGATGCGGGCCGGCAATCTCCACCCGCGGACGGCCGCACTCTGGCTGGCGTGCCACCTTCCGGAGCCGACGCTGCGGGGAATTCGGGGGTGGAAGCGAAGCGTGCCCGTGTAGCCGCGACGCGAAGGCGGAGCGCGACACCGGAGCCGGTCATCGCGCTCCGCTTTCGCGTCGCGGCTACACGAGAAGAAATCGCGTCGTGGCGACGAAATACAGGGAGGTTCCCGTGCCGGACATCTGGATCGTCCTCGTCAATTACAACGGCACCGAAGACACCCGGGCCTGTCTGCGTTCCCTGGCGAGCCAGACTTCCCCCGCTTCCGTCGTCGTCGTGGATAACGCTTCCACACCAGACCCGACGGCACTCCTCCGCAAGGAATTCCCGGGAGTTTCCGTCATCCGCTCGGAGTCCAACGGAGGCTGGGCGGGCGGGAACAACCTCGGGATGCGATATGCCCTCGACCGCGGGGCGGAACTCGTGGTGCTCCTCAACAATGACACCGTGGTGTCACCGGACCTCGTTGCCCGACTCTTTGCTGCGGCGGAAGCGCACCCGGAGTACGGCATCCTCGGCCCGGTGATCCGCTTCCTCGAACCGCCATGCGAGGTGCAGACCGACGGCGTCGTCTTCAACCGGCCCGACCGGGACGGCTTCTTCCAGCGGCGGGAAGTGCCCCTGGAAACCGCCCCGATTCCCCGTGTGTCCGAGGTCGACATCGTCAACGGGTGCTGCCTGATGGTCCGGCGGGAAGTTGTCGATGCGATCGGATTGGTCGACGAGGATTTCTTTCTGATCCACGAAGAATCGGATTTCTGTCTCCGCTCCCAGCGGGCAGGCTTCCGGAACGGCGTCGTCGCCGAGGCGCTGGTCTGGCACAAGGGGTCGAGCACCTTCCGCCGGGAGGGGAAGCGGTTGCAGCGGTACTTCGACGCCCGGAACCTCGTGAAGCTGCTCGCCCGGCACGGCCATCGGCGCGGGTCGCGGGGGAAACTGCGGTCGATCGGCCACCACCTGCGATATTCCTGGCATCGGTACTCGGCGGAGCGAGAATCGGGTTTCCACACCTCCGCTGAGGCAGTGGTGGAAGGGCTGTACGACGCCCTGGTGGGGGAGTACGGCCCGTACCGCTCGCAACCCCGACCGGGGGTGGGCGTTCTCCGCTTCGCGTTCGAGCTGGCCTGGCGAATTCGGGAGCGTGGGAAGGCAAATTTGCCCCGGGAGACTGGACTGGTTCCGACGGCGCCGCTATAGTCACAGCTTCCTACGTCCCCGAGATCGGGGAATGGATCTACTTTGCCGGGTGATCCGGGAGACGGCCATGCCGCTGGGGTTGATCGGTTACAAGGTCGGGATGACGCAGGTTTTCAACGCGGACGGCTCGATCGAGCCGGTGACCGTGATCGAACTCGGGCCGTGCCCCGTGCTGCAAGTCAAGACGGCCGAAAAAGATGGGTACTCGGGTGTGCAACTCGGGTTCAAGGACAAGGCCCGGAAAAATTCGATCCGGGCGGAGCAGGGGCACGTGGCCGCCGCGCTCAAATCCAAGCGGAAGGAATCCCGCCAGAAGGCCGGGGTGCAACTTCCCCCCAAGGCGGACTGCGAGCCGCAACGGTTCGTTCGCGAATTTCGCGTCGACAATCCGAGCGTGACCGTCGGCCAGAAACTCACCGTGACGGACGTTTTCTCCGACGTCAAGGCGGTCGACATCATTGGCACCTCGAAGGGACGCGGATACCAGGGGGTCATGCGTCGGCACAACTTCGACGGTCTCCCCGCTGCCCACGGCTCCAAGAAGAACCACCGCCAGGCCGGTTCCACATCCTCGCTCGCCAGTAACCGGGGTTCCGGTCGGCCCAAGAAGGGCCTCAAGCGAGCCGGGCAGTACGGTAACACCCGCGTCACCATCCGCAACCTCCACGTCGTCCGCATCGACGCCGAGAACAACCTCCTCCTCGTTCGCGGCGGTATTCCGGGACCCAACGGCGGTGTTGTCATGGTTCGCGCCACGAATGTTCTATAATCGCCCGGTTCGGAGATGCCAACCGCGGGGAAGTTTCGTTTCATAGAAACATCCCCGTTTCCATCCCGAACCTTCGGTGCGTCGTGACCGCTCCGCTCACGCTGTCCTCCTTTGCCCGTTCCCTCACCACCGAGACCGCCTTCGACGTCCTCGCCGTCGCCAAGAAACTCCAGGCGGCGGGGAAGGACGTCATCGCCCTGCAGATCGGTGACAGCCCGTTCGCGAGCACCAAATCCGCACTGACCGCCGGGAAAGCCGCCATCGACGCCGGACTGACCCGGTACGGCCCGTCGCTGGGGCTGGCGGAATTCCGGGAAACGATCGCCAAGACGGTCCGGGCCGAGTTCCAGATTCCCGCCACCGCGGACAATGTTGTAGTGGTCCCCGGCGCGAAGCCGCTCGAAACCTACTTTTGCGAGGCGTTCCTCGAACCGGGCGACGAGGTCCTCCTCTTCTCCCCGCAGTTTCCGACCTTCGAGCCCAACATCCTCCGCCGTGGCGCCAAGCCCGTCCACGCTGCCCTCCGGCAGGAGAACGCGTTCCGCCCCGACCCCGCCGACGTCGAGAAGTTCCTGCGAACCTCGGCGAAACCGCGAGCCGTCTTCCTCAACTCGCCGCACAACCCGACCGGGGGCGTCGCCACCGCGGAAGACCTCAGGGCGATCGCCGACCTCGTCCGGAACCGGGATATCGCTGTCTTTTCCGACGAGCCCTACTGCCACATGGTCTGGGAAGGGAAGCATCGCAGCATCCTCGCCGAGCCCGGCATGCTCGACCGCTGCGTCGGGGCGTACACCTTCTCCAAGAGCTACAGCATGAGCGGCTGGCGGCTCGGATATGGAATCGCGTCCGTCGAGGTGGCCCAGATCATCGGGAAGATGATCAACACGTCGCTGTCGTGCGTTCCGCCGCTGGTGCAGATGGCGGGTAAGGCAGCCCTGGAACACGACGCGCCCGAGCGTGACGAGACGATGCAGAAATTCCACGCGAAGGTGAAGCTGCTGGTGGACGAGCTCCGCAAGGTGGACGGCGTGACGGTCCTGATGCCGGCCGGCACCTTCTACGTGTTCCCGAACGTGAAGCCGATCTGCGAGCGGCTCGGCATCCGGTCGCACGGACTGGCGATGTACCTGCTCGAAGGGGCGGACGACCGGCGGGGTGTCGCGTGCCTCGGGGGCGAGTGCTTCGGCGCCGCCGGCCAGGGTTTCCTCCGCTTCAGCTGCGCCGAACCCGACGACCGCCTCGTCGAAGCCGTCGCCTTCTTCCGGGAAGCGATCACCCGCACCGACCGCGTGTCGGCGTACCTCGCGGCGAATCCGAAGTATCGTCTCGGTTGATGGAGCCGGTAATGGATCGCGGAAGTGGTTCTACCCGCCGCTGACGGGGGGGATGATCGCGACCTCGTCGGAGTCGGCGAGAACCCGCGATTCCCCGGCAAATTCCTGGTGGACGGCGATCGCACACCGTTCCAGCAACGCGGTTCCTGCCGGGAATTTCTCGGCCAGGAACTGCCGCAATTCCCCGACCGTGGCGTCGGTCGGAAGGGAAACCACCAACCGATCGGAACCGGCGATTTCACGCCATTTCGCGAAGAACTTCACCGTGACGGTCAATCGGTCACCCGCTTTCCGAGGGGTTTCTGCAACTTCCCCGCGATTTCCGGAACCATCCCGTATCCGAGGGCGAGGTACTGCACGGGGTGCAGGGTCCGCTTCCCGGTGCCGTGCTGCATTTGCATCCGACACGCTCCGCACTCGGTGGATCCGAACATGACGCCGGGTCGGTCGAGTTCCGCGAAGACGGGCCGACCGGCGGCGAGCGATGCCTCGTAGTTGGATGCTTTCAAGCCCCATGTGCCGGCCATTCCGGAGCACCCGACGTCGATAGTATGAGTCCGCACGCCGGGGATCAAATCGAGTAACCGCGGGCCGGCAACGGTGTTTCCAAGTGCCTTGATGTGGCACGGAACGTGGTGCCCGATCTGCACGTCGAGCGGGCGGAAAGAGGTGTCGAGCTTCCCACGGTCGTGAAGCCCCAGCAGAAACGTCGTCAGTTCCGTCGTGTGGTCCGCGACCAGCAGAGCATCCGGATCGTCGAGAAGGTCGAGGTAATCCTGCGTCAGCGCGACGGCGGCGGTCGGCTCCGGGCAGAGGATCTGGTATCCGTCGCGGACCAGGTCGGCGAGGATGCGGACGTTGTGGATCGCGGTTTCCCGGGCCGTCTCGAAATCCCCCTGTGCGAGGGCCGCCATCCCGGAGCCGCGTTGCCGGGGCGGAACGTGGACATCGAACCCGTGATGTTCCAGCACGGCGACCGCCGCCTCGCCCACAAGCGGGTCGTTGAAGTTGGCAAAAGTGTCCACGAACAACGCGACCCGGGCAGGGAATTCTGAAATTCCCGCCGACTTGACGACTCCCCGCTCTCGGCGAGTCCATCCGGCCCGTATCGCCCGGCGAAGAAACGTCCGGTTCGTGAATTTCGGAAGAGTCCGGTGCCGGGAAACGCCAAAGATTTTCTCGATCGCCCACCGAGCCGCGGGATTCCCGAGAACTCGGTTCGCGGTGAAGGCGAAGTTTCCGGCAAGTGCAGCAAAAGCTTCCGCCCGGGCGAGAACCCAGTCCTCCCGATCGAGCCCGTGGTCCGCGTGATGAGACGCCTTCGCTTCGAGCATCAACTTCGGAATATCCACGCCCGCCCGGCATTCTCGCTGACACATCTTGCAATTGACGCACAACCCGGCGACGGATCGCACCTCGTCCGGTCCGAGGGCCAGCTCCGCGACAGCGGGGCCAAAGAGATCGCGGGCGAGTACTGCCTTGGCTCGCGGCGTGGCGGATTCCTGGGCGGTTGCCCGGAAAACAGGGCACATCCGGGCCCGGGGGGAGGCGGTCCGACAGTCGCCACAGGAGTTGCAGGAATTGGCCGTCGCCGTGAGTTCCCCGGGATCCCACTGCAACAACGGAGTGCGGACGGTCGGCCTCAACGGCGTCACTTCCGTTGCCGGTTCCAGCAACGGCCACGCCGGCCGACTCGGATCCGGACCCACAATCTTCCCCGGATTCAAGATCCCTCGCGGGTCGAAGATCCGCTTCAATTCCCGAAACACCGGAATCAACGGGCCCGATTGCTTCTCCACCCACGGTGTCCGGGCGAGCCCCGTACCGTGCTGGGCACTGACGGTTCCACCGAGTTGCAACGCCAGAGAATGCAGCGTCTCGGCGAGCGGCCAGAGCTTCGCCCGGTGGTCGGGATTGGCCAGATCTACGAACGGCCGAAGATGAATCATTCCCGTGAGCGGATGCGCGAGCACTGAGCCCGCGAGGTCGAACTTCCGCAACGCCGCCTGGGCTCCGACCACAAATCGCCCCAGTTCCTCCGCCGGAACCCCGACATCCTCGACGCACGAGACGGGCCTCGCCCCGGGGCCGACGGCGTAGAGCCCGGCAACCGCCGACTCCCGGAACCGCCGGATTCGCGTCACCGCCCCCGGTTCGCAGGATGGCTCCGCCAGTACCCGGTGCACATGCCCCGACCGCAGCCGATGCAACCCGGAACGAGCCAGCGACTCCGCCTGCCGTTCCGTCTCCGCCTCGAAGGTGAGGATCAGCGCCGCCGCAACTCCCGGAGGAAGCGGGATCGACCCATCCCCGGAGCCCTGGCCACTTCCTGCCCGGGAAACTGCCAGTTGCCGGGAATCCAGGAGATCGCAGGCAACGATTCCCTCGACAATCCGCAGATCCACCCCTGCCCGGACGGCCGCGTCCAGGGCGGGGAACCCGACCACTGCCAGACACGTTCCCCCCGGAATTGGCACAGTCCGCAGCGTCGCTTCCGTCACGATCCCCAGCGTTCCCTCGGACCCGGTCAACAACCGGGGCAGATCGAGGCCGTCCGTCGTGAGCACATCCTGGAGGACGTATCCGCACCGGTTGAAGCGTGTCGCCGGCCGGGTAACCCGGATGAGTTCGCGGTTCTGCGCCAGCAGCGCGGTCGCCTGTGCGTGGATCTCCTGAGTTCGGAACTCCGTCGCGGGAATCGGGAAGGTCCGCTCTTGCCCGGGATTCCGCGAACTTTCGATGCTTCGCAGTTCCGCCTCCGACCCGTCGTCCCACACGACTCGGAGACCCTGTACGTGATCCCGCGTGTAGCCGTGGCGAAACGCGTTCCCCCCGGATGCGTTGGTCGCGACCATCCCGCCGATGGTGCAGGTCTGCGAGCTGGCCGGATCCGGAGCAAAGCGGCGACCCTGCTCCGCGAGGGCGGCCTGCAACCGGGCGTGCGTCACACCTGGTTCGCAGGTGACAGAATCTGATCCGATCCGTGTGATTTCCCGAAAGTGGACGCTGAGATCGACGACAATCCCCGGCCCCAGCGACTCGCCGGCCAGACCGGTTCCCGCCCCACGCGGGATCACGGGAATCGAGTGCTCGTGGGCATATCGTAGAAGTGTCTGCACATCCGACGGACTCTCCGGGATCGCCACCGCCGCCGGCACCACCTGGAACAGGCTGGCATCGGTCGCATAGAGCCGGCGAGTCACCAGGTCGAGCTGCAACCGCCCGCGAAACAGCCCGCGCAGGTCATCCCGAATCTGGGAAACGGCAAAGTTCACGGCGAATCGCGGCTCTCAACCCGAGGGAAACCCCCATTCTAGCAGCCCGTCCGGCGCAAGATCGGGGAGAAAGTGCGCGAGTCTGCTCGGAACTCTCTTCTCGCTCGGGTGCATCGAAATTATCTGAGGGTCATGCAGCCAGGGACCAGTATCCGTCCCACAGGACAGAGTTTCGACTACGCGCGGGTGCAATCGGGCGATGCCGCGAATGGCGTGACGTTCGAATTGCAGGTGGGGCGGTGTCGACGCGGTGAAAGTTTTGGCGTTCGTGACGCTCAAGGCGTCGGAACTCGGACTGTCAGGCCCGGGCGCGATACCCTCGTCGACGTCCGCATCTCCGCCTTCGGCACGGTCAAGACTGCCGCAGACTCGAAGAAGAAAAAAAGTAGCCCCGTCCTGTTCAACTCATCGATTCCAGGACGATTCGGCTACGTCGGGCGGAGCAGTTTCCGCACGTGCTTGGCCAGGATGTCGAACTCCAGGTTCACGGTGGAGCCGAGGGGGCGGGATCCGAGGGTGGTGACGGAGAGCGTGTGGGGGATGAGCATCACCCGGAAGCTGCCGGGAGCGGTGGCGACGACGGTCAGGCTGACGCCGTCGACGGCGATGCTTCCCTTGGGGACGATGAGTTCGTCGTATTCCGTCGGGATGGAAAAGGTCACGTCTTCCCAGTCGCCTGAGTTTTTTCGGTTGGCGACGGTCCCGACACAGTCGATGTGCCCGGTGACGAAGTGGCCGCCCAGTGGCTCACCGACACGGAGAGCCCGTTCGAGGTTGACGCGGTCGCCCGGATCAATTTGGCCGAGGTTGGTGCGCAAAAGCGTTTCCGGCCCAACCTGGAACGTGAATCGCTCGGTGTTGGTCTCGACGACGGTGAGGCAGACGCCGTTGACGGCCACGCTTTCGCCGAGAGTCAGTTTTGTGGCAAGTTCGGGTTCGAGAACGGCGAGCCGCTTCCCACCCTGGCCATCCGAGATGGTCTCGGCGATGGTGCCGAGCGATTGCACGAGTCCGGTGAACATGCCGGAATTGTAGCGGATTTCCCGTGAGGCGTCGGTCTGCGGGTATTTCCCTACTTCGCCGATTCTTCGGATTAGGTCATCGGTGCGGATCCTGTCGGCCGATATTCCGCTTAGATGTCGTGTCGTGGGGGATGTCGCCGATGGGAATGCTCGATCACTGGCATCCGGTTCTGGCCAGCCGGGACTTGAAGAAGAAACCGCTCGGGATCCAGCTGGCGGGGCGGCTGATTTGCCTCTTCCGGGACACCAAGGGAGAAGCGATCGCCATCGACGACGTTTGCCCACACCGCCGGCTCAAGCTCAGCTACGGCCGCGTCGTCGGCGACCGCGTCGAGTGCAAATACCACGGATGGACTTTTGACGGCTGCGGCAACGGCGAGAGCCCCGGCACCCCCAAGATGCACACCTGCACCGAGAGCTTCTCCACGCGCGAAGAACACGGCTACGTCTGGGTCAAATCCCGGGCCGCCAACCCCGTCTTCCCCGACATCAACCCGGATGGATTCTTCCATCTCGGCAACTTCCAGCATACCGTTCCGGCACCGCTCGAACTCACCGTCGACAACTTCAACGAAATCGAGCACAGCGGCACCGTCCACGACACCTTTGGCTACGACCTCGACCGCATGCGCGAGGTCCGAGTCCGCTTCGAGCCCACCGACGACAGCGTTCGCGTCGTCAATGTCGGGCCGACGAAGAAACTCAACCGCGTCTTCGGGTGGCTGCTCGGAATCCGGGAAGGGGACCATTTCCACGACGAGTGGACCACGCGGTTCTCGCCGGTGCACAGCATTTACGACCACTGGTGGACTTCGCCGGACGGCAAGCGGGAAGCGATGGTCCGCTGGCGGCTCTACATGTTCTTCTGGCCGATCGATGCGGATCGGACGGCGGTGACGTCGTTCGTGTATGCGAAGTCACGGTACCCGGGGCCCGCGGGCGGATTGCGGCTCGCGAAATGGCTCTTCCGCCGGGAAATCGACCGCGAAGTCCGGCAGGACATCGCCATGCTCGAGCACATGGCGGACAAGACGGTGGGAATCGACGGCCTGAAACTGAGCCGATTCGACAAGGTGCTCGGCCTGACGCGGGAGCGGATCAACCGCATCTACCGCGGGGAACGCGGAATCCGACTCGCAACCGGGTGATGTTCCAGTTTTCGGAAGCGCCTCACATCGCCTCGATCACGAGCACCGTCAGGTCGTCGGGCTCGGTCGCATGCGAGAGGACCTCGAGGGCGATAGCGTCGGCAAACGCCTGACCACTCGCATCCCGGTGATTCTCGACGATGGTAGCCCACGGAATGGCGTCGGCCCCGCCGTCCGTCACGAGGAGCAGCCGATCGCCGGGCCGGAGGTGCCCCCACTGGGTGGGAAACTCGGCCGAGAAAGACCCCAGGAACGCTCCGGGTCCGACCCATGTTTCCGCCGGTCCCGACGCCGGCAGGTACACCGGAGCCGGCAGCCCACCCCGACTCACCGCGACCCGCCCCGTCTGCCAGTCGAGTTGCCCGTATGCGAACCCCACGAGCGGCGACGGTTCCAACTCGATCTGCAGCAACTCCCGGTTGACGTTCTGCAGCACCTCGTCGGGCGGCACGAGCCGGTAACCCGCATCGGTGATTTCCTTTCCGCGGATCGCCTGCTTCACGACGAGCCCAAGCAACCCGCCCGCCGGGGAACCGGGTCCGCCGGGGTCGGCGAGCCAGAAGCCCACGTGTGACTCGTCGAGTCGGGCGATGTCGTAGAGGTCGCCCCCGACCCGGCTGCGGGACCGGTGGTGGAGGAAGAACCGGACACGTTCCAGTTCCGGGATTTGCCGGGGCAGGAGAGCCCGCTGGATCTTCCGCGTCATCTCGATGGCGGCGTCGATCTGCGAATAGGCCCGTTGCAATTCGTGGTTGACCTCACGAACCTCGGCCGCCCGTCCCGCCAGTTCCCGGAACTGCCTGCGGACTCGCACCATCGCCCGCAATGTCGCCCCCAGCACTGCCGGGTCGACCGGTCGCGCCAGCACGGCTTCCGCCCCCGCGTCGAGCCCGGCCACCGTGAGTTCCCCGGACTCGAACGGAAGCACCCAGATGATCGGAACCGCGTCCTCCTCCATCTCCGCCTTCCACAAGCGAGTCTGGGCCGCCGCCGGGGCGAGGACGGATCCGACCACCAACACGATTGCGGAGTACGCCGGGAAATCGAGTCGATCCCCGGTTCCGACGTGGCAGGAGATCACCTCGAACCCGCCCTGGGAAAGAAGTTCGCGCAGATCATCCGAAGGAACGTGCGGCGGGGTGGCGAGCAGAACTCGCGGCGATTCCGGAGGCATGGCCAGGCTCCTCCTACTCCAGGGTGTCGAGCAATCCTTGCATTTCCCCCAGCGCGTGAAGGTCGCCGACCTTTCGCGCGACCGCAATGCCGTCCCGCAGAGCCGTCGCCGCCTCCGGTTCTCGCCCCAGTCGAGCCAGGGCCTGCCCGAGCATGTGGAACGCCGGCACGTACGGATCGTCCGCCTTGACTGCGATCAACTCGCGAAGCACCCGCACCGCCGACTCGTCGTCGCCGGCACTGGCATGCTCCATCGCGAGGCCATAGCGAAGGAACGCATCCCCCGGATCCTCCGCGAGCATCGCCTCGATCTGTTCCATTCTTGGCGTCTTGGCCATCACGATACTCAGTTCGGGAAAGTCGGTCACTCGCTCCGCGAGTGATGGCTCGGGTTGCAATAGTCACTCGCGGAGCGAGAGACCTACAGTCGCTCGAAGCCGTCGCGGTCAGCGTATCCGTCACCACCGGTCCGACAACTGCCGGCACGATCGGAAGAACCCGCATTTTCCGTCGAATCGATCTGCTCCGCACACCGGGATGGGCCGATCCTCCCGGCACGACCCTGCCGGAAACTGCGAGGGAGTTGGCAGACCCGCGTTCCCCACGTCCAGCGTGATTCGCGCGGATTCCGAATGAGATTCGGTCGGGGAAACGGCGCCGCGAACCGGTCGCCGCCCAAGAACTGTGGGGTCACCATGCGATCGCACTCGTCGCGCGGCACGGCCGTGCTCCTCCGCGGTCTGGCTATTCTCACCGCGGTCGTGGCCCTCGCGACGCCCGGGTCAGCTGGCGACCCGCCCTCCTCTCGACGAGACGAACTCGTCCAGGTTGTCGATCGCGTCAAGGGAGCGGTGGTCAACATCCACTCCGAGCGGTTCGTCAACCCCACCGACGACCCGTTCCGTCTCACGCCGACGCAACCCCAACGCGTCAACGGGATGGGAACCGGAATCGTTCTCGACCCCCGCGGCTACATCGTCACCAACTACCACGTCGTCGACGATGTCCAGTCCCTCCGCGTCCGCCTGGTCGACGGCAATTCCTGCCCCGCGAAGGTCCTCGCCACGGACAAGGAATCCGACCTCGCGGTGATCAAGATCGACCCCCCGAAGCCACTCCCGACTGCCAACCTCGGCACCGCCCAGGACCTGATGCTCGCCGAGAAGGTCATCGCGATCGGCAACGCCTACGGCTACGAGCACACCGTCACGCTGGGCCACGTTTCTTCGCTCAAACGAGACGTGACCCTCAACAAGGAGATCTCCTACAAGTCCCTGATCCAGACGCAGACCCCGATCAACCCGGGGAATTCCGGCGGCCCATTGTTCAACAAGCTCGGGGAAGTCGTGGGCGTGAACGTCGCCATCCGGGCGGGGGCCCAGAACATCGCCTTCGCGATCCCCGTCGACACGATGATTTCCAAGGCGTCCGAAATGATCGGAACCCGTCGCCGACTCGGCGTGAAGCACGGACTCTTGGTGGCGGACAAATACGCTCGACCCACCGAGGACAAGCCGCTCCGGCGATGGGTGGAGGTGACCCAGGTGGAAGCACGCTCCCCGGCGGCGGAATCGGGGGTCAAGGTCGGCGACATCGTCGAGAAGATCGGCGACTTCCCAATCCTCACCTCGATCGACATCGAGCGGGCGTTCCTGGAAAAGTCCCTGCGGGAAGAGATTCCTATCGCCGTGAAGCGATCCTCAGAGCGGGTCGACCTCAAGCTGACGCTCCAACCCGGGGCAGCGGCTCCCGCGACTCCGGGGGACGTCGTCTGGCGGAAATTCGGGGCGAAACTGGCCGCCGTCGGACCCGACGCCGTGACCAAGGTCGACCGCCAGCTTCGCGGAGGGCTGATCGTCAACGAGGTCGCCGCCGGTTCCCCCGCAGGGAAGGCTGGCATCGCTCGCGGCGACGTCCTGATCGGACTCCACCTCTGGGAGTCGATCACCCCAGACAACGTCGTCTTCGTCCTCAACCACAAGGACCTCGCGACCTTCTCCCCGCTCAAGTGCTACTTCATCCGCGACGGCAAAATCCGCGAAACGATCTTGAGCGGAATTGAGTAACCAACGATTCCTTTCCGCTCGGCGAATCTCCGCCGAGCTCCCGTACGCCCTGTCCGGACGATCCCTCGATTTCTCCCCCGGAATCTTTCCGCTTCCCTCGGTGGTGGTAGAAGTGGCAACGTCCGAGATGGACGTCCCGCCACCCTATCTCAAAGCGGAGGAAGCCGTGATAGTACCCGCGACGGACCCGATTCCATTGCTCGCGGCCTGGAGGGACCAGCTTCCGCCGTGGGCACACGACTACCAGATACTCAAGGTGCCGATCGACAACTGGATCGGACTCGCGGGGCTGGCCGTGATTGCCCTGATGCTCGGGATCGTTGGGCAGCGGATCGTGGTGAGTGGAATCCTTGCGGTGGTAAGTCGGACCCGCTTCCAGTGGGACGACCATCTGGCCCGGATTCTCCCCTGGCCGATGAGCATTGTCCTCGCTGTGATCGCTTTCGCGGCGGCGGCTCCGCTTCTTGACCTCAGCCCGACCGCGACCGAGGGCGTCGAGGTTGCCGCTCGCACGCTGCTAATCGTCGTGGGAACCGCCTTCGCGTTGCGGCTCGTGACCGTCTCGGGTGTCGTTCTCGAGCGGTATCTGACCGAAGGAATCACCGACGAGAATCGGCAACGATCCGTCAAGACGCAGGTGGCCGTCCCTCGGGGGATTCTGCGCGTTGTGGTCGTCGTGATCGGCGTCGCCCTGATTTTGCTACAGTTCGACGTCGTCCGCAGCATCGGGATCAGCCTGCTCGCGTCGGCCGGGATCGCTGGGATCGTCATCGGGCTCGCCGCTCAGAAAACGGTCGGCAATCTCCTCGCGGGAATCCAGATCGCCATCTTCCAGCCCCTCCGCATCGGCGACGCGGTCGTCATCGAAGGGGAGTGGGGGCTCGTTGAGGAAATCGGGCTCTCGCACGTCGTCGTCAAAATCTGGGACGAGCGTCGACTCGTGCTGCCCGTCGGATATATCCTCGAAAAGCCGTTCCAGAACTGGACCCGCGGCTCAAGCGACCTGCTTGGGACGGTGCTGCTCTACGCGGACTATACCGTCCCCGTCGATGATTTGCGGGCGGAACTCGTGTCGGTTCTGAAGCAAACCCCGCTATGGGACCAGCGGGTGCAGGGGGTGCAGGTGACCAATTTGACGACGGACGCGGTCGAGGTTCGGGTTCTCGTGAGTGCCGCCGATGGCGGGAAGCTCTGGGACCTTCGCTGCCACGTCCGAGAGAAACTGCTGGCCTGGCTCCAGTCGACGGAACGCTCGCACCTTCCGGTCGACCGGGTGAAACTGCAAGCCCCGACAGGAGAAGCGAGGATCGCGGCGGGCTGAGTGGAGTCTCAGACTACCCGACTCGACGCCGGGTGAGCCAGAGACCGCCGGTCACGAAAGCGGCGGCGAAGGCCAGGCCGGCAACCCAGGTCCTGCCCCGCGGAGTCGAGGAAATCGAGCCGTCCTCGTCCTCTTCGCAGCCCGGCTCAAGTTTCGGCCGCTTGTATGTGACCGGAATGACGATGCCTTCTTTTTCGTTCACCTTTGTGATGGTGTAAATGCCTTCCACGGTATCCTTCTCGGTTTCCGCGGCGAGGGGAAATCGCCAAAAGTCGTTCTTCGTTTGAACTTGCCCCTCGACATTTCCCCGCCGAAGAGTCCCGAAGAACTCTTTTTCCGTGTCGTACTTCTTGGCCGCCCCCTTCGGCACCGCCGTCAGTTTGAAGTACGCCCGGCGATGGAATTTCGATGGATCCCATTCCACTGCCGACTTTGGGGTAAGCTCAACGGACTTGATCGTATACTTGTCACCCGGTTCTGCGATGATCGTGTAGAAGTCGTAGTCCGGGATTTCGGACTTGGTCGTGAATTTGTGGATCACGTGGACATACTTCATACCCTTCGGGGGCGGTGGTGGGGGCACATCCGCCCGTGCGGCCGCAGCGAGAACCATTCCGAGAGTAACAGCCAGGGCCGCTCGATTGAGGTGCATTGAATCGACTCCGCAAAACGGGTGAGGTCCATCTCTATTCCGACGACGGAGCCTGCTTCGAGGATTGGGAGAAACCCCGGAAGGGATCAGTTCGAGGAAGATCAAAACCGAGTGAGTTGTGGGATGGATGGAGGATCCAAGGAAATATAGGATCCTCCCCCAAAGAACCGGGCTCAGTCTTCGCCGTCGGAGGGGGGGACGGCGGGGGCTTGGGGAGCTTGCTGGTTGCCGCCGACGCGGGTGAGGAAGCTCGCGGAGAGGTTGGCGCTGATGGTGGCGTTCTTCGACCAGGTCTGGACGTTTCCAGACGCGTCGAGATAGATCTTGTCTTGCAGAATCTCCTGCAAAACGATGGCCATTTTGTCGCCGCCGCGGGCGTCGACGAGCGGCTTCGCCCCCGTGTTGAGGGCGACCATCCGCTTCTGGATCAGGGTCGACAGCTTGAATCGGCCGCCGACTTTGTTCACGATTTCTTCTTCTTTCAGTTCGTCGAGCATCGCGTTCCCCCCAGAGAAAACTGTTCCCGGATGATTTTTTCCAGTTCTCGTGCCGCCACGTCGACGTCGGCGTTGAGTACGAGCCGGTCAAATTCGGACTGACGTTCGAGTTCGCTCTGGGCCGTTTGGAGCCGTCGGCGAATCGATTCTTCCTTCTCCCCCCGCCCCCGGAGCCGGGCTTCGAGCTCGGCAAAGGTCGGCGGGACGAGGAAGACGGAGACGTGGTCTGCGTCGTAGAGCTTGCGGACCTGGGCGGCGCCCTGGACGTCGATGACGAGGACCACGCCGACGCCGCGATCGCGATAGGGGTCGACTTCCATTCGCGGGGTGCCGTAGTAATCCCGGCCGTGGACGATGGCGTGCTCGATCATCTCCTGGTTGGCCAGTGCAGCTTCGAACTGGCCGAGATTCCAGAAGTGGTAGTCGACTTCCGGAATCTCGCCGGGCCGGGGTTCGCGGGTGGTGGCGGTGACGGCCCGGCGGACGGGGAGGCTGGAGCCGGCGACGAGTCGGTCGACGATCGTGGACTTGCCGACGCCACTCGGCCCGGAAAGGACGATGAGCGGCCCCTTCTTCCCGGTCGGTTCGCCGTCCATCGGGTCGCTCCACCGGGGCCTGTCGAAGCATCGAGCGGGGCTGGGGATCACGGTTACTCCACGTTTTGTACGAGTTCCCGAATCTTCTCGAGGTTCGCCTTGAGTTCGACGACCCGCCGGGAAATCACGACATCTCCCGCCTTGGAGCCGAGGGTGTTGGCTTCGCGTCCCATTTCCTGGACGACGAATTCGAGCCGACGACCGGCTCCGTCCGCTCCGCCACCGTTGCGGACCAGCTCTTCGAACTGCACGAGGTGGGCCGAGAACCGGGCCACTTCCTCGGAAACATCGGTGCGGTCCGCGAAGAGGGCCACTTCCCGGATCAGGTGCTCGGGTTGGATCGTCACGCCGGCGTCAGCCACTGCCTGGCGGACCCGTTCCAGAATCCGCGTCCGGTAGTCCGCGGTCACTGCCGGCAGTTGCTCGCGAATCCGGGAAAGTTCCTGCCCCAGGCTCCGGTGGAGGGCCAGCAGCTCCTCCGCCATCGCCCGGCCTTCGGTCTTGCGGGCGGTGTCGAGCATCCGCAGCGCCTGCTCGAGAGCCTTCTCGACGAGCGGCCATTCTTCTTCCGGAGGACCGCCGCTGGGCCCCGCTTCGGGTGCGACCCCGGGCAGTGCCAGCACCCCGGTGGCCACATGCGGTGCGAGATCGGCTACCCCGGCCTCCTGGCAGGCCGAGCGGATCTGGGTCAGATACCCGGCGAGAACCCCGGTATTGAGCCGCAATTCCGAGGCTTTCGCCCCGCGATCGACCCGTAGGTGGATCAGCACCGATCCCCGGCGAACCGACTTCCGAACCGTCTTCTCCAGTTCCGATTCCATCAAAGGATACGGATCCGTGCCGCGGACGGACAGCTTGAGGTGGCGGTTATTGACCGCCCGCACCTCGACCGCGACGGAAAATCCGGGTCCGATCGAGCGGGCTTCGCCAAACCCCGTCATGCTCAGCAGCACGGCAGTGATGCTCCGGAGGGCAGGGGTCGGGTTACTTCGTGGTGACCACGCCCGGTGCCGGTGGCGGCTGGTCGAGCTGCGCGACCTTCACGTGGATCATGATGACAAGGACCCACACGGACGCCATGTAGAGCGTGATTTTGGTGAACGCGTCACCGGCCCGGGAGCCGAACGCGCTCGAACCGCCCGCCCCGCCGAACGCTCCGGCCAACCCGCCACCCTTCCCTCGCTGGATCAGGACGATCAGCATGAGAATTAGGCTGAGCAGAATCACGACGACGTTGAGAAAAACCGACCAACCGGAGACCGCCAGAAGCGTCACGACACCCTCCCACGGCAGAAGACGCCACCCCGGCGACGCAGTCTGCGACTCGTCGGGGTGAACAGGTATGGTAAACCCCAACCGACCGGACGGGAAGAGGGATCGGAAATCGCCGCCAATCTGGGTGCAACCAGATTTTCTGGGTGGTCATGCAATAGCTAACCGCTAATCGCTAGACTCGAATTCGAAACCCGTTGAGTCTAGCGGTTAGCCCTTTGCTATTGGCCGAAAACAGCTCTCCGAAGAATCTCCCGAGTTCTTGTGCCAACTTTTGGTCCGGCTCGCATTTGCGAGCTATTCTTCACACAAGGAACCCCAGACAGGGCGAGAAAACCCGGCGCCGACCGTACCGCGGGCAGAATTCGGCGGGTCAGACTTTCCAGGAATTTGGGAAGGATGGCCGGTCGCGGCTTTCGCTGCGGACTTGGGGTTTGTAAGATTTGGGGAAGATTTTTCGCCACTGCACGGAATTGGTGCCGGTCTCGGACCTGTTCGCGGCCGGGATCGGTGGTGAGGAACTGGAGCGAAACAACGCCCTGCCGGTCTCTCCGCCCGGCCGCCCTCCGGATTGGACTTCTCTCCATGTCGTCCTCCGCTTCCGAATTACTGGATCGTGTCCGCGCCAGTGGCGTGGTGTCGGCGGAGCAACTCGACGAGTTCCTCGCCTCGCCGGACGTTTCCACCAACGATTCGCCCAAGGTCATTCTCTCCAAGCTCGTCGCGGCGGGGCTCGTCACCACCTTCCAGGCGGGGCTCTTGCGGGCCGGGAAGTACAAGGGGTTCCGCCTCGGCAGCTACGTCATCCTCGACAAGCTCGGGGCCGGCGGGATGGGGCAGGTCTTCCGGGCTCGGCACGCCACGCTCCCGAAAGAAGTCGCGATCAAGGTCCTGCCGCCGAGCTTCAAGGCGGATCCCGTTGCCCTGGCTCGGTTTGTGCGCGAAGCCCGGACCTGTGCAGCGATCAGCCATCCGAACATCGTTGGTGTGTACGACGTTCTTCCCGACGCCGACCCGCCGCACATTCTGATGGAGTACGTGCCCGGCCTGAGCCTGCAGCAGGCGGTGACCCAGCGGGGGGTTTTTGCCCCCGGCGAGGCGGCCGACGTGGGTGTGCAGGCGTGCACTGGTCTGCAGCGGGCCTGCGAAGTGGGGCTGGTTCACCGCGACATCAAGCCGCCAAACCTGCTGCTGACGCGGGCGGGGCAGGTCAAGATTTTGGACTTTGGCATCGCCCGGATCAAGTCGGACGATGACGGCGGCTTGACCATGCAAGGGAAAGAGAAGGCGATCCTCGGGACGGCCGACTATCTGGCACCGGAACAGGCGGTTGACAGTTCCGGGGTCGATTCTCGGGCGGACATCTATGCGATGGGGGCGACACTCTACTTCCTGCTCGCGGGTCATCCGCCGTTCCCGGAGAAGTCGACCACCGCGAAACTCCTCAAAAAGCAGGTGACGGACCCGCGACCGATTCAGCTGCTTCGCCCCGATGTGCCGGTGGGTCTATCGGGGACGATCCAGCAAATGCTGTCGCGTGACCCGAACCAGCGTCCGCAAACCCCCGCCGCCGCCGCGGATTTGCTGCGTCACTTCGCCCACCTCGGCCCCGATTACCCGGCACGATTGTTTGGCGACGAGCCATCGAAACGGGTGCCAGGGTCGTCGCTGGTAACGCCCACGGACCGCATCCCGGTCCCGGCCGATGCCCAGGCCAACCCCATCAGCGCAAGTGCGTTTGGTTCGGGGATGTTCGCGGTGCCGATGCTGTCGCCGGGAAGCGGGCAGAGCGGAATCTCGACTCCGCACTCCGGGGCGTATCCCGTTCCACCGGCTTCGGGGGCGTACGTGCCGTCGGGACCTGGCTCCTCGTTTTTCGCCTATCCCGAGGCGGTGGTCGCGAACGGAGATGCCGCCTGGGCCGCCGCTGCGGGATACGACCCATCGCTGGTCGGGGCCGGCTCGCAAATCGCACCGGGCGATGTCCGTCCCCCGTCGAGTCACGATGGGTCCGGTCGCATCGACTTCCGCACCTCCGGTCTTCCGGGAACCGTCGTGGACACGGGCGGTGCCGCCCCCACACTGATCGATCAGGGAGCCAACGAAGACACCTCTCCGGAAACCCAGAGCGTCTCCCCGAGCTCTCGTCCGCAGCGGGTTCCCCGAAGCGACAACACCGGCCGATGGATCGCAATTGGAGCCGTCACCTTTGCGGTTCTGGTCGTGGGTGGCCTGGTGCTGGCGTTCTCCGGCTCGCTTGCCAGACCCGAACCGACCGGACCACTCGATCAAACCTCCGACACGCAGCCGACGCGGACCGTCCACCCGCGGGTGCAGACGCTCATCGTCTCGAAGACACTCAAAAACGCGACGCGCACCATCCGGGAAGCGCTGGAGAAGGCGAAGCCAGGGACCCGACTTGAAATCAAGGACGAGTCGTGGGAAGAGGCGATCGACGTCAACCCGTCCTGGTTCAACACCCCCGATGTCACCATTTCCGGGGCAACACCCAACGGGAGACGAGTGGTTTGGCGGCCGGCCGGGGATGTGCCCACCGACAAACCCTGGCTCTCCTTCCGCGACGGGTCCGGGTTGCGGATCGAAAACTTCGACTTCGAGGGCGTATCCGCCGATGGGAAGGTCAAGCTCAAGTGGGGGCCGTTCCTTTCCGGGAATTACATCAGCATCAGCGATTGCACATTCAAGAAATTCGCGGAATCGGAACTGGTGCTGAGCCAGACCCGTTCCGGGGCGGCCCCGGTTGTGGTGGAGCGGTGCCGATTCCTGCAGTCCGACTGGCCCGAGGCCAACCCCGAATTGGGCCCGTGCGGGATCCAGCTCGGCGGTCACAACAACAGTTGCGAAGATTCCATCATCAGGGATTGCCGGTTCGAGGGGCGATTCGCGGCGGCGATCCGGATCCACATGTGTATGCGGACCACCATCGAACTCAACCGCTTCCTCGGGGCTCGGAATGGCATCTACTATTCCGGCCTGATGCCGTTCGCGCAGTGCGTCATCAACCGAAACATGTTTTCCGGAGTCGAGACGGGCCTGCGGTTCCGGATGCAGCCGGCGATCTGGGACAAACGTCCGCTGCGGATCCAGGGCAATGTCTTCGACCAGACCAAGCTGGTGTCCGCGATCGAGCACCCGGCGGCAAATCTCCGCGACTGGTGGCCGATCGTTCTGTGGGATCGGCCGGTGAATCCGAAATCGGGCCTTCCGGTCGGGGATGTCCGCCAGTTCCGGAAAACCTTCGAACTTCCTGAAGGACCGGTCCCGGAAGCGTGTCTCGATGTGAACTGCGGCCAGTATCGCGTCTGGGTCAACGGGAAACCTCTGACTCCGAACTGGGTCTCGCCCGGCCCGATGATCGACACCCTCGATCTGACCTCGAAACTGGTTCCGGGCAAAAATGTCGTCGCCGTGGAGGCGAAGTCCGACAACCACAGCAAGGGCGGGTTGCAGGCCGCCGTCCGCCTCATCGGCAAACCCGCCATCGATCTCCCCTCGGCCGCCGGCTGGAAAGTCTCTGCCGACTCCCCCCCAGACTGGACCTCCCTCACCTTTGACGACAGCAAGTGGGCGAATGCGACGCAAATCCAGAACGACAGCAAACCCTACCGGCCCGGTCTCGTTCGAGCCGGCGTATCCACCCCCGCACCCGGCGTCTTCGAGATCGGCGGCTTTCCGAACATCGTCGGCGACGACAAGGTTCGCGATGGAAACCCCTCGCTCAAACCCAAGGTCCACTCGTTGAACCTGCAGCGCGACCCGAACCAGGACGACCGCGTCTTCCTGCGAATCGACCCGATCGAACTTCCGGGCGACTGGCGGAACAAGGTCGGCGTCGTTCGCCAGTGATTCGCGAAGGCTCCCGCCGAGCCGCGTTCTGTCGGGAGGGCGAGGCTCCCGCCGAGCCGAGGGCTCCCGCCAAGATCTGTCGGGAGGGCGAGGCTCCCGCCGAGCCGAGATCTGTCGGGAGGGCGAGGCTCCCGCCGAGCCGAGATTCGACGAAGGAAACGGTCGATTTTTCCCCAGGAGGCGCGGCTCGGCAGGAGCCTCGCCCTCCCAAAATCCCGGAATTCTGGCTCGGCAGGAGCCTCGCCCTCCCAAACTTCCGAAATCCCGGCTCGGCAGGAGCCTCGCCTTCCCAAAATCCGGATACACCCAAAGACACCGCGGTCGATCGCCTCGCATTTGTGAGTTCCCTTGCCAAGTACCCCCCTCCGTTCCCGCGTGCTCGAGGTCTACGCCCAAGTCGATGCGGCGGTGTCGGCGGCCGCGCCCCGGTGCGATGCCTCCGGCCGATGCTGCCGATTCACCGAGTACGGCCACACCCTATTCTTGTCCCAGTTCGAAGCCGAGATTCTGCTCGAAACGGCACCCGCTTTTTCGAAGCCCGTCACCCGGGATCGGTGCCCGTTCCAGGTCGGCAACCTCTGCACCGCCCGCACGGAACGGCCCCTCGGCTGTCGGATCTACTTCTGCGACCCCGCCTACGAAGGCGTCGGCGAACGGATCACCGAGGAAGCACTCGCCCGGTTGAAACAGATCGCGGACGAGTTCGAGGTCGGCTGGCGATACGCCCCACTGCACATCTTCCTCAACGACTCGGAACGGCCGGCCGGGGCGGATCGGGATACAACACCGGGGCGGATTCCGCTTCTGTGAACTTCCCCGGAGACGATCCCATGCTCCGTTGTGTCATCGCACTGTCACTGGCACTTTCGCCGACGCTGCTCCAGGCCGGAGATTGGCCGCAGTTCCTGGGGCCGAACCGGGACAACCACACGCCGGAAGTCATCCCCGCGTGGAAGGAGGCTCCGAAACCGGTGTGGTCGAAGCCGGTCGGGGCGGCGCACTCGTCCCCGGTCGTCGCCAACGGCGTCGTCTACGCCTTCTTCCAGCCCGGCAAGGAACCCGCCGACGCCCTCGCCGCCTTCGATGCCGCCACCGGGGAAAAGAAGTGGGAGAAATCCTACGAGCGTGCGAAATTCACGCCCCCGTTCGGTACCGGCCCCCGCGGCACACCCTGCGTTGACGGCGATTCCATCTACACCCTTGGCAGCACCGGCGTACTCGCGTGCTGGAACGCCAAGAATGGCGAGATCCGCTGGAAGGTCGACACCCTCGAAAAGTTCCAGGCGAAGAATCTCTTTTTCGGAATCTCCACCTCCCCGACCATCGTCGGCGACAACGTCGTCATCATGGTCGGCGGGAAGGAAGCAGGGATCGTCGCGTTCGACAAGAAGTCCGGCGAAGTCGCGTGGAAGGCGACCAGCGACCCCGCCAGCTACGCCAGCCCTCGAACCCTCGGCAAGGGCGGGGCGGACGGGCTCGTTTTCCTCACGGGCTCGCACGTCCGCGGGATCTCGGCGAAGGGAAAGCCACTCTGGGCCGTCCCGTTCCGCGATCGGCTGAATGAGTCGTCGACGACCCCCGTCCAGGCCGGGGACCTGATTGTCGCGAGTTCCGTCACCGCCGGCAGCATCGCCTTCGATCCCACCAAGGTGCCCGCCGACGCCAAGACCGAGCCGAGCTACGCGTGGAAAGACGAGAAACTGACGTGCTATTTCTCCACCCCGGTGGTCGTCGGAAAGGACCTCTACATGGTCAACGGGGCGGCGACGATCGTGAATCCGACGATCACCCTCCGCTGCGTCGAGGCGGCAACCGGGAAGGTGCGGTGGTCCCAGGAGAAGATTGGCAAGTACCACGCGGCGATCGTCCGCACCGGCGACGACAAACTTCTCGCCCTGACGGATGCCGGCCACCTGCTGCTGCTCGATCCGTCCCCTGAGAAGTACGTCGAGCTCGCAAACTCGAAGGTTTGCGGCCCGACGTGGGCTCACCCCGCGATCGCCGACGGTCGAATCTTCGTGCGCGACGAGACCCACCTGCACTGCTTCAAGATCGGCAAGTGAGTTACTCGCGATCGGGGACGCCGTGCCGGTAGAAGATCCATCGGCGGTTGGCGGCGTCCCATTCCCACCCGTCGACCCGGGAGCGGGAAACCGGGCGAATCGTCGGAATTTCGCGATCCATCCAGTCGAACCCGGTGTCGTACCCGCGGGCATTCCAGCGTTTTTCCTGCTCTTGATACCGCACGGCGGCCAGTTCCGCCCGACCCATCAGGAACACCGCGACGCCGATGAACATCAGCATCGGATGGAACAGGAACAGCCCCCCGAGGACGAAGAGCACGGCGAGAACCGATCCCAGGCCGGCGGCGAGTTCCGTCGCGGTTTCTCGACCCACGAACAGGCTCATGCCGGCCCTGAAGACCCGTCCCCCGTCCATCGGGAACGCCGGGATCAGGTTGAACAGCACCAAAAACACGTTCGCGATCAGAACGCGTGCGGTCAGGTCCGCCAGCGGCGACCCGGCCGAGATCGCCCCCATCACGGAACTTCCGTCGACGAACAACAGCCCGGCGAGCAGGATCGCGATGACGACATTGACCGCCGGCCCCGCGAGGGCGATCACAATTTCCGGCCAGGGCTTGTCCGGCATGTTTTCCAGCCGGGCAACCCCACCCAGCGGTGACAGCGTAATGTCACGGGTGCGGATCCCGAACCAGCTTGCCGCGACGGCATGGCCGAGTTCGTGAAGTGCCACGCACCCGAACACCGCGAACAGCACCGCCAGATCGATCCCGACGCCGTACGCCCCGGAACCCATCCCGCCGAAAAGCACAAACAACGGCAACAGCCAGAACGTCCCGTGGACGTACAGGTCAATGCCCAGCACCCGTCCTATTTTCATCGATTGGAACATCGGTGGATTCTCCTTTTCCCCGAAGAACCGGGGGCTTTCCAGATTATTCGCATCGGCGGGGATCGCTCTTTCGCAAAATGCAAACCAACCGGGATTTGCGAGAACGCCGCCGAAACAAGTCCGGAAACTTAGAGGGGGTGCAGGCAAAAACGGTGCGAGAACCGCACGGAGTTCAAAAGAAAAACTGTTTCGCGATCTTGAAGTAGATAAAGATCCCCGAAACGTCGCTGATCGTGGCAATCGCCGGGCTCGAGATGAGGGCCGGGTCACCCCCCAGTTTCCGAATCACGATCGGCAACATCGCCCCAAGCAACGCCCCCCAAAGGCAGATCGCCATCACCGCCAGACTGATCGCATACGTCAGTTGGATCAGAAAATCCTGGGATGTGTAGAGATTATCCGGCGTGAGAAACCAGGTTCGAAGAACGGACAGAAACCCCAGGCTGCCCGCCAGAGCCAGACCCATCAACAGTTCGCGCCGAAAGACCCGCAGCCAGTCGGAAAGTCGAATCTCGTCGAGCGCCAGGGCTCGAATGACGAGCGTCGCCGCCTGGGAACCGGTGTTTCCGCCCACCGACAGACACAGCGGCACGAACGCCGCCAAAGCCGCATAGACCTTGAGCTTGTCCTCGAACGCCGCCATCGCGTTGATGCTGAACATCTGCATCGCGAACACCACCGCCAGCCACATCACCCGACTCCTCCACACCGTCCAGAACGCCGTTTCCAGATACGACCCTTCGATCGGCCCGACGCCTGCCTGTTTCTGCAAATCCTCGGTCGCTTCCTGTTGCAGCACGTCGATGACGTCGTCGTGGGTCACGATTCCGAGCATCCCGCCATCCTGATCGATGACGGGCATGGCGATGAAGTCGTACTGAGCCAGCGTTTCCGCGGCGGTCAGGCGGTCGTCGTCGCGCCGAAGAGCGACGAGTTCCGTCTCCATCAGATCCGCAACCTTGGCGTGCCGGGGGGCGAGGATCAAATCCCGGAGCGAAACGACGCCCAGCAACCGACGCGGCGCGACCCCACCGCCCGCCGGCGGTCGGCCCTGTTCCCCGAGGACGTAGATGTAGTAGATCGTCTCGCGGTCCGGGGCCTGCTGGCGAAGCTGGTCGATCGCCTCCGCCGCCGTCAGGGTTTGCGGCAGCCAGGCGTAGTCCGTCGTCATCAGCGAGCCGACCGTCCCCGGCTCGTACGTGAAGAGCGTCGCGATGTCCTTGCGGTCCGCCTCGTCGACCAGCCGCAGCAACCCCTCGCGAACCCGGGCCGGCAGCCGACGCAATAGGTCCGCCCGGTCGTCGTGCGACATCTTCTCGATGAGCTTGCCGACCTGCGGCCGACCCGTCCCCTCGACCATCTCCACCTGGCGGGTGATGGGAAGGTACTCGAAGATCGCCGCCTGGGTCCGAAGGTCGCTGGCAGAAAGCACTTCCCAGATCTGCTCGGGTGTGAACTCGTCGTCGAGCGCCTCTGCAACCGTCGCCGGGTGTAGATCCTCGCAAAGGCTCCGAAGCCCCGCCGCATCGTGCTCGGCAAGCATCTCGCGAACTTCCGGCCCGAACAACGGGTGCGACATGGGCAGGCGAACTCCGACGCAGGAACCGTGGGATGCTCGGGACGCGGTCTACCCCGAGAAATTACAGATTCCCCTCCGCAGAGGCGATGGAATCACCCCGAGGTTGCCGGCACCGCTCTGCCGAACCCGACCGGATTCGTAGCCGTCTGTATAATCGCGGTATTCGCAAACCTTGCCGTGCCCGAAGGAACCGTCTCATGGCCGAGAAGATCACCCCCCGCTGCGTCGACTACCCCCAGTGGTACCTGGACATCGTCAAGGAAGCCGGGCTCGCCGACAACTCGGACGTGCGCGGGTGCATGGTCATCAAGCCGACCGGGTACGCGATCTGGGAAAAGATGCAACGCGGGCTCGACCGCCTGTTCAAGGACACCGGCCACGTCAACGCCTACTTCCCGCTGTTCATCCCGATGAGCTATCTCGCCAAAGAAGAGGAGATGGCCGAGGGGTTCGCGAAAGAGTGCGCGGTCGTCACGCATTATCGGTTGAAGGCCGAGAAGGGCAAACCCCTCCACGTCGACCCGACGGCCGAGCTCGAAGAACCGCTCATCGTCCGCCCCACGTCCGAGACGATCATCTGGCGGACCTACAAGGACTGGATCCACAGCTACCGCGACCTGCCGCTGCTCATCAACCAGTGGGCGAACGTCGTCCGCTGGGAGATGCGGACCCGGCTGTTCCTCCGCACGGCCGAGTTCCTTTGGCAAGAAGGCCACACCGCCCACGCGACGCAAAAGGAAGCGGAGGAAGAAACGCACAAAATGGTGCACGTCTACCGCACGTTCGCCGAGGAATACATGGCGATGCCGGTCCTCGTCGGGCCGAAGTCGGACGGGCAAAAATTCCCCGGGGCGATCTACACCCTCTGCATCGAGGCCATGATGCAGGACGGCAAAGCACTACAGGCCGGCACCTCGCACTTCCTAGGCCAGAACTTCGCGAAGGCGTTCGACGTGAAGTTTCAGAACGAGCAGAACAAGGAGGAATATGCGTGGGCCACGAGTTGGGGCGTGAGCACCCGGCTCATCGGCGGGCTCATCATGACGCACTCCGACGATAACGGCCTCGTCGTCCCCCCGCGGCTCGCCCCGCTGCACGTCGTCATCTGCCCGCTCGGGAAGAACGAGGCGGAACGGGCCCCGGCGTTGCTGGCGGCCGAGAAACTGGCGAACGAACTCCGCGACCTGCCGCGGTGCGAGTTCTTCGGGTACGAGCCGCTGACGGTGAAAATCGACAACGACATGAAGAACGCCCCCGGCTACCGGTTCGCCGAGTACGAGTTGCGG